>CAWGAV010000010.1:0-156372 GCA_963820625.1 uncultured delta proteobacterium
CGTCGGTAACAGGGGTTCGAATCCCCTTGGGACCACCATTTATATACAAGAAGCGCTGATCATTGATCAGGGCTTTTATTGTGCGAGAATTCTTTCTCTTATTTCGGTAAAGTGACCAAGAGTAATAATGCAAGACCTGACCCCCATCCACCAACTTGCCGTTTTTCCCAAATCTTCTTAGACACTCGATCACGGACCTTTACATCTGTCTATGATTTCTATACAGTCCTACCCATTCCTTAGCCTTTGGCAGTGATGAAAAAGCTTCGATCCTATCACCCGACTTAATCAACTTTAGAAACTGAAAACACGGCTCAGCACCTACGGCAAATTGCTGAGCGATCATTACCAAACCCAGAGGTTAATCTTTTGCCCACCCATTTAATTTACGCATCTTCTCTTTTTTCATTTCTTATGTCTGTCTACTTCCAATATTTTCTCAACTTCACCTACAAAGAGTGAGGATTATACTGTATTGAAAGTTGACGATTACGGGATGAAAGTGAGCATCAGGGCACCGGTCATCGTACCCAACTAATTCCAAACTAAACAACGGGTTTTAAGTCTTTATCCAGTACTTCCCTCACCTTTCTCGCCAACCCTTCCACTGTAAATGGCTTCTGAATAAATTTCATCCCTTCTCTTAAAACGCCGTGATGGACAATAGCATTGTCTGTATAGCCCGACATATAGAGCACTTTTATCTCCGGACGAATTTCTGCTATACGATCCGCTAATTCACGACCGCTTATCTTAGGCATCACCACATCGGTCACCAAAAGATGGATAAGGTCTTCATATTTCTCAGCGATAAGAAAAGCATCCAATCCTTGCGATGCCTCTAAAACTTTATATCCTTGTCTTTCTAAGATTCGCACAGCCAGCTTACGAACATCCTCTTCGTCCTCAACGACAAGAATCGTCTCTGTGCCACGGGGAATTTCCTTGACCTCCACCCTCTCCCCTAATTCCTCAAGAGGTTCATCCACACGAGGAAGGTAGATTTTAAATGTAGTGCCTTTGCCAGGTTCGCTGTAAACCCAGATGTTTCCGTTGCTTTGCTTCACAATCCCATAAACTGTTGACAAACCCAATCCCGTCCCTTTGCCCTTCTCTTTAGTCGTAAAAAAAGGCTCAAAGACACGATCCCTCACTTCCGGGGTCATGCCCACTCCGGTATCACTTACCGAAATCATCACAAAACGACCCGGCGCCACAGCGACATGGGCACGGGCATACGTCTGATCCAGATCCACGTTTGCCGTCTCAACGGTGAGTTTTCCTCCATTGGGCATCGCATCCCTTGCATTGACCGAAAGATTCATGACCACCTGTTCGGTCTGTGCTGGATCGGTCTTGACCCTCCCTAGGTCCTCCGCCAACAGGGTGACTAGTTCAATGTCCTCACCGATGACGCGGCGTAGCATCTTGTCAAGGTTTTTCAATAAATCGTTGAGGTCTAATACCTTCATCTCCATGATCTGGCGCCGACTGAACGCTAAAAGTTGACGTGTCAGATCAGCCGCACGGTCTGCAGCCCTTCTGATTTCCTCGATATTTAATTTTAATGGGTCGCCTTCTTTTATCTCAACAAGGGAGAGTTGACTGTAGCCTTTGATGACGGTCAGCAGATTATTAAAATCATGAGCAATGCCCCCTGCAAGGCTACCGATGGCCTCCATCTTCTGCGATTGGCGAAGCTGCTCCTGAAGGATTGTTTTTTCTTCTTCCGTTTTCTTGCGCTCGGTGATGTCCTGAATTGTGACACGAATGCCCGTGATCCGGCCATTTTCACCCCGTATGATTCGATCCTCGATGAGGACTGGAAAGGTCGTACCATCTTTTCGTCGGTAAGTCCGCTCAATACCACGGCCAGGAGGCCTGGAGCCGGCTAATTTCTCCAAGATCTGCTGATGGACTAATTCCTCTTCAATGTTGAACTTCCATATGGGCTGCCCGATCATCTCCTCAGCAGTGTATCCCAGTATCTCAAGATCTGTATGATTGACCCTGGTGATGCGTCCCTCGCTATCGTATTCATGGTAGCCCACAGGAGCTTCGTCATACAATTGCCTGAACCTCTCCTCGCTCTGGAGCAGCGCCTCCTCTGCCTGCTTTCGCTCGGTGATGTTTCGAACAATGCCGCGAAACCCTACCGGTTGCCCTGATATATTTTTTATTAAAGATACAGAGCTCTCAATATATTGTTTTGTCCCATCTTTTCTTATAATCTCCCAATCGAATTCTTTGGTGGATTCCCCCGTTCTATAGACTTTATTGAAAGCTTGAAACACTTTCTTCGCATTCTCTTGATCCGTGTACTGTCGGTTATTCATGCCCACCATCTCATCTCTGGAATAACCTAACATCCGACAGAGCGAATCATTAAAAAAGGTGTAATTCCCTGCGATATCCGCCTCAAAATAGCCCTCCTCAATATTTTCTAAAATGGTTCTGTACCGTTCCTCTGATTGCTGAATGGTTTGCAACGATCGCTTGCGTTCTTCCTCAACACCAATGGCAGTGGCAATGATGCTCATGAGATTGAGTTCCTCAGGACTTGGTTCAATATCGGCCTGGTAAACGACACAAAGCGATCCAATTGCTATTTGACGCAATTTCACTGCCATGCCGACATAAGTATGCAATCCATATTGTTTTACATTAGGGTCGGTTTGGAAGTAAGGAGTGTTTTGAAGATTGCGTATCACAACAGGAGAGTCTAAACTTTGTTGAATCACATCATAACAAATATGTCCTTCAGGGGTATCCACTGGGTTGAAGCCAGGCGGAGCATTCCATTCCCCTACTGAACGAAGTATATTGCCTTCTAAGCAATTATAAAGAGCACAAGCGGCATTCATTAACTCTCCACAGTTTGCCACTAATCGATTAATATTTTCTTCGGAATTGCTCCCAAAATTAAGGAAGCATTCATTTAGTTTTGCCAGTCTATTTTCTGCCCGCTTACGCTCGGTGATATCCTGGGCCACATACACTGCCCCCCGAAATAGATTGTTGTCGTCACGCATAACTGATGCTGAAAACAAAACTGGAAATTCGCGGCCGTTTTTTGCCCTATACGATTCTTCAATATTACCGACACGGCCATCTGCCAACATGGTCTTCATCCATGAATCTTTGCGTGACCTTTCCCCACCGAAGATCGTTTCAGCCGGCCGCCCGATAAGTTCTTCTTCTTCATACCCTAAAAGCCTACAGGCAGCATCATTGGCCCTTATGATTTTATCGTCCGGTGAAACAACTATCAATGTGTTAATCATGCTCCTGATGATGTTATCCACATAATCTTTCGAAACAGTCACCTTCTCCAAATTCTTGACCATCTCATTAAAGCTGTCTACCAGCGTTTTCACCTCTCCTGTCGTCCTAACCTTTACCAGTGTTGAGAGATCTCCCTTTGCGAGGCGGGAAGAGGCATGGGCAAGCTCAATAAGCGGATCAAATACTATTTTCTTTGATGCAACAAACAACACCGCTCCAAGTACAAATGCTACCGCCACGTTAAGTGCGATGACAAATAGTATAGTCTTTACAATCTGTTGATGCACCTTATGTGTCGACATGCCAATGGTAACCGCACCGATAGTTTTAATGTCGATCATTATGGGGGTTGAGACTTCTATAACGGACTCTTTCTTTTTGATAGCATCAATAATGTCTTGAAGCTCGTGGTCTCTTGACAACTCTAAAAGAATGGCATTAAACCTCGGCAGACGATAATTAATGCTCGCATATTGAGAAGTGAGGGGGGCGCCTTGCCCGTCACGGATAATAGTATAGGCAATATTTTCGTCCTTATTTGCATCGGTTACGATAGCATCCAATTGAATGCTGTCCTTCATGAGCAGAGGGTCTCTGCCGAGTTTGGCTATGTAGGATGCAAGACTCTGCCCCGTGGTCATTAAGGAATTCTTGAGCACCTTCCCTTCGTTTATTGCAATGACAAGACTTATCACCAGGGTGCCAACAAAGAGGATGACGGACATGACACTCAAAAATTTGAACCGGATGCTTTTATTAAACTTCTCTTTGAACATGTCGATATTCCCTTCCAGCATAGCCACAATTTGCCGACAGTTATTTTATGGTCCTTCTTACCGTTTTCATGAAATCCGGCGGAACCTGAAAGTCCCCTGCTTTTGCCGTCTTTAGGTTAATCATCACATCGAATTGTTTCAGAGATTCTATGGGAATAGATGACGGCTTCACGCCTTTGAGGATCTTTACTGCCTTTTCCCCTGCCAGGCGGCCCATCGAATATGAATCCGAGCATACGCCCAAAAGTACCCCTTTCTCTACTAAGTCGTCAAGGTGGGTTATCGTAATCACTTTTCCCTTAGTCGCCATATCCACGATTATCGAAAGCTGACTATCGACAAGATTGCTGCCGGTAACATACAGGGCATCTGTCGAACGTATGACTACCGGGAGGAGCTGTGCAACTTCTTCCGTTCTGGTCAAAGGAACCGGGGCAACTTTGATCCCATAATCTGCTTGAATTCCTTGTAGATCTTTAAGTTGTGCCTCGGAGTTCTTTTCACCAAACGTATATAGCACTGCCAGCCTTTTTACCGGCGCAAACACTTTCAGACTATCCATGAGCTTTGACATGGGAACTTTAGAGGAGGTACCGGTAGTGTTGTTTCCTGAACTTTTCCAATCCTTAGCTATTCCCGCCTCCACGGGATCATAGACCACACTGAAGACAATCGGCACCTCCTTAATCTCCCGGGCGACGGCTGTGGTCGCAGAGGTGCCTGCTGTAAAGATCAAATCCATCTTTGCTGCAGCAAATTTCTGTACCAGCTCTGCTACCTTCGCCTTGTTGCCGCCTGCATTTTCTATAATGATTTTTGTCTGGGGCTCTCCGAAGCCTCTTTCTTTGAGCGTATCCATAAAGCCTTTTGTGGCTTCTATATAGCGACCCTCCTCACTAAACAGAAGAACACCGATTCTTTTCTCAGCTCCTGCCTCTATGGAAAACAGAGCTAAGGTCAGAAAGACCACAGCACTAACCAAAAATTTTTTCATTGTCCGCATTACTTTCTACCTCCTTTATATCCTCATAAATTTATTAGATCGTTAAACTTCCAGATGGAATGCCCGACCATCTCTCCTTCTGTGTAGCCCAACATTTCAAGATCCGTCCGATTGACTTTAGTAATTCGCCCTTCTTTGTCATATTCATGATATCCCACAGGGGCGTTGTCATAGAGGTCCCTGGACTTGGCTTCACTTTCCCTAAGTGCCTCCCATCCATTGTGGTTGGTGTCCTGTTACCAAAGCGGCGATTTATGCCAAGTCGTTCTCTCCTTTTGATCTTCCCTTTCCGCTCTTTAGGAATTTGTTTAACTCTGACTGAAGGACTCTCCAGCCGCTGCCAACTTTGATTGCGTTTATCCTGCCAAGGCGAATGCACTTAAAGTAAGTGGGCCTTGAGATCTTTAGGTATTGAATCGCTTCGTCCGTAGTTAAGACCTCATCTTTGCTTTTTTCCATGGGATGCCTTATCTCGCTTTACTTTGGTTTTATAGAGTTTTTCGTGGTATGCCTAATTTTGATAGGCAGCAAGATATGTGCCGGGGAAAAGGGATGGAGGTTTCTGTTTTGTAAGTATTTAATTTAAGAAGGATTTTTTCTATTATGGCAGAGTTGTTGACGGCGATTTAACACAGAAAGCCGGGGTTCAAAATGGCATTTTGTTCAAGGTGTGACGAATTTTGTAAATCCAAGCTGAATGTAGGCTGAGCGGGTACCCCTACAAGTATTCATTTCAAAATAGGCAGGAAATTTAATGAGTCAAGTAGCGCGGGGAAATTTCCCCCGTTGAATGTCAAGCTGAATGGCCACAAGATATGAAGGAAGATTTTAGACCAGTATTGCAGATAACGATTATCAAATGCAATCTTGCATTATGGTCAAAAACTGTTAGCCAACGACAAGGAAGATAGAATGTAAAGGCAGTTGATGATTTAGGGGCAAGTCTTGCATTAACACAACAACCCACCCCTTATTCGTTACACTCCTCTATGATCACTTTCTGGGATATCCTACCGATTGGGCAAGAATAATCTTCTGGTCCGGTCGAAGCTTCATTGCGTTTGCCAAGGCTGGCCTGTCTATGTTCGCACGCACCACCGTTCCTAACCCTTCGGAGGCACAATAAAGATAGACATTTTCACTTATGAATCCCGTGTCAGCGGCTGATAAGAAAGCTTTTTCTTCATCGGTGGCTGTTCCCATCTTCGAATAATCTGCCACATAGATAAGGTTAACAGCAGCCTCCTTGACATAAGGTTGACGTCCTGTCACGCCCCGAATGTCTCCTGCTAAAATGGGATTCAATAGATTGGCTTTGGCATCATATAGATAAAGTCCGCTGGGTGTAGCCACATAAATATCGATCTCCTGCCGGTTACTCGCAGAAGGTGCGGTTCGCCTTCCGTCGGGACGATTGATTCCAAAGGCTGCCCAAAGCATGTTTGAAAGAACCTCGACGGGGAACGATTCTGGGCCGAATCCCCTTGAAGACATTCTTTTCCATAACAACTGCATCAAGGGATTTCCACTCCCAATTTGTGGTTTCAAAAGCTGAATCGGCTTAGGTTCCTCAGCGAAACCGATATTCGGGCTCATGGACAAGACGGCACCGGTAGCCGCTGATACCTTCAGAAATTCTCTTCGACTTATCCTCTTTTCCATCATGATGACCTCCTTGTTGTAGATTTAGAGACTTTCACTCGATTTAAGATTAGATCCTCTTCATTTTATCAAATTCTTTTTACGTTTGCTTCAAGAACTTTTTAATCAATGGAATAATCTGAGTTAAAAATTCTTTAACCGTGTAAAATTGTGAAGTACACCTACAAAGGGTGAGGATTAAGCCATATCAGAAGTTGACGATTCAGGGTGAAAGTGCGTATACCCATTAGGTGGGAATGGACGGTGAAAGAAAGCGTTTCCTCTTTCTCCTTTCCGAAAAGTCACCTTCCATCTTGAGGACGGGAAACTTATTTGGGACAACTCGAAGCGATTTATTAATAATTCTCTAAATTTTTTAATAAAGTTTTTAGCTTATCGTTAATAAAATTCTCCTTGGGGTTACTTTCTTTAACCCACTCCTCAGGAATTTGAATTGGCATAATTAATTTATTCTCCTTTGTAAAAAATTGAACCCGATAGTTTTCATGCTTGTAATCAATTACCTTACACATAATACTTCCATTTAAATGCAATATTACCCAATTTAATATTTCTTGAGCCTCTCTTATCTTTTCATCTTGACCCATTTAAGTCCCTCCCATTTTTATAACTTCATTTTGCATTAGCCTTGAGATATTTGTTGGAATCGCCCCAAGGTTGCAGACATTTTGAAAACACTTATTTATCCGTTCCCTTACTTCACGGAAAACACCTCTGAAGCCCCACGATATTTAGGTCTAAACTGGGAATAAATGCGAACTTTGCACTGCGCCGAATCTGTTTTAGGAACTTTCCATACATATTTTCCACTGTTGGGCACATTTTCTTCCACCTTCTCCCACGATTTTCCTCCATCTTTTGAGAACTCCACTGTCACCATTGCTCCAAATTCAGATTCCGCCGGTTCCGCTTTCCAGAGAATCTCGTAAGAATCTCCTGCCGTTACAACATTATTTGCCTTTGGACTCAGAATCGTAACACCTTGGTCCGGTAAAGGTTTGGATGCACAGCTAAAACAAACTATGAAAAGAAACGCTAAAAAGAATGATGAAATAAGTTTCTTTCCCATTGGCCCCTCCTTTCTATAATTTTTCTGATTTTTACCCATTTTCCTCAGATGTGAGAAATACAGTCCCGCCCCTTCACGGCAATAAAAAAGCCGCTATCCGAAATTTTATTTTCGGATAGCGGCCCGACTATCCAGCTTTTTAACCTCCAGAAATACTAATATATTTCTGGACCCCACAACCTTCTTATTTAACTTATTTAATTTCAAAAAATATCATAAAAAATTACTTTTTAAATGTCAAGGATTTTTTATTCCACTTATGAGACCAAATACACTCTCTTGAGATTGTCGATTATACTTTGAAATCCGCACTATTACGACAAAATGCCTTCCTAAGGGTCTGCGACATAAATATGGGTAGATTTGACAAACTTATTTATTTAGCCTATAATCTGAATGCTTATTAAGCAATCAGATTATAGGAGGTGGCTATGGAAGAGACCCTAGGGAGCCTCAAGATGAAGAGGAAGTCTTTGTATCAGAAGTTAGAAACGATGGGGGATTTCAGACGTGGAACGATCTCTGTCAATTACCGGAGATGTGGAAAGGAAAACTGTATTTGTACCAAGCCGGGCCATCCTGGCCATGGTCCCCAGTATCTATGGAACACCACCATTAAGGGAAAGAGCTATGCGAAGAGCTTGAAGTTAGGTCCACAATTGCGGAAGTACATGGAGGAGACTGCCAATTATCGGAATTTCTTAAAACTTTGCGAAGAATTGGTTGGGCTGAGTGAGAAGATTTGTGAGTTACGGCCTGTCGCTGAAATAGAAGACAAGAATGAACAGGAGGAGCTGAAAAAAAAATTACAGAGGCTCTTCAGGAAGAGATTGAGAAGGAAGTGGACCGTATCGTGACTTTGTCTTTGAGAGACAGAGAGAGGTGTGGTCACTTTGATCTGGAAGCTCTTGAGATTCATATCCGTTCATCCATGCATTCGGTGGGCAGCATGATGTTAGAGAAATTGTTGAATTCAGATGGTGGCGATTATCGGGGCAGAACCCTGCCTTGTGAAAGGGGTCATACGTTTGAATTCAAAGAGTATCGAGACAAGGAACTGCTTACTGTTTTAGGTCCGGTGACCGTCAAGCGAGCTTATTATTATGATGAGGAGTGTGAGGAGGGATATTGTCCGAAGGACAGGGCTCTGGACATTGTAGAAACCTCCTTTAGTCCTGGCGTGAGGCGGATCATCGGGAGGGTGGGAGCCTATCGGCCTTTCGGTTTGGGGTACAAGGACATCAAAGAGATGGCGGGCATTGAAGTGGATCCCAAAGCGATCGAAAGGGTTTCTCATCAATTAGGAAAGGAGGTGGAGGTGTTCTATCAGAGAGAAGCCAGCCGATTCTTATCGGGCAAGGTGGTTCCCATCCAGGCGGTTCCGAAGATGTATATTTGTATGGATGGGACAGGGGTTCCCGTGGTCAAGGCAGAGACCGTGAATCGAAAGGGGAAGGGGGAAGAGGGGCGGGCGAAGACCAGAGAGGTCAAGTTAGGTTGTGTCTTTACCCAGACCGCGCTCGATGAAAAAGGCTATCCGAAACGGGATGAGGATTCGACCAGTTATGTAGGGGCCATCGAGACGACGGAAGCCTTTGGGAGTCGGATTTATGCAGAGGCGGTAGGTCGGGGGTTAGAGAGGGCCCAAAAGGTTTCGGTCATTGGCGATGGTGCCCCTTGGATATGGAATATTGCCGAGGAACACTTTTATGGAGCGATTCAGATCATCGATCTGTATCATGCGCGGGAACATTATTGGAATGCCGCCCGGGCAGCTTTTGGGGGTGATCAAAAAAGATTAAATCCCTGGGCAAGCAAACAGCGCAAGGAATTAGATCGGGGGGAAGTAGAACACGTCATGAAAGCTATCCAATACCTGTCAGCCTCCACAGAGCAGCAGCAAGAGGTCTTCGAAGGGGAAATCGCCTACTTTGAGAAAAATAGGGACAGAATGCGCTACGAGGATTTCAGGAAACAAGGGTTGTTCGTGGGATCTGGGGTAGTTGAAGCCGGCTGTCGTACCGTAATTGGCCAACGCCTTAAACAGTCTGGAATGCACTGGACTGTAAGGGGAGCAAACAATATCATAGCTCTACGGTGTTGCATTCTCAGTAATCGCTGGGAAGATTTCTGGGAGGATCGAATCCCTGCTTGAATATTTACCCATAAATTTGTCGTGCACCCCCTTCCTAACGATTACAGGAAGTAATTCTTGGTCGTGAATCTGGTCGGGACTTAACCCTCCCAGACCGGGCTAAAGGGGTTAAAAAGGTCTAAAAATGGCGAAACAAAGCGTTTTCACCAACTCCCACATCGAAGATACAGTTCGAATCCCGTTGGGACCACCATTTATTTGAATCACCCCATCCTGTCTGTAATGGATGCCTCCCTATAACCCCTCCTCAAATCACAATTTACAATTGATTACCTCGGAGTTCTTGTTCAATCTTTAAGCCTGTGTTATGTTTTCCATCAGATAAGTAGAAGGTCGGGGGTTGGGCCTTTAATCTTGATTTTTAAAAATATCAAAAAGCAGGACCTGACCCCGCCTTAACTACTCTTCACGGCTTTTTTTGTTTATAATATGGGAGGAGAGAGGTCATGATAGGGAAAAAGATTCGGATGGAACGCATCATGGACCGAAATTCAGGCAGGACAGTGATCATCCCCATGGATCACGGTGTCACCGTGGGCCCTGTGACTGGGTTGATCAACATGCAAGAGACGATCCGTGCTGTAGCTCTGGGTGGAGCAAATGCCATTATCATGCATAAGGGATTGGTTGAGACGGCTCTGAGGAACAGAGGGGAAATGGGCTTAGTCCTTCATCTCTCAGCGAGCACCCGGATCGCCATCGATCCAAATTCCAAAACCCTGATTTGCACTGTGGAAGAGGCGATCCGATTAGGAGCGGATGCCATTTCCATCCACATCAACCTTGGGGCCGAGGAGGAGAAATCGATGCTGAGAGATTTGGGGGCTGTGTCCAAGGTAGCGATGGAATGGGGAATGCCCCTTTTGGCAATGATGTACGTGAAAACTCATAAAGGGGAAGATGAGAATGATGTAAAGATCGTAAAGCATTCAGCCCGCCTGGGAGCAGAATTGGGAGCAGACATCATTAAGGTCCCCTATACCGGTTCTCCGGAGAGTTTTAGAGAGGTGGTGGAAGGTTGTTTCGTTCCAGTGGTAATTGCCGGGGGAGGGAAGATAAAGACCGACCGGGATATTTTAGAAATGGTAAAGGGGGCTATGGTTGCAGGAGGAGCCGGAGTCTCGATTGGCAGAAATGTCTTCCAGCACAAAGATCCATCAAAGATCGTCCGGGCGATTTGTAAGATTGTCCAGCAGGGCTCAACGATCGAAGAAGGGTTGAAGGAATTAGGTAAGAGGGGATGAAAAAGATCTGGGTCAAAACCGTTCCTTGGGACAAAGAGATAGCCCTTGCCGCGGTGGAATGCGGGGCCGATGCCCTCTGGGTTCCACCCGGAATGGCATCCGAAGTAAGAAAGATAGGCATCATCCCGATCGTGGCCGAAGATGGAGATTTGAAGTTGGGTCAGGATGTTATCGAGAAGGAAATTCGAGAGAAGAGAGACGAAGAAGAGATCGTCACCTTAAGCTTCTCCAAGAAGGTAGTCGTCAAGGGAGGAGACTGGACGATCATCCCCTTGGAGAATTTATTGAGCAAGACGGATCACCTCTTTGTCGAGATCGATAAACTCCATGAAGGCCGGACGAACTTTGGTATTCTTGAAAAAGGAGTGGAAGGGGTTGTGATCAACAATCCCGATCCTGATGCCGTGCGGCATATCCTCTTAATGCTCAAGGGGGAAAAAGAAAAATTAGAGCTTTTAACTGCCAGAGTCAAGCGCATCGAGCCTTTGGACTCAGGAGATCGGGTCTGTGTGGATACTTGTTCTTCGATGGTTTCAGGGGAAGGGATGCTTGTGGGCAATAGCAGTCAGGCCCTCTTCCTCATTCATTCTGAGAATGTGGAGAACCCTTTTGGAAGCATAAGGCCCTTTCGGGTGAATGCGGGTCCAGTCCATGCCTATATCCGTATGGCGGATGGACAGACAAAATATCTCTCGGAAATCAGAACAGGGGATCGTGTACTGATCGTGAATTTTGAGGGTAAAAATTATCCTGCCGTGGTGGGAAGGGCTAAGGTGGAGAGGCGTCCCCTGGTTTTGGTAGAAGCAGAGGAGAAAAGTCAAAATATTTCAGTGATCCTGCAGAATGCCGAAACCATTCGATTGGTCCAACCCGATGGGAAAGCCATTTCGTTGATGGACCTTCAAGAAGGGAGTGAAGTGCTGGTTTACCTGGAAAAAGGAGGGAGACATTTCGGGGTTCAGATTGATGAGACCATCGTAGAGAGGTGAGAAAGTGGGAAAGCTTTGTATTCCTGTTGTCGAAACGACCATGGGAAAAGCCCTTATCGCCATCAAAGAAGCTAACCGATGGGCAGACCTTATTGAGCTTCGTATAGACTATCTCAAAGGAGTGGACCTGGCGCTTCTCCTCGAGAACCGGCAAAAACCTTTCATCGTCACCAATCGAAGAAAAGAAGAAGGAGGCAAATACAAAGGCGAGGAAAGAAAAAGATTGAGCGTTTTACAGGATGCCATTGATTTTGGAGCAGATTACATCGATGTCGAGTTGGCAACTGAGAGATCATTTCTTCAGGATTTAATAAGAAATAAAAGAGAGACAGAAGTCATCCTCTCCTTCCATGATTTTCGAAGAACGCCTTCCTCAAAAGAACTGCAAAGGCTTTGTGACCAAATGATTCGATTGAGAGCGGATGTGATCAAGATTGTTCCCTTTGCCAGGTCCTGGGAAGACAATCTCAACATCCTATCGCTCATTCCTTTTGCCAAAGCAAAAAGGCAGAAGATCGTTGTCTTCTGCATGGGAGAAAAGGGGAAGATCAGTCGTATCTTTTCTCCCTTCTTGGGAGCGGCCTGGACGTATGCTTCGCTTAATCAAAGCAGGGCCTCTGCTCCTGGGCAGCTGACCGTTCGAGAGCTGAAGGATATCTGGGAGAAGATGAGATGATCGATGCCCAGACAAAGCTTTACGGAGTGATCGGAAATCCGGTGCGACATAGCTTGAGCCCCATTATTCACAATGGGGCTTTTAAAAGGCTGGGCTGGAACGCCATCTATCTGGCTTTTGAAGTAAAAAATCTTGAAGAGGCTTTAAGAGGGATCCGGGGACTTGATGTGAAGGGAGTGAGCGTGACCAGCCCATTTAAGATCGAAGTTGTTCCATTTCTTGATAAAGTGGAAGGAATGGCAAGAAAGATTGAAGCCGTTAACACGATTGTCAATAGAGGGGGAAAGCTGATCGGCTATAACACCGATGGTCGAGGAGCCTTAGAGGCATTGGAGGAGAAGATCGATCTGAGAGGAAAGAGTGTGATTCTTCTTGGAGCAGGTGGCGCGGCTCGGGCCATAGGTTTTGGTTTAAAGAAAAGAGATTGTCAATTCATCGTTGCTAATCGCTCGAAAAAAAAGGGGGAAGGGCTAAGCAAAGGATTAGGGTGTGATTATCTGCCAATATCTTCTTTCGTTAAAATGAAGGGAGGAGAACTTGAGGCCGATGTTATTATCAATGCGACCTCTCTCGGAATGTACCCACGAGATAAAGAAACTCCTGTTCCAAGAGGGTTGTTGAAAGAGGGAATGATGGTCATGGACATTGTCTACCAGCCCTTAGAGACAAAACTCCTCCGTGAGGCCAAAGAGAAGGGATGTCTCACGATCAATGGGTTGGAGATGCTCGTTCGTCAGGGTGTGGCCCAATTTGAGATTTGGACAGGGAGGAGGTTGGAAATCGGGCAAATCAAGAAAGATCTCCGCCGGGTGTTGGAGAGAGAACCCTTAAAGGCCCATTCTACCAAGCCTCAAATGGGAAAGCGATGATAGAAGTGAGACCCCTCAGTCATTGTGATGGAGTGGTGACCATCCCTGGATCAAAAAGCTATACCCACCGGGCACTGATCCTTTCTTCCTTAGCCGATGGCGAGTCTGTTTTAATCAATGCCCTTCAATGTGAAGATACGGAGTCTACAGTCCGGGCACTGATAAAATTTGGAGTGCCGGTCTTCTGGGAAAGGGATCGTGTTCGAGTCCTGGGGAGAGGAGGAAAGTTTAAAACGACGGATGACAGAATCGATGTGGGTCATTCAGGGGCCTCCATGAGATTTCTCACAGCACTGGCTGCTCTTAAAAAGGGAATCACTCTATTGGACGGGAGTGACCGGATGAGAAAGCGGCCCATGGGCGAGCTGTTGAATGGTTTGGGAGAACTGGGGGTCAAAGCCTATTCCCAAAAAGGGGACGACTGTCCGCCCGTTGTTGTGGAGTCCCATGGCCTCAAAGGTGGAAGGGCGCGGATCAAAGGTGAAGAGAGCAGTCAATTCCTTTCCGGCCTCCTGATGGTGGCCCCCTATGCCCTGAGAGATGTAAATATAGAGGTGACGGGCCCTTTAGCTTCCAAACCCTATGTCGACATCACCCGGGATGTGATGTCCGCCTTTGGTGTGGAGATACAGAGCCAAGGATACCGTTCCTTTTTCATTAAGGCGGGACAGCACTATCTCCCACAAAACTATCAGATTGAAGGAGATGCTTCAAATGCCTCCTATTTTTTCTCGGCAGCAGCGGTTTGCAAGGGGAGAGTAAAAGTTAAAAATCTCAATCCGGCTACTATCCAAGGAGACATAGGATTTCTTGAGATACTGGAAAGAATGGGATGCCGTGTGACCCGGGGAAGTGACTGGGTAGAAGTTCTGGGAGGAGAGTTTTATGGGATCGAAATAGATATGAACGAAATGCCTGATCTCGTCCCGACTCTGGCGGTTACCACTGCCTTTGCCCAGGGGAAGACGGTGATTCAGAATATCGGGCACCTGCGTGTTAAAGAATCAGACCGCATCCATGCCTTGGCTGTAGAACTGAGCAAGATGGGTGTTCGAGTAAAAGAGGAAGAGGATGGGTTGGAGATTGAAGGAGGAAAGCCCCATGGAGCGGAGATCGAGACGTATGATGATCACCGCATGGCCATGAGTTTTGCAATCGCAGGGCTTGCTATCCCAGGGGTAAAGATTAAAGGGGAACGATGTGTGGATAAGTCTTTTCCGAGATTTTGGGAGAAGCTTCAGAAACTCTATAAAAAGTAGGGTTTGAGGATCACCCTTTGCTCAAAACTTAAACCTTGACGGTTTCGTAAAAAAGAAAATTTCCCCTCCCCTGGCGAGAGGGGATGAAGGGGAGGGGGATAAACAGCTTGGTGAATTTTCTTGATTCTTCACCCTCACCCTGACCCTCTCCCGTCAAGGGAGAGGGGGTATTTTTGACCCATTCGGCGGCGCTAAGCTCCGCCCTTCAGGGCGGTGAGGAGAGCGCCGCTCAGGGTTAACCCTGAGCAAGCCCCGGCATTTATGCCGGGGAGTCGAAGGGTTGACTTTTTACGAGTTCATCAAACTTTGAAATTTTATGAATATTATCTTGATTGGATATCGGGGTTCAGGGAAAAGCACCGTGGGCCGAAGACTTGCCTCTCGGATGGAAAGACAGTTTGTCGACACGGATGATCTCATAGAATCTAAGGAAGGGCAGATCAGTGATATAGTGAAGTCTCATGGCTGGGATTATTTCCGGGCCTTGGAAAAAAGAATGATTGAGGAAATCTCAAAGGAAGAAAATTTAGTCATCGCCTTGGGCGGGGGGGCTGTGCTCGATCCTGTTAACATCGTCAATTTGGAGAGAAATGGTTTCATCATCTGGCTGAAAGCCGACCGAGAAGCTATACAAAAAAGAATGGAGCAGGATCCCCGGACCATTGCATCGAGACCGACCCTCACAGGAAAGGGAACCGTGGAGGAGTTAGAAGAGATGATGGCTTACCGAAACTCTTTCTATGATAGGGCTGCGAAGATAAAACTCGATACTTCGGCTCTGGATGTGGAAACGGTCGTGGAGAATATCTTAGCCGTCCTTAAAGAAGAAATGGGGAGAATTTAAGATGGGAGGAAATTCCTTCGGGACGCTCTTCCGAATAACCACATGGGGAGAATCCCATGGGAAAGCCCTGGGAGTGGTCATTGATGGCTGTCCACCCCGGATTGAGCTTTCTGAAGAAGATATTCAGAAAGAGATGGAAAAGAGGCGTCCAGGTCAATATGTAGGATCAAGTCCACGAAAGGAGAGAGACCGAATCGAAATCCTTTCCGGGGTCTTCGAAGGTAAGACCCTCGGTTCCCCCATTTCAATCATCATATGGAATGAAGATGTGGATTCAACCCCATACGATGAAATGAGAGATATTTTCAGACCTGGGCACGCGGATTTCACCTACCAGGCAAAGTACGGCATCCGGGATCATCGAGGTGGAGGGAGGGCTTCAGCGAGAGAGACCGTGGGAAGAATGGCAGGAGGAGCAGTGGCCAAGAAGATTCTGGGAAAAGAGAAGATGGAGATTTTAGCTTACACCGTGGAGCTTGGGGGGATCCAAATAGAAAAGATAGATTTTGAAGAAATCGAAAGAAATGTTTTACTGTGTCCGGATCGGAAAGCCGCCGTGGCCATGGAGAGGAAGATCGAGGAGACCAAAGAGCGAGGGGATACATTAGGAGGTATTGTGGAGATCCTTGTGCGAGGCTGTCCTTCAGGATTGGGAGAACCTGTATTCGACAAATTGGAGGCAGACCTGGCCAAGGCTTTAATGAGCATCGGTGCGGTGCGAGGCGTGGAGATAGGGGCTGGGTTTGGAGCGGCCCGTATGTTTGGATCCGAATGCAATGACCCGTTAGGACCAGAGGGGTTTGAGAAGAACGACGCTGGAGGAATTTTAGGGGGAATCTCCAGCGGGGCTGACCTTCTGCTTCGAGTCGCTGTCAAGCCTGTTCCTTCCATTTATCTTGGACAGAAGACAGTGGATTCTTCGATGAGGCCGGTTACGTTGCAAATCAAGGGAAGGCATGATATCTCACCCATCCCCCGAATCAACTCGGTCTGTGAAGCGATGGTGGCTATTGTTCTGGCCGATCATCTGCTCAGACAAAAAGCATTAGAGCCATCTTCTCATAAGTAGTGGTCGCATAAATATTGAAGGGACGAGGGATCTTCATTGCCTGACCCTTCTTCCCCGTTCAAATCCCGTTGGGACGACAAAGCAAATTAAAGGGTTGGCGATTTTGGCTAACATTTTGATTTTATCTGATGATTATAGAGTGTCCTTTTGAAATCGAGAGATTGTAACTTTCCCTCATCAACGGCTTCTTCCTGAAAGAGTGATTTTTGTAAATCTTCCTTTAATACGTCGTTTCAAAGGAAGTCGTAATTTAATAGGGCAATATTAAAAGGGCTAAATTGTAAAAGGAATCATTTCGTTGAAGTGTTTCAACCAGGGCAAGCAATGAAATCAAAAATTCTCAAATTACAAGAATGAGATCCGAAGCTTACTACTTAGGTTTCTTTATTATTCCGATCACGTTAGGAATTGGCCAGGCAACGGCCTTATAAGGATCCTCCTGAAGACCAGTCTCATAAATACCAACCCTCTCAAACTCCACACCCTTCGAAGAAAAATACAAACCCGCTTCGGGACCTCCCTCTAAATACATGGCATTAAAAATTGAAATAGGAAGGGACAACAAAATATTGATAAAATCGTGACCGGAATAAGGAGCCTCAGTAAAAATAAACAGCGCATCTCCATTCTTGTCCATACCGAAAACAGCCATACTCCAAATCTTATCCTGCTGGCTCCAAGCATTCTCTTGCCGGCAACTAATCATCCGAATATTCTGAATAAGCGTATGATACTTAAGCCTCAGTTTCTCAAAATCCTGGCACCTCAAATCAATAATTTGGACCTCCGGAACAGCAGGGTCAACCGGATTGAAGGCCAAAACAGCTTTGTAACTACCGTTAAACCTTGGATTGTTAAGATGGCTAAAATTTCTCATGAAACCGACATTTGTGACTCCATCAGTCTGATACATTCCAGCGTTGATCGCAGCAATAAGGTTATGTTTTTCACACCATTTCTTTGCCGTAATCCTTACCCTGCTATGTTCAGAAGCAGAAAGGAGTCTCAATGAATAGAATTTGGGGTTAATCTTTACAATTGTAACTTTTGAGTCCTTAATCTTTGATTTCAGAGGAGAATCAAACTCGCCCCATAATAGTCCTTCGTCAACCTTTTTCCAAAAAACTTCCTTGGAAAAGCTAACGGAAGTATAAGAAAATATGCATACTGCCAACTGCAAGATGGCAAAAGACGTGATTGGAAAAAGGGATCGCCTTTTCATAAAATTCTTCAGAAATAATCCAATCAACAATACTTTTTATCTTAAAATTTTATTAAAAGACCCTATCAAAAAAAACCACAGGCAAAAAGTTTTGGGAGCACCAAGGCTCCCTGGAACGTAAATGCCATTTAAGGCTTGGGGCTCCACTTGTCCTGGAAAGCATGAAAATTGAAAAAATATTTAGAGGTATCAATCGAAAACATCACTGTCGAAGAATTAAATAGCGCCCTCGATCACTTTTAGAACAATCAAGCTACTGGTTTAGCTTTTTCAACAACCAAGCCATCCGCTGTCCAAGCCCTTTCACCAGTTGTAGGCCCTCCTCATCCCTCTCAACATCCCCCTTATCCCTACCCACACCAATCCCATGACCAGGAATAATCATCTGGCCACCAAGAAGAAAATGATTCATCGTATCAAGAGTGTGAAACGCACCCGACCGACGCATAGCCACCACCGCCCCACCAACCTTGTTCCTATACAATCCACCATTAGCCCTCGAAACAAAACCAGCCCGATCAATAAGAACCTTCATTTCAGCCGTCACATCAGAAAAATAAGTAGGCGAACCCAAAACAATCCCATCAGCCCCAATCATCCTCTCAATACAATCATTCGCAAAATCATCCTTCACAGAACAACGCTGATCTTTATTCTCAAAACACTTGTAACAAGCAATACAGCCCCGTAGATTCTTTCCCGATCATTGCACTATTTCGGTTCCAATACCCTCCATTCTAAGTTCATTTAAAACAAGGTTAATAAGAATAAAAGTGTTCCCATCTTTCCGAGGACTGCCATTAAAACCAACAACCTTCATCTCTCGCCTCCTCACTAATTATTTGGAAGCTTTTTTATCTATCTCACTCTATGAATACTGCACCCCTTGAAGGCTTATACCATATAAGAAAACTCCTTTCAAGAAACCAGGTGACCTCTCCTCAAATCGTAAGAAGTCCCTAAACCCAGAGGTGGGGATAATGGTTAAGAAAAAATTTATACTTTTTCGAAACCACAAGGCCGCTTGGATCCAACCCGCCCCTTGGCTCCGGAAAGGTTTTCCAGGTCTGAGCTAATCTGCTTCATTGATTTCCATTAGAAATGATATATTGGGAAGCAAGATTCCCGAATTAGCCTTTCAGAAAGAAGTTGATATTGAGTTATGCTGATCCTGATCGCAAGGCAACTTTTTACTATTGCCATAAAGAAAATTTGTGATAATCTAAATAAAGGAGGATATGAGCATTGGCAGATGATCTGTTGCAGGGCTTGGAGGCTTCGGATGCGACTCAAGCCAACGAGCTATTCATGGAAGAAATCGCGAAGAGCGGCGACGCCTGGGAAATCCACTTGTCATTATTTCCTCTTGTCCAGCGAGTACTCAATCCACCTTTCATTAACCCACACCTCCCCAAGATGTATCGCATTTACCGGGAACTTATCCCCTACCTGAATAAAGATGAAATCCCGGCGTTAATTCGCCTTGAAGTAACCGAGTACGCCAGAAGAACTAAGCTGGAAAAGCTTCCAAAGGCAAACCTCTTGACTTCAACTGTTTCCTTCAGCGATGTCGAGTCTGCCATTCGTGAACAGGATTGGGAGAAGGCCACCGTATTGATGGCTACCTTTTATGCCCAGGCAGGAGGAACAGAGCTGGCCCGGCGACTTTTGCTCCTCGGGAGCGGATATCTAAACGATTCATTAGGCCATTCGGTCTCCTGTACGGCCTTCATTCTCCTGGAGATGCTGGAGCGTACGGATCAGGACCCCTGGCCAGCTTTGGCAACCTTAGCTGACTACTTCTGCAAGGGCGGATTCCATGCCACTCCTGCTTTACGGAGGACACCTGCATTTCCTTCGAATGAGGTCTTCGACCAGCACTTACTGCGGGCAACCAGCGGCCGCGGTATTGTAAATTTGCATCATACGATTACCAATTACGCCATGGAGCGGGTGCGCCACTTTTTCACCAAAGAAGAATACAATCACATGATCGGTGCGTGGATTGCGTTTATGGAAGATAAGAAATCAAAACTGGTGGTTCTCGATAGTCCCAAAGTGGAGCCATCGGCTGATTACGTTCTTTTCTATGAAACCTTTTCGAGGCTCGAGGCGAAATCCGTCGTCACATCCATCGGAGAAATGATTGCCTCACCACAAGGGCGAGGGGAGATAGGCCATTTTCTCATCAAAGGTCTGTGTGATCATTATCAGGGTAATTACAATCCCCATTATCTTACAGGCCTCGGATCAGCCCTCTGGGTAGTAGATCAGTATTGGAAGCAACCTCCTATCGTTATAAATGCCCTCTATCAGTATGTAGATTTTTTGTTCGACAGCCTGAAGTTCGAGGATTAGGATCGGGTGAGTCTGATAAGCAATGCCTGTCAAAGTTTAGATTTAATAGTCACACCTACTACTCTTCACTTTTGGGTAGGGCTTGGACGTGAGTATTATTGATTGAAATGTTGAATAGAAAGCTCGGTTGAGTCTTGATCTCATATAGAAATCGACCGGGTAATCCGGATGCGGGTAGAACCACTCAGAGGAGGAGACCTGAGAATCGGAGTAATCCATTTTGGTCCTCACAGGGGGCACCTTCACTTCGGGAGGAGGTCTGGCCTTCACATTCCAGAGTCCAAGATGCTTGAGGATCTTTTCGATGACCTCCTCATCCTCGATGAAACTGATGATTTTCATCCTCCCTTGACATTTGGGGCATGTTAAGGGATCAACCTCATAGATCTTTTGAATCAGCCTCGCCCAGTTTTTTCGGTACTCTTAAAATCATTTTCCTGTTCAGAGATAGGCTACCAGCGATTGCGGCCGCCCCCACGACCACCCCCAAAACCACCCCCGGATCGGCCACCTGAGCGAGGACTCTTTTCCTGCGCCTCGTTCACCTTAATGGTTTTGCCGTCAAGGCTTGTTCCATCCATCTTGGAAATCGCTGATTTAGCATCCTCATTCTGAGCGAAGGTTACGAATCCAAAACCTCGGGAGCGCCCCGTATCCCGGTCTGTGATGACCTTGGCTTCGGTGATTTCCCCGTAAGGCGCGAACGCCTGGCGTAGACCTTCATCCTTCGTGTCCCAGCTCAGCCCCCCAACAAATAGTTTTTTAGCCATACGTTTAACCTCTCCTTTTCTGCGTTGGTTTGTCCGACGCCGTTTGATGGGTAGCACCCACTCTTCAGCGGTTGCTCCATTTGTTTAATTTTGTTTTGTGCAACGCCAGAACCGTTTAGGAGGATAGACACCAGTAATTCCTCTCATCTGGCTCTGCCGAAAACCCTGAGCCATGTGGATTGAGTCTTGCCCACGAGTCACGTTCAACCGATTGCATTAACCTTGCCGACTCATGATGAAAACATCCTCGACCTTACCGGAGGAGTGACTCTTTTGTGTTCGTGGTAAGAGAAAATAGAAAAGCTTATCCTTGGAAAGGCGTATCGAGTTAGGGCCCGGCTCACTTTTTTCTTGCTCGACCTCTACAACTATTCAAATATATATCATAAAAAGGTAAAGGATTTCAACTGCATTTGTGGAACCCTCTTCAATTACCGATTCAAATCAAGCATGTTTTGCCGGAATAGCGGCTCCCATCTTTCAGGAAGGACTCCTCATTTTTCCCAAATCCTTCCGACCACAAGGCTAATTTAACGCCTTCACCTACAAATGTTCACGGTTAATGCCGTCTCAGAAGTGCTGATTTCGGGTTGAAATAAAGTATAACGGCGATCTCAGCGCACAGCTTGTTTCTAAGCCAATAGACGCACGTCGAAAGGCACACCTTTCTTCTCGTCACGCACCAGTGACATAGCCTTGTTGGGGCACTGTCCCACGCATACCCCACACCCCATACAGGCCTCCCATTTCACGACAGCCGTGTGCCATCCACCTGAATAGCTCCGAATGGGCAGGCATCCTTACAAGTATCGCATGCTACGCAAAGTGTCTCGTCCACCTGGGCCACATAACCCGACGAAGCCATCATTGGTGCCCCATATTTCACCATTGCCTCAATCCCGCCACAGCAGCACTTGCAGCAATTGCAGATTGCATAGAAGCGGTTCAGCATAGCATCCTTAAACCAGGCTGAGTGCAGGTGCCCACGCTCATGTTCCGCCCGAAGCAGATCGAGGGCCTCTGCTTTGGTGAGTCGGCGGCTACTCTGGGGGTGGTGCTCTAAGATGAAATCTACAAAGGGTTGGCCAATGGGCATGCACACCTGGATTGGCTGGCAGGGGTTATCCCGATTCTGACGGCAACCGCATTGAAAAACGGCCACGTCAGGTGGCCCTTTGAGCACCAAATTCCGAGCTGTGGAATAAGGGATGATCTGCTTAAGGTCTCGCAGGGGGATCTCTTTGTCAATGGTGATGATAGCCTCGGCTTCCTCCAGCGTAAGCACCTTGCCATGATAGTGGTCACTCAACCACTTTTTTCCTCGGGGCCCGAGCCGAGGGAGAACATGGTAAAGGAGCAGGTTAATATATTCCTTGATCCAGCGGGCGTATCCATACGCATGCAGTGCGCTACCGTTTAGAATGCCCCGCAAACCAGCTTGGCGCAAGAAAAGCCAGCTTGAGCGACGAAGGGGATGCCAGAGTTCACCGAACAACCATAACCCTAATCCCCCCACAAGAATTATTGCGATCACAATGAGTATGATAGTAGATAACATTTTAGGTCCCTCCACTTTCTGTCCCCCCTCACGAAGAGTTTGGCTTTATTGGGAGAAGATTATTGACCTACTGAAATACAACTTACTCATATCAAAAAAATATTCTTTGTCAACATAGAAAGTGGAATTGTGAAAATTATCTTTTGTTCACAAATTTATTCAATGAATTTATGAGAGCAGCCATGGGGGAGTTTAATGCAAGAATGCAAGAAGTTTTTGATTACTACTTAAAATGTAGCATTGGGGGCAGAAATCCAAAATCAACAATTACAGGAAGTAGTTTTCAGAAAAGGAGGGGTGAGAACTTCATTTACAAGGCGTGAAGGTTAACCTGTACCAAAGCTTATTGATTTCCGAATGAAAGAGACGATTACAGGAAACATAACCGGCTGTCGACGAAGCGTGGTGTAGTTGACAGTCCGAGTTTATGCTATTGTCAGATGTGGGTTAATGCGGAACAGTTATTGAAAATACATTTATTACAACAACACCCAAAACAATGAGGATAATTCCTAATATCGCTGGCAAATCAAGGAATTGTTTATAAATAACCGCACCAAGGATCGTTATTAAAACTGTACCTACGCCGGACCAAATCGCGTAAGAGATTCCGACAGGGATGGTACGCAAGGTTATCGTCAAAAAATAGAAGGCAGAACTATAGCCCAATGCCACTATAATGCTGGGCCAGAATTTTGTGAATTCTTTAGTGGCCTTTAAGGTACTTGTTGCAATTACTTCGGATATAATTGCAATGGCTAAGTAAAGATAAGCCATTTGAACCTCCTTATTTGATTTAAGGAAACGGAAGACCAACTATCTTGCGAGCATCTATATAACATTCTTTCCTTATAATGAAAGAGACCATAACGGTCGACTTCAGCCACCGTCAAGGCTTACGTAGAACCAAATTCCAGTATAACTAACTTCAAACAGCAAAATCTATGCCTAATTTGCGGTCCCCCTTGCCGCTCGGTATGCGATGAGTTATTCGGGCACGCCGGCATCCCGCCGCGCCCGTGGTCCAGGCTGCCAGACGCTGGCTATATCCATAAGAGAAATGCAACGAATAATAATATGTAATCCTCGCGTTGCGTTGTTATTTTTAATCTGGAAAGGATAGGAAGGGTTATATCGCGGCTTTCCATAGTAGCAAAAGATTCATACTGGTTTACAGAAAATGCCTGATAGAGTTTGCGATTACACCTACTTATCTTCACATAGGGATATACTAGAAACCCAACGATTAATGGTTGAAAGTAAGTCTGGGACTCTCTTTAATAGCTCTGGTTCAGAAACAAAGAGACAGAGTCCAAAGGGGCCCTGCCTCATAAGGGTGTTGTTATGTTGAAAAGAACTCCCTCGTCAAGATGGATTACTGTGCCGTGGCTTTGGCCCTTTCCTCTTGGGACATCCTCGCCAATCGTTCGATCTCTTTAATGTCCAGCCCTAACCCTTCAGAGACATGACGCCCGTAGTCCGGGTCAGCCTTATAAAAGAGAGCTGTTTGCCGCAACTGGATCCGTCTTTGTGCCTTACCCAAATGATCGACAATATTCCCGATGAGGTTTTCGCGATCCTGTCCCTTCATGACATCCCGATAGAGGTTGCCAGGCTGTACGAAATCATCGTTGGGATATTTAAAAGGATAGCGGGCCGCATGCCCTGAGATCTCGAAGGGAGGTTCTCCGGCGGTCGGGTCTGGGGCTGGGCCTCCGAAGCTATTGGGCCAGTAATTCGGGCCACCAGCGCCGTTCTGATCCACCCGCATAAACCCGTCGCGCTGGTAGCTCTTTTCGGGGGCATTCTTGGGCGCATTTACGGGAATCAGATGGTAGTTCGGTCCCAAGCGGTGAATATGGGTGTCGTGATAGGAAAAGACCCTGGCCTGGAGCATCTTATCCGGTGAAACGGCAATGCCAGGCACTACGTTTCCTGGACAAAAGGCTGCTTGCTCCACGTCGGCAAAGTAATTGACCGGGTTTCTGTTCAGTACCAGCTTCCCGATTTTTATAGGTGGGACCTCCTGGTGAGGCCAGACCTTGGTGATATCAAAGATATCCCATCGGAAATCTTTGGCCTGCTCAGGTGTCAATATCTGCATCTCAAGGGTCCATGAAGGATAATTACCTCGCTGGATCGCCTCATACAGGTCCCGTGTTGCATGATCCGGATCTTCGCCGGCGGTCCGCCTCGCCTCTTGTCGCGTCAGATTCTTAATTCCCTGGTCGGTCTTAAAATGGTACTGGACCCAAAAATACTCGCCCTTGTCATTGTACCATTTGAAGGTGTGGCTGCTATATCCATTCATGTGACGGTAGGCGGCTGGGGTCCCTCGATCGGAAAAGAGGATGGTGACTTGATGGATCGATTCTGGAGTCAGTGATAGGAAATCCCAAAACATGTCGGGGTTCGGGAGGTTGGTAGCCGGTTGACGTTTCTGGGTATGGATGAAATCGGGAAACTTGAGTGGATCTCGGATGAAAAAGACAGGGGTATTGTTTCCCACTAAGTCATAGTTGCCCTCTTCCGTATAAAATTTTACGGCAAACCCTCTTGGGTCTCTTGCAGCGTCCGCAGAACCCTTTTCGCCACCAACGGTGGAAAACCGGGCGAAGACCTCTGTTTTTTTACCGACTTGAGAGAGAAACTTGGCCTTCGTATACCGTGTCACATCCGCTGTCACTTCAAAATAACCCTGAGCGCCCGCTCCCTTGGCGTGTACGACTCGTTCTGGGATCCTTTCGCGGTCGAAGTGGGATAATTTTTCCAGAAGATGCATATCCTGAATCAAGATGGGTCCTCGTTCCCCGGCTGTCAGGCTATTCTGATCCTCGGCAACGGGGATTCCAAACGCTGTCGTGTATTTGTTCTTATTTTCTGCCATATCGCTTCTCCTTTCTTTTTTTCTTGATTGCTAAATTACCGATGGGCAATGGAGTTATCCCGCTCTCAATCACGCCCCTTTGGCTATTCTCATCCCTCCTTTCTTTAGGTATCTTTCATCAGATCGGGGCCATAAACCGAACGAAAACGAAATCGGAATGATTCCGAATTAATGCCTAAAAAAATCACTGATTTTTTCGCAGACACTTCATACAATATCCATAGTACTCAAAGCGCACTTCGTGGGGCCTGAAGCCCGTCTGTTTCTCGACCTCTTGGGCTGGGATGGGCAAGGATTTCCTATAGTCCCTGATGTTTCCACACCTGAGGCAGATGAGATTCAGGTGATGCGATGTATTCCCCTCGTAGCGGTTTTCCATTCGATCAAATTCCAATGTTTTGATAATCCCATGCTTCGAAAGGCCATTGAGAGTGTAATAGACTGTCGACAAACTAATCCCTTGAACCTTTTTCTTTGCCTCTTTATAGATAAAGTCTGCACTTGGATGAAGTGGAGTGTTTTCTATCAATACTTCAACGATGGCACGTCTCTGAGGGGTAAGTTTCAGCCCGCTTTCTTTCAACTTTTCGAAAATGGTTGTCTTCAGGTCCTTCATAGTTTGGAATGATTCCGATTTAGAAATAAATATATCTCACTGTTCATTTGTTGTCAAGTTTTTGGGGGTGAGTGGCCATGCCAAGCTTTTTGTGTAAAAAGGAAAGAGGGGACCTCTTGGTCTTGAGAAGTCGAGTAAAACAAGACGGCGTATAGAATCCGTTCCATACTGTTTCTGTTACCAAAGACACCCATGGGCCTGGTCCTTCTTCAGACCTCCCAAAATGCTCTCCCAATAAGATTGGCAGTGCTGATTCTCCCCCACAAGACCTCCCGAGTTTTATGAAGTTTCTGGGCATCCCGCTCCTTCCTCAACTTTATAGAAAGTTTGACTTGGTAGAAAGAGAGCAGCTCGTTTGATTTGATAAGAACTCGCTTTGGGATGAGTTGAATATAAAAAAAGGGGACTTGTATATCAAGAAAAAAACCGATGATTACCAAGATGAAAGCAAGCATACTTTGACAAAATGATCACCCCTGGATTTCAGGAAGAAGTCTTCCTGATTCTAATCTTTCTTCGGGAGCTCATTACTTGAAATATCCTGTGCCCCCATAATTTTTTAGTTCAAAATTGTGCGCCCTGGTTATAAAGATTCCAGTTCGAAGCTTTTTAAAAATTCGGCATTAAAAAATATCTTGATATTCAATAAGTTTCTACACTCAATACATTGGCATAAGCATTGCATTAATTAAGGTAGCCTATAATACTGTGTAGTATTTAAATTGCCGATAAAGCCAAACTCCAAGCAATTGGAGGGCGGAAAGCCACGGGTCCCAAATTACTGGGATAGCCGAGTTGCCGAAGCAAAAGAAATTTTGCAAAACCCGTGGCCTATCTTCACCACGGGATTTTTATTTAAGGGGATTTTTTTTGCAAAGGAGGGATGTTTGTGAGTTTCGAGAAGTCTTGCAAATTTTACCAAGATTCCAAATGTATTCTTAAAGGGGGTTGTTGCGATCTCAATTGTGAATCGACTAACTTTGATAGAAGTGATCAATTTTATGATGAGATCGATCCATTTACTAAATGGCGGATTGAGAAAGCACAGAAAGAAAAAAATTCAGAATCGAAATTAAGTTGAGCGTTATTAACTGCTCATACCCTTTAACCTGATTCAAAAATTAATTTTTCTCCCCATCGAATGATTCTACTTCCTACTAAATCCTCTTAATCAGGCATCCTCAAAGCACCTGCCCCTTGTATTTTCCCCTGCTTTAACAGGATGAGAGCCTGATTCGCCTCTTCCAACTTAAATTCTTGGACTTCGGGGATGATTGGGATTTCAGCAGCCAGAGGTAGAAATTCCTGGGCATCCTTTCGAGTAATATTCGCAACACTCTTTATTTCTTTTTCATCCCAAAGAAGCTGAGCGTAGTCGAGAGGTGGAATTGGATTCCTCTTTCGAATGACGGCTAATACCAACCTCCCGCCTTTATCCAAAGCCCTCAAGGCGTGAGGCACTGTTTCCCCGACAGGAGTAAAATCAATGGCACAATGGAGTTTCTTAGGAGGTTCATCTTCTGGTCCTCCTGCCCAGGAGGCTCCCAGTTTTATAGCCAGACTTCGATGTCCCTCGCTTCTTGTAAGGACAAATACCTCACAACCCCAATATTTCGCTATCTGAATGACGATATGGGCAGAAGCTCCGAACCCAAAAAGCCCCAAGGTTTGGCCTTTTTTAATACCGGAAAGGATTAAATCGCGATATCCAATAGCGCCAGCGCATAAAAGTGGAGTCGCCTCCGCATCAGAAAATTTTTTAGGGATTAAATAGGCGAAGTCTTCTGAAATAACGGTGTATTGGGCGTAACCCCCATTGGCATGGCATCCAGTGCCTCGGAACTCTGAACATAAATTTTCATTTCCTTCTCGGCAAAAATGGCACTTTCCACAAGCTGAATTGATCCAGGCGATTCCCACCCGATCTCCTAAATTAAATTTTGTTGTACCTGGACCTAAGTTTTCTACCCTTCCAACAATCTGATGTCCCAGGACAATCGGAAGTTTGGGAGGAAGTCTTCCCTCGATTTCATCGAGTTCTGTATGGCAGACTCCACAGGCAGAAATCTTGACCAGAATTTCTTTAGGCCCGGGAGCAGGATCTGGCAACTCCATCATCTTCAGGGGTTTTTTTTCTATCGGAGAAATTTCTTTCAGCACCATGGCCTTCATTTCTCAACCCTCCGTTTCTTTTCTATTATTAACATACCAAACCTTAAAAGATTGGGGAATAGGAAAATCGCATTCCTTTGACAAGCTGCAAGATAGGGTGGAGGATAGGGTAAGCAAAAAAAATTACAAAAGAAGTTATAGAGGAAGGCTAACTCTCATTCTTTTCATGTACGATTTTTCCACCTACAATGGTTAATACTGCTTTTGCATCCTTTATTTCATTTTTGGGAATGGTATAAAAATCGCGGTTCCAGACGACCATATCAGCAAACTTTCCTTTCTCGATGGAACCGATCTCCTTTTCCTGAAAACCTGAATAGGCGCTCCCCATAGTTTGGATTCTTAAGGCCTCCTGGATGGAGATGCTTTCTGCTGATTCAAAACGGTATCCATTTTGGGTGATTCTGGCTCCTGCCTCCCAGAGCGCTACTTGAGGCTGATATACCGGGAAAGCAGGTGGGTCAGCCCCAAAAGCCAGAGGGATACCTTTCTTTAAATAACTCTTAAGGGGTATTACTCCTGTCATATTTTTCAGGCCACTCCACTTGTCCCCCCAGGCAAAAAACCATTGAGGGTGTGTGGAGACGACCACTCCCAATTTCTTTATACGCTCCAGAGAGTTGGGTTGAGGACATAGAGCATGCTCGATACGGTGACGGTGATCCTGTCTGGGATGTTCTTTAAGGGCAGCCTCGATGGCATCCAGGATGAGATCAACTGCCCGATCTCCAGAAGCGTGGATACTGACCTGATGATCAGCCCGGTGAAAAAGCTTAAACATTTTGTGTAATTCTTCGGTTTTGTGCATCGGAAAGCCCTGTGGGTTAGCATGCCAGAGAGAGACACCATCCACAGCCATCTTGAATCCACCCCAAAGGGAAGTAAATAATGGAGGGAATTCTTTTTTGAAAAGGATTAGCTCCTTAATTCTTGACGCTGGATGCAACTCATCAGACTCAAATAGGGCTTTAAATACCCGAGAGGCAACGTCGAAATTAGCGAAGTAGGGCCATATCTTTATCCGAACAGGTATTTTTTCGCGCTGAACGAGTTCAAAATATGCCTTATGAAAATATGACTGGGGGAGCGAGAAGAAGTTATCGTGAACCGTAGTAATCCCTTCGGCGGCATAGAGTTTTGTGGCAAATGAGAGGGCCTCTTTGGCCTGTTCATCGTCGGGAACAGGCATATGTTTTCTTACAAGGTCTAAAGCGGGATAGTGTATCAGGAGCCCCGTCGGTTCTTTTTTAAAATGATTCATTTCTACCTTACAGCCCGGAGGAGCGATCGTGTCTCTACCAATGCCAGCTATCTTTAACGCAAGACTATTGACAAAGCCCCATTGGCCTGTAGTGTGGACTACCAACATAGGATGTTCTTTTGTCACCCGATCCAGGTCGTCTTTATCGAAAGACGAAAGAGACATACTCTCCACCCCCCATGCGGATATCCATTCCCCTTTGGGTGTCTTTCTCGCCTTTTGGACCAACTTTTCCATGATTTCTTCTTTTGACTGCAGCCCATGTAGCTTCACAAACCAGCCGTTTTCTCTCTGACCGAACATGGGAAGATGGGCATGGGAATCGATCAGGCCAGGGGTCGTTGCCTTTCCTTTGAGGTCAACGACCTTGGTGCCACTCCCAACATACTGTAGTGCCATTTCTTTGCTTCCTACTTCAAGTATCTTTCCGTGCTTGACCACAACTGCTTCGGCAATTGAATCCTTTGAATCCACCGTAATAATCTTTCCATTGGTCAAGACCAAATCAGCAGTAGGTGTTGAGGCTTCAATGCTTGGCAAGCCTGTAAGAATTCCTACAGTGGTTAGTCCAGATATCTTCAAAAACTCTCTTCGATCTATCTTTTTCGCTGAATTGTTTTTTATCGTACCCATATTTACCTGTCCCTCTAAAGGATTTTAGTTCTTTATAACAGAGACGCATAGTATTATATTGCAAAAGGGATAATAGTCAAAGTGTGAAAATATCTGCCGGCTTTTGGAAGGAGCCTTATACCGGAAGAGTAAAGAGGGTGCAGCAAGTATGCTACTAAGGGCGAGGTTTAAACCTCCCCCTGCTAATGAGGTTAATTCAAATTAAAGTTCTTAATAAGATCTGTAATACCCTTCGATCCAAACCCTTCTCTCCGCATAGTATCCTGGGATTTGGCGATTTTCATAATGCCCTGCCACCCAATTCCCCCAACGATCATAATGACCAGGGAGCCACACTCTTTGCCAAGTGCCTGGAACCCATTGACGAGCCGTTTCCCAGTGGCCAGGAACATATTCCCGTGGCGGGGGATAATAATAAGGTTCCGGTGGTGGGGAATAAACCACCACGGGCGCAGCGATAGGGGGTGGCGGCAACAGACCTAAAGCAACAAGGTATTTCAGGCGATGTTTGAGTCCTGCCACAGCAGAGGGGATGGTGAAAGCAGAGATTAAGGCCAAAACCATGATTATCAATGCCAATTTCTTCCACATAAAAGATCCCTCCTTTCGGATGTATCTATTGTTCTTTCACTTTTTTAGACTGAGGGAATAGGGGGTTTATTCAATAGAAATTGGGAGGTGAGAAATGAGAAACGGGAAACGGACACGTGATACGCCTGCCTGCGGTAGGCAGGGACACAGTCACGTATTTTCTACTCAACCCGAAGGGCAGAGTTCCACGGGCTTTGCCCGTGGGTGAATGTCAAGCGAAGCTTGAATTGTTTTAATAAAGTGCCACGGGCTCTGCCCGTGGGTATCTACATAGGTTAAAAGTTGGCGGAAAGGGCGTATATGATAACGCCTTCAGGGAGCCTTGGACCTCCGATTAAAACTGTCCTTCCAGGGGAAAGTCTGACCTGAGTGTTGAGAATATCCTTTCCTTCACGGACGACCCTTATTCTTAATTCAGCAACACCCCTATGCAGTCCCACTAAGGTGGTTTCTATGATTATCCTCCCCTCGTGGGCTGAGATTGAAACAGGTCGGTTAGGAGAAAGATTAAGGGTTTCATCTTTTAGAAGGCGGTAGGAGGTAAAGCTGAAAAGAGATCCTAACTCCTCGTGTACATCCCTTAAGGACGGATCTACACCCGATCCAACATTAGAAGCCCGGATCACCCTTAATCGGGTCTGGACTTGACCAAGAGCCATTGAAGCGGAAAAGAGAAACAGGATGAGAAAGAGTATGGGAAGGGCCGCTAGCCTTTTCATGACGGGGATGCCCCCTTCTCCGGTCCTTCGAAGAGCCATATCACCGTCACCTTTGGTTTTTCTATCTGGTAGACCATTACATTATAGGTCTCACTCTCGACATATTCTACAACAGATGCATCTGGATAGGAAGGGATTTTTTTAAAAATTATTTGGGCCGTGATGAAAAGAAGGACCACAAGGGTTGCCACCGCAGGAATCCAAACCTTCTTTTTAAAAAGAGGGGAGACGTAAAGCCAGGAGCGAAGGGATTGCCACCAGGTTAGCTTCTCCTGTAAACGAATTTCCCTTTCGATTTTCTGCCACACCCAAGGGAAATCCTCCTTCTGGACAGCCTCTTCAACAGGAACTTTTATTAATGTCCTGAGTTCCTCCATCGACTTCAACGCATCCTGGCAGGCTGGGCAATCCTGAAGATGGCCTTCTACAAGGAGTCTTTCCTTCTCCGTGACCTCTTGGTCAAAATATTTTTCTAAAAATTTTGATACTGAGGAACAGGAATCCTTCATCTACCTCACCCCTATTTTCCCCCACCTGCGCTAAAGCTTCGGTGGATTCCGCCCCTTTAAAGCAGTGGAAGTGCCACGGCCTTGGTTTCGGAGCCCCACATAATCTTTCAACAACTCTTGAATTCTTTTTCTGCCGTAATGAAGACGGGACATCACCGTCCCGATAGAACATCCCATTGCTTCTGCCATCTCCTGGTAGGAAAGACCTTCCACGTCCCTGAAGATGAGGGCTGCCTTCTGTTCAGCAGGGAGTTTCTCCATCGCCCACTTCACCCTCTCTTCCAACTCCTTTTGGAGAAGGATCCTTTCCGGCCCCTTTTCAACTTCATCAGAGGGTTCGAAACTTCCCTCATCATCGAGGCTTGAGATAAAATGTTTTCCTGTCTTTCTTGTATGGTCGATGGCCGTGTTCATTACCATTCGATAGAGATAAGTATAGAAATTTGACCTCCCTTTAAAATTTTTAATAGAACGAAATAGCTTGATAAAAACTTCCTGAACAATATCAAGGGCTTCCTCCCTTTGTCTCACCACACCGTAGGCGATTCGATAGACCTTCTTATGATATTTATCGAAGATCTCCTTCAATGCCTCTTGATCTCCTTGTTGACATCTGGAGATCATCTCGGTTTCTTCATGATTCACTATCTTTCACCTTTTAGACGATAAATAAGCTAAAATATTCAAATATGAAAGCCCTCCGCCGACAGGGCGGGCCTTCCGGGTTAAAGTAATCTCCTTTAATATTGTCGACTTTCATCCCCGCCTGCCTGCCTACCGCAGGCAGGCAAGGCGGGGAGTTCAGTCGACTTTCCCGTAAAATTATATTCATTGTAACCCAATTGTCCATCATTATTATTGAATTATTGAGAGCTCTAAAAAAACTATTAGATCTCTCTGATTACGCTGATTTTGATTTGATTAGTTAGAAAATAACTTTACAAATCCCCCCAACCTCCCTTTGCTAAAGGGGGGAGAGGGGGGATTACTGATTTTCATGGTTCGTGGGTGGCCAGCGGCTATGACTAATTACACAGATTTTAACATCGTAATTTTATCTGTGTAATCGATATTTAATCTGTGTCATCAGAGATTCCTGGCTTTTTCGGAAATCTCTTATTGAAAGATGCGGAATTTCAGTGTAATAATAGGCATCCTTTTTTAAGGAGTTCACAGAAGGATGTTAGCATCGAAGCAAAAAACATCTGCTCATGGCCGATATTCCCATTGGTTCTTACTGGTTGCCTCCATATTCATCACTTGTTTGATTACCTCCAACATCATAGCGGTCAAGTTAGTCACTATTTTTGGTTTGGTATTGCCGGCAGGTACCATCATCTTTCCTATCAGCTATATTTTTGGTGATGTGCTCACTGAGGTTTATGGTTATCACCAGGCAAGAAAGGTGATCTGGCTGGGATTCTTCTGCAACCTAATCGCAGTGGTGGCAATATGGCTGGGACAGATTCTGCCTGCCGCCTCTTTCTGGGATGGGCAGGCAGCTTACGAACGGATCCTGGGCTACACACCCCGATTGCTGGTGGCCTCTTTTCTGGCCTATCTGGTTGGAGAATTTACCAATTCATTTGTCATGGCCAAGATGAAGATTGCTACAAAAGGGCGCTGGTTATGGGCCCGCACGATTGGATCGACTCTTGTCGGCCAGGGATTGGATTCTATGGTGTTCATGACCCTGGCATTTGTAGGGACGATCCCTCTAACCGTTCTCGCAGGTGCCATCATGGTTCAGTGGCTCTTCAAATCAGCTTATGAAGCCATTGCCACCCCACTGACCTACGGAGTAGTAAACTTTCTTAAGAAGAGGGAAGGGTTGGATGTTTTTGACACTGACACACGGTTTAACCCGTTTTTATTTCGGGAATAGTTAGCTAATGGGTGCCATTAAAAAGCTTGGATTACTGATCATTGGCTGGTTTTTTATTGTCTTGGGGATTCTTGGCCTCTTCCTCCCAATTCTGCAGGGTATTCTATTTATCCTGATTGGTCTCGCTATTCTTTCCTCTCGAAGCGAATTAATAAGGCGTTTTTTGAAACATCTTGAGGAGCGTTATCCCCACCACCATGAGCGAATAGAGATCTGGAGAGAAAAGATCAAGAATTGGTACAAAAAGAAATGAAAGATTAAGGGCTTCCCCCTAATTGGAACATTGGAATACTGGAATGATGGATTTTAATGAAGAGAAAAGGTTTTAATGTGTTTTTTTTCCACTTTTACAACCAATATTCCATCTTTCCAGCATTCCATCCTTACAACGCATCTACGCTGCCTTCCCAGAGCTTCCAAAAAGTCTCATTTTGGATTGGACGGTTTGTTTGATCGCCTCCCGGCTAGGGCCCAGAATCTTTCGTGGGTCGAACTCTTCAGGTTTGTTGGCGAGAACCTCCCGAATGGCGCCGATAAAGCTGAGTCTCAGGTCCGTATCAATGTTGATTTTGGCAATACCTAATGAGATCGCTTTTTGAATGGCATCATCTGGAATCCCTTTTGCTCCAGGGAGCTTTGCGCCAAATCGTTCTGCCTTCTCGAGGACGGACCGGGGAACACCTGAAGCCCCGTGAAGCACTAATGGGATATCCACCCTCCGCGCAATTTCTTTCAGGCGTTCGAAGTCAAGTTTGACTTCCCCCTTGAATTTATAAGCACCATGGGATGTCCCGATGGCAATGGCCAAGGCATCCACCTCTGTCTTTTTGACAAACTCTTCTGCGGCCTGTGGGTCGGTGAGAAAAGCCTCCCTTTCTTCAACAGAGACTTTATCCTCAATTCCCTTCAACCTTCCCAACTCCGCCTCTACTGAGACAGCTTTCTTCTTAGCCCACTCCACCACCATTTTTGTCATCGCTATGTTTTCTTGAAAATCAAGATGCGATCCATCAATCATGACCGAGGTAAATCCGTTCTCAATACAAGACTGAATGATGTCCAAGTCCTTTCCATGGTCGAGGTGGAGGGATAAAGGAATCGAGGTCTGATCAGAGGCTGTTCGAACCATGGAAACAATAAAAGGCAACCCTGCGTACTGGATGGCTCCTTCCGAGACGGCAATGATGGCAGGAGATTTTTCCACCTCCCCTGCAAAAACAATAGCCTGGAGGATTTCCAAATTGTTCATGTTAAAGGCACCCACTGCATACCCCCCCTTTTTAGCAAGGTTTAGCAGTTCCTTATTGGCCCGCAAAAGCATACGGTTTCTCCTTTCTTCATTTACTATTATCAGGAATAGTTTTGAATATCAACTTTTTTCATGAGATTATAAGCAAATTACTCTAATGATAACGAATTTAACGAATGGCAATGGAATGAATGATATTCGTTTCATCCGATGCCATTCGTTCTAATTCGTTTTTCTTATGTAGATTTTTATTGACAAAGAGAATAGAATTGGTTAACCCCGTGAATGGGAGGTGGGAGATGGCGGCCAAAAAGATTGATATCGATCGATGGCTGGATAAGTTGAAACGTATCGAGGAGAAAGTTGAACGACTCGCCTTGCTCTCCCAATTAGGTCAAATTCTCAACTCCACGTTAGATCATAAAGAGATTCATAGGAGGGCAATGGAAGCAGCCACTCGATTGATGAAAGCAGAGGTGGGTTCCCTTCTCCTCGTCGATGAGGAAAAACGTCAACTCTATTTTGAAGTGGCACTGGGTGACCGGGGGGAGGATATTAAAACGATCTCTCTCAATTTTGGAGAGGGGATCGCAGGATGGGTGGCTCAGCATGGGAAACCTTTGATAGTAAATTCCCCTGAGAAAGATCCTCGTTTTTTTAAGGGGGTGGATAAGAGGACAGAGTTTAAAACGCGCAATATCATCTGTGTTCCTGTAAAAGTCAAAGAAAAGACAATCGGAGTCTTGGAGGCAATCAATAAACAAAAAAAAGGAAGGTTTAATAAGGAGGACCTTTCCCTTCTCACCTCCTTAGCCGATCAGGTGGCCATTGCACTGGACAACTCCCGGCTTTATCAGGAATTGGAGGAGATGTTCTTTCAAACAGCCGATTCCTTAGCCGATGCCATTGAGCAGCGGGATCCTTATACAGGAGGGCATACCCGGAGGGTGACTTTATATAGTCAAACCATTGCGAAGTACCTTCAATTGAAACCCTTGGAGAGAAAATGGGTAAAGATTACTTCTGTGCTTCACGATATCGGGAAGATCGGGATTGAGGATCATATTCTTAAAAAGCCAGAACGGTTGAGCTCTGAGGAATTTAATATGATCAAACGCCATTCTAATATAGGAGCGAAGATCATCGAGCATATCCGGCAGCTTAAAGAGATCATTCCTGGGGTGAAATATCATCATGAGCAGGTCAACGGCAAGGGATACCCGGATGGCTTGAGAGGAGAAGAAATTCCCATCCTCGCAAAGATTGTGGCTGTCGCTGATACCTATGATGCAATGACCACGGACCGACCTTATCGGAAGGCGATGAAGAAGGAGGCGGCGATCAAAGAACTCAAGAGATGTTCTGGGACACAATTTGACAAGGAAGTGGTGAAGGCTTTCTTCGAGGCCTATCAGAGAGGAGAAATATAGAGACGTAAAGCGCATAGGGCATAACGCATGGCGTTTGAATAAAAAATTCCGAATTTAATGACTCAATGACCTAATTACCTAATAACTTAGTGACCTAGTGAGTTTTAGTTAACCCTTCGACTCCCCGGCATAAATGCCGGGGCTTGCTCAGGGTTAACCCTGAGCGGCGCTCTCCTCACCGCCCTGAAGGGCGGAGCTTAGCGCCGCCGAATGGGTTAACTTTTTAGAGAGGAAGTCGGATGTCAATTGTTGAAATCGTTGAGTCCTGGAAACGTTCACGCGCCATCTCACCTTGTATCACGGATCTGCGAATTTTTAAAAAGAGAGAAGGGCAATATCGCCCTTTTCCGAAGTTCATCCACCCCGTGCTCAGAGAAGCTTTGGAAACAGAGGGAATCGAACAACTCTATTCCCATCAGGTCGAAGCGATCGAGGCGGTTCATGAAGGAAGGGATATCGTAGTCGTCAGCCCGACCGCTTCTGGGAAGACACTTTGTTATAACCTTCCTGTGTTAAACACAAAACTGGAAGGGCCTTCTTCAAAGGCGTTTTATCTCTTTCCCACAAAAGCCCTCTCCCAGGACCAGATGTTCGAACTCCATAGCTTCATTCAACGGATCCAAAAACCAATCACCACTTTCACCTATGATGGAGATACCCCCCAGGATGCTCGACAGGCAATCCGCACCCAAGGGGATATTGTGATCACAAACCCTGACATGCTTCATACGGGTATCCTCCCCCATCACACGAAGTGGATGAACTTCTTTCAGAATCTGAAATTTGTGGTGATTGATGAACTTCACACCTACCGAGGAGTCTTCGGTTCGCATATGACCAATGTGCTGAGAAGGCTGAACCGTATCTGCCGTTTTTATGGATCGAAACCCCAATTCATCTGTTGTTCAGCAACGATTGCCAACCCTAAAGAGTTAGCCGAAAAACTCCTTGAAAGGGAAGTCTCCTTGGTTGATCAAAACGGTGCCCCCTCGCCGGAGAAGATCTTCATCTTCTATAACCCGCCCATCGTCAATAAAGAATTGGGGATTCGTGGAAGCCATATCCATGCAGCCAGGCGGTTAGCCTCACCCTTCATCGAGCAAGGGATTCAGACCATTCTCTTCGCTACCAGTCGGCTCTATGTGGAGGTCTTGACTAAATATTTAAAGGATCGCTTTGAGAAGAAGCTGGAGGATAAAGGAAAGGTAAGAGGATATCGCGGAGGCTATCTCCCAAAGATGCGGAGAGAGATTGAAAAAGGATTGAGAGAGAAAGAAGTCAAAGCGGTTGTCTCCACCAACGCCCTTGAACTCGGGATTGACATTGGAGATCTTGAAGTCTGCTTGATCGCAGGTTATCCCGGCACCATTGCCAGCACTTATCAGCAGGCAGGGCGAGTGGGAAGGCGATCAGAAAAGTCATTGGCGGTTCTCGTCGCACGAAGCCAACCTCTGGATCAATTCATCATCGAAAATCCGGACTACTTTTTCGGACAATCCCCTGAGCATGGATTGATCAATCCAGATAACCTCCTCATCCTGCTCAGCCATATTCAGTGCGCCGCGTTTGAGCTTCCCTTCAGGGATGGGGAACGCTTCGGACGAGAAGATTTGAATGAGATGTTGAAGTACCTCGAAGAGAAAGGGACGCTTCATCATGTGGGTCAAAATTGGTATTGGACGCAGGATGCCTATCCTGCGGAGAAGGTCAGCCTTCGATCCGCCTCGGAGGAAAATTTTGTAGTGATTGATACCACAAAGAAAAAAGAGGAGGTGATCGCAGAGGTCGACTTCACGGGTGCCCATACGACTCTTTATGAAGGGGCGGTCTATCTCTGTGAATCAGAACTCTATACGGTGGAGAGGCTCGATTACCCCAACCGCAGAGCCTATGTCAGGAAGACCGAAGGCGATTACTACACCGATGCGATTGACTACACCGATGTCTCCATCCTGGAAGGGTTTGAGAGAAAGCCGGGAGAGGCCACGATCTTCGAACATGGTGAGGTAAAAATAGCCACCCGTGTGGTCGGATATAAAAAGATCAAATTTTATACCCTCGAAAATTTAGGTTACGGTAAAATTGAGCTTCCGGATCTTCAATTTCATACCACTTCCTATTGGATCACTTTCAAGAGAGGTTTGATTGAACGGCTTCCTTATAATCGTTTAGATGTGATTGATGGGGTGTTAGGATTGGGCTATGCCCTTCATTCCATGGCAGCGCTTCACCTGATGTGCGATCCTCATGACCTCAACCGATGTGTCGGAGATCGAGGGGCAAAGTGGTTCCTGAGACTTTCGAGGGATTCAAAAGGGATTTATTCTTCCTTTAACACCCCGAATGAAATTCCTCTGGAGGGGATGGACCTCTTTGAGCCGACGCTCTTCCTCTATGATAATTATCCAGGAGGAATGGGTTTCAGCCCCCAACTCTTCGATGATACGCGGGTGCTTCTTGAGAAAACGATGGAGCTCATCTCCAAGTGCGAGTGCCGCTGCGGCTGTCCATCCTGCGTGGGTCCTACGAAGGAGGTCGGCGAAAAATCAAAAGAAATAGCATTGGTGCTGCTGAGGGAAATATTAAAGTAAAGATAGCAAATAGCAGATAGCGAATAGCTAATAGCCGATAGCGGAAAAAAAGGAATTCTCCCCGATAGCTATATGCCATTAGCCATAGGCTATAAGCATTTAGCCATAAGCCATTAGCTATCAGCAAAAATCATGGATCTCAAAGAAAGACTAAACCGGCTTACCTCGGTTTCCAAAAGCCAGCCAGAGGAAAAATCCCAGATCCTCAGCGATTTGAGGCAGAGGCTGGATAGGCTTCTCGAACCGAAAAGGGCCTATCGGAAGAAGACAATCTTTCCTATCGAACAACTGGTTAAGGGAGAGATCATTTCGACTCCTGAAGGGGAGACCTTCCTGACGAAAGAATATTTCCCTACTCACTTTCGATACGGAGAGATGGCCCTGGCGGATATCCTCAACATTCCCACTTATCCTGCCCATCTTCTTTCGAGAGATGAACGGCTTAAGGAATTGGATTTCCGAAAGGCTCTCTTTCTCGACACCGAAACAACCGGTCTGACCGGAGGGACTGGAACCTTCGCCTTTATGGTGGGGTTGGGTTTCTTTCAGGAGGATAGATTTTCAATTCATCAATTCTTCATGAGAGACTATTCTGAAGAGAGGGCTTCACTCTCTCTTCTCAAAGATATGCTTGAATCCTTTCAATTCTTAGTCACCTTTAACGGACGGCAATATGATATCCCGTTGCTTGAAACCCGATTCATTCTCTCTCGTAAGGCCTCAAAGGTACGGGAGATGCCCAATTTTGATCTCCTCTATCCCTCCAGGAAGATTTGGAAAGGGGCTTACGACAACTGCCGGCTGGTCACTCTTGAATCCCAGCTTTTGGGGGTAGAAAGAACGGATGATATTCCATCGGAATGGATTCCCTATCTCTATTTTGATTATATACAGACCGGAGATGCGCGGAAGATTCAACAAGTTTTTTACCACAACCAGATGGATATCCTCTCCATGGTTGCCTTGGCCGGGAGAATCCATCTTGTCTATCATGACCCTCAGGCAGCCCGACCCAGAAAGGGGATTGAACACTTTGCATTGGGGAGACTCTTCTGGGAACATGGTCAGCGGGAGAAGGCTATCCCATGCTTTGAAATCGCCTTAAAGCGTTGTAATGAGGATCTGTCCTGGGAGGTGATGAAATGGCTCTCCATGGCTTTTAAGAAGACAGGGCAGGGCGAGAAGGCCCGATCCCTGTGGGAAGAGATGCTGGGCTGGCCTTACAAAAAGGATGCTTTCCCTTACATTGAATTGGCAAAATATCATGAGCATCGGCTCAAAGATTGGGATAGAGCGATCACCTATGTCGATGAGGCATTAGAGCTTCTCCCATCCCATCAACAAAAAGAGATCGAATTTCTCCAACACAGGAGACGAAGATTGGAGCAGAAGAAGGTTCTGATTGCGGCCCGATGAGAGTGAGAGCTCCGAAAAACTACTACACGTTCTCCTGATTACACAGATTTCAAAAGAGGATTACAAAGATTTCTGGACTTTTTCAGAAATCTTAGAGTTAAGTATTGACAGCCTCCTTCCAAATTTCTATATTAGAGTTAATTGATTTTTTGGAGAAAGGAGGGAAAGAGGATGCCCAGCTACGACTATCGATGCCCGAAATGTAAAAAGAAATTTACTGCCATGCTCAGCTTCAGAGAGCACGATGCTAGGAAGGCGAAATGCCCAAAATGTGGCGGGAAAAAATTGGAACAGCTTATTACTGGTTTTCAGGTAAAAACCTCCAGAAAAAGTTAATGCGATAGAAAACAAATTCTAAATGTCAAAGGTTAAAGTTCAAATTTTGAAACAAAGGTTAAGGCTGAGGTTAAGGTTAGGAAGATTAAATTCTAAACCTCAGCCTAAACCTTAACCTTAGTGTGGATTTTGGCATTTATTTGGACTTTGGGCTTTGACATTTGGCATTGCATTTATCACCTCTCTTCCATCTCGATCCCAAAATGTTCCAGTGTTCTTTGGATCAATAATTTCCAGAGGTGATAGTTTTCTTCAGCGGGGAAAAGTTCGAGAAACCCCTTTGAAAATCTAACCGTCACATCTTGGGTGATTTCTTCAACCGACCAACCCCCGTGAATCTTATCCAGGACAAAGGCCTTAAAATCCTCAATGCATTGATGGCCCATCTGGAGATGTTTCCTGACGACCTCCTTCCCTATCATGGCTCCATAGTGGCCCCTGCAAAGGATCTCAGGATCGATCGCCTTCATCTTATCGAGTGATTTTTCAGCGTCATCCAGTCGGTACCAATAATTTGGCCGAAAAAAATCAGGTGGAGTATAGAAACCCGCCCCATCAGAGCAAAAAAAGAGCCCTTCGTTTTCCAAAAAAGCGCCTATGCAGTCAGGGGAGTGGCCTGGAATCTCAAAAAATTTCATCTTGACTCCCTTGCCAAGATCGAGGACCGATCCTTCTTGAACCGTGATATCCAGGGGGAAAAAGGTGTAGGGTTGAAGGTTTGGGCCATCTGAAATCATTCCTCTCTCCTTGAGAGCGAGTGTCATCTTTCGGTCGGATTCAAAAATCTTGGCGACGACCCGTTCGCTTGAAAATGTTGCTCGGTTCAAATAAGAAGTTACGATTTTCATCCAGGGATATCTTTCCTTGAGAACAGGAAAGACCATCATGTGATCAAAATGAGAGTGGAGGATGACGAGGTGGGAGATGGCTTCAGGAGGGACATTTAGTTGGCTTAACTGTTCTAAGAAAGAATAGGTGATGCCACTGACGCCCCCCTCGACAATAGCGTAGGTTTCTCCCTTTACCAGGTAGAGGTTGAAAAGCTCACTTCCCAATAGGGTGACGTTCTTAGTGACTTGGAATGGGAGGAACACGAATTCAAAATAACCCATTCGGAGAAGGGGTTCAAGGGGCCGAGCCTGCCTGCCGGCAGGCAGGCGCATTATGCACTTTGATAACTCCTCATCTCCTTGCCTCCCGATCTCCCCATCTCGCTATCTCCCCGTCACTCCATCTCGTATCTCTCAGAGTCGTTGTATTTTTGATTGACAAAATATACTCGCAGACTTAGAATTTTCCCAAAATACAGAGATTCCCAGCCAACAACTGGGATTCAGCTCAACTCCGCGTTAGGGAGTGTTACGAATGTCAAAGAAATACGATAAGGCACCGAAGCCGGCAGACCTTCTGTTTAAGAATCTCTTTGCGGAGTGTAGGCCGGATGTATCTTTCGAACTCGCTGCGATGGGGCTCTCCGCCAGCCGCCGGAATGCTGAGCGCCTCCTCTCCGATGCCTGCCTCCTCGTCGAGGCAGGCCGACTTTCATCCGCGAGATTCTTGCTCACGACGGCGCGCGAGGAAATTGCAAAGTCGTACATCTTGGTTGACAGCTGCAGGCTCGACCTGGAGAAGTACGATTCCGTGCTGCGCCGACTTTGCTGGGCGTTCTACGATCACATCTCCAAACATGCGTACCTGGAGGTACTTCGGTTCCCGAATATTAAATCCATGTCTGACGCGAAGGCCATCTGGGAAATCGAGGTCAAACGCTGGTGGCCCTCAGGGCACGAGGAGTACGAACCAGACATGCCTCACGACACATACTTCGACAGGCAGTTTCCGCTCTACATCGACTACGGAGACTATGATCGTTGCTGGCTAGTCCCCATCGACTCTGACCAGAATGCCTACTTCATAGAGATGTTTGGGGAGACACCTCTTTCGAAGACCGAGAAGCTAATCGCACCATGGCGGAAGGCCGATTCACTCGGTATCTCTTCGCCAAAGGTCCTAGCGATTCTGAATGCTGTTTTCAAAAAGCACTACATTCGTGAGGACGTCACCTGGGAGCAATTGGCTCGCCTTTACGAGCAAGCTGCGGAGCGTGTAATGGATGAGGTCGGTATCTCTCGCGAGTTGTTTATGGACTCGCCTTTTGTACAATGGCCTCTTTACCATTTTGTCTGAGAGGCGAACTGAGGGCGCTGCCCAACAACACGCTGGAACGGGACGCGAGCCAGAACACGGGGATTTTGGGGTCTTTCTCGCGGCGAATGGGCACCCAGGCTTCATCTAGCGGTGTTGGCCCACGCCCCTCAGCTTGCGGCGTTAGGCATCGGGATATTATGTAATTAGTAAAATTAAGACGTCAGGCAATCATTTTTTAAGACCGGGATTACTAAAATTTATTATCGATTCAAATAAAGAGCTTGCTCATGGTTATAGTCAAATCGAAGGGTTCAACGCCCACTGAACGACTATTGGCAGATCTATGTGAGAGGTCATTCCTGAAGCTATGGAGCTATCCAAACCCAGTAAAAGACGACCGAGATGAGCTTTGCGATCTGCTCGCAGTTTTTAAGAATCAAGTCTTCATATTCTTTGACCGGGAGAACCGGCAACTCGATAAATCGGACAAGGACCCGCTGGTCAACTGGAAGCGCTGGAAAAGAAAGGCGATTGATGATCAGATTCGTACTGCCCACGGTGCTGAACGTTATATTAAAAGCGGGCGCCGCATATTCTTAGATAGGGGTTTAGAAGTTCAATTCCCCATCGATATCGATTACGACAAAATGATTGTTCATAAAATCATTGTAGCACACGGGGCAAAAGAGGCTTGTGAAAAATTCTCTGATGATAACGTGCACGGCAGCTTGGCTATTTCATATGGTTACAGCGACACTCAATTCCCATTCCCGTTTAAGATTGACATCGACAAAGAAAATCCTGTTCATGTATTTGATAGCTACAATCTCCCAATTATTTTCGGAGAACTCGATACATTCTTTGATTTTTCGTCTTACCTTAATGCAAAGATCGAAGCAGTTAAATCGCTCGACGCTTTGTTTTATTGTGGCGAAGAAGATCTATTGGCACATTATTACCTTAATTTCGACAAATCCAAGAAAAAGCACTTCATAGGAACATCGCGAAAAGATATCAATTTCGTTATGATTGGGGAGGGAGAATGGAAAGATTTCGTTGAGCTTGAAATCTATAAAAGAAAGAAATCATCTGACAAAGTATCATATCTTTGGGATGAAGTGATCCAAAGGACCTGCCAGAACTCACTCGATGGCACCTTGCGTGGAAACGCCACTCTATTAAAAGGGCAGAGCGCAATCCATGAAATGGCAAAGGAGCCACGATTTTCCCGCCGCGCTTTATCAGAACATATGATTCAAGCAATCCGTAACTTCCCAGAATCCTCGCATCCGGTTATGCGAAATTTATCTTTCATGCCCTCATTTTACGAAGAAAAAGGGTATGTCTTTCTGCAACTCAAAGTTGATGGAATTACCGACTATGAAAATGACTACCGTCCAAAGCGGCAAGCAATGCTTGAAATTGCCTGCGGTGCTGCAAAAAATAAATTTGCCCATTTGAAAAAGGTTATTGGTATTGCTATCGATGCCCCAAAATTCACAAAAATGAACTCTGAGGATTTTATTTTGATGGATTGCAGCCACTGGCCGGATGATCTCAGAGAGCACTATGAAGAGGAAAATGAGATGCTGGGTTTCTTTAAATCGGCCAATCTTACCCTTCAGGAGAAGAAAGTAACAGAATTTCCAGTAATTGAGGAAAATAATTCAAAGCGTTTAAGGCGTATAAAGGTTGGTCGTAATTCCCCTTGTCCTTGCGGTTCCGGCAAAAAATACAAAAAGTGCTGTATAGATATTAGAGTGCAATAAAAAAAGTATTTTAATCTTGGGTTCGAGAGTTCGTCCGACGAAAGCTTGAATATTTTAGAAAAGAATTGCAGAGCCAATCGCTCCACCTGACGCCGAATACTTGCGGTTTTCTCATCGGCATTCGGGGCGGCGCAGCTGAGCTTGTCGTTCCCGTAGCGTTGCGCGCGCCGGGAACACGGAGTTGCGCTGAAAAGCTCTCACGACCTTGTTCATGGATTGATTCAAAATTCCTGGCGCGCGCTGATTCGCGCGACGAGAACAAGGTCGTGAGAGCAGAAATCCTCGGCTCAAAGCGGAGATTCAGCTCAACTCCGCGTTAGGGCAATATAATATGATGGTTACGAATGACTGATAAGGGTGTTAGAAACAAGACTGACAATATCGATAAAGTCTGGTTGTGGAACGCGAACTTGGCATGGGAACTATTTTCGTCTGCGGTTTACAACTACAGGTTGGCGCTCCCGACATCTAAACAGCACCAAAAGCATTCATTCTTCAAAAATGTAATACTCAATTCAGTTACCGCCGTTGAGGCATATTTCAACGAAGTCTTGGGAATAGAAGAGGAGTGGAGCGAGAGAGACATTCAGACTAGAAAGTGGAGTAAAAAACTCTCAACGCTTGGCGTTGACCTTGGACAAGAAAGATTCTCCAACTCCAAGTTTATCCGCAACAACTTTATCGTTCATCACAAAAGAATTGATCATAGATACTTTCTTGAAATAAACCAAGTATCTGCTTTGGATGCCATTGAATCCTCTCAGGATATCATTGCAGAAGTTTCATACAAGAAGAACCGGATATTTCCCTATTGGATAACTGGCCTGAATTTCATAAACCCATCACACGCTAATGATATCTACTTATTAAACGACTATGAATTCTGGTCTAGGTTCAAGTGCCTTGGATTAAGCCAAGTAGTTAACCAAATGCTATCGTCAGATGGTAATATAACTCCTCCGAAAGATAAAAGGCGATACGATTCCTTATACAAAGATATATGGCAAAAGCTCAAAGACTGCGACTTCAAACTGGATATTCTGAATAATGTCAAGAATAGACGATTTCCACTTATGCCATTTTTGACATCTGAGTGGTGGATAACCCCTTTTTCGCTCTGAATATAGATGAAATCGGATTGTAATATATGAGACCCACTGAATTCGTGGTCGGACTGGGAAATATGTTGAAGTCTATTCCAATACCCCAAAACATAGATAACGAATTGAACCTTGAGCGTATTTTGTTTCCACATATAAAAAGCTATTTAAAAAAATCACTCCAAGTAAAACAGGGAGAACTTAAAACAATAGTTTATGCCCACGGCGAAAATGAAGAAGGCAAAAGACTATGGTCTGAATCTAAAAAATATCAAACTGTGATTGCTTTTGATTGCACAATGGCAGCCGACATATTCATTCGTCACGAAAACATTGGAACGATATTTATTGAAATCAAACTTGCTAAGCCTAGAAAATCGGGCGGAGATTCTTTTCCGGGCAGCCTCCAACGCGCAATAGGTCAGACTGTAATCGCCTCCATGAAACATAACTATGCAATTTGCTACATCGCGACACCGAAAAGATCTCCTACTCATGAAAATGACATTGCTGAAGAGCTAATTAAGACAATCTGGGGAAAGCTAAGGATTTTGATTATTATTAAAGAATATGGATGAGTCAACAGTAAGTAGTTAATCGAGATAGTATAAATTTAATAAGATTCATAACCAGTAGTTGCAACGGACGGCACTGACGCGCCGCCAGTGAACCGCAAGGGTTCGGCTAGAGGAAATGTAATATCGTGCTGAGACTGACGCACTTTTTTGAAAGTACTTTGCGTAGGGAAGAGATATCTTCCGCCTTTCTAGCGATGGTTTTGGAGGGGGTCCCAAGGTTCCGAAGGTACTTCTTTCGTCTCGTAGTGCCAGATGAAGAAACGTCGTTGGGCAAGCGGAAATGGCGTGTGACAGTCGAGCAGGAGCGGGTGGATGTTCGCATGGATGGTGGTAATACGGTTGTCTTAATTGAGAACAAGCTCACTGCTGCTGCAAAGCAGCAAGGGCAGATGTTGCGGTATTATTTGCGCGAGAAAAAACAAAATCCTACAAAGCGCATCATCGCTGTATTCATAGCTCCTCGCGGAGTTGGAAGGGACGAGATTGCTCGCGTCACCAGTTTCACCAAATTCCAGAGCAATCCCCAAGATGTTGCGCAAAACGTAGCGTGGGAAGAACTTGCTGAATACACGCCATGCACAAATGATCCTTTTGATGCCCTCGTTCGAAATGGACTCGATGAGGTGCGACGCGCCATCATCGAGGCGAGGGCGCTGAAATACACCCGTGAAGGTGACCGTGAGACAATCCGAAACATTGTCGACCAGGCCTTCAGCCTCCTGAAGGAACGTACAGCGGTGCCCCTTCATCGGTGGAGCGAGAAGAATAAAGAAGAGATTTTGACAACTAATACAAACATAACTATGCACCTTGACGCCGTTTTTGACACTGAAGAAGAAACTCCATTTCTTCCAGTAAACATGCGAGATGCAGATGGACACATTTGCATTACCATACGATCCCAGTTCAAATTAGCTGGAAAGGCCAAGAAGGCGTCGGCGCTTGCACAATGGTGGAGGACAAACACACGAATGGAATCCTTGGAGGTTCCTGGAGTGGGACCACATCGACTTCAAGAAAACGGGTGGTTTGTGCACACGAAGTCTTACTCCGGTACCAATGAGTCGGTCACTGAGGCACTTACGGAAACCGGAGCGGCAGTGCTCAGCACGTTAAACCTCTCTCTATCTTCCGGGGGCTTTAAACTGAATCTCACTCGAGGGCAAAGAAAAGGAGGCAGCCCGAGAATTTAAGAATTTTCTTGAAAGAGGACAGAACCGTTCCCATATATCTTATTCCCTCACCTTCCTGCCTCTTCATCTTTCTACCTCCCTATCACCCTATCTCCCAATCGAAAGGGTTGATTAGTGCGGATGTGCGAACGTACGTGGATGGCTAACAGTTCTATCCTCTTCCTCAGGTTTAATATCTCCCCGGATACCAATCTTCACTTTCTTAAGAGGAATATTCTTCCCTGACGCCGCAATCGCATCCTCTGTCACCTTGACCAATCCAAAGCAGCAGGGAACTTCCATATAAGGAACGGTCACGCTTTTAATGGAATTCGTTTTAAAGATCTCTGTCAACTTTTCCTTATAGTATTGGACATCATCCAGTTTTGGACAACCCACGACTACGACTTTTCCTTTCAGGAAATCTTGATGGAAGTCAGGGTAAGCGAATGGAACGCAATCAGCCGCTATTAGAAGATCCGCATCTTGAAAATAGGGAGCATTGATGGGTACTAACTTCAACTGAACAGGCCATTGAGTAAGCATAGAGACAGATGGTGTGGACGAAGCGGAATCGGTCTTGGGTTCAGGAACTTTAAATTGCATTGCCCTTGAAGAAGGACATCCGGTAAATGGAGCAGGTTGAGGTTCAGGCTGAGGTTGAGATACAGATTCAAGCCCTTTCTCTTTGTGAAGATGAGTTTCGACTGCCTTTTCATCAAACTCCTCAGCCTCTCTTTCAAAGACGGTAATGGCATCCTCAGGACAATGTCCAAGGCAGGCACCCAGGCCATCGCAGAATTTGTCGCTCATCAATTTCGCTTTTCCATCTACAATCTGAAGGGCTCCTTCAGCGCAGTTGGGAATACAAAGACCACAACCAGTACATTTCTCCTCATCAATCCTAACAATCTTTCTCGTTACCATGTTTTACCTCCTTTTTTGCTTATCTTTATTATTTACGGACACGAGACACGGTCACGTATTTTACTTAATGAATAACCCACTCATAGATCCTTTTCCTTGATTTAAGTCAAATAGAGGAAAGAAATTTAAAACTTTTTGATTTGCAAGAGGATTTTAGGTGATAAGAGTTAAAATGACTCCGTGAGGTCAAGAATGGCAAGAGATGGTTTTTGACTTCGGAGACCTCAATAAGGCATCCTTCCATAGCACTCATTTACATTATCGTATACCTGAATGACTCGATACTCATCCAGAGGTCCTACACAGGGAAGGCTATCATGTTTACTTGCAGCCTTGTCCAATTGCCCATAGATTTGTCTCTCTTCCCAAGATGATATAAAGGGATAACAACTGAGACAGGAACGAGTATTCCCAACATTTTTTAGTTCAATCAGTAAGGCCCTTGAGCTATATCTATAATAATAGGGGTAAGGATAACCGTAATATCCTTTTGACCAGAGCCTCTCTATATCGGCGAGACGTCGACTTTCTACCTCTTCCTGTCTCATTTTTTCCTTCTCAACATAACGTTCATAGATATCCTTTCCAGCAGTTCTTGGAAGCCCTTGTTCCCAAGGGGTTGGGATGCCAGTAGCCTTGCACTCCTTCTCAACTACCTCTTCAAAATTCGCCAATTTCTGACTCAAAAGGTGGCTCCTTTTCTCTTTTTCTTTAAGTTCTGTTTCCGTCTTTTTAATATTTTCTTCAACCCTTAAAAGCAAGCGGTTCATAGTAGCTTTAGCTTCATCCATCTTTAAAGGAGGCGTCTCAAGGCCACTTATGGTGAAAGTCCCCTCTGGATTTATTATCCCTTTGTTATTAGGAATACGGGAATTGAGGGTCAACCTCTGTGCCTCTGTGAGACTTCCTTTTTCTTTTATCATTTTGAGGGCGTCATCTAAGACGCTTAAGGTAATTTTTATTTCCCACCGGAGGTTCCTCAACCTCTCAAGCTCATCCCGAATGAAACTGACATCAGCGTTGATAGAAGACCATTCGTGCTCCGCAGCCAAATGATCGCTCTTCGCCTTTGAACAACGATCTCCGGGAGGAGAGACCTTTTCCTGCGATAAGGCTGGGGATGAGGTAACAAAAACCATTATGCATAAAATGACCGCTATCGTTAATTTAGATCTTCCCATTTTACCCTCCAAAGTTACTGCCTTCACCTCATCTCTCCCGTACATTTCTGATCATTCTTAGGAATCTTATCTAAGGCGGGGGGTTTGTCGAGGGGTCCCTGGTAGATTGAAAATGACCAGGTTTGGGGCCACCACATCCGGGTATAAAGGGCTCCCCGGTCACATCCTTTCTGCTTACACTTCTGGTTGTCCTCGTCCCATTTACGGCGTGCGGCATTGATATCCTGCTGGGCATTTTGATCCTGTGTGATGATCACATCGTAAATATTTTCTGTACATTTATAATTTTTCCATTGCCAAATCCCAGAGGCGGTTTTTTTAACAATATAATACCGTTTCTTTTCCGGAAACTGTCCAGGAGTGGTAGGTGTCCCTGTGGAGGTGACTCCGGTTGGACCAGTTCCTCCTGTTGGTGTTTGACTCGTCCCTCCCTTAGTTGGAGTTGTTGGATCAGTTCCTCCTGTTGGTGTTTGAGGTGTTCTTGAGGTCGTTCGTTCTGATGACGGTATTGTTTGATTAGTTGTCGATCCCTGAGGTCCATACAATCTTGACGCATCGGCTGACGTTTTGTCCCTCACCTGTTGGTCTCGCATTTGCTGCCCTTCAAGATAACGTCTTATGATATCATCTCGACTTCTATAAGGTATAGCCCGTCCCTCCTCCTCTATCCTTCTTTCTGTTTCTGCCCTTTCTCGAGCCTCTCGTTCAGCCCGCAACTGGGTATTTGAACCAGTAATCTCAAATGTTGGGGCTAAATCTTTTTCGTCAGGACCTTTAATAGTATCCGGGGGGAGAGGAGTGGATCGTAAAATCGCTCCATGTTTTATGTCTTCTTTAGTCAGAGGTGGGGGGGGGGAGCCTAAATCCTGAACTACCGCGCTGGTAGGATAAATCCAATTTCCTCCGGTATAAGCGATGCGAATCCTTACGGGGTCCCCTGCAGGGTGTTGTTGAGAAATTTCTTCCGTTCGATTGGGGATGTATACCCTCATAAGGTTTTGCGATGCCCCCCATTCAAGGATGTCATCAGCCACCTGTAACGCTGCAAATCCTTCTCCTATAGTTGTAGCTGGACTAGCTCCTCCTGGCCCACCTGCTTCGGTTGGTAATGGTTGTCCTAAATTCTCTATCTTAGTAGGAAAATATTTCTTAATTCCACCGGTTCCCCACCTTCCTGAAAGGTTTGGACTTTTTGAAAGCACTCCTGGGTCTAAAGGAGGAGGAGGTGGTGGAGGCGGCAGCATGGGTCCAAAGCGACCCTCATAAGTATCATAAGTATCAAAAGTATCAAAAGTAGTACGAATAGGTGGTAATGCAAGGGGGGCGGGAGCTCCAGGCGGTAATGCTAACCGTGGACTTCCTCCTAATGCAAGGGGGGTGGGAGCTCCAGGTGGTAGTGCTAACTGTGGACTTCCTCCTAATGCAAGGGGGGTGGGAGCTCCAGGCGGTAGTGCTAACTGTGGACTTCCTCCTAATGCAAGGGGGGCGGGAGCTCCGGGTGGTAATAAAAGTGGGGGTTCTGGTGCTGCTCCAGAATGGTCAACGTAACGAAGAGGGTTGTTGCGAGCGTATAAGTAAGGGGATAGGCTAATTGGATCATCAATTCGACCAGGTACTGGATCACGGGCGATGAAACGCCCCAACTGGGGGTCATAGAAGCGAGCCCTAAGATCGTATAGTCCTGTGGCTGCATCGAGAGGGCGCCCCATAAAGCGCAAAGGCTGAGATGGGGGTTGACCCTCTTGATACAAAATGTTGCCGAAAACATCATAGGTATAACGAAGGGATATTTTACCATTGGCATCAGAGAGGGCAAGAATAGTTCCCAAAACATCCTGGTGGAAGAAACCTTTACTCCCATCTTTTGAGGTGACCATTAAGGGTTGGTCAAGGCTGGCATAAAGGTAAGTAGATAAAGGTTTGAAAGCAGGTGATAGTTCTTGAAGAAGATCGTATCCATCCAAGAGGTAATAGGTTCGCTTTCCATCTTCCTCACGCCATATCCTCTCCCCAAGGGGGCCATAACCGTAAGACACGACCTTTCCTTCTGGAAGCTCGCCCTTGATGAGATTCCCTTCCGCATCATAGTTAAAGTGGGTTACTCCAGCCTTTTCTTTTCGGGATACGAGATTACCGTCGGCATCATAAGTGAAAGACACCTCTCCAATTTGTACGAGCCTTCCGGCTTTGTCATAGTGATAGGCTGTACTACCGGATTTGTCGCTAAGCGAAAGTCTATTTCCACCAGGACCATAGACGTATGTTTTCTGATCCGATGGACTTATTTCACTGATAAGCCTCTGTTCAAGATCATATCGATAAATATTCTTGCCCCCCTTTTCATCAATTACCTCCACACGATTACCATCCATATCATAACGGTAATGAGAGGAGATTAGTATTTTCCCAGAGGCATCTAAATGATTGGTTGAAACGACTCTTCCAGGATCATCATATTTATATACAGTGGTGGACCCGTTGGATGCCTTTTTCCCAATGAAACGGCCATCCTTATCATAATTGAATGTAAAAACCTGTCTATTTGGCCCTTCTATTTTTTCGACTCTTCCCAGCTTATCATAGAAATAGCGAGTTTGATTTCCGTCGGGATCGATGCGGGTCACAATTCGTCCAAAATGGTCGTGCTGATAGCTAATGGTCTTATTCCACTCTAGATATTCGGTTTTAATGAGTTGTCCAAGATTATTGTAAGTGTGGCGTATGGTTAATTTCCCGTTATTAACCTGTATGAGATTTCCTGTGCTATCATATTGGTAATTCCAGGTCTCTTGAGGAGTTTGTTTGCTTATGAGCCTTCCGTTTTGATCATACTTATAATGAATTTTTTGACCGCGAGCATTTGTTTTTTCAATTAGAAATCCCGCCTTGTTGTAACGATAGTTGGTCGTGTTTCCTAAAGTGTCTATCACGGAAGCAAGCCTTCCCCCCCCATCATAGATGATTTTCTGTTTACTTTCTTCTGGAAAATTAATCTCCTGGATTTGGCCAGCTCTGTTATGTTTAAAATTCCAGGTATCCCCCATAGGCAGCGTTATCGTTTCAAGAAACCCATCCAGATCATATCTCCTCTGCTCTTGGCCGCCACCAGGGAAAATCCTTTGGATCACCCGTCCCCAATTATCTTTTAGAAGACGGATTTCACCTCCAGCAGGGCCCTTAAGGCTAATAATTTTTCTTCCAGCATCGTAAGCGAGGTTCAGTTTACTTTGACCGACATACAGGGACTCCAGATTACCAGATTTGCTGAAAGACGTACCTATAGCCACTCCGGAGGGAAGAGTTGTTTTAGTCAATCGGCCAAGACGGTCATATTCATTCCGCGTAATGTTTCCAAGAGTGTCGATCGACTCCACCATATTGCCTAAGGAATCATAAGAGAACTCCATATGGGTTTTATCGTAAAAATCTATTCGAGTAAGCAATCCCTTCTGATCATAAGTATATTGATTGGCACCGGTGCCCGTCATGGCTTTGATCAGGCGTCCATATGTGTCATACTGGTACTGAATATGATTACCACCGGGAGCTGTGACAGAAGCCAATTGTCCATTGGCATAGTAGTTATACGTGGTGATATTGCCCTCTGGATCATGCTCTCGTGCAAGTTGCCCATTGCCATCGTAATCCCATGACATGGTTCCCCCGTCAGGATTGATCTGTTTGATCAGATTTCCCAATAGGTCGTACTCAAACTTAGTCGTCCTACCTTCTCCGTCGGTCACCGAATTCATACCTCCCTGCTTGTCATAACTGTAACTGGTTTTTCTTCCTGCAGGGCTTGTGGTCGTAAGTAGGTTACCTCTTTCATCATAGGTTAAACGCGTTATCGCACCATTGAAGCCTGTTTCTATAGGTCTCTGGCTATTTCTTTCATATGCAATTTGGGTAACATCGCCACGGTCGGTCTGCTGTCTGACCAAACGACCGAGTGAATCGTAGGTATAAGTTATGAAACTACCATCTTGGAATCGTTCTGCTATCAGCTGACCTCTCCCATCCCAGATCCAGGTTCGTTCATTGTTTAGACTATCGCGTGCTTTAACAGGTAACCCTTTCTCACTATAAGTTGTCTCCCACCAGACCCCATCTTGTCGGGTAATTCTTGTAGTTGGACCGTAAGAGTAAGAATACCTGATACCGGTAGATGACCCTCGTTCGATAACTCTGGAAGAGTTGTCATATCTGAAAGTGACCTTTTCCCCAGAAGGATAGTTGATTTCAGCCAACTTCCCATCTTTCGCGTATTCGTAGAAAGTCTTCCATCCATCGGCATCCTTAACCTCTATGAGGCGTCCATTCTTATCATAACGATATTCACATTGTCTGCCAGAGAAGTCTTGAATTGCTGACAATAGGCTTTTCTGGTCATAGAGGAGCCTCAGGGGATAGCCTTTTATAGCTTGGATTTCAAAAAGACGGCCCTGTTGGTCATGAGTAAAGGTAATTGTGTTTCCATTCCTATTGGTGCGGGAAATTATCTTACCTTGATAATCATAAATACTTGTCACGCTTGTTGGTGATTGGACAATCCATTGCCTATCGTTTAATTGAGCTCGCCAACCTCCAACTCCCTCAAATATTTTTGTGTTACTCTTTTGAGATAACAGGATTTGTTGACCAGCCTGCATAATAACGAGTCGATTGTCTCCAAGAAAACCGAGTCGAGATATGATGTCCAGCGACCAACCAAGTCCAAGGATACCAGGCTCCTGATCGGATTGAAAAGTCCTAATGATGGGTACGGGGCCAACAGGAGTTCTTATGTAATGGTCAGCTTGAGTTACTGTAACCTTTCCAGTGAGGGGTGAAACCTCGGCATAACTCCAGGATTCTAATCCCAAGGAGCAGGTGAGCAGTATGATTGAAATGAGCCATCTCACCCAAGCAAGACGTGAAGATGATTTTCTCATAATAATCCTCCTAAATTTTGTGGAGATGGATAAACTTTCTTCTCTCTGGCCCGTCAACACCAAGCATGAAGCTTCCAGAATCCTTATTGGTAATGGAAATACTGGGCTGGGGTCTTGGTGCAAAGGTATTCCACAGCCTTATCAATACAGACCCTGATTGCCTTCTCCATCGGGGTATTGTTATAACTCCCTAAAGAAACAGGCATCGTTGTCCTTCCACCGCCGAGGGTTGTCCCAACGTTACTACTAAAATCGGCGGCTTTGCCCTCAACCCTGGTGGCAAAAACAATTCTGCCGGTAGCAGTTTCCACTACCCGAAGGTCAATTGCCATTTTAGCATTCTTCATTCCACCTCCAAGTGTTAAAGGTATATTAGGCATGCCAATACTAATACCAATTCCTGAAGCATCACCTTTAAACTCTGAGACAACACCGTAAACAAGCAATTCTGTCCCTTCTATTTGACCGATGGGGGGTGCTGTTGCCCTTTTTACCCTGCCGCTTGCACCCAGATCCTGTTCGAGCATCACATCTTGAATGGCTTGACGTTCCAGAACAATGAAGCGATTGGTGTTAAAAAGGGCTGTCAACAACATCTCCCTCAGACCGTCACCAATCTCATTGGTTGCCCCGGCAGCCTTAACCTGAAAGTCACCCACAGCGATCCTTGCCTTGGGCCCATCATACCTCTCCATTTGTGCCTCTTGGATAGAAGGACCTGAACCATGGGTAACCCTTGCCGTTGGGCGTCCTGGTGCAGCTGGAGCCGGTGTATCTGTCGTGGCACAGCCAAAATATAACAAGCATGATCCCAGAATAAATAAACTCAATAGCCCCTTTACCCATCTTGTCTTCATAAGAAAACCCCCTTTTTATTAGTTTCCTCAAGGTGTGGAAAATTATTTTTTAATCTCCAGTCCCTGAGACTCCCCATGGAGAATGGAATTCTAAATTTTGAATGTGCAACCCTTATGCCAATTGTTAAATAACTCTTTAATACGATTAGACTTTGATGAATAGCTTCAAAGAATCAGCAAAAGGAAGCCTTTTTTAAGGGGGGAAAAAAAGATTTAGGTTCGAGAAGGGTGTTGGAGCCCTTAAAGGTGTGGTGGAAATCAACCGTTTCAGCCAGTCTGTCGGTTGATATCAATCACTCGGATTTAAAGGTCGTGGACTATCATTCGGTAACGTAAGTGGCTCCGGCTGATTCCCAGGAGCCGGGCAGCTTGACTTTTGTTACCGCCGCTTATTTGAAGGGCACGCTTTATGAGTTCTCGCTCTGCCTGAGCAAGGGTAGGAATAGTGCTGGAATCGATTGCCCCAGATATCTGTTGCGATTCAGTTTCTGATTCTTCCCAAAAGATGGGATGGGATAGAAGAGATTCCAGGCTGATTGTTCCTCCACGGCTCATTAAGACGGCTGAACGGAGCACATTCATCAACTCCCGCACATTTCCCTTCCAATCGTATTGGGTGAGAAAATCTAAAGCTCGAAGTTCAAGTTTCAGTCCTACGCTTCCCATTTCTGCTCCGAAGGCTTGAAGGTAATACTCGGTGAGGATTTTGATGTCTTCTTTACGTTCCCTCAAGGGAGGAATATGAATGGGAAATGCCATCAAGCGGTGGAAGAGGTCCTGACGAAATCGGCCTTCTCGCACCATTTCCTCAAGATGGCGGTTACTGGCCGCCATAATTCGGCAGTTTACCTCCACTGTCTGTGAACCACCCAGAGGATAGAATCGTTTCTCTTCAATCGCCTGGAGGATCTTGGCCTGAAGATTTGTTTCGAGTTCACCGATCTCATCTAAGAATAAGGTCCCTCCATGAGCCATCTGAAACTTTCCCTTATGACGATTAATAGCTCCGGAGAAGGCACCCCGCTCATAGCCAAATAGTTCACTTTCCAGCAAAGAGGCGGGTATGGCAGCGCAGTTCACCTTGACGAAAGGTCCATCTTTGTGGCTGCTTAGTCCATAAATCATGCGGGCAAGAAGGTCCTTTCCGGTGCCCGTCTCTCCAAGAATGAGCACCGTCAGGTCTGTGGGGGCTACTTTTTTAACACGATCTAAAAGAGCTTTTATGGGGGGAGAGTCCCCAAGGAAAACCATCTCTCCCAAACTTTCTTTAAGAAGTTGTCTCAGATCACGATTCTCCTCGGCTAAGGCCCTTATCTTCAGGGCGTTACGCACCGTGGCAATGATGGTCTCTTCTTTAAATGGTTTTGTAAGATAATCCAGCGCTCCTTCTCGAACCATCTCAACGGCGGATTTTATCGTTCCATAGGCAGTTAAAATAATGAACGGAACATCAGGAGCCACCACATTCCGATGACGCAAGAGGTCCATTCCGTCATACTGGGACATACGAAGGTCGGAGATGGCAAGATCGAACTCTTGCTCATCCAGCAATCGAGCCGCTTGCTTGCTATCGGTAGTGGTTACCACCTCGTAATTTTCATGACGAAGCATTGCCTCAAGGATTTGACAATAGCGAAGTTCGTCATCCACTACAAGAATGCGAGGCATGATCAACGTCCTCCTCTCCTACCTTACACTTTGGTCCCCAGTTTTTCAATCGATGGAAAAAAAGAGAGCAACTTTCGTGCCATTTCCATGTGAAGATTCAATCTGAACCGATCCACCGTGAGCCTCCATCACCTTTTTCACCACAGTAAGGCCCAGTCCCAAGCCAGAATCCTTAGTCGTAAAAAATCGATCGAATACTTTTTGGAGATGTTCCCTGGGTATTCCTTTACCCGTGTCCTTAACCGATATCCACACTTGGCCGCTCTCTTTCTCTATTCCCGTTGAGATAAGCATTTCCCCTCCCACAGACATGGCCTCCTCAGCATTGGTAAAGATATTGAGCAGCACCTGATAGATCTGACGGGGATCGAGAGGGACCTTTCCTATTTTCTGATCCAAGTGAAACCTGATGAAGACAGGAACAGCGCTCTTCCTCCTCGATTCCCATAGAAACGTAGCTGACCGAACTAAGTCGTTCAAGTCTATTTCCGACTTAGAAGGAGGAGATATACGTGCAAACTGGAGAAATTCATCAACAATACTGGACAGACGATCCACCTCTTCCAGGATAAAGCCAAGGACCTCGTTCTTTTTGGATTGCTCCGTTTCCTTAAGGAGAATCTCCGCAGATCCTCGAACGATTCCAAGGGGATTTTTGAGTTCATGGGCCAATGTCGCAGCCCCCTCACCCAAATCTGCCATCCGCTCTGCCTGAATCAGACGGTCGGATAGGTCGGCCAGAGATCGGTTCGTCCTCTGCAAACCTTCCATCAAACGGGCATTCCCCACCATATGGGCGGCTTGGGTACAGAGAGTGCTAATCACATGTGCTTCCTCAGAGTTCAGAAGACGGTTTATGGTCTTGCTCCCTAGAAGATAGAAACCCCAGAGATCATCACCGCTTTTCATAGGAAATATAATCGCCACTCCTTGAGCCTTCAAGAAAGTCAAAGGAGTTGGTTTGCCCATTGTTTCATCCTCAGACAAGGTATCCCAGAATTGAGGAAGGGTCTCCATTGACAATCTATCCAGGCTTGAGATCATGTCCCCATTCACTCCTATCCAGCCATCGGGTTTTTCACGACACTCCCAACCTCCCCCAAATTCCTGCCGAAGTACCAAGGCCGCTTGTTCCACCGAAATCCCTTCAGGAAGATCTTTAAGTAAAAATCCCGAGATCTCCTCTACGTTGGAGGCCCGGGTAAGCTTGTTGCTTCCCTCCATCAGTAGGAGAGGAAGCCCGAGCCTCTCTGGGAAAAGGGCCCGATCAATCCCCCTTTGAACGAGATTTTTAAGAGGGTTGAAGACTAAGGCTACTCCCAGAAGTAACAGGAGGTCTGCCCGAAACCAGGATCCCCAGCGGATTGGAACAACTATGCTTTGATGCAGAACCCCCAATACCACAAGATAAAGACTTAGAAGTAAGATTACGGAAAGCATATAGACCAGGCCCCCATGGATGACACGATCCACGTCCATGAGCCTATAACGATAGAAAGCGAAAAGGTAGGAGAAGAGGATTAGAGGAAAGAAAACCAGGCTCAAGCCATAGCTTATCAGGGGGACGCCGATTAACGCTTTGGGAATGCCATAGAAAAGGATATAAGGAGACATTCCCAAAATGTGTCCCCAGAGAATCCACTTGAGCTGTGCTCTGAGTATCGTGTCTTTGGTCGTGCGGTAAGCCCGTAACAAGATCCAAACGGTGAAGGCAACGACCGCTCCAGCGATTAAGTAAAGAATGCGATAAGAAAATTCAATTCCAGAAAGAGGTTTTTCCCAGGTCGATAAGATAGCAATCAGTGCTATCGCAGGAGGAAGGCCGTATGTGGCCGAAAGGGTCCAAGATGGTAGTCTAAAATGGCCGCGTTTTTCAAGGAAGATCAAAATGAGATACAGCCAGGAGGAGAAGATCACGCAGAGGGTACCCAGACGGATGGTTAAGATCATTGGAAAGGCAGGGTCCATTTGGAGCAATAGGTGTTTTCCGGACTTATTGAATATGCTTAAGGCAGTTGCAAGAAGGAGAACAGATAGGATTCGGACCCGGTGTTGCTCCGGGTAGCGAAACAAGAGATAAGTTCCACAAAAAAGAACGAAGGTCGAGAGGAGCCAGAGATAGAATGGACCGAGGAGAAAGTCTTCCATTGAAGCATGTCTCGGAAACACAAGGACCGTCTTAGGAACATTCATTTCATCCTGAACTTTAAGTTCCAATGGTTTTTCGAATGACCCAAAAAGTTTTGACCTTGATGGGATGGGTGAAAGACGAAGAAATGATTGAAGCCATTCTTCAATGGAGACACCTCTCAAGGTCTTAATATGAGATCCCACCCTCAATGAGTCAGCGTTCTCTAAGCTGACCACCTTCTCTATCCTATATCCCTCAGAGTCAAACTCCCCATAAATGCCAAGATAAGGGGATTTCATGAAAACCACGAGGTCTCTCAGCCCGTAGACCGCAATCAATATGGCTATAAGTAAGAGGACTCGAGCTTTCCAGTGAGAGGCGATAGTATAGTTCATACCCTTTATCCGAATCCTGATCCTGAATCAAATCACATAACGCTCCCTTTGTCAAACAACGCTGGATTTTTCCTCAAGGATAGGGTGGCCGTTAAGTGAAGATTAATGAAGCCGTCCGTATAGGAAATCTTTTTGTTTTATGATAGAAAGGAATACCCTCAAATAGAGAAAGGAGAAGAACTTGTCCTGGCCGGTTTTATGGGCTGTCATCCTTTGGGGATTTTCTTTCATTGCTACAAAAATGGCCCTGAAAGAAGTTCATCCTTTTACACTTTTGACCCTTCGGTTTGGCATTGGAGGGTTTCTTCTCCTTCTGGTTCAGCTTCAAAAAGACAAACGATTTCTTAAGGCCTTCTCCTTCAAAGATTGGGTTTCAATTATTTTATTAGCCATTGTAGGGATTTCTGGGCACACTCTTCTTCAGGCCTATGGACTCCTCTATACGACTGCGATCAATACGGGGTGGATCGTTGCCATCATGCCCATCTTCATCACCATCGTGGCTCGTTTCTATCTCGGAGAACCCATTACCCTAAGAAAGGTTGGAGGAATTATTCTTGGTTTTTTAGGGGTCTTTCTTGTTATTTCAAAAGGGGTGTTTTCCCTCTCCATCTTTCGTTTTGATTCAACCCTCGGTGATTTTCTCATCCTCATCAGTGTACTGACCTGGACCGCCTTCAGTGTCGGAGGAAAAGGATTCCTTTCACGGTTTTCACCGCTTACGGCGATCACACCAATTATGGTCGTAGGGTGTCTCACCACATTCCCCTTTACCTGGCTGGAGTGGGAATGGAATATCCTCTTCCATTTATCTCTCTCTGGATGGATGGCCATTCTCTTTTTAGGAATCTTCTGTTCTGGTCTGGCTTATCTTTTTTGGTACTCTGCTCTGGGGAAAAAAGATTCAAGCATTGTAGGAATGTACCTTTATCTAGAACCCTTTGTGACATTGATCGGAGCTTACTTTTTCTTGAATGAGGAGATTCAATGGATCACCCTCATGGGTGGGGGGATGATCCTCCTCGGAGTCACCCTGGCCACATGGAGAAGTTCGAGATAAAGAGCTTTGAAAAACTACTACACGCTCTCTTGGTACCTGTGGAATCGTTTCATAATCAATGTCATCAAAGATTTCAGAACTCTTCAGAAATCTCAGATAAAAATCTTGACATCCCCATTGATTAGTGGTATCAAATCCCGCTGTAAAGACCGCTTTGAAAAAGGAGGGCAATGACCTTGGCAAAAGGGGTTGTAAAGTGGTTTGACACAAAGAAGGGATATGGATTCATCGAGCAAATCGGTGGAGACGATGTGTTTGTCCACTATTCGGGGATTGCGGGAGACGGCTTTAAATCTCTTCGTGCAGGAGAGGAGGTAGAATTCGAGATCGCCAAGGGTCCGAAAGGACCTCAGGCGACCAATGTGGTGAAGGCGACCTGATCTTTCATAGAAGATAGAATTGAATTTATTGTTTACGATTAGATTTTGAGACGAGATTGATTCAACGTTGAGTTTTTGAACGGACTGTTCGCTCTCCAATCTTCTTTAGAGCTTCTTTCGATTTCGGGCTCAAAGAACCTTTCAGGGATTTCCCAAATTTGTTTAAGACATCAGCGGATTCCTTTGTCCCGATCTTTCCTAAAGCATCGAAGATGGCTCCCAAAGAACTATCATTAAGAAAATTTTTCTGAAAAGGATCCCACCATTTTTTCAATCCTCTTTTCTCCAATATTTCTAAAAGGATCTGTTCCAACGTTCTCCCCTCTATCGTCAGATTTCCAGAGGTGCCGAAGGCATAATAGATTTGAGTTTCGAGTTGATCCATCTGTGGAGAGGGAGCAGCGGATATTTTTTTGAGCATGCCCATCATTTTTTCAACACCCCTGGTGCTTTTGATCATCCCGAGACACCATACGGCCCTCTTTTGGACCTCTAAGTCTGGATCGGAAAGGCTTGCAAGAAAAATTCCTTCTCCTTCTAAACCTCCCACTTGGCAAAGGGTGTGGAGGGCCTGTTCTTTCAGCTTGGGGTTTTCGTGAGAGGCATATTTTTTTAAGATCCCTATCAGGGGGGCCTTCCACTCACGAGATTCGATCTCTCCAAGAACCCTGAGGATATCACGGGTTGTTTCCATAGAAGTCTGCTGCTGGTTCAGTTCTCTCAGGAGATGGGCGGCTGCAACAGGTCCGATCTGGATCAATGCCTCGCAAGCATTCTTCCTCACCCATTGATCCTCACTGGTCTTCAGAATGGAAAGCAGGGGAGGAATGGCCCCGATCTCAAGAGAGGCAAAGATGGGAACGATCGCAATCCGAGTCTCCTTTTTCCCAGATAAAAATTTTTCCTGGAGCGAAAGGGGGATTGTCCCTTTTCCAATTTCCTCCAAGATCTGGCCTGCCAGCAGGGCCCACATTCTTTTTTCGTGGAAATGTCTCTTCAGGGTTTGGAGGATGCTGAGGATTTCTGGATATCGGTCTCTTCGGATCAATTCTGGAATGATCCTGACAAAGGAGAGGGCAACAGCAAGAAATTTCTCTTTCTCTTTGGCTTGGTCGAGTTGCTGGAAAAACTGATCGGTATAACTCAGAAATTTATCTGTCAATCTCTCGAGCAAAATTTTATCTTTGAGGGCTGTCGTGAGATCTTCAAGACCAATCAATTGATTTCGGAAGAATTCCTCGAGAAGGATTTCTGCCTCTTTCGTCCCCACTCCTTTGAGTCGGTAAGAGATCTTCTTAACCAATCGATCCGATTTTTTCTCGAAGGCGTCCTCTTTTTTCAGTTGTTTGAGGGCAAGGTGGTCCCGAAGAAAAAGTTTAGAGGTCCCCAAGAGATATCGTTTTTGTAAGAAAGCGATGATCTCGTCCTCGATGATCTCCTCCCGGCTTTCAGAGGTGGCAGCGAGGTCGCTATTTCGTAAGATGGCGCAGAGGAGATCAGACTGCCGATTCGCTCGAAGGGCATCCCGGAGAAGATTTCTTTGAATATCTTGAATCTCTTGCTTCATCATTTTTTGGAAGAGAGGGATCATTTTTAGATCCTTTTTCATTCGGGAGAGGGTGAGACGGGCTCTCCAGGGCATCTCTCTGTCCGGGGCAAGGAGTTCTTCATTGAAGATGAAGGAGATGTTGAGGATCCCCCGACTGTAGAGGGCCTGGGCAAACCTCTCCTTGTCCTGTTTTCTACGGGTATCTGACAGGGAAGGGTCGCTCATGAGATCGACGAATCGGGTGAATTCCAAATGGTCCATCCGACTTTTGAGCGAGAGGCTGATCAAGTCTTTTCGTTCCAGGTATTGAGCAAATTTTGGAACATAGAGTTCTCCCATCCCCTTCATCATCATGCGACTTAATTTCTGTGCCTCCGGTAGAATTCCCTCGGCCAAGATTTCCTTCCGTTCCTGTTCTTCTCTGACAAGGAAGGTCAGTTCATCCTCTGCTTCAAAGAGTCCCTTAAACTGTTGGTAGAGGCCTTCCTTGGCCCGTGCCGACTCAGGGTGTTCGGGTGTGTAGTACCCCGTTCTGAGAAAAGCCTGAATCAAGTGGAGGAGAAAATCGGTCAGCTTCGCTTGGAGTTTCTGGAGGCGCTCAACCTCTTCAGGAGGAAGACCTTCAGGTATTCCCTCCAATTTCTTATGAGGAATCGGGGGTGTCGTTTTTAAATCGGTCATAAGATTTTAAGGACATTTATTGAGGATTTAGTTTCACAAAATCCGAAAGGGTTGTCAAGATAAGATTTCGTTCAAATGTTATTGGCCTATTCGACCGCGCTAAGCTCCGCTCAGGGGTCAACCCCTGCTTGTGCCTGCCTGCGGTAGGCAGGGTAGGCAGGGCAGGCAAGTTGAGGCATTCGTTCGTGCTTAAAGCTCCGCACTCATCCGCCTGCGCAGGAGACCACGGCCTTGGCCGTGGAGGAATGCGTAACACCCGTTGAGAGCAAGACAACGCTGCATCAATTACGCTTCGGCTGATTTCGCTCATTGGCGGATGACCCATCGAAGCGCCCGCCTTCGCGAAGCCCGCTTCGGCGGGCGTAGGAAGGTTGGCGTAGGTGGGTATGATTGTTGGGAACCACGGCTTTCCCGTGGGGCTCCATTGTCGGTCAATTGAAGGGTTGACTTTGTGGAGGGAGGTTTATTAAATTTGAGTGGTAAGAAAGTGGAAAAGGATGAAGGCGTTTATAACTCTTAAAAATGATTTTATTGCGAACCGATCGCAGATTCTGATCGGGCTCATTGCCCTGCTCATCGTGGATGTCCTCCAACTCTTCATCCCAAGGGTTATCAAATACGCAATCGATGATCTCACCTCGGGCATTATTTCTCCTTTTCGCCTTCTTCTCTATGGTTTAGAAGTCCTCATCCTTGCCTTAGGCATCGGTGGTTTTCGATATATCTGGAGGTATTTTCTTTTGGGGGCGGCGCGTCAAATCGAAAAGGCACTCAGAGACCGCCTCTTTATTCACCTTCAGACCCTCTCCTCTTCCTACTTCTCACACACCAAAGTAGGGGACCTGATGGCCCATGCCACGAATGACATCGACGCAGTCCGGATGGCCATGTCGATGGGAGTCGTGTTTTTAGTGGATACAATCATTCTGGGAGTGCTGACGATCTTTTTTATGATTTATATCCACCCCAAGTTAACCCTTTTTGCCATTCTTCCCATGCCATTGATTACGCTGATTACTCTCCTTTTCAGCCAGGCGATCCACCACCGTTTTGAAATGGTTCAGAAGACCTTCGCCTCACTCACCGAAAGGGTGAGGGAGGCCATTGCGGGCATCCGGGTGATCAAAGCCTACGTTCTGGAGGAGAGGGAGGGGGAGAAACTCTCTCAACTGAGCCAGGATTATATTCAGAAGAATTTGAATGTGACCCGGGTGTGGGGGATGTTTTTCCCCATCATCCTTTTTTTCTCCAATATCTCCATGGCCATCGTCCTTTACTTGGGTGGAAAGTTGACGATCTTACAGTCGATCTCCACAGGTGATTTTGTGGCCTTCATGAGCTATCTCGGACTGCTCGCCTGGCCGATGATGGCCTTGGGTTGGGCGATCAATGTGATCCAACGGGGTGGTGCTTCCATGGACCGTCTAAACCGAATCTTTGCAGAGACCCCAGAAATCTTCGACTCTTCAGGAGTCATTCAGTTAGGTCCATTGAAAGGAAGAATTGATTTAAGAGGCCTTACTTTTTCTCCGCGAAACGGTGGGAATCCTCTGCTTCGAGACATTCATCTCACTGTCAAAGAAGGAGAAAGGATTGTCGTCGTTGGAAGGATTGGGTCTGGAAAGACAATCTTCTGCAATCTGGTGGCAAGGATTTTAGAGCCTCCCAAAGGTTATCTATTCTTCGATGGGATTGAAATTCACAAAATCCCTCTGGAGGTGTTGAGGAGATCCATTGGGTATGTGCCGCAGGACACCTTTCTCTTTTCAGATACGATCCGTGAGAACATCGCCTTTGGAAGGCTTGATGCCACAGACAAAGAAATTGAAGAGGCCGCAGGACTTGCACAGATTTACGATGAGATTATGGGATTTCCAGAGGGGATGAATACCCTGATCGGGGAGAAAGGGATTACCCTATCCGGTGGGCAGAGACAGAGGATTGCGATTGCCCGCGCCATTCTCATGAATCCACCCCTCTTCATCTTGGATGATGCCCTCTCCTCAGTAGACATCCAGACAGAAGAACGGATTCTGGAGGGATTGGAGAAGTTCCTCAAAGGGAAGACCAGCATTCTTATCACCCATCGAATTGCTCCCCTCCGGAGAGCAGATCGGATTATCGTTCTCGAACAGGGAAAGGTGGTGGAGATGGGGGACCACACCACCCTTCTTTCCAAAGGGGGGATCTATACCGACCTCTATTGGCAGAGGCAGTTGGAGGAAGAACTGGAAAAGGAGAACAGCGGAATAGCGGAATGATGTAGTAGTAAAAGGTTGAGGTTAAGGCTAAGGCTAAGGTTAAGTTTGAGAAATTCTCAACCTCAACCTAAACCTCAGCCTGATAGTATTCCAATATTTCACCATTCCTTCTGAGATGGCATAAATGAATTGGCACGGAAGAAATTTGATTCCAAAAGTCATGGCCATCCAGGGATTGAGTCATGTACACTGATTTCGGCTATATGGAAGAGGGGAAATTAGGGAAACCCTACGACCTGAAACTGATGGCCAGGTTGGGGAGATTTCTCAAGCCTTATTGGGGACTGATGGCTCTTTCCCTCCTCTCCATTTTGATTATGGCAGGTTTAGACCTCCTCATCCCTTATCTTACCAAAGAAGCAATCGACCGCTACATCGTTGTGGCAGCAAAAGAAGTCGTTTTAAGAGAAGATGGCTCACCAGAGGAACACCGCTTCTGGACTCAATATAGTCAAAAGCTCATTCCGAAAAAAGAGAAAGGGAAATTTCTTCTTCCACCGGATGTATTAGAATCTATGGATCGGAAAGAGATGGACCTTTTCCAGAAATTTGGTTTCCTTACTGAAAATCGATATTATCTGTTTGTTCCCCGAAAACCAGAGGAGGAGAATCTCTTTAAAAAATATCCCTCCTCTTTTGAGAGGAGCGGTTCCCACTGGTTCATTTCCCTTGATCGCATGAAAGAATTGAAAAGAGAGGACCTCCTCGTCCTGAGGGGGAAAGATGTGGAAGGGGTTTTCCACATCGCCCTCCTTGTTGTTTTCATTCTGGTCATCAATTTTGGATTAAATTTCTCTCAGGTCTATGCCATGGAATTGGCAGGCCAAAAGATGATGCACGATCTCCGGATGAAGGTCTTCTTCCATGTCCAAGAACTCCCGGTTTCCTTTTTTGATAGGAATCCGGTGGGAAGATTAGTGACCCGATTGACCAACGATATCCAGAACGTCCACGAGATGTTCACTTCTGTGCTCATCAATCTTTTGAAAGACATCCTTCTGCTGATCGGGATTATCATCCTTCTGCTTCAACTCAACCGGGAACTCGCCTTGGTCTCCTTCTCTGTTCTTCCCATAATCTTTGTCACTACCCTCTTCTTCAGCCGTCGAGCCAGGGATGCGTTTCGGGAGATCCGTTTGAAGATCGCCCAAATGAATTCTTTTTTCCACGAAAATTTTTCAGGCATCAACGTGGTTCAACTCTTTCGAAGGGAAAAGAAGAATAGCCAGAGATTCGAGAAGATCAACGAGGGATATTATTTGGCAAACATGAAACAGATCTCCATTTATGCTTTTTTTGTCCCCCTCGTTGAAATCCTTAGTTCAGGAGCCATCGGCCTTCTCCTCTGGTATGGAGGGGGAAAGGTGATTCAGGAAATGATCACTCTTGGAGTCCTGGTTGCCTTTCTTTCCTATATCCGGATGTTCTTCCAGCCCATTCGGGACCTTTCCGAGAAGTATAATATCCTGCAATCGGCGATGGCTTCCCTCGAGAGGATCTTCTCGTTGCTCGATGAGAATCAAAAGATTTCCAAGCCTCTCTTTCCTAAAAAAGAGGAGATGAAGGGCAACATCGAATTTCACCATGTCTCCTTCTCCTATAATGGGGAAGATAAAGTCCTCAAGGATGTTTCTTTCTCAGTTCGTGAGGGTGAGACCGTGGCCATCGTGGGCGCCACCGGAGCTGGAAAAACCTCTTTGCTACATCTACTTGAACGATTCTATGAAGTGGAGGACGGCGCTATTCTTCTCGATGGGATCGATATTCGAGAGAGGGATATCACTCAACTCCGGTCACAAATTGGGTTGGTGATGCAAGACACCTTTCTCTTTGCCGGAGATATCGAGGAGAATATTCGATTGGGGAATCGGAAGATCGATGAAGAAAAGGTGAGAGAGGTAGCGAAGGCAGTCAATGTGGAAAAGTTTATTCAACGGCTACCCAATGAATATCGTACCAAGGTGGGGGAAGGAGGCGAAGCACTATCCGCCGGGGAGAAGCAGTTGTTAGCCTTTGCAAGGGCCTTGTCCATCAATCCAAAGGTCCTCGTCCTCGACGAGGCGACCTCTCATGTCGACCCTGAAACGGAACGGTTGATCCAAGAAGGACTGGCACGGTTACTCAAGGGAAGGACAGCCATTGTCATCGCTCACCGGCTTTCCACTATCCAGCATGCTGATCGGATCGTCGTTCTCCATAAAGGGAGGGTTCGGGAAATCGGAACCCATGCGGAATTGATGGCCCAAAAAGGCATCTATTTTAGACTTTATCAACTTCAATATGGCACTACCTAAAATGCGGAATGTAGATTGCGGATTGCGGAATAAAAAGCTTTTGATTTTTAATTCTGAAATCCGCAATCCGAATGGTTAAGCAATGGAGTGGGTTGACAAATTGGGATGGCTGTCCTATATAGGTGAGAGGTTCTATGGAAGAGAAAGACGAACCATCCAAAAAAATTGAACCCGAAGAGGAGAAGAAGCGGGAGATCGATCTCAATGTCCTCTTCCCCCCAAAGGGGTATGACTTAAATCGCCTTTTCCCTGATGAAGGGACCAAGAAGCTCCTTTACGAGCTGAGGCGAAACAAACGAGATATCGATCGTTTTATAAAAAGTCTTCGTGTTGAGGAGGAGTAAATGAAGTGCCCTCATTGTAGTGAGCCGCTACCTTTTATTCTCTGTCCGGAGTGCAAAGAAGAAATCCCGGAAAAATCCCGTTATTGCTGTTGGTGTGGAAACCCCATAACGGTAGAGGTGGGGGAAACCGATTTGTCTGAACGAAAATTATGCAGTGATGGAAATTGTATTGGTACTATTAACGAAATAGGAGTCTGTAATGTTTGTGGAAAACCTTATATCGGAGAGCCGGTTTGATATCCTCCATTTCTTTCCCCAAGGAAGGATTAAATTTGGCATTCTTTTTAATAAAAAGCCATTTAGATCAAAAAAATAGGCCACATTGACAGTCGAGACAATAATGATTATGTTAATGTAGAGAATTTAATGGACTCATTTCATAGGAGGATACCATGATATTTCTACCAAGGGGGGGCGCCGATAAAGATGAAAAGGGAAAGGATGATAAGGTGGTTATCCCTGAAGAGCTTTCTGTACTTCCTTTAAGAGGAACAGTACTCTACCCTGATTTGATACTGCCCATTATGGTCGGCAGGAAAAAGTCGGTCAAGTTGATCGATGATGCAATGGATTCAGATCGTATTATCGGGGTCATTACTCAAAAGAGATCTGAAATCGAGGATCCTAAAGAAACCGATCTTTATTCAGTGGGCGTCGCCGCGCTGATATTGAGGATGATTCGGGAACTGGATGGAAGCCAACGAGTCATTGTCCAGGGGGTCTCGAGGATGAAGGTGAAGGAATATATTCAGCGAGAACCCTATTTTAAGGCAAGGAGTGAAGTGATCGATGAAGGATTGGCACAAGGAGTGGAGATCGATGCTCTCATGATGAATTTGAAGAACCTCTTCCAAAGAGCTGTGGAGTTGGCCCCTTACCTCACAAACGAGTTAGGGACCATGGTCTCTAATATTAAGTCACCCTCCATCCTCGCCGACTTGATTGCCTCGAACCTCAATATTTCGACCACTGAGAAGCAGGGGATTTTGGAAACCTTCGATATTCGAGAACGCCTGACCAAAGTTCATCTCTTCCTCAACAAAGAGGTTCAAGTATTGGAGTTGGGTAATAAGATCCAGTCGCAAGTCAAGGAAGATATGGATCGAACCCAAAGGGAATATTATCTCCGAGAACAATTAAAGGCGATCAAGAAAGAGTTAGGAGAGTTAGATGAGCATTCCACAGAGATCAAGGAGCTCAAGGAGAAGATTAAAAAGGCCAAGATGCCACCCGAGGCCTTGGCCGTTGCGGAAAAGGAGTTAGATCGCCTGGCCAAGATCCCTCCTGCCTCGGCAGAATATACCGTCGCCAGAACCTATTTAGATTGGCTGGCAGAGCTCCCGTGGTCTGAGACCACCGTGGATAATCTGGATATTGACAATGCCCAGAAGACCTTAGATGAAGACCATTACGATTTGGAAAAGGTGAAAAAAAGGATTTTAGAATACCTGGCGGTTCGAAAACTGAAGGCGGATATGAAAGGACCGATCCTTTGTTTCGTGGGTCCTCCGGGGGTTGGAAAGACCTCACTTGGAAGGTCGATCGCTCGAACCATGGGCCGTAAATTTTTCCGGATCTCTTTGGGTGGAGTCCGAGATGAAGCCGAAATCCGGGGGCATCGCCGAACCTATGTCGGGGCTCTGCCCGGTCGCATCATTCAGGGGATCAAAAAAGCCGGATCGAATAACCCGATCTTCATGCTGGACGAAGTGGATAAGATCGGGATGGACTTTCGTGGGGATCCCTCCTCCGCACTTCTGGAGGTATTGGATCCGGAACAGAACTTTTCCTTCTCCGATCACTATATCGATGTTAATTTCGATCTCTCGAAGGTGATGTTCATCACCACCGCCAATGTGCTCGATACCATTCCTCCCGCCCTCCGGGATCGAATGGAAACCCTCGAACTCCCGGGCTATAGCGAAGATCAGAAGATGATGATCGCCAAAGAGTTTTTAATTTCCAAACAGATCAACGAGCATGGATTGAGCTCAGAGTTCATCGAATTTCAGGATGCTGCCCTTCAGGTGATCATCAGTTCGTACACCCGGGAGGCAGGGGTCAGAAATTTGGAGAGGGAGATCGCGACCATCTGTCGGGGAGTGGCCAAGGATGTTGCCCGGGGGGTGATGGAGAAGGTGGTGATCGGTTCAGAGAGCTTGCACAAATATTTAGGGCCGGTCAAATTCTTCCTCGAAGTGGCAGAGCGGACCTCTAATCCAGGTGTGGCGACGGGTCTGGCCTGGACGCCTACCGGAGGGGACATCATCTTTGTCGAGGCGACGAAGATGAGGGGGGAGAAGGGGTTGACCCTGACCGGGCAACTGGGAGACGTGATGAAAGAATCCGCACAGGCCGCATTGGCCTATGTTCGATCCAAATCGAAGGAACTCGGGATTGAAGAGGATTTCTTTGAAAAGAATGACATCCACATCCATGTGCCGGCGGGGGCCATTCCAAAGGATGGGCCTTCGGCTGGGGTGACGATGTTTGTGGCGCTGACCTCCCTTTTGACCAACAAGCCTGTTCGAAATGATGTCGCCATGACTGGAGAGATCACTTTGAGGGGCTTGGTCCTTCCTGTGGGGGGGATTAAGGAGAAGGTCCTGGCAGGAATGCGGGCAGGGATTAGGACGATCATCCTTCCGAAGAAGAACGAAAAAGACCTGGAGGAGATTCCTGAGCATATTCGAAATCAGATGAATTTCAAATATATCCAGAGGATGGACGAGGCCATCGAACTGGCGCTGAAACATACAGAGCCATTGAGCGCAGAACGAGAGATCGTTAGCGTTCCGGTTAGTTAAGAACCCAAAATTTTCTTCCCCTTTCTTGTAGCTTGCCTGGATTTGCAGTTTCCATCTGAGGCAATCCGTGGATTATCCTAAACTCAGAAATATCAATATCTTTCCGGTCCAGAATTCTGGACAAACCCTGCTCTGTCTCCAGGATCCACAGAACATCAGCGAAAAGGCCCTTTTTTTGTCGCCCCCTCTTTATTTCATCGTCTCCCTTTTTGATGGTCAACATTCGATCTTGGATATTCAGGCTGAGTATATGAGGAGGTTTGGAGAGTTTCTTTATACAGAGAAATTACAGGAGATCATCAGCCAATTGGATGAAAATTTTTTTCTCGAAGGGGAACGTTTTCAAGAGGCGTTAAGGCAGAAAGAGGAGGGTTTTAAGAAGGCTTCGTTCCGGGAAGTCATCTTTGCCGGAAAGAGTTATGAGGGAGACCCCGATGGATTGAGGGCTCAACTTGAAGGATACTTTAAGGGAGCGAGCGGTCCAGGATCTCTTGGAGAGAATAAGGGAACAAATGGTTTGAAGGGAGTGGTTGCGCCCCATATTGATTTTCAAAGGGGAGGGTTCTGTTATGCCTTCGCCCACCGAGAAATATGGGAGAGGAATTCTTCCCCTTGTTTCATCATCTTCGGAATAGCCCACACTCCCATGGAAAATCCCTTCTGCCTCACCCGGAAGGATTTTATCACACCTCTTGGCACTTTGAATGTGGATAAGGAATTGGTTGATGCGATCCAATCCCGATGTCCTGATGACCTCTTCAGGGATGAAGGAGTCCAACGAAGCGAGCATTCCATTGAATTTCAGTGTGTCTTTCTCCGATACCTTTACCCAGAGCCTCATCCACTGAAGATCGTTCCCATCCTGAGCGGATCATTTCATGAGGCGATTGAGAAGGGAATTTCACCGATGGAGCTCAAACCTATCCGACAGTTCATCGAAGCCTTAAAGGGAACTATCTCATCCCTCGGGAGAGAGGTTTGTTATATTGCCAGTGCAGATCTTGCACATATGGGCCTTCAATTTGGAGATCGAGAGGGGGTAAGTGAATACGAACTCAGAATCCTATCTCAAGAAGACGAGGAGATGTTGGGATATTTGGAGAAGATGGATGGAGAGGGGTTCTTCTCATCGATTTCGAGGGAGAGAGATCGGAGGAGAATCTGTGGTTTTCCAGCCATCTATACGATGCTGAAGACCCTTGAAGCCAAGGAAGGCAAACTTCTAAAATATGGCCAGGCCTTTACTCCAGAGACCCAATCCGTAGTCACCTTCGCCAGCCTCGCCTTCTACTGATATACTTCGATAGAGGTTGGAGGAGCGTCCTGCAGGGCAGGACTCAAGGATCGGGCTAACGCCCTTATAAGGGTTAGATGCAAAAGGTTTTGCCTCAAACCTCAAACCTTGTGTTCCTTAAGCGAAGCGCTCTATGACCTAAGACGGTTTTTGTTTGATTTTATCGATGGAGGGGTAGAGTTCCGAAAGTTTTTTCTCTACATCTTGAGGAAGGTCAACCTGAAGGTTGAGGATCTTTTCTCTGAGGAGGGCTAAGGCCCCTAATTTTTCACTCACCTCTTTGGGTGTGACACGGCTTAATCTTTTTGAAACCTCTTTCACCTCCTCGTTGAGGAATTCAATCAGTTTCAAAATCTCTGAAATCTTTTTTTGGGACATCTGAATCCCCCTCCCTTTGATTCCATCACCATACCTGATTCAGAGTAAGATTTCAAGGAATTTAATCTATTGATTCGCTTAAAACTTCCTCGCTTTCAAAGTCAGAGAGGCTACGGCCTTCACCTTCTTCAACCCCTTTTATCCATTTCCTGACACGGTCCTTTCCATAAGCTTTTTCCCATGCGGCGACAATCTGATCCACAGGAATATCGGCATAAACTCCGTGAAAAGCGATATATTCCATAAACTTTTGATTTCGCAAATTATAGGCCTGGAAAAGAGAATCTTCACGACCATTAAATTCAAGAGGTGGGACATGATGCCTTTTGCAAAGATCGCTGTTGAAAGCCGGTGTGGCTTTCACCCATTTCCCCTCCAGATAAAATTCTACAAAACCGTGATAAACAAAAAGGTCACTCCCTATGAATTCAATGAGCTGTTTTGTAGTAAGATGATTCCGGACATCGGCAAAACCAATCCGCGAGGGGATACCACAGGTTCTTCCCAAGGCACAGAGAAGGGAGGCCTTGGGTACGCAGAAACTTCTGCCACGTTTGAGCACATAGCTCGCACGATAATGCTCAGGGAGATAAAAAGGAGAATAAGGGTCATAAAGAACCCCGTCGCGTACAGCAAGATAGAGCCTTACGGCAATCTCTATAGACTCTTTACTCCCGCGAATAATGTCCGCTGCAAAATCTCGAATACTCTTATGATCGCTGTTGATAATGGCTGTTGGAGTTAAATAGCACAAATCTTCATGTTCCATCATCTTGACCTCACTTTGCTTCGCTCCGTCCCGTGTCCCAGTGGCGCACCATTCTGGAATAATGGAATGGTGGAATATTGTCCTTAAATAATGCCAGTATCATAGACGAATTACCATATCCTGACAATGGCATCAATATAACTATTGTAACCCATTACTCCATTATTCCAATATTCCATAATTCCATATGGAAAGCGAGGGCATTACAGTCGCCCAGGTATAATCGCACCGAGGTGTAATCCCAGCCGCATATACAATAATAAGCCGAGGATCGATATAAGTAGGACGAGTACGATATAATCTATTGCACGCATGTGAGGCTCATAGTAAAGGGTACGTTTCGATTCAGGGCTGAAACCTTTTGATTCCAGGGCCATCGCCAGAAGGTTGGTGTGGCGAATGGCATAAATAAACAGTGGCACGGCCTGGGGGATGAATTTACCAACACGGCTAAAGATGTTTCCTGATTCGAGATCCAATCCACGAGATACTTGGGCTTGAATGATGGTTGCTCCAGCACCGGCGAAGGTAGGAACTAGTCTCAGAGCGGTGGAGAGAGCAAAAGCAATAGGGTAGGGACAGCCCATTCGGATAAGCCCATTGGTCAATTCCTCATTTCTGGTTGTCGAAAGGAAGATTAGACCGGTACCTACAAATGTAGCCAAACGCAGTCCCATAGCAATGCCATAGAGAAGGGATTCTTGACTCATTTGAAGCGATCCTAATGACCATAAAGGGGTTGGCCCTTTTGCGAAAAAAGGCCACATCACAGCGCTGAAAACGATCAGGAGGATAAGAATAAAGCGTAGCCGCCAGAAATTTTGCAACGCCTTAGCTGAGATGGCGATTAGTGTGATGCCCAGGCTAATGGCAGCCATATATAAAGGATGGTTAAAACATAAGCAGATGGAGAAGACAATCAGAACGCCGATCATCTTAGCCCGTGGGTCAAGGCGATGCATCCAGGTGCCTTTGTCTAAATAAAGGAATATGTTCATATCGATTTACGTTCTAACCCATCTGCTAGTCTTAACCTTAACCTTAACCTCAACCTTAGGATTTGTTTATTTTTAGTTCCTGTACCATCTGCTGGACAGTGAGAGCCTCTGTGCCCAACCAGTTACTCAAACGCACAAGCGAAGGCGGACATAGTGAGGCTTCAGCCAATCGATTCTCATCAGCGAAGACCGCACGGGTAGGTCCATCTGACAGAATACGGCCATCTTTCATGACAATTGTCCGATTCGCATATTCAGCGGCCACCCACATAGAATGGGTGATAATGACAATCGTATGTCCATATTGATTTAAACGCTTGAACATCTCCATCATGTTTCGTTGGTGGCGATAATCAAGGCCGGTCGTTGGCTCGTCGAGGATGATCACCTGTGGTTGAGTCGCCAGCACAGAGGCCACCGCCACACGCTGTCTCTCACCTTTTGTCAAAGCGAATGGGACTTTCTGTTCATAACCCTGCAACCCTACTACTTCCAAAGCTTCGGCTACACGCTTTTCGATTGTTTTAGGGGTTTCACCTTGCATCTTGAGTCCGAAGCCCACTTCCTCAGTAACTGTCCTGGAAAAAATCTGGTGATCGGGATTTTGGAACACATATCCCACCAATCGTGCTAGTACGCGATGGCTATACTCATTGGTGGGTTTATTCTGCACCAACATGCGACCCGAGGTGGGTTTGAGCAAACCATTAAAATGCTTGGCCAGTGTGGTCTTGCCGGATCCATTTTGTCCCAAAATGGCGATGAATTCGCCTTCCTGGATAGACAAATCGATTCCTTGCAGCGCTTCAACATAGTATGTGGGATAGATGTATCTTAGTTCCTCGGCCTTGAGAATGGAGACCCTTATTGTATTGGCCGAAGAGATTGTTTTAACCTTCCGCTCGCAGCGTTGAGTTAAGCGATGCTTCTGGATGAGTTCAATGGCTGTTTCCACTGTCAGAGGATTTCCTGGCCAGTTCATAGAATGAAATAGTTCCACCATCGGCAGGGTTTTGATCCCACACGATTCCATCGTAAGGACATCCACGAGGATTTCCGAAGGCGGCCCCTGCGAGACGACCTGACCGTCACGCATCAGCCAGACTTGATCCGCTGTGACGGCTGTTTCCGGATCATGGTCCACAATGAGAAGCAAACGGCCTTCATCTCGGATGCTTTTGGCTACTGAAAGCACCTCTTTACGGCCAAGGGGATCGAGATCAGTGGTCGGCTCGTCCATGACAAGGACCTTGGGCTTCAATGCAAGGACTGAACCGATAGCCAGTCGTTGCTTCTGCCCGCCGGAAAGACTGGCTGGTTCACGGTGGCGAAGCTTTTCTAAACCCACGAAGGTAAGATACCGTTGAATGCGGTGCTCAATCTCTTGGCGAGGGAGGCAATGGTTTTCTGGCCCAAAAGCCATTTCCAACTCAACATTGGTGGAGAAGAGTTGTGCCTCGAAGTCTTGAAGTACCAGCCCGACAATTCTTGACATCTCAGCAACTCGATGCCGGGCGACTTCTTGTCCTTTTACCAGGACACGGCCCTGATATTTACCACGGAAAAATTTCGGCACAAGGGCATTAAGGCTGCAGCACAGGGTGGACTTGCCAGCCCCTCCATGCCCCATCACCACAACGAAGGTCCCATCTTCAATCTGGCCCTGAATATTCAGCAGGGCAGGCCGGTCACTTCCTTGATAAGTGAATGTCAGGTCTTCGATTGAAATGGCAAAGCTCATAAAATTGGTTTGCAGTGAATGGGTTAGGAAACCTGTTTGGTTCAGGGTCAAAGGGTCAGGGTTAAAGATTTTAAGACCAAACACCTAACCTCCAAACGGAACCGGCCTCTTTACCCTAACCCTGGGACCTACAATCTTTTATTTTCAAAACAATCTAAAGTAAGAGACTGCCGATGATGATGGCAAGGGTGCAGACCCAGCCAACAGTTGTTGTCGGAAGACCAGTGACCATACCGCCCAGGAGGCCGAATACTGCCCCTATCGCGACGATCCAAGCGCCGATGCTACCAGCCATGGGCGAACCCATATCATTCTCTTCCATCACATCCGCCCAGAAGAGACTGAGTTGCTGTTTGGTGACACCATATACGGAGAAGAATAGGAGGATGCCAATCCAACTGGCAAGGGTGTCATTGAGGGTAATGATCTTTGTCAGAATGGCGTAAGGCACAATGCCCAGATTATCCGCAGCGATGCTGATCACCACAGCACAGGCTGCGCTGGAGACAAAGGCGATGAGGATGTAACTCACCCAACTGCGCCAACTGTCTGATCTCCATTCTTGAGATCTTTCAGCGAAGGGGAAAAACGTAGTCCACATAGTATAGGGTAGGTAGCCAAGCAGGAAATTGCCTACGAAGCCGGCAATGGAGGTAGGTCCGAGTGTGCCTCCGAAAATGTCGCCAATGAGATTGCCGATCGCTGTACCCCAGGCGCCTGCTGGACCGAAGAGCATTCCAAACACCATCGGGAATATATTGGCCACACGCACTTCAGTGATTCCTGGAATGAGAGGAATGGAGGTCTTGAAGGCGACGAGCGCTGCACCATAGATGGCCGCACAGACCGCTACCAGAATAATCATCCTGGTATTTTTCCACATCCGAATAGCGGCTTTCATTTTGTTTCCTCAGTTGGATGGGAATTTACTAAATTGAGATGGGAGAGTCAATAAGATTCATTGAATACCATATTGAGATATTATTGAGATTCTTAATTGGATATGATATGAGAGTGAATCATTGTCAAGCTTTTTGGGAGAAATGGAATTGAAGATAATCCAAACCTTCCAAGTGAGAACTTCAACACAGACAGAGTTTATTGATATTACCTCTTCTGTCCGAGAGGCTGTGAAAAAAACAGGAGTGGAAGATGGGATCTGCATTGTCTTTATCCCTCATACCACCGCTGCTGTCACGATCAATGAAAATGCGGATCCAAGCGTCGTCCACGATATTGTCATGGAGTTAAACAAGATCGTACCCTTTAAGGATCAGTATCACCACATGGAAGGGAATTCTCCAGCTCATATCAAAGCCAGTCTATTGGGGTGTTCTGAGATCGTCTTTGTCGAATCAGGGAAGCTGGTCCTCGGAACCTGGCAGGGAATCTTTTTTTGTGAATTTGATGGTCCGAGAAATCGGAAGGTTTATGTCAAAGTGATGGACACATAAGGAGAGAGATGGATTGGGGAGACCTTCTTGAAGAGGCCAAAAGAGTGTATGAGAAGGAACCAAGGCTGATCCAACTTCCTTCAAAGGGAAAGGCTGTTTTTGTAGGAGATACCCATGGAGATCTGGATGCCAGTCAACAGGTCATCCAGCGATACCTTAAAAAACCTTATCACATCATCTTCCTGGGAGACTATGTGGATCGGGGAGATTATTCCGAGGAGAACATCCAATATCTTCTGGGATTGAAATGGGAACATCCTGAGGAGATCTTTCTTTTGGCGGGGAATCACGAAGGATTTATGGTGAAAGAATTTCATCCCTCTAATTTCTGGGGTTCCATTTCTTTCGAAGAAAAAGAGAAGTATGGCCTCCTTTTCTCCAAACTTCCTTTAGCCGCCACCACTCAAAATGGAATCTTAGCCCTCCATGGGGCGCTACCAGATTTAAAATCCCTTGGAGAGATGAACCAGATCGAACTGGGAGATGACAATTGGGATAGAATGGTCTGGGGAGATTTTGTAGAAAACGAGATCGAAATTCTTGGAGATCTGTGGGGGAGGCCCCAATTCGGCCGCCCCTATTTTGAGCGGTTGATGGAGCGATATCAAAAACAGGTTCTCGTCCGATCCCATCAACCTCATGCCCCGTTAACGATGTTCAAGAAGAGGTGCATCACCATTTTCACTTCCCATACCTATTTGCCAACCCGCACCATCACCGTTGCTGATTTGGAAAAGGAGATTCGTACGGCAGACGATATAGTTCTGGAAAGGATATAAATTCGAAGTACCTGCCTGCCGCGGGCAGGGATTTTGACATTTGAATTTAAAAAACCAATTTCGAATTTAATAGGAAACAGGGATGCCCAAGATTATCTCCTTCGATATGGATGGGACACTGGTTGACCCAGAATTCACGGATTGGGTCTGGGGCCATGGCATTCCCACACTTTATGCGGAGAAGGCAGAGATTCCCTTTGAGGAAGCAAAGGCTTTTGTGGTGAAAGAATACCTGAAAGTCGGGGAAGGTGCAATCGAGTGGTATGACATTAAATATTGGTTTCAATTTTTCCAACTGGAGGAGAGTTGGGAAGTGCTGATGGAGCGATATACTGACAAGATCAATATCTATCCAGATGTTAATCACATATTGGGATGTTTGAAGGACAGTTTTCTATTGGTCCTCACCTCCAACGCAGGGAGAGAGTTCATCGACATGGAGATGGAAGCCACGGGCCTCGGGAGATATTTTAATCGCATTTTTTCAGCGACCTCTGATTTCGGGGAGGTGAAAAAGACGGTAGGATTTTACCAACGAATCTGCCAGATCCTCGGGGTTAGACCCCAGGAGATTGTCCATGTCGGTGACCACTATGAGTTTGACTATCTCGTTCCTCGGTCGTTAGGTATTCATGCTTTTTACCTGGATCGGTCAGGTGAACAGAGGGGAGACTTTATCCTCCAGGATTTGAGAGACTTAGAAAAAAGACTCATTGACCTTTCCAGGGTGACAGATAAGGGTAGCGTAAGTGGAAAAGAGACATTGGTTTAAAATCCATTGGGGCTGGGTGGTTCTGGGGACAAGTTTTATCACCCTCTTCATTAACTACAGCATTCGAATTGGTGCCTATTCAGTACTTTTGCCTAAGATGATCCAGGATCTTGGCATCAATATGACGCAGGCTGGAATGATCAGGGCTGGTTATTTTTTAACCTACATCCTCTTCTCACCCTTGACGGGTTGGCTCATGGATCGCGTCGGTGGGAGATTTGTCATCAGTTTTTTCTGTTTCTTTTTGGGAATAGGTACTCTTTTGATGGGGCAGGCCTCAAGTCTTTCGACAGCTATCCTCTATCACGCCATTGTGGGAATAGGAGCTGCTGCGGTGTGGACTCCGGTTTCTGCTTTGATTCAGAAATGGTTTGGAGCTACAAAACGGGGGTTGGCCTTAGGAATCCTTTCACCCAGTTATGCATTGGGATTTGGTCTGATGGGGATCATCCTTCCCACCATCGTAAAAAATTATAGTTGGAGAATGGGCTGGTACCTATTAGGAGCCTCAGGATTTCTCCTGATCGCCATGAACTTCTTTCTTCTCAGAGATGACCCCGAAAAGTTGGGACTTCTCCCTTGGGGTGAAACGGCGAAACCGATTCCATCCCTCCCTCCGTCTGAGACCTCTTTCAATTATTGGGACATTATTAAAGAACGAAGATTCTGGTTGATTGGCGCTTCCTATTTTTTTATCTCTCTCGGAGTTTATATCGTCTCAGATTTCATCGTTACCTATGGGGCGGTGGAATTGAAGATTCCATATCCTGTCGCCTCGACCTTCATCAGCATTATGGCCCTTACAAGCATAGTGGGGGGGTTCGTCTTCATGATTCTCTCTGATTATATCGGAAGAGCGAAGTCACTCGTTATCATACATTCACTATTGACGCTTAGCATTCTTTTCATCATTCTCAGCAAGGCCAATATTTCATTATTGAGGGTAGGGATAGGGTGGTTTGGCTTTATCTATGGCCCGATCTGGCCAATGTATGCTGCTTGCGCAAGGGATTATTTCCCCAAGGAAGTTTCTGGAACAGTCATTGGTCTATTAACCCTGTTTTATGGGATAGGGGCCATGGTAGGTTCAATCGTCGGTGGCCATCTGACCGATCTCATGGGGACATTTCGATGGGCTTTTGCATTAGGGGCGTTTGCTTCTTTGTTTGCAGGCTTTTTAATCGGATTTTTGAAGAGGCCGAAGGAATTTGCAAAGAAAGAGGAAGAAAGAGGATTGAAAGGCCTCTTTCTTTTGTGATAATATTTGTTAATTGTATACGAATGGTGGGGGAGGAATAAGCAGTGTCTAATCCAAGGATTTTGGTTATCGATGATGAAATGATCGTTTGTGAGAGTTGCAAGCGGATTCTGGAGGAGGAGGGGTACGAGGTGGAAACCGCTCTGAGCGGAAAGGAAGCCTTTGAAAAGATGAAGGCCAACCCCTTTGACATTGTGATCACCGATCTCAAGATGCCAGGGATTGATGGCATGGAGGTTCTGAGGACATTCCGTAAGGAGTATCCCGATTCAATCATCATTATGATCACCGGTTTTTCTACTGTGGAAACCGCAGTCGAGGCCATGAAATTTGGAGCCTTCGACTACATCCCCAAGCCCTTTACGCCTGACGAGGTCTCCATTGTGGTGAAGAAGGCGATCGAGAAGAAGAGCCTTATGCTGGAGAATATTTACCTGCGTCAGGAATTACAGGAAAAATATGGGTTCCACAACATTGTGGGAAAGAGTAAAAAGATGCAGGAGATCTACCGGATCATTGCTAAGGTGGCCACGACCGACAGCACCGTTTTGATCTACGGTCAGAGCGGAACAGGGAAGGAACTCATTGCCCGGGCCATCCATTTCAATAGTCCGAGAAGGGAGAAACAATTTGTCCCAGTAGACTGCGCCGTTCTTTCAGAGAATCTCTTGGAAAGTGAATTGTTCGGCCATGTGAGGGGTTCTTTTACCGGGGCCGTCACCACCAAACCAGGACTTTTTGAAGTGGCGGATGGAGGGACCGTCTTCCTCGACGAGGTGGGAAATATCAGCTTGTCTATTCAAGCTAAACTCCTGAGGGTCTTGCAGGAAAGGGAGTTCACCCCGGTGGGGGGGACCAAGGCTAAAAAGGTGGACATTCGGCTTATCGCCGCCACCAATAGGGACCTTGAAAAAATGATCAAAGAAGAGGTTTTCCGGGAGGATCTCTATTACCGACTTAATATTGTTCCCATCTATCTCCCTCATCTGAAAGAACGTCAAGAAGACATCCCTCTCTTAGCGGTCCATTTTCTCAAGAAATATGCTGAGGAGATGGGGAAAACAATCAAAGGGTTCACCCCCGAGGCCATGGAAAAACTGATGAGGTATCCATGGCCAGGAAATGTTCGAGAACTGGAGAATGTGATCGAACGGACCGTGGTGATGATCGATGATGAAATGGTAAGAGTGGAACATCTTTTTCTTCCAGGTCAACAAGAAAAAGAGATTTTGGAAAACCACATCCCTTTAACCAGTGATGAGTTGAAAGAGATTAAGAAACAGATGAGGGAAAAGGCGGTTGAGGAGATTGAAAGGGCGTTTGTCCTGAACGCATTGGAGCGCCACCAATGGAATGTCACTAGGGCTGCTGAAGAGGTAGGTATGCTTCGGCCAAATTTTCAAGCAATGATGAGAAAGTATAACCTCCGAGCCAGGGGAGAATAAGAAAACGAAATGTCAAATGACAAAGCCCAAAGTTCAAATGAAATAAAAGCAATTTCAAAGATGAGGTAGCAAAAAAAATTGAAATTTTAATATTAGAAAATTTGGATTTCATTTGACATTTGAAATTTGGCATTTGGAATTTAGCTTTTAAGCAAGGAGTTTCTTTTTGTCAGATTTTTTCAAATGGTTAATTATGGGTTGGTCAATTGTGGTAGTGGGGATCGCTGCCCTTGGGACGATCTTAATTGTCAAATATGGAGAGGTGAAAAAGATTGAGACAGATGATGTAAGTCTTTGTTTTATCATTGCTTTTTTCTGTTGGTTGATTCCCATTATTGCCTTCACAATCTTAGCCCGCACATTAGGATTTTAATAAGATATTAAAATGTATATTATTTTTATTATCTAATTAAAACAGTTATTTCTATTAATTAGTGAATTTTTGCTCATTTTCTTCCTTAAAAATGTATATTAAAAATATACATTTAGATTCACAGCCATATGTCCCATTATTTTTAAAAAATCAATAAATTCAAATAAATAAATCAAATCTATTTTTCAGTTTCACGTTGGCACATGAAATGCAATAAATCAAGGTTGAACCCATAAGAAAGGGGGAATGTAGTATGTTAAAGGGAAGAAAACCTTGGTTGGGTGGATTAATGGTTGGTTTGATCACCCTGATGGCCACACCAGCGTTTGCAAGGTCTATAAGTCTTAAAGATGCCGGGATTGCCCTTTGGATTTTCATTATCATTGGGGCTGTGATCATCCTTCTCCAATTGATTCCAGCAGCAATTCTCTTCTTCTCTTTCATCGGAACCTCTTCAAGCATGGTCTTCAAACGCAAAAAGGAAGCTGAGGAAGGAGCTGCTGAGAAGAAGGCTGTACTCACTGGAGTGGAGCCGGCACCGGTGAAAAAATAGGAATTTAAAAAATGTCGGGGAAAATGAAAAATATTTTGATATTTTTAAGCTTAATCCTGGTCTTGGCGATCGCATTGGTCTCTTTGGGAATTGCCTATGCAGGAGGGATCAGAGGAATTGGACTCTTAGGAGTCTGCTTTTTTTTCACCGGAGGGGTCATCGTCGTCTTAGCCCAATTGGTCCCAGCCGGCATCCTCTTTTCCTCCTTCATAGGAACGGCGTTTTCCTCTTTTAGAAGGGGAGAGATGCCCATTCGGGCGACATAGGGACAGAATAATAAAGCGGCCTAACTGAGGAGGAGTTTAATATGAAATCGAAAATGATCCTCATTGCCTATCAGGATGATCTTTGGGCCAGATCACTCTCCACTTTTTTCCATGGCATTGGTTACAGGGTCGAGACAGCAAAGATGGTGAGTGAAATGATTCGAAAGGTTCGAAAAGGAAACGTCCATGTCGTCCTCCTTGATGATGAGATTGAAGGAGTGAAGGCTTGTGACTTAGTCCCCCTCTTTAAAAAGATTGACGATAAGATCCAGGTCATCGTCATCTCTTCAGATCTCTCTCGGGCTGGTGAAACGCCTCCGAGGGGCAGGGATCTTCTATCAAGCCATGAAACCAGTTGACCTGGAAGAGATCAAGTCGGCAGTGGAGTGTGCTTTTGAAAAGATCGAGAGAGAGAATTTAAAAGAAGGGTTTTTCCCTTTCCTCATTCCAAGGAGGGTTCCAGCATGAAATGGAGAGAAGATGGAAGCAAGGCTTGGAGTATCCTCGGAGGGGTCCTTCCAGTTTTCCTGATCCTGGGGTGGATGACAGGAGTCGCTTGGAGCGACAATTCCCTCTGCCTTGGTTGTCATCAGGACGAGTCGTTAAAAAAACAAGATGCTCGGGGTAAAAGTATTCCTCTTTTTGTGTCCGAGGCAGGTTTTAAAAATTCGATCCATGGAAAACTATCCTGTTCAGATTGCCACACCCGGATTAAAGATGACAAACATGCCGAGGGCGGAAAGCAAGCCGCGGATAAAAGGGTAAATTGTGGGGCGTGTCATAAAGAGGTAGAGAAAGAATATCTGCTGGGCCTTCATTCCAAGATGATCATGAAGGGGATGGAGAGGGCAGCTAATTGTTATGATTGTCATGGGAAACATAATATTCTGCCCAGCAAGGATTCCAAATCATTGACCAACGTTTCCAACATCGAAAAGACATGTGATCGTTGTCATTCGGATGTGGAATTTGTCAAACAACATGCATTGGGTGCGGCCATACCCAAAGAGGAATTCAAAAAAAGTGTACATGGAAAAACAGGTGAGATAACGTGTACGAATTGCCACGGGAGCCATAGCTTGAGGTCCCTGATCGATCCCAAATCGACGATCTTCCGGTCGAACATTCCTCAGACTTGTGGTTCATGCCATCCAGATATTACCAAACAATTTACAGAAAGCATTCATGGAGTGCTCGCTGCAAGAGGCAGGTCGGATTCTCCTACTTGCACAACCTGCCATGGTTTTCATGGGATCAAGGCGAAGGTGGATCCCGACTCTCCGGTCCATGAGAAGAGAATCGCCTTAACCACCTGCCCACAGTGCCATGCGGCAGAGAGAATTTCAAAAGAATATAAGATCACTACCAGCCCGGTAAAATCCTACTACGATAGTTTTCACGGGCTTTCATATCGTGGAGGAGATACCTATTCGGCCAACTGTGCCAGTTGTCATGGAGTCCATGACATACGACCCTCTTCAGATCCAAAATCGATGATTCACAAAGACAATTTACAAAAGACCTGCGGAAACTGTCATCCAGGGGCATTAGAGAACTTTTCCAAAGGAAAGATGCATGCCGTCGCCTCTATCAGTGGAGAAGATTTTGGGGAGAGGGTGGTCGGATGGGTGAGAGTCGTTTACATCATATTAATTGTTATGGTCATCGGAGGACTGACCTTCTTCAACTTCGCAGATTGGCTGAGAAAGACGATCGAAAGGAAGCATTAAAAATAAGGAGCGGGTTGCCATGACGAAAAAATACCTGAGAATGACATTGAATGAAAGAATTCAACACATCAACCTGTTCATCAACTTTACGATCCTGGTCATTACGGGTTTTGCCTTAAAATATCCGGAAGCTTTCTGGGTCTCTCCCATCACCGATGCCCCAGCCGGGATGACGATTCGAGGCTTCCTCCATCGGCTCTGCGGGGTGGCCACTGTAACCCTGGGCGGTTATCACATCTTATACCTCGCCTTCACGGCGAGGGGGAGGGGAATCATAAAGGATATGATCCCGGGGTTGAAAGATGCCAAAGACCTCTGGGAGACAGTGAAAAACAACTTCTACATCAACCGGCCGGCCAAAGTACTCAAAATGCCTCGCTTCAATTTCCGGGAAAAGTTGGAATACCTGGGCCTGATCTGGGGAACGATCGTGATGACAGTAACAGGTTTCATCCTCTGGTTCGAGGTGGAGTGGCTGAATTATTTTACAAAATGGACTTTCGATGTGGCTCGGGCGATCCATTTCTATGAGGCAATTTTAGCTACCCTTACTATTATCGTTTGGCACTTCTATTCGGTCATCTTCAATCCTGATGTCTACCCAATGAGTTGGACCTGGATCACAGGAGACCTCACCGAACATGAAATGGAGGAGGAGCACGGTCTGGAACTGGAGAAGATCAAGGCTCAGCAGAGGGGAGAATTGAGTGAGTTTCCCGAGGCAGCAGCCGTTGGGGGTGGAAGGGTTTATACCATCCGTCGGGAAAGGGTAGAGAAAGAGGGAGAAAAAGCTTCATCCATCCGTCGCTTCTATGGAATCGTTCAAGGTTTTAATGAAACCATTAAGAATTGGAAAGGAACATAAGGAGGTCTCTGAAAAACCCTTCAACCCTTTATCAGAGACCCCTGCATATTTATAGATTTTTTCAGAGATCTCATAAAAGGGAGGTGATTGGTCGTGTCGGATACCATTATGGAACGATATAGACCCTATCCGAAGAAAAAAGGGAAAAAACCTGTTCGATTTAAAGAAGGGGCATTTTTAAAAAGGACTTATGAGTGGTTAAAGTGGAGAATTGCGAACATGGGGGGTTTTAAGTACCACACTCCCTGTTTAGAACAGTGATCTAAGTTTTTTAGGCCCTATATATCCTCTGACTCCCACCATCCAAACCCCACCCAAATGGAGAGGATATATAGGGCTTTTTTTATTTGCCCCTTTCCTTCTTGTGTTATTCTGATCACGGAGTTTACCCTGAATCAAAATTGAGACCCTTCATTTCACTCAAGGTGACAAAGAGCGAAGAGTGACAATCTTCATCATTCCTTTTCCCTTCTTGTAGAGATTTTGAGAAAGTGTTATTATCTTAATCATTTAAGGCATAAAGATAGCATAGCGAATTCTTAATGGTGGGTTGTATCTATCACCTGCAGGGAGGCCTGCCTGCCGAAGGCAGGGATTACGGAATGTTAATAAGGGGATCTCAGAGAAAAATTTTATTTTATATTGTTCTACTTCTCATCTCCTCCTTCCTCTCCGGAAGTTTTATAAAAGGGGCCTATGCCCTGACAACGGAAGAGGAGAAAAAGTTGGGGAAAAGGGTCCTCCTTGAAATCGAGAAAAGTGGCGAATTGGTTAGAGACCTAACCCTTCAGACTTTTGTTGGAAAGGTGGGCCATTCCTTAGTGGACCAGGTGGGTCCAACCCCTTTCGAGTTCAAATTCTATGTGGTCAATGCACCAGATCCCAATGCCTTTGCCATTCCGGGCGGTTATGTTTTCGTCACCACGGGGCTCCTTGTTTTGGCAGATAACGAACAGGAAATCGCAGCAGTGCTCAGCCATGAAATCTCCCATGTCACAAGGAGACATATTTCCCAATTGATCGAGAAGTCGAAACGGCTCAATATTGCCAGCATGGTGGCGGTACTCGCAGCCATGCTCGCAGGCAGAGGTGGGGCAGGCTCTCAAGCGGGTGCGGCCATGGCGATGGCCACAGCGGAAGCTCTTACATTGAAATATACTCGAGAAATGGAAACGGACGCTGATCAAAACGGTTTGCATTGCATGATCAAGGCGGGGTATGACCCCAATGGAATGATTACCTTTATGAATAAAATGTTGAGGATGAGTTTGGAATTAGCCCCCCAAATACCCACTTATCTTTCTACCCATCCGGAGACTGAAAATCGAATCTCTCTTTTGGAAAACCTCCTCCAGATAACACAGAAACCCTCCGGTCCTTTCAGAACAATTCCAAACTTTAAGGAGATTCAAGTAAAAGCTTTTGTGGAAGAGAGAGAACCCCACGTGACTGTCACCCATTTTCAGTCGTTGATCGATGCCAACCCTAATCATTCGGAGGGGTACTATGGTTTAGGCCTTGCCTATCGGAAGATGGGGAGATTAGATAAGTCGACGGAGGCTCTCCAACATGCATACTCCTTGGCGCCTAAGGATTTTAATATATCCAGGGAACTCGGGATAGTCTATTTTCTTTCGGGGAAGGTGGATCAAGCCATTGAAAACCTCGAGGCAATACGATCCACTCCCGGGGCAGATCAAAACAATGATTTATCGATTCTTTATTACCTCGGAAGGGGATATCAGGAGAAAGGGGACTTTGTCCGGGCTCTCCCACTCCTTCTGAAGGTTCAAAAGGAGAAGCCCGAATTCATTGATGTCTATTACCACCTCGGATCTGTTTACGGGAGAATAGGGCAGAAGGGGCTTTCCCACTTCTATTTTGGAAAACATTTCAAATTAAAGTGGGAGAGAAACAATGCACTCCTTCATTTCAGAACAGCCATTGACTGGTTGGAGAGGGGAAGCCCGGAGAGGGAAGAAGCCCAAAGAGAGATCAAAGAACTCACGTCACCCCAACGATGAAATTTTAATGTGAAGCCAAGAGAAATATCGGAGACCCAAAATGATCCTTGAGCCGTGAGAGAGGGAGGTAGGATGAAGCCCGTCGAGGTTTATTGTAAAGAGGTTTTAGAGATGGGAGTGGATGAAGCAAAAGTGATTGATCCTCGTGCTGTTACCACTGCCGAATGGGTCAGGATGAAATGTCAATTTGGATGTTCTGGATTCGGAATGAGTCTCTGTTGTCCCCCACATACCCCGACACCAGACATCACACGAAAGGTGATCGATTCTTACCAGAAGGCCATTTTGATTCATCGAAGATTACCGAAGGGAGAAAAGACAAAGAGTTTCAGCGAAAATATTGTTCGCCTCGAAATTAAGATTTTTCTTGATGGTTACTACAAGGCTTGGAGCATGGGTTCGGGTCCTTGCCGTCTTTGTAAAGAATGCGACCTCACCACTTCCTGTAAACATGGTTTTGAGGCAAGGCCTTCGATGGAAGCCTGTGGCATTGATGTCTTCAAAACCGCCAGGGACAATGGATTTCCTATTGAAGTGGTGAAGACTCATGAAGAAGAAAGAAATATCTTTGGGTTGATATTAGTGGAGTGATCGCGATGTCCCCCCACGGGGAAATTAGATGAATGGTCCAAGACCTTGCGGGTGGGTTCCATGGGAGAGATGATCGGATGAGCGGAGAAACGAAAAAATCAAAAGAGGAAATCGTGAAGCTCAATCAAGAGCTTTCGACCCTCAATGCCATCAGCCAGACCGTCAATCAATCCATTGATCTGGATGAAATTTTAAACAAAAGTTTGGATAAAATGATGGAGATAATAGGGGTTCGTTCCGCAGGGATCTATCTTTTAGATGAGAAGATGAACGAACTCGTTTTCGTTGCCCATCGGGGATTTTCCAAGATTTTTTTGAAAGGGATGAAGCGGATCAAGGTAGGGGAAGGGATAACAGGAAGGGTTGCCCTTTCCGGTGAGCCGATATTCATTGAGGACTATCCCAGCCATCCAGAAGCCCTTCCTTTAGCGGTTGAAGAGGGATTGAAATCCCTGGCCGTCATTCCTCTCAAATCGAGAGACAAGATCTACGGGACCTTAAACATCGCACGAAAAGAAATTTCGAAGCTCACTCTATTTGAAATGAATCTCTTCAACTCGATCGGGCAGATCATCAGTGGAGCCTTAGAGAGGACTTCTCTCTATACAGAAAACGTCAAACGTCTGGAAGAGTTGAAGACTCTTTATTCGATCAGTCAGGAAATTGCCTCAAAACTTGAATTAAAAGTGATCCTCCAGAAAATCATGGAGAGCGCTGTCGAACTCTTGGGCGCGGAGGGAGGAACCATTGCCCTCTGGGACAATCGGAGGCAGAATTATGCGATTGCGATGGTCCATCGATTACCCCAGTCATTAATTGGAAAAGGATTTTCCCCGCCTTGGAATGGTGTGATAGGGGAAGTGATAACGAAGAAGTCCCCCGTCCTCTATAAGGATTATGAGCACCATCCCCACCGGATGATGGAATTGGATTCTTATCATTTTAAAGAGGTCTTGGGTGTTCCATTAATCGTCAGAGAGATGATCATTGGAACGATGGCGATAGGTTCTTCTGATCCTGAAGTAAACTTTCAGCAAAGCGAGATCGATCTCCTCTTCAACTTTGCCCATCAAGCGGCCATAGCTATTGGAAATGCCAAACTCTATGAGGATTCTTTGGCGAAGATCAAACAATTGACCACCCTCTACGAGATTGGAAAGACCCTCTCTTCTACCCTCGACCTCGATGAGTTGCTCAAAAAAGCATTGGAGCTCCTCAAAGATCGTTGGGGGTATGCGTTATGTGGCATTTTCTTCTTAGATCGGGAAAAGGACGAACTCTTTATCAAGCATGTCATTGGGAGGGATCCTGAAGGGGTCAAGGATATGCGTTTTAGAGTGGGTGTGGATGGAATCGTGGGACGGGTCGCTAAAACAGGAGAGGCCCTTTGTATTCCCGATGTATCAAAAGATCCCAGATATATTCCCGGATCACCCACAGGGAAATCGGAGGTGGCCATCCCACTCAAGATAAGAGATCGGGTCATAGGGGTTTTGGATATCGAGAGCAATGAACTCAATGGGTTCGATGAAGAAGATTTGAAGACTCTCTTCTCCTTTGCGAGCCAGATGAGCATTTCCATTGAGAACGCTCAACTCTTTTCCGATTTGAAACAAACCCTGCAAGAACTGAGACTGGCGCAAGACCAGATCATCCAGGCTGAGAAATTGAGGGCCATGGGAGAGATGGCCAGCGGAGTGGCTCACGATTTCAATAACGTCTTGGCTGTCGTCCTGGGAAACATTCAACTCCTCCTCCATCAGCTGGATCGTCTCAGCCTCGAAGAAATCCGAGATGGCCTGAAGGTCATTGAGCGTTCCTCAAAGGATGGAGCAGAGACGATCCGCCGGATACAGGAATTTACGGGGCTGAGAAGGGATAAGGAATTTATCTCCCTTTCTCTCAATGAGATCATCACGGAAGTGGCGAACATCACACAGCCCCGTTGGAGGGACCAAACACAAAAGAAAGGGATACAGGTCGAATTGACCGCCCAATTGGGGGATATTCCCTTGATCATGGGGAATCCTTCCGAATTGAGGGAGGTGCTGACCAATATTATTTTTAATGCAGTGGATGCGATGCCCAAAGGAGGCAAACTGACCATCGCCACACAACCGCAAACAGAGGATTGGGTGGAAATGAGGATTGCCGATACAGGAATCGGAATGACGGAGGAGGTGAAGAAGAGGGTTTTTGACCCCTTCTTCACCACAAAGGGGGTGAAGAATTCTGGATTAGGGATGAGCGTCTCCTACGGGATTGTTAAACGCCATGGAGGAGAAATCCTGATTGAGAGTGAACCGGGAAAGGGAACAGCTTTTATTATTCATCTGCCGACAGGCTCCGGGGAAGAGGAAGCCGTTGTGAAGGAGGTCACTCCCATCAAGGAGTCAAGGCAGGCACGGATCTTAGTGATCGACGACGAGGATTCTGTTCGAGATATCCTCTCCCGGATCCTAAAGACCAAAGGCCATCAGGTGGTGGTTGCCTCCAATGGCGAAGAAGGGATTGAACAATTCAAGTCTGAACCATTCGATCTGGTCTTCACCGATTTGGGAATGCCGAAACTATCGGGATGGGAAGTGGGGAAGGCCATCAAAGGGATCAATCCGAAAGTCCCCATTGCCATGATCACTGGATGGGGAGTGGAATTGGATAGAGAAAAGTTGAGTGAAAGCGGAATCGATCTCATCGTCTCCAAACCTTTCAACTTCGATCAGGTAATCCATTTGGTCTCTGAAGCCATGGAGTTGAAGGAAAGGATGTGATGGCCTTGACGATGGATTCCATCGCATGGGCCGAAGAAACGAGGAAAATTGTTAGTTCCGGAGAGAAGAGAAAATATTACCGATTCCGTCCTGCCCCTTTTTATGGAGGGATTGCCACTGCTGATTGTGTGGGATGTTGTTTGAGGTGCCTCTTTTGCTGGTCCTGGCACATCCTCGTTCAACCCGAAAAGGTAGGACGATTCTATTCGCCGGAGGAAGTGGCTCAACATCTCACCTCCATCGCGAGGAAGAAAGAATATCATCAAGTCCGGATAAGCGGTAACGAGCCCACCCTTCACCGACCTCACCTCTTAAAAGTTCTTGAACTCGTCCCTAAAGAGATTCATTTCATCCTTGGAGACCAATGGGATATTGATCGGTCATGATCCTTCTTATGCAAAGGATCTCTCCCGTTTCCCTCATCTCTATGTTCGGGTAAGCCTGAAAGGGGCCTGTCCCGAAGATTTCACACGATTAACCCAAACGAAGCCTGAAGGATTTGACTACCAACTAAAGGCATTGGAACACCTGGTGGAAGAGGGGGTAGATTGTTTTCCTGCTGTAATGGCAAATTTTTCTTCGCAGGAAGAGATAAAAAGGTTGAGGCAGAAACTAAAGGAGATCCGACCCGATTTTGAAGACTTTGAAGAAGAGGAATTGATCCTCTACCCCTTCGTTCAAGAAAATCTTCAGAAGGCATTCATTCCTTACCGCATTTGACATCAATCAATCCGAAATCTGCAATCCGAAATCGGTTTTACCACCATCGCCAGAGGGCAATAATAAAAGTAATCAGGAAGACGAAAATGAGATTCATGTAAGCCATGAAATAGAAAACTTTTTCATGGGCAGGTTTTTCAACTTTTGTCCCCATGGGTAATAATTCTCCTACTTCTGGCATCTTCAATATCTTGTCTTCCCCATGAGGGGCTGTTTTAAGAATGTCCGTCAGGTCATCGCCTGCATGATGTTTCTTAAAATGAATTCCACCCTTCCAAAGCTTACTTGAACTCACATCATAGACCTTTTCTTTGAATGCAAAATAAGGAGGGTTATTCTCTTTCCCATCAAAGTGTTGGAGGTCTTCCAAAGTTAATCTATCTTTCTTCTGAGGGAGAGGGTGAGCCTTCTTCTTTCTAATTTTAGGTCCGATGACAAATGTTACGATGAAGGCCGAGGCTACCATGATCATGAACAGGACTATCTTCACACTCAATAAAATTCCGAATCTCGTGGTATAAAACATTTTCCAAGTTGGAATTCGAGAGATGGTCAACAGGACCCCTGTGATGGAAAGAATGATGATCCCAAGCCATCCGAGGATCAATTCTCCCTTGGGTAATCCTTTCGCAGCATACGCTGGTTTCAATAGGATATGTACATAAAAAATGGTTCCAAACCAGGCAATGGCGGTCAACAGATGGAGGTATCCGATGATCAAGCGAACTGCTTTTTGAATGGGATGGAGAGAACGATAGAGACCTTTAGTCTTTAAATCTTCTTTGAAGTCCTCCCCATCCTTTGTCAGTTTTCCTCCGGTGGCATCGACATGGCAAGCTGTACAGTTGAGTCCCGTCTTTCCAGCATATTCGGGAGTAGCGTGGCATAGAGAAGGTAAGACAATAACAAATAAAGAAAGGATGATGAGAAGATGATATTTTGAAAGCATTTGTATCGTCAATCTCCGAAACAAGTCCCTAAGGAACGGGCAGCTTTTATCATCGGATGATTTAAGGGGACTAATTTAGGTCCTTTGGCTACTTCTTTCAAGGGAACCGTAACGAGTGAATTCCCTTTCACCCCTACCATATACCCAAATTTCTTATCTTCTATCATATCCACTGCTTTGATGCCCAACTCTGTGGCCAATATCCTGTCAAAGGGCGTCGGAGACCCCCCTCTTAAAAGATGTCCCATTACTACCGTACGAGTTTCAAGACCAGTGGTCTTTTCTATCTGCTTCCCAAGCACAAAACCGATTCCTCCCAGGCGAATGGGATCTGGGCTCTCTTTCACGATCCTCTGAATGACGATATCACCGCCTTTGGGTTTCGTCCCTTCTGCAATCACTACAATGCTAAATCTTTTTCCTTTCTTATCTCGCTCTTTTACCTTTTCAGCAATGACTTGGATGTCATAGGGAATTTCAGGAATAAGAATGATATCTCCTCCTCCAGCCACTCCAGAATAGAGAGCAATCCATCCTGTCCTATGTCCCATTACTTCTACAATCATAATTCGATGAAGGGATTCGGCGGTGGTGTGGATTCTATCGATCCCTTCCGTTGCAATGGAAACGGCAGAGTTAAAACCAAAAGTGATATCCGTGCCTCTCAAATCGTTGTCGATTGTCTTTGGCAATCCAACAACAGGAATGCCGTCTTTAAAAAGTTGAGACGTGATCCCAAGTGTTCCATCGCCTCCGATACATACCAGGGAGTTTATATCAAGATTCTTTAGATTCTTAATGGCTATTTTCGACAGGTTTTTAAATTCTAGTCGATCGCCTTTCCTTACAGCATACCGATACGGGTTTGCAGTTTTCGAGGTTCCCAGAATTGTGCCCCCCAAAGTCAGTATCCCTGACACATCATCGTATTGAAGGGGTCTATATCGGTTATTTACAATCCCGTGATAGCCATCCTCTATACCGATCACTTCCATCCCCTTTTCATGGATCGCCTTCTTTGCTACAGCCCGTATCACCGCATTAATACCTGGGCAGTCTCCTCCACCTGTAAGAATTGCAATCCTCTTTTTCTTTCTCATATGAAGCCCACCCTTTCAGAGGTATTCACACCTTATTTCTCCAGTTGTCGGGGATATTCAGTTAGAATAGTCGGTCCTTTTGACCCCACCACCACAGTATCTTCAATCCGAACCCCCCATGGACCCGTGTACAACCCACAATTACCCACTGCAATCACCACATTCGTCTCCAAAGGAAGTGGTTCTTTCTCTCCATGAAAGAAGGCATGACCTGGCGGCAGCGGTGATTCTTCGAAGTCAATTCCCACACCATGGATGAGCGGTCCAAAGATATGGCCGCCATGTCCACCCTCTTTAATCACTTCATGAAGAGTCTGTTCTAACTCAACCATTCCAACTCCTGTCTTCACCTTGGCGATTGTAGATTGTTGAGCTTTCAGATATGAGTCATAGGCAACCTGCTGTTCAGCCGTCGGTTTGCCTGCGCAAACAGTCCGGCATATATCCGCACTATAACCATTGACGATCGGGTGGATGTCAATCATCACTAAATCGCCATGCTGTAGTTTACGAAGTGTAGGTAGACCATGGGCGATGTTCGTGCGTGGGCCAGAAGAGACATAAGTACGCCAGAATTCTTCTGCACCGGCTCGACGCATGGCATACTCTGCTTTGGCTGCCACTTGACTTTCCGTCATCCCTGGTTTTAAAGCCGCTACGGCTGCTTTCATTCCCTTTACAGCCACTTTCGCTGCGGCTTTAATGCGCTTGATCTCCTCCTTATCCTTGACGATACGAAGTTCAGATAGGAGATGGGTACAGTCTTTGACGTTTATACCAGTGGGTTTCGCATGGGGATGGGTAAGCATGCCCATCATGGACTGTGTAAGATACGTGTATTCCAGGCCTACTGTTCCTTCTTTGATCCCGAAATGTTCAAAGTTGTGAGCAATGGAGTGAATCATTCCCACTTCATCATCAAAGCCAACGATGTGATCAAAGTGGGCGAGTTGTTTGACATCCATTACATCGGTTTGTGGTACGCCCAGGGCCACCTTCCCATCCTGAGTAATCATGGCATAGGCACATAAACGGCCATCACCTGTAAGGTAGAACATATTGGAAGGTTTGGTAAGTAAGAGAACATTCAGACCTACCTCTTTCATTAATTGGCTGCATCTTTTAAGACGTTCCTGATAAGGTTGAGCTGGCATTTAAGTCTCCTTTTTGCCCCTCCCCAAATAGAGGGGGAGGGGCAATGATTACTTATTCTTGGATTTTTCACGCATTTCTGCTGCCATTTCCTTGATCTCTGTCAAATCCCTCTGCATCTCGCTCCAGCCATACCAGAGCGCATAATCCGGGTTGGCATGAAATGTCCCCTGGAATGCCCTCATCCGATGCTCAAGGAACATAACGAAGAGTTTCTGCTCAATCACTGTTGGGGCGTCATGGAAGGTGAGTAAGTCTGGAAATGGGTAAGCATAATTTTTCGGTTTGGCAAGGATGCCATCTTTGTACAGACCGGCCACTGTGAGAATGGCTTCAGCCATTGGGCGATCAACTTCTTTGATCATCTGATCGCCTTTTGCTAACTCCATTTTCGCAAAATTGACGGAGTGGCATCGATTACAGGTCTTGATCATCTTGTCCCGTTCTTTTTGCCAATCTTCTTGTGTGAGCCGTGCCACATTGGCTGCCTTCACCACATCAAGTCTTGCTGTGGGTTTCCCATCAGGGTCAAGTACTCCAAGGGCCTGGAGAATGGTTACACGGTCAGATGTCCATTGCTTATCCTCTGGCATCGGGAGTCGAACTGCAAGAAATCCCCAGGCTGTTAGGACACCGTGGTTTCCTCCCTGCATGTGACACGTTTGACAGGTTGGTGCCGCAACGGTTGGGGGAAGCGTCTTGATTTGTTTCAACAGGTATCGGACCCCATGTTTCGAACCGGAATACATCTCCCATTGAGGATGGTCGAAGCCCATATGGCATGTCTGGCAGGCTTGGGGCTGTCTGGCTTCCTGAACTGAAAAGGTGTGCCGGGTATGGCATGCATCGCATGAAGCCACCCCAAATCCTGCTCCACTCTTTTTCAGCTCATTTATCTCTGCCTCGGTCTTCAATCCAATTTTATGGCAGCCTCCACATCCCTTCATCCCTTCCATCAAGGCCATGGGTTGCCAGTGTGCCGTAGGCATTGCTTTCATGGCTGCCCATGCCACCGCATGCTTTCCGCTTTTGAATTGCTTCACTCTCGCTTCATGGCAAGCTGCACAGGTGTCTGGTGTGGGGATCTTAACCTTGGCTACATCTTGAGCTGATTTGTGTTGATCGCCATGACATTCTGAACAACCAATCTTATTCTGGTTGTGCTTGCTCAGTTGCCAATCCGAGACAATATTGGGTGTTACCTTCTTATGGCATTCAATACAAACCTGGGCTAATGCAACAGAAGCAAAAGTCAAACTCAATAAAATCACGAGAATCGTCCTAAATATCATTCGTCCCATATTCCCTCCTTTAAAATCCCTCCCAACCTCCCTTTTATAAGGGAGGATGAAGGGGGATTACCCGTTTTCATTGTCTGTAATTGTCGAACCTTTGATGATAGGGTATATCGTGACCTTATTGCCTCACCTCCTTTCCTTTGGTTTCGATATACTCTTTGAGTGCCACCGCATTATTAAATTTTTCCTCTTTAGACCCAAAAAGCAGTGTGACCATTCCCTCTTTCACTCTTTTAAAAATCTGATGAACCAGTTCTTTCCTGTTGTTCAACTCTTTAAAATATTTTTTCTTAAATTCGACCCATTTTTTAGGATCATGAGCATACCATTTTCGCAAATCATTGCTCGGAGCAATATCCTTCAACCATAAATCCACCTTCGTCTTATCCTTGCTTAAACCTCTTGGCCACAATCTGTCAACTAGTATTCTGAAACCGTCATCTCGAGCGGGCGTCTCATAAATTCTTTTTATTCTAATCATCCATCAATCCCCATCACAGCCATTTTTGGAATGAACTTATTTCATCTCATTCGGATGAGGAGCCTTGATGACTAAGAAGGCAAGCCTCTCTTTCGATTCATTCTTGATACTCATGGACGATTGGAAGAGAACACGGAGAAGCTTTCCCGGTCCCATCCGAGTTACATCATTCCCGATATGAAAAGTTCCCTCGCCGTGAGCCACCATAAGTGTCACGTTTGAGTTGGCGTTATGCTGGGGAACCTGCTGGCCGGGCTCAAGACAGACTTGGTTGATCTGGAGATACTTCTCTTCAACCAGGTTCGCAAACCCTCGATCCTCTTTCTTGAAAACTTCCTTTTCCTTGAGATCAATGATGATCATAAAAACCTCCTTTTACCATTTTACTCAGAGCCGGGCGAAATTGAAAAGAGATTTTTAATCCAAACCTTTTCGAAAACTGATGAGATTTAACGCCAGTTCATCTTTTTATAAAAGCAATCTTTTCGCAACACTCCCTCAGGAGATGGTAGGCGGAGCCCCCCTGTTTCAGGATCTTGATCATCAGATCTGGATTCAAGATTTGAACTCCCGCCATGATATCAACGCCTCTTTTAAAGAAGGCATTGGGAATCATGCTGGCTGTGGGCCCAATGATGGCTGTACGTTTTCCATCGGTGATTGAGGATAGGATTGTGTCAATGGTGTGATTCACGATGGCTGTGCCAGTGATAATAATGACATCCGATTTTTCAAAGGCGGATGCCATCTCGGATTCTGGTTTGAAATATTTCATCTCATCTGTTCTCAGAGTTTGAGGGTTCTTTTCGACGATGTAGAAGGGATTCCCCATCATTTTTAGGCGACGGATATAAGGACCGAAAGCACCAATTAATGTAACGGTTTCATTGGGTTTGATTTTTAAAAGATCAAAGCCGTCCTTTTCTTTAATAACCACATATTCAATTCCGTCATCCGATTCAATAACCGATTGGGAGAGAGCATTAAGGGTGGCTACACCGATGGCGCTCTTCAGAACATTAGTGTCCAGAGCGTATTTAAGAATTTCTGAAACGGGGCTTCTGTCTAAATTTCCGGCTTGTGGCATTCGGGCTGCTGTGGTAGGGCAACAAACTGCTTCTGGGATTTCACCAATAGGGGTGAAAGCAACTCCAGCATGACCCGTTGATAATTTCACTCCTGTAAAAAAGATGCCGATGACTAAGTCATCTACCCATAAATCATGAATAGGGGTAGGGGACTTTTCAGTTAATATGTTGATGGTTTCAGAAATAACAGATGACATGGCTCAAAGTTGTAACTTAGGGCTTTAGCCCTGATTGATCAACCCTGAAGGGTTGAGTTACAAGCTGAAAGTTCAAAGCTATAAGCTATCAGCCATTAACTATTGGCTCTTCTTCGTTGCTATGCTTAGGACATCGATGATGTAGATAATAACCCCGGTGAATAGACCAAGCCCTCCGAAGAGAACGATCATGAACCAGGGTCTCATAAAGCCCTGAACAGTGAGAAAATCCATTCCCAATCCTCGCCACATGTAGGATTGGATCACTCCTGCTACCCCAAAAGCTAAACCCATTATTGCCACACTGATGGTCGTGATCCAGAAGACCCAAAATCCTCTCTTTTGATTGAATTGTTCTAAGCCTTTCAATTTAGGCAAGGCATAATAGATCGTGGTCAGGATGACCATGGCATAGGCACCAAAGAATGCCATATGGCCGTGGGAGGCGGTCACCTGAGTTCCGTGAGTCCAGCGATTGACAACAGGTAGCGTATGGGCAAATCCCCATACCCCTGCACCGATAAAATGGAAGATGGCACAGCCCACCGCCCAATAGAGGACAAGGCGATTGGTGATTTCAATTTTTTTATGTTTAACATGATTGAGGGTATCAAAGACCATAAAAAGGATCGGAAGAGGCTCCAGGGCACTGAAGATTCCACCCCACCAGAGCCAATAACCAGGTGTTCCGATCCAGTAGTAATGGTGACCTATTCCAATGATACCAGTGATGAGAACCAATGCCACCTCAACATAGAGCCACTTCTCAATCACCTGGCGATCTACACCAGTGATTTTCAATAAAACAAAGGCCATGAGGGAGGCAGCAATGAGTTCCCAGGCTCCCTCCACCCATAAATGAATGACCCACCACCAGTAATAGTAGTCGAGGGTGAGGTTTTTAAAGAAGGGGATTCCAAAGAGCCACATGATAGCCAACATGACAATGCCTCCCAAGAGCATGCCTTGAATAGCTGTCCATTTCTTTGTCCGGATCATCGTGAGAAAAACATTGAAGATAAAGATCAAGGCCACGATCACAATGGCCCATTTCAACTCCACAGGTAATTCTAAGAGGGGCCTTCCGGCTGTCCAACCGAAGAGAAATCCGAGGACCCCTACCAAACCACCCAAGAGGAGTAGATAAAATTGGAGATTGGCTAATTTTTTACTGAATAATTCTGTACCGGATTCTTCTGGCACAATGTAATAGGTCCCACCCATGAATCCAAAGATCATCCAGACTACAAGGAGATTGGTGTGGATGGCACGGGCAGTATTAAAAGGAAGAAATCCAATAAGCGGGTCCGGCCAGATGTATTTGGAAACGAGAAGGAGGCCGACAATTACCTGAAGGCCAAAAAAGATTGCTGAGATGACAAAGTATTTTATCGCCACTTTTTGCGATTCAAAAGCCATCTTTTTTCCTCCTTTGCTATTTGAGGCTCGTCAAATAACCAATCAAGATTTCGATTTCACCCTCAGTAATCTGTGGAAAGGGTGGCATCGCGGTATTGGGAGCGTGAGATTTAGGGTTTCTAATCTGTTCTACAATCCATAGAGGATCTCGGTTGCTTCCCACATGAGTTAGGTCAGGGCCGACTGTGCCCCCCCTTCCCCCAATCTGATGACAAAGATCACATCGATACTGATCAAACACATTCTTACCCAATAAGATTTGGGCCCCTTCTTCTATAGCCGTTCCAATTGTTTTAGCTTCGGTAACAGGTTTGGGGGGCCACTGGTTGGTGTCGATGGCATCTACCCATTTGAAAAAGGCGATGAGTTTCTTTAATTCATCCTCCGTAAGATTTTGATTAGGCATTTTTCTCCTTTTTGGATCAGAACTTTCTGGATTTTTTAAGAAAGCCCTTAGCCAGGTCTCTCCTCGTGTGGAGTAGGCTTTTGTTACATCGGGAGAGTAATAGCCTCCAATACCGAGGATGGTATGGCAATCATTACAATTGTGCTTATGCCAGACCCTCTTCCCAAGAACCACTTCGTCGGTTAGCTTATCGGTGTTCGTCCGTTTAGGAATAGTGGAATGGGTATCAATGGTAAGCCAGATGAAGACAGCAATACAAATGACCGTTCCCCAGATAAAAAAATTCCTTGCAGCCTTTTTATCCATAAGGAACCTCCTTCCTTCCAGTCACCAGGTTAAATTTTAAATATTATTTCTTAATTATATGAACTCATGAGGAGTAAAATCATTGACTTAAGTCAAAACCCTTATCTCTTCTTTTTGAAGAAAATGGGTTTCAAATTTGTATTTCAGAAGATTTTATCCCACTAGTTTGAATGGGAAATCCGATAGAAATTATAGCATGAGAATTGCGAAAGTGAATAGATTTATTGAATTCCTTGCCGAGGATGATTATCTATAAATTAATAGAGTTAGAGGATTCTGAAATCAACTAAAAGGAGGCAGTTAATATGGTGTTTAATAAGAATCTAATTATCTTATTATTATTTCTAATGTTTCTGGTCTTTGGCTGTGCAACGACACAACCAAAGATTCCAATGGATAGGGCTTCATCACAACCTGGCACACAGGTAACCTTTAAAGGAAATCCGGTTAAACTTCTGGGTTCACCCATATCAATTGGAAAACCTCTACCATCAGTTGGTTTAGTAGATGCGATGACCATGAATAATGTAGATCTGTCCAAAGAAAGGGGTTCTGTTCTCCTTCTCAGTGTCGTCCCTTCTCTTGACACCCCGGTTTGCGATGCACAGACCCATTATCTGGGAGAGAAGGGGAATACACTCCCCCCGGGTGTCAAAAGAATTGTCATCAGCCGTGATACACCCTTTGCGCAAAAACGTTTTGCCAATGAAGCAAAGCTTACAAATCTTCAATACTTATCAGATTATAAACAGGGGGATTTCGCCCGCTCCACAGGACTTTTGACAGAGGGGCTCATGCTTTTTGCGAGGTCTGTCATCATTTTGGATAAACAGGGAATCGTGCGATATATCCAGGTGGTTCCTGAAATGACGCACTTACCGGATATGGAGAGGGCTTTTCAGGTGGCCGTTGAGATGGCAAAAGAGGGATGATTAGACAAATACAACATTTTTAACGATAAAATACATGATTTACCTTATTTATTTTTAAGGCCATTTATTTTAGTGTGATTGGCAAAGGAGGTGATGAGTGAGAGCGAGCGGTCAACTACATTGAAATCGATAAACAAGATTAAGCAGGAAGAAAGGAGAAGATTACCGTGCGAAAGATAATGATTCTCGGTGTATTAGTAAGCTTTTTGATGTTTCTAAACATTGTCATTCCAGTCTACGCAGCTGAAACCGTTACAGTCAAAGGGGAAGTGATTGATACCTACTGCTATTCGTTGATGGGAGCAAAAGGTGAGAGCCATCGGCAGTGCGCCATCGACTGTGTTAAAGCTGGTATTCCAGCAGGGCTCCTTGAGGAAGGAACCGGGAAGGTCTATGTCTTGTTACCCAATAAAGACAAAACAGGTTTACCCAAAGGCGTTATTGACAAAATGGGACGTATGGCTACTGTCACTGGCAAAGCCTATACAAGCGGCGGAAGCAACTTCTTGACCGTTGAGTCGATCAAGTAAGCCTATGTTTGAGACCCTTCTTCCAGGAGTGCAGCACCTTCAAAACATCCACCCATTGGTGGTTCATTTCCCAATCGCATTTTTAGTGGGTGCTGCATTCTTTTATTTTTTGGGTTGGATTTTTCGAAACAATACTTTGACAACAGCAGGATTTTTATTGCTCATCCTTGGGACCCTCTCTGCAGGGGCCGCAGTTGGAGCGGGACTCTATGCCGAGGAAGGGGTAATGCTTTCGCGCTCGGTGCGGGAGCATCTTCTGGAACTGCACGAAAAGGTTATGCTCGGCACTTTAGGACTAAGTATTGTTTTGAGCATCTGGGCTTTGGTCGCACGGCCATTTCCAAAGAAAGGGAGATGGATATTTCTCTTCTTGTTTTTAGTGCTGCTGGGAATCATGACCGTGGGTGCTGATTATGGTGCCCGGATGGTATATGATTACAACGCAGGCGGGAACGCCTGTTCGCAGCCCATCGAATTTACCAAGTGAGGTTTTCCAAATCTTTTTTAAATGAGGGATTCAAAAAAGTTATTTGACAATGAAAAATCCTTTAAGGTTTTGGTATTTCTTTCCTCCGATACCTCTTACATTTTTTAATTCTTCAACTGACCGAAACCCCTTCCTTCTTTCCCGATAGGTTATAATCTCTTGAGCCAAGGACTCACCGATCCCGGGGATCAAACAAAGGTCCTCCATGGATACTCGATTGAGGTCGAGGGGAATGGAGAAGACGAGCAATTTATTGGCAGCCATCCTGCCGATTCTTATCTTTATCTCTTTATCCTTAATTCCCCTTATTCCCCCATTTGATAAAGGTCCCTCATTTTTCTCCCTCTCCACTGGGGGGAGAAGGGAGGGGTGAGGGGGAAATCGGGAGATTGCAGAGGATTCTTTCACTACGGTGAGAAGAGTTCCTGTTTCCAAGATTTCGGAGGATGAGGTTGTTTCGAATTGGGCAGTCTCCTTCAAACCTCCTGCTCTTTCGATCGACTCCTTTAAAGTGGGTGGATTTTGGAAAAGATAGACTCCAGGATTTCGAACCTCGCCTGAGACCTCCACAACGATCTCTTTCAAGAACTCTTCCGGAGGAGGGGAAAAGGGATGATAATAAAATTTAAAATAGAGGATACCGAGGAGGAGAAGGGCTAAAACAAATAGGATTCGTTGCTGAGGTACAGAAAAATATTTCATGAATGCCAAATTTCAAAATCCAAATGTCAAATCAATGGCAAATGACTAAATATCAAAAAAAATTTGACATTTGGGTTTTGGATTTTATTTGGGCTTTGCCTGCCTGCCGCAGGCAGGAGCTTTGATATTTGACATTTTTATTTCATCTCTTCTTTTTCTTCTTCTTTGAGGAGCTTATAGTCAATCGAGTCTACCAGGGCTTGCCAGCTTGCCTGGATGATGTTTTCAGAAACTCCAACCGTTCCCCACTTCGATTTTCCATCCCCCGATTCAATCAGAACCCTCGTTTGTGCCCCAGTTCCATCTTTAGTAGAAAGGATCCTGACTTTGTAGTCGAGCAGTTTCACTTCTTTCAATTCGGGATAGAATTTCTCCAGGGCCTTTCGTATGGCATTGTCCAGGGCATTGACCGGACCATTTCCCACGGCTGCGGTATGCTCCACCTGATCTCCCACACGAACCATAATGGTTGCTTCTGAAAGGGGAACTTCTTCCTCCCTCTTCTTTTCCACAATCACACGAAATCCCATCAGTTCAAAGAATTTCTTATGTTGTCCGAGGGCCTTTTTGATGAGGATCTCAAAAGAGCCTTCTGCTCCCTCAAACTGAAACCCCTGGTTTTCCAGGCGTTTTAAATCATCGAGGATTTCCCTGACCTTTGGGTCCTTGCTTTCGAAATCGATTTTAAATTCAGCAGCCTTGTATAAGATGTTCGATTCGCCGGAAAGGTCAGAGATCAGAACCCTCTGATGGTTTCCAACCCGTTCTGGGGAAACATGTTCGTAAGTGGCATCACTCTTTCGGATGGCGCTGACATGGACCCCGCCCTTGTGGGCAAAAGCGCTATCCCCCACATAGGGAAGGTATTTATTATGAGGGAGGTTAGCCAACTCGGAGACGAAACGAGAGACCTCAGTGATCTTTTTCAACTGGTCATCTGTGATACAATCAATTCCCATTTTCAGCTTGAGATTGGGGATGATGGAACAGAGATTGGCATTCCCGCATCGTTCGCCATAACCATTGATGGTTCCATGAACCATGAGAACGCCTTCCTTGACGGCCAGGATGGTGTTGGCCACTGCCATCTCGGTATCGTTATGGACATGAATGCCAAGGGGAACAGCGACTTTCTTCTTCACCTCTTTAATGATGGATTGGACTTCATCGGAGAAAGTCCCCCCATTGGTATCGCATAAGACGATCCAATCCGCTTTGGCTTCCTGAGCTGCCTTCAGCGTGGAGAGGGCATACTGAGGGTTGCTTTTGTATCCGTCGAAGAAATGTTCCGCATCAAAAATAACTTCCTCAACACGATCCTTGAGGAATCGAACCGAGCTATGGATGATCTCGAGATTCTGATCGAGGGTGATATTTAATGCCTCGAGGGGATGAATATCCCAGGACTTCCCGAAAATGGTGACCACCTTCGTACCAGCCTTGATCAGAGCCTGGATGTTAGGATCCTTTTGGGGCAGGGTTCCTGCCCGGCAGGTGCTTCCAAAGGCAGCAACCCTCGCCTGAGAAAGGTGAATGGATTGGATCTCTTGAAAAAACTGGAGGTCTTTTGGATTGGAGCCAGGCCACCCTCCTTCGATATAGTGGATGCCTAATTCATCCAGCTTTTGTGCGATCCGGACTTTGTCCTCAACGGAAAAAGAAATATCTTCTGCCTGGGAACCGTCGCGGAGTGTGGTGTCATAAATCTTGATTGAAGGTGTGTTACTCAAGTTGGTACCCCTTATATTACAAAAGACAAATTTTCAATGGTCAATTAGCAATTATCAATTATCATTGAACATTGATCATTGTTCATTGATTATTTTTCCTCAGCGATCGTCGGCTTATCCAACTCAAAGGCATCGTGGAGGGCCCGTACTGCCAATTCGGTATATTTGGAGTCAATGATGCAGGAGATTTTGATCTCTGAAGTGGAGATCATTTGAATATTAATTCCTTCTTTGGCCAAAGCAGAGAACATCTGGGTGGCCACATTGGAATGGCTCCTCATCCCGACCCCCACAATCGATACCTTGGCAATGTTTTCGTCGGCGCTCACCTCTTTCCCACCAAACTCCTTAATGATCCCTTTGACAATCTGAAGAGTCTTCGCGAAATCAGATTTGGGAACCGTGAAAGCCACATCGGCGCAGCCTTTCTCGGTACTGGAGGTCTGGATAATCATGTCCACGACAATATTGGCATCGGCTATCGGCTTAAAAATTTTTGCAGCCATCCCAGGAACATCGGGAACACGCATGATCTCTATCCTGGCTTCATTTTTATTGTACGTCACACCGGAAACCACAACCCTTTCCATCTCTTTGTCCTCCTTACAAACGATTGTCCCAGGATTATCATTAAAAGAAGATCTGACATGAATGGGGACATCATATTTTTTGGCAAACTCTACAGAACGGATCTGTAATACCTTTGCCCCGAGACTGGCCATTTCCAGCATCTCGTCATAGGAGATCTTGGATAACTTTCTCGCCTTGGAGTAGATATTGGGATCGGTCGTATAGACCCCGTCGACATCGGTATAGATTTCACAGACATCTGCTTTCAGGACGGCTGCGACCGCCACGGCTGTTGTGTCAGATCCTCCTCGACCAAGGGTGGTGATATTGTCCGATTCATCCACGCCCTGAAACCCTGCCACCACCACGACCCGTCCATTTTTTAAGTCGTTAAGCACCTTCTCCGATTCAATGCCTGTAATCCGAGCCTTGCCAAAGGCGCTGTCTGTGGCGATTTTGATCTGAAATCCTAAATAGGATTTTGCATCCGCTCCCATATCCTTGAGAGCGATGGCAAGCAAGGCAATGGAGACCTGTTCTCCTGTAGAGACGAGCACATCCATTTCCCTCTCATCAGGGCTTGGAGTGACCTGTTGGGCCAAGCGGATGAGTTTATCCGTTTCTCCAGCTATCGCAGAGACAACGACCACCACCTCATGGCCTTGGTTTTTGGTGTTGAGGACCCTTCTGGCTACATTTCTGATCCGCTCCACATCCCCGACAGAGGTGCCACCATATTTTTGGACCACTAACGCCATCCAAACACCTCCCTTTTCAAATTCGGATTGCGGATTGCAGATTGCGGAATAAAAAAATGAGGTCAAGAAATTCCGCGTTCCGCATTCCGAATTCCGAATCCAGAAAGTTCTTTGAGCAAGTCTTCAAAGCGTTTACCTTTTCCATTAATTTCTATGGATCTTATATTCTTTCCCACATAAGCGATATGGATGAAGAGCATCTCCTTCGGGAGGAGAGAAGGAATTTTATCTGCCCATTCGATGGCTGTGATCCCTCCGCCCTGAAAATAGTCCTCCAGACCTAATTCTTCAGCTTCCTTTTCCCTTTCCAGCCGAAAAAGATCAATATGGTAAAAGGGGATTCTCCCTGGATATTCATTGATCAGTGTAAAAGAAGGGCTCGAGATATAAGCCGGTTTCCCAACCCCTACTCCTGCGGCCAATCCCTTGATGAATTGGGTTTTCCCTGCCCCCAATTCACCCACTAAAGCCACGGCATCTCCAGGCAGAAGACGGCTTCCAATGTTCTTTCCAGTTCGTATCGTTTCTGATGCGCTGTGGGTCTGAATGACCATTTGTCCAATTTTCAGATTTCAGATTCTCAGTTTATTTAGTTTCTTTGGTTTTTCTGGTCTATTGGGTTAACTAAAAAAACTAAATAAACTAAAGAAACCGGGTAAACCAATGCACTCTGCAATTTCTTAGGCCTTAAACTTAAAGTCATCGGGATTGAGATTTTCCAACCATTCCTTTAGCTGATCTCCCTCTTTCTCCATATCGATGGTTCGTGCTTTTTCGATGACTTGTTCGGATACAAAGATGGGGGCATCCACAGCCAGGGCGATAGCCATGGCATCACTGGGGCGGGAGTCAATGATGATCTCTTCTCCTCCTCGATTGAGGTAGATTAATGCATAGTAAGTGTTTTCCTTTAGGTCATTGACGATGATTTTCACAACCTGAGATTGAAGGGTCCTTAAAATGCTATTGATCAAATCATGAGTCGACGGCCGATGGGAACCTATCTTCTTCAGTTTCATCGCGATGGCATTGGCCTCGAAAGGACCGATCCAAATAGGGAGTCCTGTTTTATTCGATAAATCCATCAGAAGAACGACAAATCCATTTGAGGTGGAATCAAATGTCAAAAACTTTACTTTCATTTCGACATACATCCTGTCTCTCCTTTCTTTCCATTAGCGGGATAAGCGAAACCTCAGGGAAGCACATACGCCATCGTGTTCTTTTAACACCTCATTCTCCTCAACCCACTTCACTTCTCCGTCTTGACAGAGAACTGACCTCATCATTTCTTCTCCCAGATCAACGATCTTTACCTCTCCTTTGCAGAGCGGACAGGGGGCGGATGAATCACCTGGTGGATGAATCAGAACGAGAGAACTACATCGACGGCACTTTCCCCCCGGAAAGGTGAATGAGATCAGGAGGTAAAGTGTGTGAACCTGACCTGCATTCAGAGCCTCAAGGGTTGGACTTAAACCCAATGTGGCCAAACCGCCTTGAGGGGTTCTTTCCTTCAAGGCTTGAATCTGATGATTTACCTCTTCCTTTTCTTTATGGAGGTGCCGTTCGAATACCCGCCTCAACACTTTCGAACGTTCTTCTGAAAAATCCAACGAAAAGGAATCTGATATTTGCTGTTTCACTCGTTCAGGAAGAAAAACCTTAAAGTTGGCAAGGATGCGATCCTGACCGATGAGAACGACCCGCTTCCATATTCCAGAATTAAAAAGTTCGGTGAGTTGCTCTGCCACCTCCCGATGATGTTTATCCATATGGTCTTTGATATGGCGTTGGTACCTCATCTGAGCCCATCCCCCTTGGTCATGGCGTCCCGGGACATAACTCTCGATGGACGATTCGGCCATCAGGCCTTCCAAAGACACTTCAAATAATCTGGCCGAGTCAGTATCCACCATGACGACAAGGGTGTTCTGATACTGGGAAGAGAGTCGAACAAGAGGGCGTAAGATGGGAAGATCAGAAATAAAGCATTCATTTTCGAAGGAGATGATCGAAGGGTAGGTGAGAAAGGTTCCAGTCCCACTACAGGAGAAGATGGCGATTCCATTCATCTCTTCATTATCGACACGGCGAACCAACCTTTCTACATACCTCTCAATTTGTTGTTCGTCTTTGAGCAAGGCATTCCGCCAATCCTCTCGATCTTTGAATTGATCGGAGGCTTTCTTGAATTGATTCTTGGTAAAGAGACGAATGCGTTCCCGTTGTTGTTCATCGTCCCATTTGGTATTGAGATAGAGGGACAAGAAAGGATAGGGAGTCTCTTCCAGACGGGCCAATTTTTTAATTTCGTTCCTCATCTCCACAGCCAACTCCATCCCCCTCACCCTGGCGCCTGCCTGCGGTAGGCAGGGGAGAGGGGGATGGGAAGAGAACGTGTACGAATAACAGCGTTTATTTTAGTCTATCTTAAATGAAGAAGAAGGCAAAATCAAATCCTTCCCTTGAGAAGAGCGGGGATTTTTTCAATGACGTCTGTTGCGATTAAGGATTTCTCTCCCATCTCTTGGGCCCCCTCATCACCAGCCATTCCATGGAGATAGACGGCTATTTGAAGGGAAGGGAGAATGTCAAATCCCTGGCAGACCAATCCGCCGATCATTCCAGTGAGCACATCCCCTGTTCCTCCTGAGGCCATTCCTGGATTGCCTGTTGGGTTGATAAAGACCTCTCCTTTGGGGGTAGTGATCAGGGTGGGATGCCCTTTGAGGATGAGATGAACATGCTGGGACTGAGAGAAATTTCTGCTGAGTCCAATCCGATTTTCCAGGACTTCTTTGACCGTGGATCGAATCAGTTTTGCCATCTCTCCTGGATGGGGGGTGAGGATGAGCGAGCGATTCGTAATGGGAAGGGTTTTAGGTTGTGTCGCCAAAGCGGTCAGTCCATCGGCATCCAAGATAATCGGGAGATCCAATGTCCTGACCAGTTTGAGGACGAGCGATTGGGTTTCTTTAAACGTTCCAAGGCCAGGACCAATGATCACAGCCTTTTTGTTTTCGCAGAGACGGACGATGGCACTGAAGGCCCGTAGACTAAGAGTCTGTTTGGGGGTTTCTGGAAGAGGTTCTGTCATCACCTCTGTCAATTTCATCTCCATGATGGCATTAAGGCTCTTCGGGATGGCAAGGGTGACCAGGCCTGCCCCCATTCTGAGAGCAGCTTGGCAAGCCATCGCGGCGGCCCCTGTCTTGCCAACCGATCCCGCAATGACTAACAGGTGTCCATAATCTCCTTTGTGGGTATCTGGATTCCGGGGGATGGACAACCATCTTTGGATTTCTTCTTTTTCTAAAAGATGAATAGGAATTTTTTCCTCCTCCACCAATCTTTTGGGGATACCGATATCGATAACCTTTACCTCTCCCACATAATCGAGTCCTGGTGGAATGAGATGCCCTATTTTTGGCAGGCCAAAGGTGATGGTGAGGGAGGCCCTAATCGCTGTGCCGAGAGGTTTACCTGTGTCGGCATCTAACCCGGAGGGGATATCAATGGCGACGATGGGCGTTTGCAGCGTATTAAGATGATCGATCACTTCTCTGTAATAACCTCTGACTTCCGCATCGAGTCCTGTACCAAAAATTCCGTCAACCAAGATGTCAAACTTTTCCAAGTCCCTTTTCACTTTTATGTAATCTTTGGAAGAGGGGACAGAAACCACTTCTCCTTTCATGCGGTGGAAGATGTTAAAATTAGTTTCCGCATCTCCTCGGAGACCCTTCGGGTCGGTGAGGAGATAGACCCTCACGGAAATCCCCTGATTCAGAAGATATCGAGCGATCACAAACCCATCTCCCCCATTGTTTCCTTTTCCAGCAATAATCGCTATCTTCTTCTTGTGAATATCAGGGAAGGTATTGGAGATCACTTCTGCCGCTCCCCTTCCTGCATTTTCCATGAGGACAATTCCGGGAATTCGAAAGGTCTCAATGGCCTTTCGATCCAATTCCTGCATCTCTTCAGCGGTCGCTACTTTCATCATTTCCTTCCTCTAAGAGCACATGGGCCACGGCGTAGGGTCGGTCGTGGGAAAGGGTGAGAAGAGCACTTTGAATTCGGAGGGTTTCGCAAACCTCCTTTGCCTTTCGATGGAGGGAGAACATGGGTTTTCCCAGGGGATCGTTCTCCACTTCGATATCCGTCCATTGAATACCGTTTCGAAGCCCCCATCCAATGGCTTTGAGGAAAGCCTCTTTTGCCGCGAACCGGATGGCAAAACATTCGGGAGGCCGGGTCCGCTGTTGGCACCAGACAATCTCTTTCTCTGTAAAAACCCGACCCAGAAAGAGATTTCCCCAGCGAGCCATCAGACGCTCAATTCGATCTATATTGACAATATCAATACCCGTTCCAACGACCATTAGTTTCGAGTTGCAAGTTACGAGTTTCAGGTTTCAACCTTAAACTTGAAACCTTAAACCTGAAACTTATTTGACGAGTTCAATCATCTCTCGGACAGCTCGATCCAAACCCACTAAAATTGCTCTGGCAATAATGCTGTGACCTATATTGAGTTCTTCGATTTCCTTTATTTCTGCAATCCGTCGGACATTGACATAATTCAGGCCATGTCCTGCTGCGATCTGGAGGTTGCTGTGAGAAGCCTCGGCGACTGCATCAAGAATCTTTTTCAGTTCCGCATCTTCCTGAGAAGGAGTCTTCGTATCGCAGTAGTGACCGGTATGAATTTCTATGGCATCAGTGCCCACATCCTCTGAGGCTTTGATCTGATCTTTTTTGGGATCGACAAAAAGACTGACAGGGATTCCCCCTTTGTGGAGTCGTTGGATTGCCTTTTTAAGGGAGGGAAAGAATTTGATCACATCGAGCCCTCCTTCTGTCGTGAGTTCTTCTCTTTTCTCCGGAACGAGTGTCACGATGTTTGGTTGGGTGGCCAAGGCAATGCGGATCATTTCCTCAGTAGCAGCCATCTCTAAGTTCAATCGAGTTTGAATCACCTCCCTGAGTATCCGGAGATCTCGATCCTGAATGTGACGTCGATCTTCCCTCAGGTGACACACAATGCCATCTGCTCCAGCCAATTCCACGATTCCTGCAGCCGTGACAGGATCTGGATACATGACCCCCCGGGCCTGTCTGACTGTGGCGACATGATCAATGTTAACACCCAACCTCGGCATGATTCCCCCTAGAAATCTTCGATTTACTGTTGGCCATTAGCTATAAGCCATAGGCTATTAGCTACTTTCCAATATGTTTTTTTACTAATCCCACAAGGTCTTGGGCAAACCGGTGGAGTTTTGTCTCATCTTCTCCTTCAACCATAATCCGAAGGAGAGGTTCTGTCCCAGAGTAGCGAATCAAAATTCTTCCGGAATTTCCCAATGATTTTTCAATCTCTCTGATCCTCTTTTCAATCTCTGCAAACTCGGTGAGGTTTTTCTTCTCTTTGACCTCCACATTATAGAGGACCTGAGGAAGAGGTTCCATCACTCTGGCCAGTTCATCTATGGGACGTTCTTTCTGTTTCATAATGGCTAGGACTTGTAAGGCCGTGAGAATGCCATCACAAGTCGTATTGTAATCTAAGAAAATGGTATGGCCTGATTGCTCTCCCCCAAGGTTGTAATCTCCCCGGACCATCTCCTCGACAACATAACGATCTCCTACTTGAGTCCGGATGACTTTCCCTCCTGCCTTCCATACTGTCCGATCCAGTCCAATATTGCTCATCACGGTGGTAACCAGAGTTCCCTTTTTCAACCTGTTTTCCGATAACATTTGGAGAGCGCAGATCGCCAAAATATAATCTCCATCTACCTGGTTTCCTTTTCGATCCACAAAGACGATTCGGTCTCCATCGCCATCGAGAGCCATCCCGATATCCGCTTCCTTCTCTTGGACAACGCGACTGACGACTTCTGGGTGAAGGGAACCACAGTGGTCATTGATATTCTCTCCATTGGGTTCGACCCCTAGGGGTATCACCTCGGCTCCTAATTCTTCGAGGACCGTGGGAGCGACTCGATAGGCTGCCCCATTGGCACAATCTAAAACGATTCGAAGCCCATCCAATGTTAAGTTGTTGGGAAAGGTATTTTTGAGAAAGACCACATACCTCCCGATAGCATCATCAATACGATGAGCTTTTCCAACTTCACTCGCTGTGGGTCGAAGGGAATGGAGATGATTTGAAAGGATCAGTTCTTCGATCCGGTATTCCATTTCGTCTGGAAGTTTAAAGCCATCCTGAGAAAAGATTTTGATTCCGTTATCATAGTAAGGATTGTGAGAAGCTGAAATCACCACACCGGCATTGGCCCTCATACTTGTGGTGATGAAAGCGATGCCTGGGGTGGGTAGAGGACCCACCAACATCACATCCGCTCCCATGGAACAGATGCCAGAGGCCAAAGCTGTCTCCAACATGTATCCTGAGAGTCGGGTATCCTTTCCCACAACAATCCGATGCCTTCCCTTTACCTCCTTAAAAATGTAAGCAATGGCCCTGCCCAACTGCATGGCCATTTCTCCGGTCATAGGGTCTACATTGGCAACCCCTCTGATCCCGTCTGTTCCAAACAACTTACGTGTCATCCTTATTCATCCATTTCTAATCCCCCAGCCATATTGAGGAGGATTTTTTTTAATTGGCTTATCACAATTCCTTTAGAAAGGTCAAGTTTATTGGGCTTCTTTCCCCCCTGCAAGACGTATTGCATCAGCCACGGCAATGGCCTTTTTTGCCTGGAGTATGTCGTGGCTACGAATGATATGAGCCCCGTTTAGGACTCCAATAGCAATGCTTGATAGCGTCCCTTCCAGACGGTCTCCAACCTCTGCATTGAGAATCTTTCCGATAAAACTCTTACGTGATGTCCCCAATAGGATTGGTTTCCCAAGTATTTGAAATTCATATAGATTTTTTATGATAAGAAGATTGTCCTCAACGGTTTTTCCGAAGCCAATTCCAGGGTCAATGATGATCTGCCGAGGGTCCAATCCGGTAGATTCCGCCCTTTGAATGGAATCCTTTAAATATTGGAGTATTTCAGAAAAAAGGGAATCGTAATGGACATCCTTCTGCATTGTTTCAGGGGTTCCACGGATATGCATGAGGACAAGAGGGGTATCCTCCTTGGCAGCCAGTTGTGCTAGGCTTGGGTCAAAATGCAATCCACTAATATCATTAATGATTTCAGCCCCTGCTTCAATAGCTCTCTGTGCCACAGCTGATTTATAGGTGTCGATCGAAATTGGCACATTCACTTCCTTAGCAATAGATTCGATGACAGGAATGACCCGACGAAGTTCTTCTTCTAATTCCAGAGGTTTTGAACCCGGTCTGGTTGACTCCCCTCCAATATCTATGATATCTGCCCCTTCTTCAACCATCCTCAATCCATGGGCAATTGCCTTCTCTTTATCAAAGAAGAGGCCTCCATCTGAAAAGGAGTCTGGAGTGACATTGAGAACTCCCATCAGAAGGGTTCGTTTTCCCAGTGTCAACGTCCGTTTTCGGCAGCGTATGGAGTAATGGGTTTTGGAAATGTTCTTAAGTGTTTCTTTTATGGACTGGCCTAGAAGGTGAAGGTCTGGGTATTGTTCCAATTTGAGAATCAATTTTTTGAAATGTTTTTGCGTCCCCATAAGAAGAGCATCTGTCTGTTTGGCACTGCAATCAAGCCCCCTTCCGTCGACAGCGACATCTCCTCCCAGTGAGAGCAATTCTTGTTTGAGAAGGTTAGCCGTTCGAGGTTCGATTCCTTCCACCTTGAGATTGAAATGGAGGGTCTTTTCTTCCATCAACTTGACGCCAGTGGGATCCACTCCCACTTTTTTCATTTGTTGGATGGCTTCATTGGCATTCGTGATGTGAAGGCATCGAATCAGGTTCATCTTTTTTGTGGAGGAGGTATGGGTTGAAAGGGATTAAACCGTCTCACCCTTTATAATGGTTTCGATTTGATTCCCGTCGAGAACCTCTTTTTCAAGAAGGGTATTGGCCAATTTATGGAGTATGGCCATATTCGTCTGGATGATTTCTTTGGCTCTTTCATGACCCTGGGTCACAATGCCCCTGATTTCATTATCAATTAAACGCGCCGTCTCTTCACTATAATCTCGGTGCTGAGCAAATTCTCTTCCCAAGAAGATCTGCTCTTCTTTTTTACCGAAAGCTAAGGGCCCAAGATTATCGCTCATTCCCCATTCACAAACCATTTTCCTGGCAATTTCTGTGGAACGTTCGATGTCATTCCCCGCACCCGTTGTTTGATTGTTTAACACCAATTCTTCTGCTGCTCTTCCTCCCATCATGACCGCAATATTGTCCAGCAAGTAGTCTTTTGGATAGGTGTGTTTTTCATCAATAGGAAGCTGCTGGGTGATTCCCAGGGCGCGGCCCCTTGGGATGATCGTCACTTTATGAATGGGATCTGTTCCAGGAATCATCTTGGCCACTAAGGTGTGGCCCGCTTCGTGATAAGCTGTAATTCTCCGCTCTTCAAGAGGAATGATCATGGATTTTCTTTCCACACCCATCATGACTTTATCCTTAGCCTGTTCCAAGTCGGCCATCTCGACTCGTTCCTTTCCCAATCGAGCAGCCAGTAAAGCTGCTTCGTTCACGAGGTTCTCCAGATCAGCTCCAGTAAATCCAGGAGTTCCTCTGGCCAGGAGGGTGAGATTGACATCCTCACCTAACGGTATCTTTTTAGAGTGGACCTTTATAATTTCCTCTCTTCCCTTCACATCGGGGACAGGCACAACCACTTGACGGTCAAAACGACCTGGCCTGAGCAGAGCAGGGTCTAAAACATCTGGCCGGTTTGTTGCCGCAATCAAGATCACACCTTCGTTCGATTCGAAGCCATCCATTTCAACCAATAGTTGGTTTAAGGTCTGCTCCCGCTCATCGTGGCCCCCGCCCAAGCCAGCTCCCCGGTGCCTTCCAACGGCGTCGATTTCGTCGATGAAAATGATACAAGGAGCATTCCGTTTTCCCTGAAGAAAGAGATCACGTACTCGGGAAGCCCCAACCCCAACAAACATCTCAACGAAATCAGAACCGCTGATACTGAAGAAAGGGACATCAGCTTCGCCCGCAATCGCTCGAGCCAGAAGTGTCTTACCTGTTCCGGGGGCACCAATAAGGAGAACACCTTTAGGGATCCTTCCACCCAACTTTGTAAATTTTTTGGGATCCCTGAGAAAGGCAATGATCTCCTCCAGTTCATCTTTCGCTTCTTCTATTCCAGCGACATTCTCAAAGGTTATCTGATGATGTTCTTTGGTCAGAACTTTGGCCTTACTCTTTCCAAAGGAGAGGGCCTTTCCACCACCGATCTGCATCTGCTTCATAAAAAAGATCCAGACACCGATCAGAATAATCATCGGAGCCCAGGTGATGATGATCTGCATGAAAGAAGTGTCACTTTCTTTCTTTGCATTGATGACCACTCGCTTCTCTCTGAGAATTTTTATCATCTCAGGGTCTTCAGGTGCATAGGTCTTATAACGTTTGCCATCTACATCTCTCCAAATCAAATTTCTACCCTGGACCTCCACTTCACGGACCTGATTTTTCTCTACCTCAGAGATGAATTCCGAATAATTTTTTTCCAAAGCTGTTGGGCGGGGTTTATTATAGAAGAGAATGAAAAGGAGATACATGGTAATGGCGATAATTGCCCAGAAGACAAGATTTTTATAAAGGGAACTCAAAAATTTTCCTCCAATGGTAAATTTAAACCAGATTAACATAATCTTTCTTTCATTTCAATATCATGTATTCATTCCTGAGTTACTAAAAAGGGCGACATGGGGTCACCCCATAACTTCTCAACCCATTGAAATGATTTATTAAATTCTTTTATAGGAGAGGGAAGGGCCTCTTTTTTCTTGAATAAAAGCTAAAAAATTTGTAGGCTTATGAGTAAATATTTAGGAGATTGATATGTCCGTTGAACTGTTAAGACGGTGTCCTCTTTTTGCTGGGTTAAAAGAAGAAGACTTGAAGAAGATCAGGGCCATTGCCTCCCTCAAGCGAGTTGGGAAAAAGGAGGTTCTCTTTTCCGAAGGGGAAGAGGCGAAGGGGTTTTATGTCATCCTCTCAGGGAAAGTTAAACTCTATAAGATTTCACCAGAGGGCAAGGAGCAGATCCTCCATGTGGTCTCCGCACCAGATGCTTTTGCTGAGGCAGCTCTCTTTCTCGAAGGGAATTACCCAGCTTTTGCAGAAGCTTTGAGTGATGGTCAGCTTCTCTTTTTTCCCAAGAGAGATTTTATCCAATTGATTGGGAGGAATCCTCAACTTAGCATCAACATGATCATCTCTCTTTCTCACTTTTTAAGAAAATTTGCATCCCTGATCGAGGAACTTTCCCTCAAAGAGGTTTCCTCGAGAATTGCAAAATATCTGATCGATCTTTCATTGAAATTATCGAAAGAAGGGAAGAGCCCCAAGGAGGTTGAACTGGATTTGAGTAAAACTCAACTGGCCTCGAAACTGGGGACAATCAGTGAAACCCTTTCAAGGACTCTGGCAAAGATGAAAGCTAAAGGGATCATCGATGTAAAGAAAAATAAAATTCTCATCATCAACCGTGAAATGTTAGAAAAACTCGCCTCGGGTTTGAAGATTTAATCTCACCTCACGATGGACCTCCGCCATCTGCCTATCTAAAAATGGCCTATAACATGGGTGCCGATAATCCCAATTCCTTTAATCGGACTCCTCTGAGGAAACGCTGGCTGTAGTAAGGTGTTTCCATACTATCTATTTTTATCTCTTTGCTGGACGAGGAAGCGTGGACAAATTGGTTGTCATCTAGGTGTGCAAAAAAAATTGACAGAAATTATTGATGAACTTATAATTTGATCAATCGGGTGGGGGGCCTCGAAATCTATTAATAGTGAGAATCTAGGGTACTGACTACATCGGCCACATATAAGGAGGCAAAGATGGAAGGATTAGACTGTCTCATTATCCACACTCCAAAGTTTAGCAATTACTACAGACCGGTTGGGCAGTTCATGTGGGTGAATTATATGCCCCTTGGGCTGCTGGGCATTGCCGAATATCTTAACCGGAACAGAATAAAATGTCGTGTCCTCCACCAGGGTGTAGAAAAGATGAACTGTGAGTCATGGCAGCTTGAGGATAGTCTGAATTCTTCTGAGCCGCCGGTCATAGCCCTTTCACTCCATTGGCATTATCAAGCCCACGATGTGATTGAGACGTGTAAGAAGATTCGAAAGCTTCTTCCAAATTCATACATCGTTCTCGGTGGTTCTACGGCGAGCTTCTTCCACGATGAGATTGTTCGCGACTTTGATTGTGTTGACGCCGTCATTCGAGGCGAAGCGGAAATTCCGCTTCTCGAAATCGTCAAAAAGGTGAAAAAAGGGGAGCATGACCTGAGCGGCATACCAAATCTGACGTGGAAAGCGAATAAGGGCAAGATCGTTACCAACGAGACTGTATACTGGGCTGATGAAAAAATTCTGAATGAGCTCCGATTCGCCAACATGGAGCTTCTCGAAAACTATAGGACCTATATTGATTTCGTATCGCTGCCTTTTATCGTGGTGAAGGGAATTTCGAAGGAGCTTAATTTCAAAATGTTCACAGCCCGGAGCAAATTGTTTCCCCTCTGTGTAGGCAGAGGTTGTGCCTTTGACTGCACATGGTGTGGAGGTTCTTTCACGCCACAAAAAGAACGCATTTCCCGCAGAGAAAAGGTTGCATGGCGTCCTTATGATGCGGTCATCGCGGACATCAAGCAAGCTCTCGAGTACGGCTACCAGGCGATGTATACGGTTTTCGATCCAACTCCCAATGACCAGAATTATTTTGTAGGACTTTTCAGAAGATTACGTGAAGAAGGGCTGACCAAGAAACTCGGCTGGATGCACGAGGCTACAGGAGTGACTTCAAAGGAGTTTGTGAATGAATTTGCTGAGACATTTTCAGAAGATTTTCGTGTGATCGCCCTATCACCTGAGACAGGAAATGAGCAGGTGAGAAGACGCAATAAGGGGTATTTCTGTTCAAATGCAGAGTATCTTGAGATGCTCGACTACATCACCTCGAAAAAGATCAATGTTGAAGTTTTTTTCACTTATGGGATTCCGGGTGAGAACGAAGAGAAGATCAAAGATACCTATAAGATGCGGAGTGAGATCGTGAAGAAGTATGGCCGGAGAAACTGCTTGAGAGCCCTTTCTATTGAAATAGAACCGGGAGCTCCTTGGCAAATAGACCCAGATAAATATGGAATCGTGACCTCTCGCAAAACCTTTGCCGATTTCTTAAAAGCACACTCCCGAACTACTGCGGGTACCTACACCGAGTTGGGATATTACATTCCAGATTACTTTAAGGACTCCCTCGACCCAAAGGATCCGGAGGGAGATTTTGCAAATAGATTGCAAAAAATTAAGTGTAAGCACTTCTGCTTCGTCCATCCGGATGGACGAAAAACCTCCTCCCCTTTCTGGGGCAGGATGCTTTGCCGTGGGATGCGGGCTTTTCGCTTTATTACGATGAAGGGGAAGTTAAAACAATCGTAGCATCCACAGCCACCGGTTCTCCATCAACAATTAATAGTGGATTAACATCGATCTCCTGAATTTTTTCAAAGGTCATAGCAAGCCATCCTAACTTGATCAACCAATCAGCAAGGCTCTTCATATTGACGGGTTTTGAACCCCGATATCCTTTAAATAAAGCCTGTCCTTTTAACTCTGAAACCATGTCAAGGATGTCTTTTTGGTTTAATGGAGCCAAACGAAAAGCCACATCCTTATAAACCTCTGCCCAAATCCCACCCATTCCGAGCATGGCGGCAGGTCCAAATTGAGGATCACGCACGATTCCTGCGATAAGTTCAAGATCACCTTTCAACATGGGCTGGACCAAAAAAGATTGAGGTTTGAGGCTAAGGTTAAGGTTAAGGTTTAACATTTCCTGATAAGCTGACCTTAATTGATCAGCATTTTGGAGATTTAGCTTTACTAGGCCCGCTTCGGTTTTGTGAACTTGTCCCTCGACGATCCCCTTGAGGACGGTTGGATAACCCATCTTCTTAGCGGCCTTAATAGCTTCTTCCGGACTTTTTACAATCACTTCTTTAACCACATTGAGGTTGAAGGCCTTGAAACATTTTTTTGCTTCATATTCATCTAATACTTTTTTTCCTTTTTCATCAGCTTGCAGGGCCAATTTCATTAATGTGCCGGGGACTTGAAAATTGGATGATGAAATCTCCAGGGGTTTACTTCTCCCTCTATAATTTTCGAAGAGACTCGCCATCACTTTAACCGTCCGATGAATCTCATAAAAAGTTGGCCAACCTTCCTCTTCCAAAGTCAATCGAGTTGGATCCCTACCTTTTTCAGGTCCTATCAGCCAGAACAAGATGGGTTTCCGAGACTTCTTAGTACTGGACAAGATTTCTTTCATGTTCAAGGACCAGATTCCAAATCCAGCAAAAAGATGGACGATAATCCCATCCACTTCTGGGTCATCATGGAGAGCCTCAATAGCATGCTTGTAAGCTAAGACCGGGCCGTGCTTTTCCATGGCGGGATAGTAATCCACCGGATTTTTAACGGGCATCCAGTCAGGAGAAAGCTCTTCCAGCCGTTTCTGAGTTTGGAATGATAAACGAGCTAAGGTCAGGCCATATTTTTCCATATGATCTGTGGTGACAATCCCTGATGCCCCACTATAACTCAAGATGGCCATTCTGGGTTTTCCATTAGGAGGATGTTGCAGATAAAAATCTCTTTCGAGAGTCCGGGCAATATCCACCATCTCAAAAAAGTCATCTGCTTGGTGGATACCCGCTTGTCTCAAAACTCCCTTGATAAGATCGTAATTACCTGCCAGAGAAGCGGTGTGACTGGCTGCAGCTTCAGCACCCAGAGGACTTTTTCCTCCTTTCAGCACGACAATTGGTTTGTTCGATGAGGTCGCAAGTTCGAAGAAACGACGCCCATTAACGAAGGATTCTAAGTAGAGGGCAATGACTTTGGTATCAGGGTCTTTGAGGAGGTATTCCAAAAGTTCGGTCTCTTCGACATCGCTTTTATTCCCGATAGAGCAAACCTTGGCCAGTCCGAGGGTTTTATTGCCCATGAGAGTTGTAATGAAGCCTGCGGACAGAAGGCCGCTCTGAACGATGAGAGAGACATGACCCCGATTCATTGTCCTTTGCCAGGCCTCCGGGATGATAAATGAAAAGACGTATTGCCTCGATGTGTCAATAAGCCCCATACAATTCGGTCCCCATATTCGCAGTCGCCCTTTCCGAGCGATGGTGAGGCATTGATCCTGTAGGGTCTTCCCTTCTGGCCCTACTTCGGCGAAACCGCTCGATTCCACAATTGCCCCACGGACGCCCTTTTTTACGCAATCTTCTAAAGCTTGGGGGACAGCCTGGGCTGGAACAAAGATCAGTGCAAGATCTACAGGGCCCTCAATATCTGACACTCTGGGATAGCATTTTAGGCCGATAATCTCATCATATTTAGGGTTGACTGGATAAATGGGTCCTTTGTAGCCGAGTGTCAGATTGGTCACCAAATAGCGACCACCACGATTGGGTTCAGGGGTTGCGCCGACCACGGCTATCCCATTTGGTTCAAAAAAGAAATCCATAAACTAATTTTCCTTCCATAAAAAACCTTCCGAGGTAATGCCCGGAGTTAATTATTAACTTATTCAGGAACAAAAGGGAAGATGGAATTGATAAATTGAAAAATTGTTGGTAAATTGGTGCCAGTCCCAACTTGACGGCGGGAAGGAATCCATTGACATCATTTATTGAGAAAAGGGGATTTTAGATGGAGATCAAAAAAGTGGGTGTCATCGGTATGGGAACGATGGGAAGTCAGATCGGGATTGTCTGTGCCAGAGGTGGCTTCCAAACTGTTATGGTGGATCTCTCTGAAGAGCTGATAAAAAAGGGATTAAGTAATATAAAATCATTTTTAAACAGCCAGGTTAAAAAGGGGAAAATGAAGAGTGAGGAGATGGACCAGGTTCTTTCCCTTATTAGCACGACGACGGATTTAACGAAAGCCTTTTCTGATATTGAGTTGGTTATTGAGGCTGTTTTTGAGGATATGGATGTGAAAAAAGAGTTATTTAAAAAAATGGATGGCATCTGCCAAAAAGAAGCCATTCTAGGCAGCAACACCTCTACGCTGAGCATTACTGAGATGGGAGCAGTTACGGCCCGACCTGAAAAGTGTATCGGAACACATTTCTTGATTCCGGCAGCCCTTACTCCATTGGTTGAATTGGTGCGGGGATTAGAGACTTCAGATGAGACTCACAAAACGATTGTTGATTTCTTTACAAGGTGCGGTAAGGAGATGGTTACCGTCTCGGACTCTCCGGGTTTTGTGATCAATCGCCTTTATCTTCCAATGGTGAATGAGGCTTTCTATGTTTTGGAAAATTCTCTTGCCAGTGCCGAAGAGATCGACCGGTGTTGCGTGAGGGGCCTTAATTTCCCTTTAGGACCCTTGGCAGCGGCGGATGCATTCGGTTTGGATATCCTTCTCAGCTGCATGAGAACTTTCCATAAAGAATTGGGTGAAAAATATCGACCCGCTCCTCTTCTGGTTAAATTAGTCAGAGCCGGACGCCTTGGCCGGAAAAGTGGGAGAGGGGTTTATGACTATCGTAAGCAGGAATGAGAGGATATTCCCAGTCATCCTTCACTGACTACCCGATAGAGCAAGCCAGTTTCTTGGTATGACTGAGGAAGGAAGTGATGAGATTACTCACATTATTCAAGAGAGAGGAGATAAGATTCTACCTGTCTCGCAGCTGGTCAGTCAGTTGGCCCTTGACATTGATCATGGTTTTTGAGTTCTTGATCGGCCTTACGGATGTCTATATTGCAGGCAGAGTGAGCAAAGAGATCCAAGCTACCTATGGTTTTGTCATTCAGCTCTATTTTATTTTTATTGTCATCGCCAATGCCCTCACCGTCGGGACAGTCTCCGTGGTTTCGAGATTATATACTTCCGGAGATAAAGCCGAATTGAGTAAAGCCGTTTTTTCTTCTCTTCTCACAGCTGCAGGGGCTGGAATTGTCCTTGCCGTAGCCGGCGTCCTTTTTAGTCCAGAAATCATCAGGTTTCTCAATATCCCTGAAGAGCTCAAACATTTTGCGATACCCTTCGTTGAAATTTACGCAACGGGTTTACTTTTTCACTATCTTCTTATCAATTGTAATGGGATCTTAAGATCATGTCAGATGGTCAAAAGATCTTTGAAAACGATGGCTCTTGCATGCGTGATTAATATCGTTCTCAACTTCTTTCTGGTGTTCTATACTCCCCTCGGTTTCAGGGGAATTGCTGCCGCAACCGCTTCGAGCGTCTTCATAGGGAGCATGATCAACCTGGCCTATGTCAGAAGTGTCATGACCGGTGTGAAGCATTTTTCTATGGACAGGGTTAAGAAGATGATCGGTATCGGTTGGCCGATAGGATTACTCCAGGTCTTGTGGCAGCTCTCTTCGATGGTCCTTTTCTTGATTTTGAGTGCCCTACCTGAAAATAAAGTTGAGATCCTTGCTGCCCTGACAACCGGTCTCCGAATCGAATCAGCCATCTATCTTCCGGTTTTCGGATTCAATATGGCCAATGCAGTGATCGTGGGGAATTTATTGGGTGAAAAAAAACAAGAAGATGCCTTTCGGAGCGGAATCATGACTGCAGCCATTGGAGTCTTCATTGTCACGATGATGGTGATTGCGGTGATTTTAAATGCCCGGTGGATCGTTTCATTCTTATCGCCTAATGCGATCGTAATCAGGGAAAGTGTCAAATACCTCTATATCAGTATGATCAGTGAGCCATTTATGGCTTGGGGCATTATTCTGGGTGGAGGCTTGATTGGTGCTGGGGATACCAGAAGTGTGTTGATGAGGGTTGCCCTCAGCGTATGGTTGGTGAGAATCCCCTTGAGTTATATCTTGGTGGTCCTCCTTGGGTTTGGGCCTGCTTCGGTTTGGTGGTCTATGAATCTCTCCCAATTCTTACAGGCTTTCTTAATATCTGAGAGATACTTAAACAGAGGGTGGCTGTCTAAAAGCTAAAAATTATATTTGATTTAATTTCTTTCCGGTAGACAGTAGGCCTTTTATCAATCCCTCCAAGCAAATTCTTAATAAATTTAGATAGTTATCTTGTTAAGATAAAACCCCGGTCCCTCCTTTAAGAATTTTTTTCTGCCAGCCCACATTCTTGACCTATTCGACGGCGCCTAAGCACTGCCCTTTAGGAAGGGGAAGAACGCACCACTCAAGGTCAAACTTGAGCAAGCCCCAGCCTTCGAGGTAGAGAGTCGAAAGTTTGACTTAGGTCAAGGCATTTATTTCATTCTGAAATTATAATTTAATATAGGAATGTTAATGGAGGCGAGTGAAATGAGTTTAAGGAGGGTCGAATTTTCAGAGAAAGAAAAGGATGATATCCAGACATTGATGAAGTTTGTCGAAATCTACTGCCGAGAGAATCATGATGGAGAAAGGGCTCCCTTTTCATTCAAACTTTTCGATATTAAGGAGATTGAGAAGAAGGAAATCTCCCTGTGTCCGGATTGTACAAGGCTTCTCACTTATGGTCTGACCATGAGGCTGAAGTGCCCCCACAATCCTAAACCGATGTGCAAGAAATGTGAAACCCAATGTTACCATGGTGATTATAAAGCAAAGATTCGAGAAGTCATGAAATTTTCTGGGATGTATATGATCAAACATGGGCGGGTGGATATGCTCTACCATTATCTCAGGTAATCCCCCCTTTAGAAATTGTAGCGCCCCCATTTACTGGGGGCGAGAAAGGAGATTTCGTCGGCCGTAAATGCCGACGCTACATAAATTTTGGGGGATTTGATCTAAGTCAAGGCATTATTTTTTATGGTCAATTAAAATTAGATTGTAAGGGGAAAAAAGGAGACAAGAAAATGGCTGAGAAAAAAGAGATCACCTGTTTTGTCTGTCATAAAACAGAACATGAAGGTGTATTACTTCCATGCCGGAGGAATGGGCAGGATCTTTGGGTATGTACCCGATGTTTACCCATGCTCATCCATGGTGGGTAAAACAGTTAATCCCCCCATTTCTCCCTTTAGTAAAGGGGGATTAAAGGGGATTTGTTGAGGAGGAATTGGTATGGATAAATATGCAAAGGCTTTTGTTAAATCGAGTCTGATCTATCTCGGAATTGGAACAATTACAGGGATATGTATGGTCTTATGGCCGGATATCCGTTTTACTGTCACGAGGGTTCACACCCATATCAATCTTTTAGGATTTATGGCGATGATGATTTATGGTGTGGGGTATCATATTCTTCCACGATTTATGGGAAGACCGGTTTACAGCGCTCGCTTGGGTAATGCTCAAGTGTGGCTTGCTAATATGACGCTTATCGGTCTCTCCATTTCTTGGATTTTAGAAGCATCGCAGGGCGGGATCTGGCACACTTTGGCAATTTTATTCGGAATCGGTCAGGCCGTTTCCATTTTTCTCTTTATTTTCAATCTATGGAAGAGCATGGCCCCACAACCATCTGAGGGATAAAGCTAATAGTTCAGAGTCATTAGTTCGGAGTATTTAGTTTTGAGACTCCGAACTCAAAACTAAATCAGGGAGGTTTAAAATGGCTGAGAAGAAATTCAATAAGGATATGGTCATTGGAGATGTCTTGAAAGCGAATCCTGCAGCGATCAAGGTGATCGAAAAATATTTTGGCCAGGGCTGCTTCACCTGCCCCGGGATGAAAATGGAATCCATCTCGTTCGGAGCCATGATGCACAATATTGATCCGGAAGTGGTTGTGAAGGAACTGAATGCGTTAGAAGGCTAAATGGACAAAAACTTGACAAAGGATGGAGGAGCGTTTCCCTTCAAGGGCTTGAGGAGCGTTCTCCTTTGGAGAACTTAAGGTGAGAGGTTAGAAGCAAATTCTTTAAGCCTCAAACCTCAAACGAAGTGATCCTCAAACCTCGAGTGAAACGATCCTAAAATGAGGGTCTTTTTATGGAACCCATTCATCTTTTTGAAAAGGCTGAGTTTTCTAAAGAAAATTTCATACCCAAACAACTCCATATCGGGGATGCAGGGGCGGCTGTCCTCATCTGCTTTGAACCTGGCCAGACCATGCCTCTTCACCCTCATCCGGGTGCTTTGGAAGTAATCCTCTATGGGGTTGAAGGGGAAGGGACTTTAGCGATTGGGGATGAGGAGAAACCTTTTAAGAGGGGCGACCTTGTTTTCTGTAAAGGGGAAATTCCCGTCGGTCCCAAGAACACAAGCCAGGGAAGGTTTATGGTTCTGGTCATTTTAGTTCTGAAACAGCTGGTTTCCAAGGCAGGCTAAAACCCTTTTCAATTTCGGATTTTGGATTTTTCAATCTGCGATCTGCAATCTAAAATCTGAAATTTAAATTGAGCTTTTTATAAAGAAGACCGTATCTCACTCCATGGCAACTGATTAAGACAGAGTGACATTCGAGTTCCTCCATCGCCAGATAAAGGATCGCCCCTCCAGCTAAAATGACATCGGCCCTGGCAATGGGAAGACCGGGTATTTTTTTCCTCTCCTCAACGGTTTTAGATCGGTAAAGGAATAATTGGTTTCGCAAGGCTTCCTTTTTTAAAAGAAAATGGTGAATCTTTTCAGGTATAAATTCCTCCAAGCCTTGTTCAACAGAGGCTAAGGTCGTGGCCGTCCCCCCAACCGCTACCATTGATAATGGTTCCTGTGAATGAGGGATGTTGACAATTAATTCCCGAATTTTCCTCTCCATCTTCCCCCATTCTTCTTCTTGAACAGGATCTGATCGTAAAAACTGCTCTGTAAAACGGACTGATCCGAGCGGGAGGCTTACCCATTGACTGATCTGACCGCCTTTGCCAAGGATGAATTCCGTGCTTCCTCCGCCTACATCGACCACAAGAATAGGTTCTTTTAGCTCCCCGAGGTCCTTCGCCACAGCTAAAAAGGAGAGTTGGGCTTCCTCTTCTCCAGAGATGACCTCAATGGAGAAGTTGAGTTTTTCTTTGACCAATTTTAGGAAATCCTCGGAGTTTTTGGCTTCCCGGAGGGCACTTGTCCCCACTGCAAAGATTTTTTGAACCTCCGTCTCCTGACACCATTTCAAATATTGAGCCAATGTTTGAAGGCCTCTATCCATAGCCTCTATTAAAAGGAGTCCATTTTTTTGAACCCCCTCACCCAATCGAGCAACGGTTTCTATTTCCAAAAGGGGATGAATTTCCCCTCCCTCCACCTTTGCAATGAGGAGAAGGATCGTGTTGGTCCCGATGTCGATGGAGGCAACCCTCAATATTTCTACCTTTAATTTTAAGTGGTTAGAGATTAGCAACGTTCGACTGTGCTATTTTTGTGCTATTCGACTGATCTAATCCCTCAACCGCATGGCGCAAGCTTTCAACATTGTGGTGAACATACCGTGATGTCATCATCAATGTCTTGTGCCCCATCAACGCCTTGATTGTGAGTGCGTCCATTCCCTTTTGACTTAACCTCGTTCCAAAACTATGGCGTAAGTCATGGAAGTGTAAATCTTCTATCCCTGCCTTTTTGACACATTTGGGGAAGGCTCTCTCCAATGCCTGATTGAAGAGTTTGGATTTGGACAGTGGTGAATGGAAGACCCACTCGCAGCCAATCACTCTGACCTTTCCCATCTCCTTAAGAAGACAATAAAGGGTCTCATTCATCGGAATCGTTCTCTTCTCGCCATTCTTTGATTCCATCACGATGATTGCTCTTCTCGGAAAGTCGACAGCCTTCCAAGAAAGATTAAGGATCTCCCCTCTGCGCATACCTGTATTCAATGCAAACACAACGATCCTTCTCAACCATAATGGCGAACAAGCCAGTAGATTTGTTTCTTCCTCCACAGTTATCCAACGATCCCTTTTTGTGCTCCCCTTTTCTTGCTTGATAGAAGCCACTGGATTATGGTTTAACCAACGACATTCAGTTGCTAAACTAAACGCTCTCTTGAAAGCTGCAAGGTCGCGATTGATCGTTGCAGGTTTGCATCCTCTTTTTTCCCTTCTGTCCCTGAACTCTTCCCATAACCCGGACTCAATTTCAGAAAGCAAGTACTCACCGAAGAACTGCTTTAAGACCTTGGCACTTGAGATATAAGCCTTCGATCTACAATTTTTTACGGAGTAACTGATTAACAGGTCCATAAGCTCATTGAAGGTCTTAGATTCACCGGGCGACTTCTCAAACCATTTCCCTTCTGCAACCTCACCTTTCACCTTGTCCAAAATCCTTTGAGCTAATTTCCGATCATTTATCTCTGTCGATTTCCGATAATGCTTTCCCCGACAGGTAAAACTCATCCACCAAACCGAGCCTCTTTTAAAAAGCCCCATTATCAATCACCTTCCTTTCTGAGGCCCCTAATTCTTCAGTTTGGTTCTCCCATGATCGGGAGTATACGCTAAGTTCTTTACCTGTTCAACAGATTTTTTCACGACCTGGTCAATATCTAAACCATTCTTTTTTGTAACTCTTAAAATGGCCTTAGCTCTCTGGTTCACCCCTTCGGTATCTTGCCTGTGGTTTTCTACCCATGCTTCAATATCTCCCTGCCGAAACCGCACCAACCTGCCAAATTTGTAGCATGGGATCTCTCTTGCTTCCACTTTGCTGTACAACGTGGCTGGTTTGATGTGGAGGTATTCAGAAACCTCCTGAATGGTCAAAAAATTGCTATCCATAGGCTCTTTCTTGAATTTGGATGGTTTGGGATAGGGTTGAACCGATCTCTCGTCCTACGATTGATTTTCCATACTCAAGTTTGAGTTTCAAGGGAAAAATAGGGGATCTACGACCTCCGATTCCTTTCCGGGCTGGATTTCTTCCCAAACGATAGGTGAAGAGGACACATTCTATCGCTTGACAGGTTCTTACTTCCTTTTTGGATCCAGCACATTCAATGCACTTTTCGCGGATTGCCCTTAATGGAGTCAAGCTTCTTTGCATAACCTAAAACTTCCATTTACCAAATCTCTTCGTTCAAGAACCTGACAACAAATCTAAACCATGAAACGGGGTCCCATAGCCCCAGGTGCCTAATCCCGGGGCCATGGGCTAACAACCCGTAAGAATAGAGGTCGCCCCGCATTGTCTTGTTTCTTCTATTGACCCTTGGCCCGATAAATTCCTTCAACCTGCCTCTCTTCAAAGGCCGTTATTTTTTCGGGTTGTTCAATCTTACCCCTGACCCGCTCAATAATTTTTTTTTCAAGTTTGTTAAACCTCTTACCATCAAGCCCGGATAAGACCCAATCTAACCTATCTTTTCTCATCCCTTCGTCTTGCCTCTGTTAAATGTATTCTTTAGAGAAGCTACGCATTGCATCAGTGGCGTAACGAGAGATTTTTCGATTTCTTCAACTAACAGTCTGCATCCCTCACCAGTTTCTTTAAGCCTTAATCTGATGTGTGCCAAATTTTTGATTACCTTCCGGACCTGTTTTATTAATGGTTTTGAAAAATTTGAATCAATTTCAGAATACCGTTTTTCTATTTTGTTAAGACCCTCGCATGTAAGTTTGATCTCGGATTGATACGTCTTAAGAGCCTCAGCCCCCTTTGTCAAATGCGAAATCACATGTTCAATATCTTCAAATTCCGCAAATAAATTTGTCTCCATCCCGACCTCCGTTTATCGATCCACTAAAAGTGTTTTGCGCATTTCGGCGTTTCTGTTATAGTTTGAACAAACTGGATTAATAATAAGATTCGGGTTATCGGCAATACCTTGAGCCAAGACATCGGTGGGATCTAAAATATTCATAATCCTGATCTCGATAGGTTGCTTTTCTTTCTTTTCCGGCATCTGTCCGGTCTGGTTCATATAGTCCAAGCGTTCCCGTCCGATACTTTGAGCCGCTTCTCTTCTCAGTACATATTCATTGCTTAGAAGTTTGGCTATTACCTCATCACGCCGTAAACCACCCTCATGCATTTTAACAACAGGACCGCCAGTATGGATTTTCATGGCTGGTCCCAAAACGCTGCCTGGCGAAAGATCAATCTGGGGAATAGAAGGACTAAAAAGATTTGCAATAACCTTAAATATTGAACCTAATAAACCAGTCGAACCCCCTGAAGAACTTTTGATCCGCAGCATTCCTTTCAAGTAGTCCATCACCATTGTCGCCATCATATCCGACCATGTTTTAGCAATGGCATTGGCAAAAGACTGGAAGTAATCTTTGAAACTTTTTAATTGGCCAGTTAGAAGATCACTAAAAACAGTAGAGATGGTAGTTTCAACACTCTTCAACCAATCCAACATAACTTTTTTACCATCGTCAAATTTTGCTTTAATCTTGTCCCAATACTCCGTCCAACCAGCGGCCATTCCCTCCCATATACTTAACTGTGAATCCTCAAATCTTCTCGCTTCCTGATTGGCCTTACTTACACTGTCGGTTAATTTATCGAAGTCCTGCCGTAATTGAGATAGGGCGGCCTCTACTTCGGGACTTTCTTTCATCCCCTCCAGAAGTTCAATTCTATATGCAATAACTTTTTTAGTTGCCTCATCCATACTGATAGCAACCAGATCAAGTCGGTATTTCAGATATTTCCCGTATTCAGATCCTCTTTCAGCATCCGACATGGCATCATATTCATCCTGAAGGGCTTTTCTTTCTTCTCTTAAATATCGAGTATCTTTCTCGATTTTTGTCTTCATTTCTATGTCTGTACCCTTAAGAACAATATCAGTCCGTTTCCGTTGCCCCTCCAATGTGATAGCGTCCATTTTAGTTTTAAAGATTGTAATAAGAGCATCCATATCAGCATTAAGGTCTTTTTCGGCTTCCGGTCCCAACCCCTCATACTGTTTGAGTATGGTATGTATCTGTGTAGCAAGATCCTCATTTGCTTTTAGGATAGCAAGATTCGTCAGTTCATCCTGTGCCAATAATTTGTCATCCATATCCTTGGCAGTATCTAATTGAGCCTTGCCCAATTCCTCCATGGCTTGGATTTGACGGATACGTCTTTGTTCACTCAAGTTATCCAGTTTTTCATCATACACCTTGTTTCTCTCAATCTCTTCTTGTTTCAGCTTGTCAATGCCACTGAAGTATTTATTCCGTGCCTGATCCTGTAAGTTCTTCCCCTCGGCTGGCGTGTATTTACCCGTACCAACCTCTAAGCGAATCCTCTCCATCTCCTTTTGCCATTCAATCAGTTCAAGGAGCATTTTGGTATTGGTTTCTTTTTGGATTCGTAACCTCATATTGGCTTCACGACCATCCAGGGCCAGAGTGTCTCGTAAACCCGCCTCTTCAATTTTTAGTTCTTCCTGCACTATCGCATAGGCTGCTTTGGCCCTAAATGCCCGCATTTCTCTGTCATAGTCTTCCTGTACTTTGGCCCTACCCTTGGCAGCTTCTGCGGCAGCCAGTTTTCCCGCTTCGGTATCCGCATAACCCTTCTCTGGAAATTTTTGCATACCCTCTTGGTATTTAAGTTTTATCTTTTCCTCTTCATCTGCTAATGCCTTCCGCATCTCAAAGAGATAAGTCCGCATCGCACCGAGGCGAGCCTTCATGTTTTCCTCGACCGTTTGTGCAGCAGCATCCTGTTCTTCCTGGAGGGCCTGTCTTAATGCTCGTGCGGCACGTTGAATATCTTCTGTTTTCCAGTTTTTTCCAGTCAGGGTATCCCAAAGGACCTCTTCGGCTGTACGAGCCTCATCCCCCATTCCCTTGAACGATCTCCCAACATCATTAATCGATTGTTGAACTTTAAGAAGAGATTCTCTATGTGAAAGTTCCGCGTCTTTTGCTTTTTTTGCCCCTGCTTCAGCCTGCCAAGCCAACTCGGGATTCTGAGACAACTCACCAAACTGCGCTTGCAAGCGAATCGATTCTTTTACTTTTTCGTTCAAACTATCGAATTGATCCAACATCACTTTGAGGCGGTCAATCTTCAGGTCTTGAATCTTTTTGTATATTTCGTCAATTTCGGTAATGACCCTTGCTTTAAATTCAGTATGTGTCATTCCGACTTGATTAACCATACTCCTTAAATCCTTATATTCCCCACTTAAATTATTAACAGCATCCTTGATCTCGGTCTCTCCAGTTTTGACATTGTTTAGTTTGATCCGAAGACTTTCTAACTCTTGCACCTGTTGAGCATAGAGCATGACTTCCTTATCAATGGTTTTAATATGGTCCTCATGGGAAGTATGTAAAGCATCAATGGAGAGTTTGACGGCAGTAAAGGCAACCGCAAGTATACTAAGTGCCGCTATAATAGGATGTGCCTGTAACCAAACCAATGCTAAACCAAATCGAGTAGCTGCAGTAGTTAGTAAATCAAAATGGTTCACTAACAAAATCATTCCACCAATGACACCACCACCTATAAAAACCGGCCAAAGCGTTTTAAACGTTTCTACCAATCCACCAACGCCCTTAAGAAGTAGATTGAAAGACGGAATAACTATGTCACTAATACTCAACGCCATATCTAAGAGTCTTGTTTTAAAAATATGCAGTTGGTTCATCGGGCCTTCCATGGCCCGTTCATTCATCACCAACATCGCATTAGTGCCAGTTAGAGCATCGGTCATACGTTGCAGGGCTGCGGGTCCCATGTCTTTTAAAGATGCGAAGACACCAGCTTGGCGTTTCTCCAGACCTTCAAAGATAGAAGTAAGATCAAAACCTTTTTTCTCAAGTAGGCCCAGAATGTCAATAAGGTTGTGCCCGGGCATACGGATATCTTCAAAATCAACCTTAATCGCATCCAGTTGTTTCAGGAAATTTGCACTTGGAGCAATCAACTGTCCAAGGATGCCCCTTAATCCTGTTCCTATCGTGGAAGCTCTAAGACCAGCATTACTCAAAACTGCCAGTGTCGCCGCCGTCTGCTCGATACTCATCCCGACCTGTTTTGCGGTAGCAGCCACATAGTTAAAGGAGGTAGCAAGGTCATTAATCTCCAATTTGGAGTAGTTCAAAGCCGCAGCGAGTACGTTGCCAATACGGGTTGATTCTTGAGCCGATAACTTCCAAACGTTCATAGCAGTTGTCAAAACCTTAACAGCCTCTTGAGAACTTGCCCCTGTAGATGTTACAAGCATTGCTACAGTCTTTAGGGCTTCAGCCGACTCCTTAGCGGTAAGACCAGCCTGACCTAAGATTTTAAGGGCATCAGCAGCCTCAATAAAGCCCATCTTGGTCGAAGTAGCAACATCCCGTGCTGCCTTTTCCAATATCTTCATATCGCCAGCAGAGGCATTAGTAATAGCCCCCACGTCTATAATGGCTTGACTGAACTTGAACATAGTGCCGATCGCTTCACTAAATGCCTGCTGGATCTTAAAGACCGTGCCAAAGATTAAGGCCCCGCCAAGTAACCACGCCATTTGGGATTTCAACATATCCGTAAAGCCAGCACCCCATCTATCCATGGCACGTGCGGCATCAGCTGACCGTTTCGTAAACTGAGTGGCCTGAAACTGAACGACACCCAAAGACTCTCCGGTAGACTTCATGGCAGCATTCATCTCTGCCGTGGCTTTGCCTGTTATGGCAAACTCTTGCCGAATGAGTTTCATCCGCTCGGTCAGCAAAGCCTGTAATTTCTCTAACTCCAAGGTACCCAATCCCAACTGTTTCAGACTCTTTCTGTTAAGTTCTATCCCGCCAGTGAACTGGTTGATCTCTGCATTGGTCTTGGCAAGTCCCGTCTGAAGTGCCTGTAACTGAACCGTCTCTCCCTGCTTCGCCAGTTCTTTTAATCGTGCCGTTAGGCCATAGATAGCCTGATCGAAGTCTTTTACATTGGTAGCCGGAAGACCTTTGGCTTGTAGTACTTCAGCTTCCTTCATGGCCTTTCCGGTCTTTTCGATATCGCCACGAAGTTTATCCCAATCCTGTGCCATCTCCCGAGCAACAGACTGAGACCCTAACCGAGCAATCCTACTGGTCAGATCGGTAATTTCAGAGTTTATGGTTTGGGCAATACTCGATAGGCGTGTAAATTCGTCGGGGTTGAGGAAAGCCTTAATCTGTATAGTTTGTAATTTCTGTTGGAACTGTGAGACTACCGTACCAGCAAGTTGAATCTTTCCGATCAGGGCATCCCATTCGCCACCACCGCCCCCGAGGCCACCTGTACCTCCTGCACCAGTAACCTCAGAGGATTTAATCTTTTCGTACTGGTCCGCAATCTGTTTGGTAATGGCAAGGATTTTCTCTTTATCACTAATAGAAGAAAGGATAATGTCTTTTATTGATTGCTCATCCTTGACAATTTTACCAAGGATGGTATCAAGTTCTTGGTTTAGAACTTTTCTCCCCTCTTCGGTCTTTATGAGTTCGTCAAGGTACTGCTTCATGGACTGAAGTTTCTTTTCGTCAACACCTTCAGCCAGTAGTCCACGGCTTAATAGTTCTTTTGTAATACCGACAAATTCAGCTACCTTCTCCCGGGCAACAGTTTCTTCCCTTACCCTTTGTGCTATTAGTTCAGATGTGGCTAAACGGGCTTGCTCAAAGGCTCCCATCTGACCGATTAGGCCGACCATCTGCTGATAGACAGCACGTTGTTGGTCAAGATATCCGGTAATCTTTGCCTGGCGTTCAGCTTGAACTACTTCTTGGGGGGCTGTTTGTTCAGTGGTTAAATCAATGGCTCTTTTTGCTTCGGGAAATACACCCTTAGCAGTCATTTTACCCCAGTCCACAACCGGATTCTCACCAGCCCTTAATTGAGAAATCCATCCTTCAAGTTTTGTAAATTCGGCCTTGAGTTTTGTAATCTGTCCACTAATCTCCGAATTCATCTTCTCAAATTCGGCTACAGACTTAGTACGGGCATCTTTGAAGGTGCCTACGAGTTTCTCGGAGATTCCAGTGGTGTCAAAGGCTCTGGCTAAGTTAAGAACTGGTGTATCAGACACCATCTTGTAAAAACTGGCAACGGTGACGGCAAGTCCTTTGAAGACATTCTGGATTTGCAAAAGGGCGGGTTTGAATTTTTCTTGGAACTGCTTAATCGAATCTTCTACATTTTTCCCGAAGTCAGAATTTATCTTACTGACGAATTGTATGCCAAGTTGTTCTATAACGGTATCACCCATTAACTGTTCTCCTTCCATGCTCCAAGAATTTTATATTCCGCCTTGTCAATCCGTTTAATACCTTTAGCCTCAATCCGCATCGATATCGCTTTCGTTATTGCCTAATTCCTGATTATTTTGGTAATATTGCTTTAGATATCGCATAGATTATGCAGCCCCAAAAAATACCAAGGAGAAAAGAATGATAGTAACGGGAATTTTTACTTTGGCTACCCTGCTTGCTATCTTGATTGCTGCTTTCATGGGTCATCTCCTCACAAAAAGTCGTGAGAATAAGAAAAGGTTTATCGAAGCTTACGAAGCCTTCAGGGAAGTATTTCTCCCCGCAATCCAGGATCTTGGGAAAGACCTTAGAGACAACGATATTACACGATCCAGTATTCTCCCCTCTGAGTTCCCCAAACATGAAATTGCTATGGCTAAATTTGTCCCAAACCTGAAGGGCCGCAGGCGAATTCGCTTTGACGAGAAATGGAAGGAATATCAAACAAAGTACGAAGAGTATGAAAAAGATGGTGTATTTACACGTTCTCTTTATTTCATCGGGATTAATCAAGTTGGATTTAACGAGGAGAGACATAAGGTTAGTCAAATACATAAGAAAGAGATGCTTAATCTTATTCACGACATTCTTAAAATTGCAAAAAATCATTGAAGTTCCCTGAGACCCCCAGACTTACAAGTTCAATCTACCTTCACTTGCTCTTGTAGTATGGCCTCCTAAATTTTTTGAAAGTTTTTGAATTCTTCGCATCGCCTGGCTAAACTTGTCGGAATTGAACCACCTTTTTTCATTTAGATGACTAATCCAAGAAACAGAGTCCTCCAAGAATCGCTTTAACTCGATATCATACGATCGCGAAGGCTCGCATCCGGGGCAGGTAAGTAACACGGTCCCATCATCGACCAAGAAAGTTATATAGACCCTACCACCCAAATCTTTTCTGCAAATCTCGCATTTCATTTCTACTCTCCAGATTGCCTCGAAAACTCTTTACAAATATTTTCTTTTCCTAATCGTTTCCGAGCAACCTTGTATTGATTAGGTGTTTCATGATAGAGGTTTGGAGTCTTAGCAGGCTTAGACCAATCCCCAATCTTCGTAAAAATACATCCATCAACTAACTTATATTCAAGTTCAAGATGATTAGGATTAAACTTCTTATCAAACCAATTCTTACACTTCACAATTTTAATCTTCGACGCTTCCATTGCAAGAGCTAACCGTGGCCTTTCTATCGTTCCTAATCCACCACGCCCGAGGTCTTGACCATAATTCTTTTGAATACCAATAACGGCAATACCATCCCGGAGCTTTCCATAAATATGTTCAAGGAATTCACCTACCTTATAAAACTCCTTCCCTTCTCCCCCTGTCATATCGAGATAATCGATGATGTTTAAATCGTCTGGGAACATCACATCTGAGAAATTTGAGGAGCGTTCGATCATCTCGCATTTCTTCATCCACTCTTCTTTAGGGATCCCAAAGTTCGCCAGGCGGTCCCACAATTCATCGGCTCCCATTTCAGAGCTAAAGTAATGGACCTTGAACTTATCCATGTTCATCCGAGCCACGTTAAACAGGAAGGCACTCTTGCCCGAATCGGGCGTTCCCATAACCGAGATTAGGTTCTTGGAAAAGGGTCTATAAAATTTTTCAATCTCGAAAGGCCATCTCATATCAAGTGGTTTACCCGAAGCACTCTGGAGGTCGACCTTGATATATTCTCGCTCAATTCGGCGATAGGCCCCCCGCTTATCCCCGTATCTCTCAATAACACCTTCCTCTGCCAACCGGCGCAACGCCACATTTGCAGCATGCCGTTCTTCTTTTGTGACTAATTGTGACTCCCTGTGCACATCTGTGACTAAAAAGTGACCAGATGTGACTAACACCCACTCCCGGATCTCCTCTGTCAGATTACGCTTCCGCTGTTCGACCCGTTTCAGCGCGGATTTGATTTTCTCCTCGACTTCAGAAACCGGGAAAGGTGGATTACAGGATTTAGCAAGGATTTCAAGGTATTGGCGAACCTTTTCGGGCGGCGTATGCGATTTAATAAGGCAGTTGGCAAGGTGGAAGAGGTCATTATCTCTTCTCCCTTCCGTTAATATTTTGTGACTACCTGTGACTACCTGTGACTCTGTGTGACTAACTTTTTCTTCCTCACACACCTTAAATGCATAAGAATTAATAAAAGATATATAAGTACTCGGCAGGTCGGCAGGTTCGGATTCTTCAATACTGAGAAGCCATTTGTAAGCCTGTCCAGTGCCATTAATGGATGGAGGAGCAATTACATAACCACCTTCACCGCGAAAGTCACACCCAGGTATAGTTCTTGCGTTATTGGAAATTGGCTTCTCGGGTGCCCTAAAATAAAGGTGCTGGCCCCCCTTGGGAGTTTTAGAGGTAGGGGTTAAGAGGGAATCTGGAACATATTGTGTAATGGCGTCCTGGCCCTCCTGGGTATCGATGTCGATTGCAACAACGCCGCTGATCGATCCAGTAACTATACCGATCATGGCAGTGGGCCAATGAGTCCACCAAGATTTGATTTCGTCGGAAGTTGCTCTTCGTTTTTGATAAGGCTCCCATTTGATATAAGCTTTTTTATTAGGTTTAACTGGAATTATTGAGAAATCAAATTTTTCAGCATAGATTAAAGCAGCCTCTAAAAGGGAGGCCGAATCAAGCCTGAGATTGTTTACCATCTATTTTCTCCATTTCCTTCTCATAGGCAAACAGGACCGCAACATCGATCCTTTGCTTCTGTTCAGAAGGAATTGTCAAAACTCCTTTGTATTTTATTTCGCCCGTTGAGGGGTCCTTCCAGGATACTTGGGGGGAGACACGAATGCCCGCCCTCCGTTTTGCTTGATTACCCTGAAGTCTCGAACAATCCAGTCTCCGGCCTGAATATCGGCAAATGCACGGATAGACCTATTGTTTTGGATTAAACGGATTTCAAGAACCCTGATTGGTTGAAAGATTGAATCGTGGGACACGGACGACCCTTCTTAGACCCTTGGATTCGCGAGCCATCCGTGGTATGGGTAGGCAGTAAGCGAGGATAATTATTGAACCGCCTCTTTGTGGAGGTAGGTTATTTTCTAAGCTATTTAGGGAAACGTTTCTTGAAAACTATGGTTTTTTCCTTATCCCTCTTTAAAGAATTACCTTTCTTGGGAGAAGAGGAACCATTCACCGGGGTTAGCTTTATTTCGATTTCAACATCAAAATACTTAGTTGCTGCCATATCACCTCCTGTCGGGTATTAAACACCGCTCATTTCTATAGGAAATAAGGGGCCTAAAACACCGCCATCCCTATCTTGTCAACACCGTTCCTCAAGCAGAGAGGAGATAAAAGGATCGGAACACCGCCGTTTTATTTCTCCTTCCAGTAACCGTTGAATACGGTCTTCATTCTTTTTTAACCATCCAACGCGTCTTTCTACCGTCCTTTTGGGTATGCATAACTTCTCCGAAATGGTTTGGGCAGAAATCTTAACCGGTCTATGCTTAATAAGAAGCTTAAAAACGTCTGCGGTATATTTCCCGCCTTCATTGTCAATCATTTCTCGAATCTTCGGATCTTTCTCAATTAAATCGATTTCGTGCAAAACCACGTAATCCCAATCTTCGGGAGACGGTTTCATCTCGTCTTCATAATCGTGTGATGGTATGAATCTTATTTTTTGAGATAGCAGTTTGTCTGAGGGCAAACGAACCTTGGTCTTGATTTGCAGTTCCCATTCGGTATCTTTCAACTTCTCCACAAATTTGTCTGGGTCTCCCCCATAAGTAAATTCTTTCCCCCTATGCTTCCTTTCTCTCCATATTGCTCTTTCGGCTACTGTTATAATTTTTTCCCATTCTCCCTTAATTGCTTCGATTGCTTCTGGACTTTCAATATTTACATGCTTTTTGGGTAAAACCTCATCTATCGCCTCCATAAAAAAATAGCCTAAATCATCCGGTCTTTCCTTGACTCTCTTTGCCTTTAAACACTTCTTAAAATGGTTTAAAAGATCGGGAAAGGTATTGATCTCCTGAAAAGTTTTTTCTTTATCCCCGTGTTCTGTCATATTGATCCCTCACCTGTATACTCCGTTATATTCATAATTCCCCATTCCATATCACTTTCCTTGTGCAAAATTTGATTCAATTTCCAAAATCAATACCGATTTTCTTCATTCCCAATAAAAAAGCCCAGCCAAGAGGGATAGAACCATTTGCTCCTCCCTCGCAACTGGGGCATTTAGCGCGTTCGTGCCTTAGCTATGCCCGCAACTCAAGTCCTTTCGGGCTGAGAAGCCTGTTTTCAGGCTTGTAAATCTTATATCAAGGAAACCGGTTTTTGTCAAGGTTTAAATAGCCCAAACCCGGAAACACCCACTGGATAGCGATTTCCCGCTATTCCTCTCAGTCTCCGAAGAGCCTTTAATCGGATCTGCCTCAAAGACCCCTGACTGGTCCGAGAATTTCCGGTGCTTTCGTGAGTATATGGTGATTGCTACTTTGGCTAAAAGATGAATCAGCGATACGGATATTCAGAAATTAGAATCAAAACTGGCTGGCTCGAACAAACCGGAGGTATATCGATTTACTGCGGGTATTTGAAAAAGATGTTTAATCTACCGTTTCTCTTCTATCCATTCTTTCTCAGAAATATCAAAATCTGATAATCTGTCCCATCTTATCTTATTCGACATCTTTTTTTGACAGCGATAACCAGCCTTTTTCATACATTCAATAAGGCATTTTTGATAGGTAGTTGCGATACTACCAGCGGTGAGGTTCGTGCCAAGTCCAACAAATGGAATCCAAACAGTAGAATCTTGAACAATTTTCCAAGCATTCACTCTTTTATGAGCAATTTCCACTTCCGGGGTCTTTTCGCATTGAGATAGAGCCTCCTCAATTTCTTCCTTGGTTGTTGGGATGTTTGAACCTTCGTGTTGCCATACTCGTGCATAGGCACATCCACTCATAAGAACCAACCCTACCAGTAAAACCAATGTCCAACGTTTCATGGGTTTGCCCCCCCCTGCTTACACTATACACCCTTAGCTTTCCTTCGGTCTATCTAATATTTCCATAATTGTGGAAAACGGAAAAATCGGATTGAGACTCAACAGTTGAACGGTTCAAATTTCAGCAGGAAAGCCAGGTCTACGTTTGTAGACCAACTCCTTACATTTGTCCACCCCAGGATGCACAGGATGAGCCAGGAGGGGAGATCGACTAATAGGACAGGGGGAAGAAAAGGGTTCAAGCTGGATCTGGATAACGGGGGGGTGCCTGTCACCTCAATAGTACACCTACAAGTCAACAAGAATGAGGTATACTAATAGACAATGATTACGGGATGAAGTTGAGCATACCATCCGCCGTGACCGCCGCGCGCTCGCCACCCTAAGAAAAGGACTGCTTACACGCGCGGCGGAGTTAACCGAATGCTTAGAGTTCGCCATTTGCTGACTACAAAGGTCGAGGCTGACCCGCTCGCAGCGACTGTGCGGCCGAAACGCTGTTGTCGCCCTATTTCTTTATCCAGTCGTACAGTGGCTTACCTTTGTCAACGATGTGAACCGTAAAGAGCTTGATTGTCTTGTCTCCGACGACGGTAAATCCGCCATGTTCTACATCTCGAAGAGCCATGATCGGCGCTCCAGTGGGCATCGCAAATGGCGGTTTCCCCGGCACCTCCACCATGCCCCCCTCCAGAACGTATGCTGTCTCAATGCCGTGATGAATATGCAAGGGAAGTTGGTCGCCGGGCTTCATTTCTACCACCGAAAGCACCACCTCCATTCCGGGCGCACCAGATAGATCAGCCCGCTTCAATTCTTTGCGGCCGGCATAGTCCTGTGCCCACAATGAGGCACCGATGGCCATCGTCAAGGCAACAAAAGCTGAACAGATCATTGCGCGTCGAATCGATTTCATAGTTTCCTCCTTTGACATAACCATCCCCTTCTCTTGGGTATCCAGAAACATTATTCTTCTTGAGAAATAAGCAATCATTGAAAGTGTTAAAAGCCTCCAAAGGGACATAATCTCCCTTGGAGGCTCCATATCGGCATCTTTTGGAAACCCCATTTCATGCTACACTCCAAAAGGTTAGAAGTTAAGCTGATAGTTGGCTTTAAAAAACGATATGGTAAATATGTACTAATTCTAATTGAATAAGTCAACAAGAATTATCGATTACCATTCGAAAGGTGGTATGGAAGCACGACTTTGAACAATCACTCTTTCAGGAAGGAAGTATCGGCGCTGTTTTGTTGAGATAGGCTTTAGAATTCACTTTTTTTCATTTCCATAAAAAAAGGATTTGGAGGATATGAAAAAATAAAAGAGTGGACTGCCCTCCGAGGTCGGACATTCTGTCTCGAAGATTCAAACGGGTGGGGTAGCGATCGGTGCTTTACTTTTAGTCAACGAATTTTCTCTTGCAGGGTTGATATCATTGATAAAAATAAGATTGAAGTAGGAAAACCATTTACTATTAGTAAATAATTTTTTTTGTAAGGAGCTTCCCGAGCTGGGAAACTCCAAGGTAAGGGTGGGATTTAAGCAGGTTGGGGTATCGAGGGGTTTACTTCTTTCAGTTGTGATACCGAGGAATCAGGTTTCTTTTGGATTGGCAGGATCTGGAATACACCGCTTTCTTGGATCAAGTCCTTGACTTCCTCAATCGTTTTTAATGCGTCCGTTTGTTTTTGGTCAATCTCGAACATCGAGAGGAGCGCAACTGCAACAGCAAAACATCTGCGCCGCAGTTCCATAACGTAGTTATAAACTTGATCCAAACCTATCACTCCCGGATCTTCGGGGTCCGTCTCTGGTATCGGGAGAATTGCCTCCAGGAGGGCATCCATACGGCTTCCTTCAATATATTCAGTATCCCGATCAAACAACTCCATCACCTTTTCCCATTGGATTTCTTTCTCTCTTCCACCGAGATTTTTTTTAATCTCCTCAATTGTTTCTATCCTTGCAAAGTCGGTATCCATGGTATTCCTCCTTTTGTGCTGTCAGCACTGATAAGGTTCACATCCTAATTACCTCAACACCCATTACTTCTTTGTGGTTTTATCTGCCCCGCATCCATACTGATCGAAAATTACTCCTTGGCAATTTGGCATCAACTCAAAGACCATGGTGATTACGCAAAAGGAAGAATGTTCACAATCCTCACAATTTCCCGCCTTGACCACTACCTTCTTGCTATCCCCCGCCATAATTTCCCCCTTTCTGCCATTGGGCAAGTTCTAAAAATTAACGATGTGACACCTTTTCACCCCCGCCTTTTTTATCACCCCCTTTTTGTCCATAAAACAAGTGTCTACTGGACAACCGTTTCTACGTGTTCGAGCCCTGATTTATCAAGGCTTACAGCGCAATGATTTTGAAGGGATTTATGGACGATCGATTTTGTTAAGTTCATCTTCTTAGCAATTTGTCGAATACTTGCCCTTTCCCTTCTTAGTGCGATAAGTTGTTCTGTGTCCACCTCTACCGATGGCCTTCCCAGTTTCACACCCTTGGCCCGGGCATTGGCAATACCAGCAAGGACCCGCTCTTTAATTAGATCGGCCTCAAGTTCGGCTATGGCTGAAGTGATCGTGAACATGGCCTTGCCCATTGGAGAGCTTGTATCAATATTCTCTTTGTAAGAGATGAAGTCTATACCAAGGTGTTTAAACTCCTCCAATGCTGTCACGAGGTGTTTTGTAGAGCGAGCGAACCTGTCAAATCTCCAGACCAACACTACACCAAAACGTTTTTTTCTGGCATCATTCATTAACAGATCCAGGGAGGGCCTTTTATCTTTCCTTCCAGAAACGCCAGAATCCACGTATTCCTTAAAAATATCTATCCCCATGGCTTGGGTATAGGACCTCAAATCTCTTAGCTGCATTTCGACATCCTGACCCTTCCCATTAGTTGAGACCCGTGCATAGATGGCAGCCCTCATTTCTTCTCACCGCCCTTTCTTGTTTTTTTGAGATACCCTTCCAAGGCTCGAATAATCACGTCTTTTAGATCTATTCCCTCCTCGATTGCTCGATGCTTTGCCGTCTTCCATAAATCATCAGGAATATCAACGGAAGTTTTCATGGCTACACCCCTAAATATCTAAGCATTTAGATATCTCCATTCTCTTAAATTTAGAAATTTTTGTCAAGAAAAAAATGAGGTTGTGAAAAGAATCATTTTCGGAAGAGGGGAGAGGAAGCAGAAGTATAAAAAATATGATTTAAAATCGGGTAGTTATTAAGTAAACTTAATGTAAAATATCAAGTTAAAACATAACTCATTTGAAAAGTTTGCATAGCAGAGATATTTAATTGTATTTTAATTATCAATTTGTTTTCACAAGGTTAGGTATTTTTTTCGATTGTGAGGGGCTTTCACAAGGGGAGGGTAAGGAGTAAGGTAGGCGTCGCCTATGATTGGAGCCGGGCAAGAAGAGTATTTCCCTCTTAAATCTACAAACAAAATGTCCAAGATAGGAGAAGGTTTTTAAAACTTTACTTGTTTTGTTTTTTCACCTCTTCAAAAACAATTACAGGAGATTGGTATCGTTTGATTGAAACCTTTTCCCGGTTTTTGAGGGGCCTCAATTCAAATCAGGACAGTACCGTTTTTGTGTGGTGCTCCATCAGGGGTTTGTTGATTCACCAGAAAGGGCGGTGAAGGCGACAATCATTAGTGAATTTAGAAAGGGAAATGCCTAATCGTTATGGTTTGCTTAGCCCTGTTATGCCAATTTGGTTTAGGCTGGTATAAATATCGAACCTTATTTTGGGAGAATAATGTGGCGATTTCAAAACTCCCTTGTAAATCAGCTTCATAGTCTCTTTTTTTAATTCACCCTTAATTTCAATGTCTTTATCTGCCTCTAATGATTTCTGCCATTCCGGAAATGGTGGTTCGTCAAAATCAAGAAGACAGTCTGCATCAAAGCAGGGATAGTTTTTCCTTTCAAATTTTAAGTGATTATGAGAAACCCGATTTCCTCCGGGCTTGAAATCATCCATTGAGGTGGTTGTCGTGCAAAAATGGACAATGATTGGGTTTGACAGTATCCCTGTGTCGCCCAAGTAAATAAACCATCTTGGTTTTATTTCGCTATCAATTCTCGGATATGGGAAATTATTCCACTTAAATACAGTTCCAGGTTTCAATGAGAGGCTTCTTCAAGAGATTTGTAAATAAGGTAATGTTCTTCTGAAGGAGTTAATTCTTTTTCGCCCTTATAGGTAATATCCCCTGGAAATTGGTCATCATAATCAATAATACCGTTCTTCTCTCTCCTCCAAGTTTCTTTCCAAGCACGTATATCCTCGTGACTGGCTTCACTTATATCGGATGCCTTAACAAATACGTCAGCAAAAATCTCAATGAGCCGACGCATTTTTTGAATTTCGTAAGAAGAAAAATACTCCAAACTCGGATGGCCTTTTGGCATAATTATAAACTTGTCGTCTTCCAATTCCTTAAACTCGAAGCAGTCGGTCTTTAAGCCCTTTCTTTTATTATATATCTCAATTGGAACTGGTCCCCTTTCCATTGCTTTATATTTCAAGCCCAATACTGGTTGTCCAGTATCACTTAAACTTTCAAAGTCGAGAAAAGCAAGATATTTGTACAGAAATGTCTGGTGGAGAGGCTTCTTTGTTCTTTTTGCATGTTCCGCCGCAAAATAACAAATGGCGTTTTTAATTTTTTCTTCTCGGTATGCTATCATGGTTTTTCGGTAGTGGGTTATTTTCGCTGTTGGAATACCAGAAATTGGAATTCTTGTCAATAGCAAATTCCAATCTCCAGAAAAATAGTAACATCGAAGAAGACCTAAAACAATAGGGTGCTACCCTGCTTTTGATAATAGAAGCAAGGTATATGCCATAGGGATGAGATATAACCAAAAATAAAAATTATATTTAAAATTCAGTAAGTTATATTAGCTCCAAATCAACGGAACCTAAGAGAGATTAGAAAAAAAATGGTAACAATTTACCATTTATGTCCAATTTTTGTCATAATTCACCATTGATTCGGTTTGATCGACATCCTTACCACAGGCCCCACAAATCCCGTAAAAATTAAATTGATGATCAACGACCTTATATCCCGTAGATTCCCTCACCTCTTTCATCCAACCAGCAATATTGCAAAAACTCACTTCGGCCACATTCCCACATTTCTTACACGCGATATGGTGATGGTGCCTTTCTATCTTACAAAGTTGATATTTCGTCTCGGGACCGTTGTTGATTTTAAAAACAAGGGATAGCGATTCAAAGAGTTTGAGACTTAGGCAAACAGAATTCAAAGAAATCTTCTTCAATCCTCGCCTTCTCAAAAGCTTCCCGTATAACCCTTTGGGGGTAACCGGGCCATGGGCATCAGTAAGTTCTCTATAGATCCAAAGCCTAGCCTGAGTTATGCCGTGTCCCTTCTTCTTAAGGGTTTCCCTAAAATATCTTGCATCCATAAAGGCTCCCGCACTGTGCCAATTTTGTGACAGAATCAATCTAAAAGATCGTAATAGATAGAGTAGACCAGAATAGATCAAAAACCCTCTAACCCTTTATTTTCAAGCCTTACCGGGAGAACCAAGCCAGAATCAAGGGGTTAGAAAAAATGCCTGTTTTCGAATGTCGATGGAGGCAACCCTCTTAAACGAAGTAAGGTCGGATTTCACGACAGAGTTCCTCAGGAATGATGTTCGCCGTCAATTCAGACTGAAGGACCTCGAAGGAGGTCCAATCATTGAGGTAATAAGGTTGGAGAGGGGTTCTGGAGATGATTCGTATGAGAAGTTGGTAATGGGCCTCACCGGAAATGGAGTAGATTGAAAAGTTGAAGCTATTCAGATTTTTCTCATAATAGTATTTTAATGTTGAGACGATCCCCTTGGCCAGAGAGGCAATCTCTTCTTTGCCGAGCGTGGTGATTGCCCCATGTCCCTCCACACTTCCACAAACTTCATTAAATCCTATGGGGGCAAAGGAGACGAACCAGTGGACATTTCCGATATGATTGATATATCGTTTTCCAAGCCCCTTTTCAATTTGGATGAGATCCTTCCAGTATAGAGTTCCATTCCTTTGGTAATAGGAAAAACTGGCGTCTAATAGCCATTCCATCTCATTCGTCGGAACGGGATCGCCAATGACCTGAAGATGGGGATGGAGGATGGTGCTTCCTCCCGGGAGAAGGAAATTTTGGCTGATTTGCCAATAGCGGGTATCCGGGTCAAAAGCCATTGTCCTTCGAATGATCTCGATAGCCACCGAAAAGCCCTCTTCGTAAATCTCAGGGATGAATTGGTCGAGATTGAGAAAATGTTCATGACAAAGAACGACGACACTGCCATAAGATCCCACTGGATTGAGGTTCGGAAAACCGACTGCCCTTCCAATGGAAATCCTTCCTTCCGGGACGATTTCTTTTAAAAACTGGGGAGTCTTTTGAAGGGCATTCTCTGGACAGAAGAAGCATCCCTTTGACTCCTCGGCCATCCTGGAAAAATCGAATTTCCCTGGGGTAGGGAGGCCCCAGGTGATGATGCGGCTCCGCCGTTTTGTCAGAGGATCGATCCGGACCTCGGTTGGAACCGAAATCGTTTTAAATCCCTCGAGGGGAGAACGGAGGTCCGATTGGAGATGAAACCGCTCAAACTTTATTTCCATAAACAAAATTAGTTCCGCTTCGCTTCACAACTGGAATACTGGAATCATGGAATAGTGGAATGATGGGGTTCACTATTTCCAATATTCCAATGTTCCATCATTCCAAACTTTCATTTATTCTCAGCGATAAAGCGGCGGATCGAACGATCGTAAGATCGTTCACCCTCAGGCGAGAAGAAACAGCCCGGAAGCTGCTTCATCTTCCAGTGATAGGCGATGCACTCACAACATCTTCCCTTGCGTTCACAGGGTTCATAAGTACAGGTGCATCGGGCTTTGTTTTTTTCTAAATGACATTCCAACATCTACGAAACTCCCTTTATTTCGCTATGCGCTAAGCGCTATGCGCAAAGCGTTCATCATTTGGGTTTTTCGGGAACGTCAGCGGCCATTCCTCTCACGGGTTCACTTTGAAGAAGAGGTAGTGTTCTACCATTTCACAGAGGATATGTCCAATGAGGATGTGGGCCTCTTGGATGCGGGGCGTGCTGGTGGAAGGAACGATAAGGGGAAAATCAGTCATTTTTGCAATGACACCCCCATCATTTCCGGTGAGGGCGACCGTTTTCATTCCCATCTCTTTAGCCACTTCAAAAGCCTTGATGATGTTAGGGGAGCTCCCACTGGTGCTGATACCAATGGCTACATCCCCTCCCTTACCGAGGGCTCTGAGTTGTTTCGCAAAGATTTCGTTAAAGGCAACGTCGTTGGAGACACTGGTAAGAATGGAGGTATCTGTCGTAAGGGCGATAGCAGGCAGGGGTGGACGGTCCATGACATATCGATTAACAAATTCAGCAGCCAGGTGTTGGGCGTCAGCAGCGCTTCCCCCATTTCCGAAGAAAAAGAGTTTGTTCCCCGCTTCGAAGGTATGAGAGACCAATTTAATCACATCGAGAAGTTTAGGGAGGTTTTCTTTGAGAAAACGTGTTTTGACTTCGGAGCTTTCCTTAAATCGTTTCAGAATGATTTGTTCCATTGGACAAAAATATTATACTCCCTGGTTTCCCATGTCAAGGGAACCTTTTTGAGATTTCTGAGAAAGTCAGAAATCTTTGGTTACAGTGATTAAAATTAAGATTACACCGATTAAAACCATTATAAAAATAGACAAAAATCTGTACTACTAACGTTGAATTTCTTGAAATTTTGTTAAGCATATTATCTTGTCAGTCTTCCGTCGGACTGTCCTTGTCATTCCTGCGAAAGCAGGAATCCAGTATTTTCATAGGCGTTCTGGACTCCCGCTTTCGCGGGAGTGACAGATAGTGGTTATTGAGCACGTAATAGGGTTCGCAAAATCAGCATAGGTTTATATTTGGTTGCGGCTACGCTGCGCTGTGTAATCATTTTAACAATCTGTGCAATCAAAGGTCTTTGGTATTTTTCAAAGACCTCCTTTTTGATAGGGTAATTTCCAGCGCCGATTGAGCCATGGCCATTGGCTGGGATATTGTCTGATGGAATCCTCGATGGCCTTTGTAAATTTAGCGGTCAGAAGTTCTGTATCTTTCTTTTCATCAAATGTGCGTTCTATTTCGATAGGGCTCCCGATAAACAAGGTCTGTGGGACTCCTTTTTCTCTCAAGACGAACATGGGTAAAATTGGAGCGCCTGTTTTTAAAGAGAAGATAGCTGGTCCAGGAGGGGTATAAGCTGTATGGCCAAAGAAGGGGACAGGAAGTCCTCCGCGGATCTGTTGTTCATCGGCGATAAGATAAAGGATTTCATTCCGACGGAGACAGTTCAAAGATTTTTTAATGGAAGTTGTGGTCGGTTTAGGCGGAAAGATTCTTTGGCCTACGATTTCCTGATGGGCATTCAACCTCTTCCATAACTTCGGGAAGTTTTCTTGATTGATCATGAAGTTAATGGGATAGCCCTCCACAGCCAATCGCATTCCCAATAGAGTGAAAGCCCCCAAATGCGCACCCAAAGCGATAACCCCCTTTTTCTTGGCCAAGGCCGCCTCCAGATGTTCTTTCCCCTTAATTTTAATCTTCAAGATGGATCCCTCAAAAGGAGGGGTGTTTGCCATTACATAGACGGCTTCTAAGGGGGTGAGGGTGAAATGAAAGAAAACCTCCCTGGCAAGAGTTTTTATCTCGCCTATATTTTTTTCTCTTCCAAAAGCTACAGAGAGATTGCTGGTCACCCTTTCTCTGTATTTATTAACAAAGAAGAAAACAATCGTTCCCATGATCTTTGCCATAAAGGCCAAGCTTTTTGGGGATAGGCGACGAAATATTGGAAGGGAGAAGGTAAGCAGGGCATTGATAAGGAAATCCCCGAGCCCATACCTCATTTTTTTAAAGGAAGTTTTTCCCATGGGAAATCAAATATCAGATAGACGAATCGAATGGTATCAAGATAGATTATTTTAGGCCGGATTTCAATAGATATCCCGGAAGGACCCTTTTCAAAGCAGGATTGACCCGTTCGACGGCGCCAAGCCCCGCTTTTGAAGGCGGGGTGAGGAAGCGCCGCCTCCTTCGGCATGCTCAGGACACTGAGTTTATCGAAGTGCAGGGTCAACCCTGAGCAAGCCCTGGCCTTCAGGCCGGTGAGTCGAAGGGTTGACCTTTGGGACCAATTTGTTTATCATCATTCTCAAGACAACAAAATACCTGCCTACCGCAGGCAGGCGCTAAGCGCTTAGCGCTATGCGCATAGCGTCAATTTAGAAGGTGAATGGATGAACATTTTGGCCCTTCCCACTGCCCTGGCCTTTACCATGAACCTCACCCTTTGTCTGGTTGTCCTTTCCAGTAAACCTAAAAATATAGCTCATAAGCTCTTCGCCTGCTTTGTCCTTTCCTTCGCCACCTGGAATATGGGCGAACTCATTATGATCAGCAGCCTCAATCCCATTCACGCGATCTTTGGGGTGAAAGTGATCTTTGTGGGATTAACGTTTGCTCCTCTATTCTTTCTTCATTTCTCTTTTGTCTTTCCCCTTAAAAAAAAGAGCGAATGGGCAAAAGGATTCAAGCTTTTCCTTCTCTATCTGGTTCCCCTGGCCCTTGTGGTAACTTTTTTTCTCACCTTTCGAATTGATATCGAACGGTTCAAAGAATTGAGAAATGTCTTTTATTATGGCCTCCTCTTTGAAGAACCGCTCACTTTTCTTATCTTCCTCGGTTTGATTGCACTCTTTTCGGGCATCTGCATCTATTGGGGCATCAAAAACCTAATCCAGTCGCTCCGGACCACAAGAATTCCCAAACAAAAACTTCAGATAAAATACCTCATCTTTGGAATTGTCTCCATGGCCATCGTCGGAACGATCATCAATCTTTCTAATTATTTTCTCAAATTGGGCTGGCCCATCTTCTTTCTCGCCAGCCTCTACTCGATCCTGGTCAGTTTTTTCTTCGCCATCGCACTCATCAAATACCGACTCCTCGACATCCATCTCCTCATCCGGGGAGGAATCCTCTATTCCTCTGTCTCAGGTTTGATTCTGGCCATCTATATCCTTATCATTAAAAACATTGGGGAGGCCATCTCCCAAAGGGCTTACGGAAGGTCTCTTTTAGTGGAATCTGCTTTGATCCTCGCTCTCGTCTTTATGCTTCAGCCCTTTCAGAGGAAAGTTGGGGATTGGATCGACCGCTTTTTTTATATGGAGAGGGTGCGTTTTCGGACGAAACTTTCAGAGTTTAGCCGAACGCTGACGGAGTTGGTGGACCTCGAGGAGGTGGCGAGAACAACGGTTCATTACATCACCCAAACCTTGCATGTTGACTCCGTTGCTTTCTTCTTCTTAAAAAATGAGGTGGATGAATACCGCCCAATTTTTGGGGCCCCACTCCACGACGAAATGAAATATTCATCTCAACATCCCTTTTTGAAGAGAATAGAATCAAACGGAAGAACGGTGGATCTGGAACACCTTCGGGAGAGCCAGGGGGAAGTGGAAGAGATTGACGAGCTGATTGAGAGGGATTGGGTAGTGGTCTCGCCGATCTTTTTAAAGGAGAGAATGCTGGGTTTCATTCTGTTGGGGAAGAAGCGGTCAGATAAGGACTATACTGTGGAAGAACTGGAACTCTTAGAGGCTTTTTCAAACCAGGCCGCCCTCGCAATCTCCAGAGCCCTCATCTACCGGGATATGAGTTTGAAAGACAAGCAGATCATGCAGGCTGAAAAGATGGCGGCCATCGGTGAATTGGCTGCTGGAATCGCTCATGAGATTCGAAATCCATTAGGAATCATCACCGGGTCCGCGGAGACCGTCCGAAAGCATGAAGATCAGAAGATCCGGGAGGAGATGACCAGCTATATCTTAGAAGAATCGAAACGGATCAATGGGTTGGTCAGCACCTTCCTGGACTTTGCCAGGCCCAAAGAGCCTAAGTTGATGAGTTGCGATCTCAGGGAGGTTTTGGAAAAAACCCTTCTTCTCCTTTCCCCACAGGCTAAAACGTTAGGAGTGGAGATCAAAAAGGAGATCCCTCAAAAGCCTCTTCATGTTTCGATCGATCCGGATCAGATGAGGCAGGCCTTTACAAATTTGGGCGTCAATGCCCTGGAGGCGATGCCTGACGGAGGGATTCTTAAGGTAATGGTATTGGAAAACGCCAGAGATAAAGTGTTGGTCCGGTTCAGTGATACAGGGAAGGGGATTCCTAAAGAGGTACAGACCAAAGTCTTCGATCCATTCTTCACGACAAAAGATGGAGGGACAGGCTTGGGACTTTCCATCGCTCATCGCATTATCACCCATCATGGCGGGGATATTAACGTGGAGGGAGGGGAGGGAAAAGGAAGCACCTTTACGATCGCTCTTCCTTTGGTAAAGGGGATATAAAGGATGAAGCGAACCATCCTCGTGGCGGAAGATGAAGAGAAGATGAGGCGGATCCTGGAAGTGAATCTTCAGGATGAGTACCGAGTTCTCCTTGCCAAAGATGGAGAGGAGGCCCTTCATATGATTAAGGAGAACGAGGTCAACCTTCTCCTCACCGATATGAGAATGCCCGAAAAGGACGGTCTCAGTTTACTCCATGAGGTGAAACGGCTTCGGCCAGAGATACCTGTGGTCCTGATCACCGCCTATGGAACGATCGAATCAGCTGTCAATGCCATGAAAGAAGGAGCCGCGGATTATCTTCTCAAACCCATTAAAATGGAGGAAGTTGAACTGGTGATCCAACGGGCACTCCTTCAGGCTGACCTCATTAATGAGAATCGGAAGTTGAGAGAGGAAATCAGGTCCCTTTATGGAATGGATACCATCATCAGCAAACATCAAAAAATGATCGAGATCATGGGCATTGTTCAGCAAGTCGCAGATAGTAAGGCGACGGTTCTGATTGAGGGAGAGAGTGGCACGGGGAAAGAATTGGTGGCTCGGGGAATTCACTTCAATAGCCAGAGGGCAGGTTTTCCTTTCATCGTGGTCAACTCTTCTGCCATCCCGAAAGAACTTCTTGAGAGCGAACTCTTCGGCCATGAAAAGGGGGCGTTTACCGGTGCAGGAAAGAGAAAGATCGGGAGCTTTGAAATGGCCCACAGAGGAACGCTCTTTCTTGATGAGATCGGGGAGATGCCCAAGGAACTTCAAGTTAAGATTCTGAGGGCGATCGAAGGTTATCGTTTTATGAGGGTAGGGGGGACGGAGGAGATTGATGTAGATGTCCGCCTGATTACTGCCACCCATCGAGATTTGAAGGCAGCGGTTGAAGCAGGAGAATTCCGGGAAGACCTCTTCTACCGGCTCCATGTCGTCTCCATTAAACTTCCACCGTTGAGAGAGCGCAAAGGGGATATCCCTCTTTTGGTTTCCCATTTTATTGAGAAACATAAAAGGGAAGTGAAGGATAGATCTCTGGAGATTTCAGAGAGGGCCCTTCAAATTTTAGAAAACTATTCATGGCCAGGAAATGTGAGGGAGTTAGAGAATTGTATCCTGCGGACTATGCTTTTGGCTCGATCCAATCGGATTGAAGGAGAAGACCTCCCACCTGAGGTGAGGGGGGAAGGTGGAGAGCCAACGGTTTCCGTTCCCAGAGACAGCGCAGAGTTGAGACGGATGAAATGGCAGTTGAAGCGGAAGGCGGAGAATGAAGTGGAGAAGGTCTTTTTAAGAGAGGCTTTAAAAAGAAATAAAGGGAATATTTCCAAAACCGCTTTGGATGTGGGAATGGACCGAAGGCAACTTCAGAATCTGATCCGAAAACACAGAATTGTTGTCAAGGAGTTCAAGGGAGATTTCTGAAAAAGTCCAGAAATCTCTAATCAGAGAGCGTAAAGTAGTTTTCCAGAGCTCTCTGAGGACAGCTCCTCGTCCACCCAAGAAAGTAAAAAATCAGCATACAAAATTCTTGCCATGGTTAAAATAAAAGTTAAAGTCCTTTTAAAGAAAGGCTCCGGTTTGCTCACAAGGATTATCTCTTCCAGCAAGTCATCCTTTGCCCTTTTTATATGTCTATTAGCCATTGTGCTCGTCTACCGGATTCAACTCACAATAGGTCTTTTTACGAATCCCGTAAGACCTTTTGACTTTAATCCAGCCCGCCATCCAGTGTGGTTTTCGCTGGCTTATTGGCCTTATGATCTTGCCCTGGTCCTGGTCTGTTTCTTGCTATCTTGGCTCCTGTCTCGAATGACATCTATCATCAAACAGAGTAAAACATTTCCAATTTTAAAAATATCAGGTCTTATCTTTTTACATATTGTTTTATTCATTCTGCTTCTCGTTCACGGGGTTCATGGTCGCCTGCTCTTTGATGTTCAGACAGGATTCGACACTTCCGTGATCAAGGAGACATTTTCAGGCATTTCGTTTATTGAAACCCTTAAGCTCATTGAGGTAAAAGATTATCTATTCCTTCTCTTTCCGTTTGGACTTTTCTGGCTGGTTCTCCTGTCCCCGCTCGGCTTAAGGATTTGGATGGCCAAAGCCTCTATGGTATTGGTCATCTTTCTATCATTCCTTTCTGGTTTGGCAGCCAATGGCAGAACCAAAGATGTTCCTGGGGAGATACGTTTAAATCCAGCAATTTTTCTTCTTTCTGATGTGGCGGAAAATGTGTTCTTTGCACATTCTGTCGAAGATCGAAATATAAACATTGCCAAGGGAAATAGATCGAGCATCCAGCTTTCTCGTCACATGGAAACCAATTCAATGGAGCCGGAAAAATTTCTGCCGGCCAAAAGTACTCATCCGTGGAATCTTGTCTTTTTTATCATGGAGTCGGTGGGGACCCGATATATCTTTGATACAAGCTATGGCAATCCAATGCCTATGCCGTTTCTTCATAAGATTTCAAAAGAGGGGTGGTTTTTGAAAAGGCACTACACCACATCGAATGTCAGTACCAAGGCGATTTTTTCATTATTTAGCGGGCTTTATGATTTTTTCAACCGGGAGACATTCGGCACCCGTCCGGATGCAGAAGTTCCCGCCATTTATAATTGGTTGGGTGAAAGCTACGAAAGCTTTTTGGTGACCCCTTCTTCGATCTCCTGGTACTTTCCAACAAAGTTTGTAAAAAATAACGGACTGTCAGAAATTCATAGCTATGAAAATCTAAAATTTAAAATAAAGGAAGAATTTCATTCCCTGGGTCATTATATCGCAAGAGACGAAATTCAGACCGTGGATTTCTTTATCCGGAGATTGAGTAAAGCAAAAGAGCCTTTTCTGGGTATCTACATCAGTTTTGCTGCCCACTTCCCATATTTTGACTATGGTGAGGATTATCGCATTCTGGAGGACGACGGGCGTTTAGTAAGCCGCTATTATAATAATTTAAATCTTCTGGACCATATGATTAAGCGTATTGTTGATCATCTGCAAGAGCAAGGGCTATTGGAGCGTACCATTTTGGTAATTATGGGGGATCACGGGCAGGCCTTTGGTCAGCACCATCCTAATAATTTTATGCACTATCGATATAGCTATAATGAGAATCTGGAGACTCCGGCGATCCTCTACCAACCAGTGCTTTTTAAACCAAAGGTATTTGGGTTTCCTACAAGCCATGTGGATATATTGCCGACCCTCCTTGATGCCCTGAGAATTCCATATCCCCCAATGGTCTTTGATGGAGAATCTCTTTTTAACTCTAAATTGAGGCGAAAACCTATCTTTTTTTATGGACATGAAGAATCCGTCTCGTCGCTGGACACCCATCTCATAAAAGTCCAGTATTCTTTAAAGAAAAATAGAAGCTGGGCCTTTGACCTAAAACTTGATCCAGACGAAACAAATCCCCTCGATTGTTCTTTGTATCCGCTTCAACTGGAGGCCCTTCACAAGTTCGTCAGCGACCACGATTCAAATCTTCTTAAATATAATGCCAGCCTGAGAGAAAAAAAAGGATTTTCAGGGACTCACCAACCTGTCGTTAAGGGAGGGAATTAATCTCTCCATCGGAAATGGTGGGACCCCCTCGCCTTGAGGCGAAGCAAAATAAGGGAAAATGTGAACAGAGTAACCATGGGCCAATCCTGGAAACAAACCCATTCATTCTGTCATACTCGCGAAAGCGGGTATCCAGAAATTTTTTCGTATCAGCTTTTCTCCTGGATTCCTATCCCCGCTTTCGCGGGGACAAGCTTGCCCCTGCGGAAGCAGGGGCAGGAATGACAAGGAAACGATGATTGGAACCGAATTCGACTTGAAGTTGAAATGCTTCCAGAGCCCCTCGCCTTTGAGGCGAGGGAGTGTTCACTTCGAGTGAAATGGCTTCCAGACAATCAGAATATTCAGTCCTTGAGTTTTTTATTTTGGTTTTCTAAAATAGAATGAGAAAAATCGAGGTCTTGTGATGTTAGAACTTTCTGAGAAGATAAAAGAGCACTTCCGTAATCCTCAAAATGTGGGGGAAATTGAAAACCCGGAAGGAACCGGAACGATTCTTAATCCAGTCTGCGGCGATAAGACCGTACTTTACCTCCGGATAAAAGAAGGAATCGTTGAAGATGCTAAATTTTTATCCTTTGGCTGCGCCGTAACCATCGCCTCCGCCTCTGTGTTAACTGAGAAGATAAAAGGCAAAGAAATTTCTAAACTCTTTTCAGGGACTAATGAAGAAGTCATTCAACGGCTGATGAGTTTAATTGAGAGCGAATTGGGAGAGATTCCTCCAGTAAAACTCCACTGTCCCCCTGCCACCGTTCAGGTTTTCCTCGAAGCCATTACCGGATACTTGGAAAAGGAGGGAAAGACCGAATTAAGCTCAAGAGCCCAAAGTTTGATCCCCCAAATATCCGAGTACTACAAAAGGGGCGAAGAGAAGGAATAGGGGGCTCTGAATAACTACTATACGCTCTCTTGACAGATTTCAAAAAATGATTAAACAGTCTTTTGTTCAATAAGGAATGAGGCGGAAAGAAATGACGGCTAAGGAGATCTTTAATGAAATGCAGAAGAGAATGGACGCCAATCCCGCGAAGCTGGCTGGAATAAAGGCTGTGTATCAGTTCGATATCAATGGGGCTGATCCTGGGGTCTATTCTGTGGCTATTGCCGATGGAAAGGCCGTGGTCAGCGAGGGCCCTCACGCTTCGCCGGACATCACAATTACCATGGCTTCCAACGACTTTGCCGACATGGTTGAGGGTAAGCTGGACGGTATCATGGCCTTTTCAACGGGTAAGCTCAGGTTGAAAGGCGACATGATGCTGGCGATGAAGCTGCAGAGTTTGCTCAAGTAGAGTCATCAGCAGCCAGAAAGGGTAGCCGAGAGATTCACTTGATAACCAAGCTACTTCTAAACTTCCTTCCTGTAATCCACACTTCCAAAAATTTTAAAATGGGTGTATATTACAAACCGTAATTGATGATTGGTAACTTCCAATCCCCAAAATCGTCTGTAACGAAGCTCTAATCTAGAGAGAATGAATGTGGAGACTAAATACCTAAGAATGATCCAAGGGATGAAGAGAAGAGGGCGAAAGGATTGGACAGTCTATATCCTCCGCTGCGGGGATGGGTCGCTCTACACGGGGATAGCAAAAGATGTGCGGGCTCGGGTCAAGCAACATAGTGAGGGTCGGGGGGCAACCTACACCCGAACTCGCCTGCCCGTCAAGCTGTTATATCAACAAGAAGGCTTGACACGTTCCAAAGCTCTTATTCGAGAAGCACAGATAAAAGCGATGCCTCGGTCTAAGAAAGAGGAAATCATCGATTCCTTACACAATCCAATTTTCAAACTTCGTAGGTGAACTCGTTATTTCTCCTCATCAGCTCATTTTGAAAAAATATTAAAGGAATATTTCGTTTGCTTC
>CAWGAV010000011.1:0-42015 GCA_963820625.1 uncultured delta proteobacterium
GAGTACGATCAAGGCACATACTGGATTCGGAGAACGATGGGATTTCGATGGTGCCTTTGTCTATGCCAACTCAAATGGACGGTCGAGCATCACCACCGCCCCTGAAATTGGAATCAGTTCTGGAAACGGGAAGGTTGAGTATGATACTTATGTCATTGAACTCGGGTTGAGTTACCGGATTATAAAAAACTTGATCATCCATGGCGATTACCGGTTCCATACCTATGATCAGAACGGCCGACAGAATACTGACCCATTTACCCTTGACCCATTTCTATCGAACAATGGTCTGGTGAACCCGAAGACACACTATAACTTGACGGCTCATACAGGAACCCTGCAGTTGGAATATATACCTATGGACAACCTGGTGTTGAGAGGTGGTTATCAATTTCAGTATCGGGATATCACCCAAGAATTTTTTGGGTTCTTTCCCGAATTTGCCGAGGGTAAGAATCCAGCAAATACGACGCAATGGACCAACGGGTGGGTAGGCTCCGTTGACTGGAAACCTTACAAATTCTTAAGCGTTTTCGGAGAATATAAGGGATCAAACACAAGTAACCCCTACACATGGATTTCTCCCGATAATACAAATGTCGCGAGAGTTAAAATCAAATACGATACGCCTATCGAGAAATTGAGCTTAAAGGGAATTTTTTCATGGAGAACAAGAACGAATCCTGACCAGAACTATAGCGTCGATGCCAAGGATTATACTATTACGGCAACTTATCAGCCCGCCTTCATCCCAAAACTTTCTCTTGATGCTTCGTTCACCTATGAGAAAATTCTCGATAAGAAAGATATCTTCGATTTCGCTCCTTTTGCCTTCCAGAGTTTCTTTTTCAACTCCAGTGCTCTGATCTATTCGGGAGGGATCAGCTATGAAGGAATTTATAAGGGTTTAGGAGCCAGAATATACGGCAGTTATGCGAAGACGAAGGACGAGAATCCGCAACGCTATGCAGATGGGAATCTCAGTATCTTTTATAAGAATAAGTGGTTGATACCTACCCTCACATTGGAGAGGACTTACCTGCACGATCATGTCAACCCCAATGACAGTTTTAATGCCAATCTCTTGACATTCTCTTTAAGAAAAGAGTTCTAAAGGGAAATTGAGTCAAGAAGCCTTGAAAGTAAAGACAGGAGGAGTGGAAGATGAAAAGGTGTACATTCTTGGCGATAGTTCTCCTAATTTGTTTCATCGGGAGTGTGGCAGCAGATGAGATAGACGCTCTTATCAAGCAACTGAAAAGCTCTAAGTCGACCGTGAGATTGGCAGCAGTGAAAGAATTAGGGAATAGGAGGGATTCCCGTGCAGTTAACCCTTTAGTTTCGGTTTTGAGGAGCGATGCAAACTGGGAGGTGCGGTTAGCAACTGAAGATTCGTTGGTCAGAATAGGTTCTCCTTCAGCAGCACCTTTAGCTCAATTGCTAAAGGAAGAAAAAACATGCTTCCCAAGGAGGAGGGCCGCCAGGGCATTAAGGGAAATTAAAGATCCCTGCGCGGCTGAAAACTTGAAGAAGGCTTCAGTAGAAGATAAGGATTGCTGTGTTAGGAAGTTTGCCGCGAGAGCGCTTGGAGAAATAAACGATCCTAAGGTTTCCGAGTTTCTGGATGATGCTATGCAAAAGAGGAACTTGGAAATTGTTTCAGGAGCATATAAGTATTATGTTCGGAAAGGTGAACCAGGTACGGAGGATGTTCTTATTGAGGCGGTGCAGGATTCCTCTTATGACAAGAAGATGGTATTGGACCTAGCCAACTGCGGTAGTGAGAAGCTGAAACTGGCTGCAGAGGAAATTGCCAAGAAAAGGGGATATGCAATGACTGCGGACTGGTTGGGACCCAAATGGGGAGAGATTTAGGTTCCTGATCAGAAAACTCTTTGTTTCCAGTCTTTCCACCGGGATTCTTAAAGAGGATTGGAATAATGAAATGCGGTAGTACAGGTGTCAAGGGACACGGATTCTCTATCTGATCTAATGAACACAAAAATCGAAAAGGTAGGATTAGGGATAAAAAGAGTATGTGGCAACCGAGAGAAATCGCCTTATACTCTCTTCAGGCTTTCTACCAGTAATCCTTAATTATCAGATGTTAGTTAGACTTAATAGTTGTAAGTGAAAGCGTCATTCTCTGTTTATGCCCACAAAATTCCCCGATGAACCAAAAATCTTCGGTCCTTTTCTTCTCCTCCTTTGAAGAAGCTTTTCTCCATTTATAGCTTTTTTGTATGAGATGTGGTAAATTTTTAATAATAACGATTCTGGAGGTTTGACCATGAAGTGTTATGTGTGTGCAAAGCAGGGAGTGGATAAGGATGCCGTGGCAATCTGTATCGTCTGTGGGATGGGACTCTGCCTGGGGCATGCATTCAAGGAAGAGTTATTGGTAAGGGATATCATTGACTGGGGATTCGGAGAGGAACGAATTGAATATCCGCATACTCTCCCTCGGTTCATCTGTGCGGAGTGTAAATTGGCGATTGAACAGAGGGTGAAAGTGCAGAGAAAATAGACCGGGAGATAAAAAAGGTTGTTTTTTCTCATGAGATTATCAATAATAATCCTATGAAGAAAAAAATATTAGTCGTTGAAGATGAAGAGAGCCTCAGGCTTCTTTATGAAGAGGAGCTGAAGTCCGAAGGGTATGCGGTCCTGACTGCAGGGAATGGAAGAGAAGCCATTCAACAGTTAGAGAAAGGGAAACCCGATCTGATCATTCTCGACATTGTCATGCCAGTGATGGATGGGATGGAGGCCCTGGGCCGGATTGTCGGGAAGGATAGGAAGATCCCCATCATCCTCAATACCTCTTATTCAGGATATCGGCAGGATTTTATGAGTTGGGCAGCCGATGCCTATGTGACAAAATCTGGTGACCTCACTGAATTAAAAAAGAAGATCCGAGAACTTTTAGAAAAGGGTAAAGCCCGGTGAAGAAAGTTCTGGCCATGATCTTAGCAGGGGGCCGAGGGGAAAGGCTCTATCCCCTCACTCGGGATCGAGCCAAACCCGCTGTGCCTTTCGGTGCCATTTATCGGATCATTGACTTCACTCTCTCCAACTGCCTCAATTCTGGCATCCGCCGCATCTATGCCCTCACCCAATATAAATCGACCTCTCTCCACCGTCACATCCAATTTGGATGGAACATCCTTTCAGCCCCTCTGGGGGAGTTCATCGAGGCTGTCCCTGCCCAGCAGAGAATTGATGAGCACTGGTATCAAGGGACAGCGGATGCGATTTTTCAAAACATTTATACCTTACAAGTGGAAAGGCCCGACCTGGTCTTAATCCTCTCTGGCGATCACATCTATAAAATGGACTATCGGAAGATGATCGCCTTCCACTTGGAGAGAGGAGTGGATCTGACGGTCGCTGCGATTCGGATGGATCGAAAGCTTTCCAGAGAATTTGGCGTGATCGAGGTGGACAGAGATTGGCAAATTATTGGTTTTCAAGAGAAACCCGGAGAACCTAAGACCATTCCTGGAGACCCTGGGGGAATTCTGGCTTCCATGGGAATCTATGTCTTCAATACTGAGGTGTTGGTGAGACGATTGATCGAGGATGCTCGCTCTGATTCGAGCCATGATTTTGGCAAAGATATCATTCCAATGATGATTGGAAAGGATCAAGTTTTCGCATTCGATTTCAGACAAGGCGATTGCGGAGGAACAGGATATTGGAGGGATGTGGGAACGATCGATGCCTACTACGAGGCGAACATGGATTTGATCTCTGTCACCCCTCAACTCAATCTCTACGATCCCCAATGGCCCATCCTGACCTATCAACCCACCTCTCCACCCGCAAAAACGGTTTGGATCGAGGAGGGAAGGGTGGGGACAGCTCTCAATTCGATTATCTCAAATGGCTGCATTATCAGCGGTGGAAACGTCAAACGATCGATCCTCTCACCCAATGTGACGGTTCATAGTTTTGCGGAGGTCGAAGATTCCATCCTATTGGAAGGAGTGGATGTAGGAAGGAATGCGAAGATCCGGAAGACGATCATCGACAAAGAGGTTCAGATCCCTCAGGGGATGGAGATCGGTTACGAGCTGGATGAGGATGCGAAGCGATTCACAGTGACTTCCTCAGGGATTGTTGTGGTTCCTAAGGGGATCAGACTTTAATGGCATGGAGTTCCCCTCTCATTTCTAAACTTCAGACATCTAAAACAACGACCGCTCAGTTGTTTCATGCAATATCTCGACTCCACTTCGATATTAACTCCATTCAAATAGGGTTTCATCCACAGATTTTTTATGAATTGTTTGACAAAATTTCTCTGGAAATATATGATCTCAAACCAGAAATATAGCTGGAAAGGAGGCGAGGTATTTTCCCATATAGGTAGGCAAGAAGATCATTTTTTTCTTATACCCTAAAACCATAAGAAGGGAGGAGCGATAATGAAAAAAAAGTTATTTGTCATTTTACTGGTAGGTGTATTTTTAGTGGTGGGATTATCTTCTTGGGGCTTTGCCAAGGAGGCCCCCAAAACCATTAAACTTGGATCTTCATGTTCTCTCACCGGACCATTTGGTTCAGGAGGAGCCATGTGCAAGGCCGGATATGAGATAGCCATAGAGCATATTAATGCAAAGGGTGGAGTCTTTGTTAAAGAATTTAATAAAAAAATCCCTTTGGAACTTATTCTCTTGGATGATGAATCGAATTTTACTCAGACTGTGAGCAGAATGGAGGCCCTCTATACGACCCACGATGTGGTGGCCTACTTGGGAGGATTTTCAAGCCCTATGCACGCGGCTCAGGCTCCCATTGCTGAGAAGAATAAGGTACCGCTCTTTATGGTTGCCACTTATCTTTATAGCATCCACCAGAAGGGATATAAATACAACTTCTCTCCATTCCCCAAATCTCCTGATTGTGCCAAAGGGGTTTTTGATATACTCGACTCCATTCCTGCAGCCCAGAAACCTAAAAAGGTAGCCATCTTCATGGAAAAGGCACCTGTGGGAATGGAATTGGGTGATATGTGGAAAAGTGAAGCCGTCAAACGTGGTTATGGGGAGCCCCTTTATAGAGACCAACCGAGGGAGATGAAGGACTTTTCACCTCTTATCATGGCAGCCAAAGCAGAAGGTTCTGAAATTTTGCTCACCGGTCCAACGACCCCTGAAGGGATTACGATGACCAAACAGATCAAGGAACTCGACTACAACCCCAAATTCTATTTTGCCTACCGTGCACCTGATCCCATGGCCTGGGGAAATGCATTAGGGAAAGACGGCGATTATGTTGTTTTAGGTCCGGGATGGAATGCTGGGCTCAAACTCCCAGGAGTCAAAGAACTCAATGAAAGCCATATGAAGAAATTCAATCGACCAGCAGATGTGATGGTGGGTCCGGCCTATGCGTGCGTTCAGGCATTGGCTAATGCGATTGAAAAGGCAGGAACTCTTGATAGAGCTAAGATTAGAGACGCCATTGCTGCTACAGACATGATGACTGTTATCGGTCCCCTTAAGTTTCGACCTGATGGAACAGGGGTTGTGATTTATTTCGGTGTCCAGTGGCAAAAGGGGAAGCAAGAAGTCGTATTTCCGAAAGAGTATGTTACCGCCCCATTAGTTTATCCCATGCCTAAATGGTCGGAAAGGTAATCACTACCCCGGCAGCAGGAGACCACGGCTTTTAGCCGTGGTGGAATGCCCCATCGTGTGGCCGGGATGTCGCCCCACATGGGCGTCGGACAGGGGGCCACGGGTTTTGCCCGTGGGACTCCATTATAAACTGGAAAGCCAATCTTCTTTTATTGAAGCTCCCCCCTTTGGGCGGGGAGCTTCAATGTTAACAAAAAATATTTTTCCCACTCATCCTTAATCTAAGGAAAAGTAGTCTCAGATGCCCCTTTTACAGGTAGAAAAAATAATTAAATCCTTCGGGGGATTGATGGCCCTCTGTGAAGTGAATTTTGAGATTCATCAGGGAGAAATATTTGGTGTCATCGGTCCCAATGGGTCAGGCAAAACCACTCTCTTTAATGTCATCACCGGTTTCCTGAAAGCCAATAAAGGGAAAGTGACTTTTATGGGGAAGGATATCACAGGCCTTCCTCCCCATCAAATCTGTAGACAAGGGATCGCCCGTATCTTTCAACTGGTCAAGCCCTTTCACCAGTTAACAACCCTCCAAAATGTCATGGTTGGCCGTGCCTACGGAAGAGATCCTGCGGCCAATATGAGAAAAGCTAAAGAAGAAGTTGCTGAAATCCTCAACTTCGTTGGCTTGGGGAATAAGAGTGAGATCCTTGCCTCTCAACTCACCATGGCTGAGCGCAAGAGATTGGAATTGGCAAGGGCTTTAGCCGCCCATCCTCAATTACTCTTGTTGGATGAATTGATGGCTGGCTTGAATTCGGCTGAAACAGAGATCGCAATGGAATTGGTAAAAAAGATAAGGGGCTCTGGAATCACGGTCATTATGGTTGAGCACATCATGAAAGCAGTTTTAGGGATCTCTGATCGGGTCATCGTGCTCAATGCTGGAGAATGAAAATTGCTGAAGGTTCCCCTAAAGAAGTAGTGAAAGAATCAGATGGTCATTGAGGCGTACTTAGGAAAGTAATCCTATGTTGGAAATAGAGAGAATAAATGTCTCCTATGGAGACCTCCAGGCCCTCTGGGGTGTTTCCTTCAAGGTCGAAGAGAAAGAGATCGTAGCGCTCATCGGCCCCAATGGTGCAGGGAAGACGACCACTCTCAGGACGATCACGGGGTTGCTAAGACCTTTTGCAGGAGAGATTAAATTTGAAGGACTTGCAATGGAAAAGGTGCCCATCCATAAAAGAGTGGAAATGGGAATCAGCCTGGTTCCAGAGGGAAGGGGGCTCTTTCCTGGAATGAGTACCTTAGAAAATTTAGAGCTGGGAGCTTTCACAGCCAAAGGCCGTAGCTGTAGGGAAGAAACTATTGAACAGGTTTATGAGCTATTTCCCATCTTAAAGAATAGAAAGAAACAAGCAGCAGGAACCCTGAGCGGAGGGGAGCAACAGATGTTGGCTATCGGAAGAGGATTGATGTCCAAACCAAAGCTTCTCCTTTTTGATGAACCCTCGTGGGGACTTTCCCCTCTTTTGTCGAAGGTGATTTATGAGGTGATCGGGCAGATTAACCATTCTGGGGTGACCATTCTTCTGATCGAACAAAACGTTCGAATGGCCTTGGAATTGGCCAATCGTGCTTATGTCGTTGAGAACGGACGAATTGTAAAGCAGGGTGATAGCCGGAATATGCTTAACGATCAACATATCCGAGAGGCTTATCTTGGCACGGAATCGGTCTAAGGGATTATAAATCATGAATTGGCAAGTGCTCGCCCAGAGTTTAATTTTTGGCATCTTTGTCGGGGGCCTTTATGGGTTGGCAGCAGTAGGGCTTTCCCTCGTCTTCGGGGTGATGAAGATGTTGAATGTCGCCCACGGTGAGTTGCTGATGCTGGGAGGATATGTGACCTTCTGGTTCTTCTCCCTCTATCATATCGATCCTTTTCTCGCCTTACTTCCATCAGCGTTTGTTCTCTTCCTGATAGGAATGGGTCTTTACAAAGGGCTCTTCTCTCCACTGGCCAAACTTCATGAAGAGGTGAAGATAAAAAATTCTTTGCTCATAGGTTTCGGCCTCTCCTTGGTCTTCCACAACCTGGCCATTCGACTCTGGACAGCTGACGAGAGAAGTGTGAGTGTCTTGTATTCAGGGTGGGGATTCAGTTTATTTGGGCTTCGCTTTCCCTTTATCCGTTTATCGGGATTGGTTTTGGCCACCATTGTCATTCTGGCTCTCCATCAGTTTCTCACCAAGACCTATTTTGGCAAGGCCATCCGGGCGACCACGGAGAACTGGGAGTCTGCAGCTTTGATGGGGATCAATATTGAGAAGACCTCTATGATCTCTTTTGCTTTAGGAGCCACGTTGGCGGCGATGGCTGGGACCATCGTGAGTGTCGGCTATGCCATTCATCCAGCCATGGGTCTGGAGTGGACAATGAAGGCCCTCATCGTTGTGGTCTTAGCTGGGTTGGGGAACATTGGAGGGGCCTTTGTGGCCGGAGTGCTGTTAGGAGCAGTTGAGTCGGTCAGTACATTGTTTGTCGGTCCTTACATGGAAGTCGTCGGCCTGGTCATTTTCCTCTTAGTGTTAGAGTTGAGACCTCAGGGATTGTTTGGCAAAAGTATTGGTTAAGGAGGATCCATTGTCCAGTCATCGAAAGACTCTTTTCTTAAGTTTAGGGATGCCCATCTTTCTCGCCCTCGTCCCATTGTTGACAAAAAGAAATGACCTCATCAATTTAATGATCCTTATCTTCTTATATATTTGCTTAGCCCAGAGTTGGAATATCCTCGCTGGCTATGCAGGACAGGTGAGTTTGGGACATGCTGCCTTCTTTGGGTTAGGAGCGATCACCACACGGGTTTTATGGGTGGGGGGAACTCCGTTCTTTTTGGCCTTTCTAACCGGTGGGGTCGTGGCTGTGGTATTTGCTCTGATCATCGGCCATCCAGCTCTCCGCTTAAAAGGAATTTATTTTGCCATTGGCACTCTTGGTTTGGGACAAATATTAAAAATCACGGTTGGCAATGTCCTTCCAACAGTAGCTGATCTACCCGGGGATTACATCGCCACTTACAACCTGATCCCCCGTTATTACCTCTTTTTGATCTTGGCCGTCTTCACGGTCGCCGTTGTCTATTGGGTCAGCCATTCTAAGTTGGGATTAGGAATGGTGGCTGTCCGAGAGGATGAAGAAGCCGCAAAGGCTTCGGGGGTGAACACCTTCAGGCAGAAAATCATTGCCTTGTTTATCAGCTCCTTCTTCGCTGGGTTAGCAGGAGGAGCCTTTGCCTTTTACCATGTCAGTTATTATCATGACCTTCCTTTCAGTCCGATCTGGACCTTTGATGCTCTCCTGATCACTTTTGTGGGAGGAGTAGGTACGATTGTCGGTCCAATTATCGGATCCTTCTTTTATGCGATCTTCAAGGAATTTTTCGCGCGAACCTTTCCGGAACTCCATGTCTTGATCTTTGGAATCCTCTTCATTCTGGTGGTCTTGCTTCTACCCGGGGGATTAGTGGAGATGGCAGCGAGGATACGGAGGCTCGTGGCGACTAAGAAGGCTGGGACACGCTCTTATTAAAAAGAGGCTCCAAATTCTGGGAAGAACTTTCTTTTAAACCAGATCTTTCACATCACTGATGTTGATCTCCAGCATCTTCACCGAGGCGAGGATTCGTTCTGCGTTTCGGTCGACCGCCTGTATTCCACCAGAGAGGTGTTTCAGTTCCTGAGTTGCCTTTTTGATCATTTTAATTCGAGTATCAAGCTTTCTCAATTCTCTGCGACTCATAAATTTTTTCCTTCCTCAACGTAAATTGATTTTACGCTATGCGCTCTGCTCTATGCCCTTTGCGTTTTATCCATGTTTCCGCAGATCCTTAAATCGTTTGGCCTTCACCTCATAACGAGGTAAGGAATTGAATGGATGAACTTCAATGTTGTAACCCAGGTTCGTTTTCAATCGCAGTTGATCCTTCAGTTGGGTGAGGATCGCCTCACGATTTTTTTCTTCTTCCGGTAAAATTTCAATCTTGAGTGTGATGTCGTCCAGGTCTCCTTTCTTCGTAACTATCGCCTCAAATTCATTACTCAACCCTTTGATAGAATGAACCACCTCTTCAATGGCTGAAGGAGCCAGCAGAACACCTTTGATTTTGGTAATATCATCTGCCCTTCCAACGACCCCTCCTTGAATGATACGGAATGTCCTTCCACAGGGGCAGGGCTCTTTCGACCATTCCGCCATATCCTTGGAATCGAATCGGATGCAAGGCTGAGCAATCCGGTCAAGGGCAGTAATAATAATTTTTCCCCTTCGGCCGGGTTCTTCAATAATCTCTCCTGTCTCAATATCTTCTAACTGGGTAAGAAAGAGGGCCTCGTTGACATGAAGGCCACCGGGTTGGGCAGTGCATTCAAAGCCCCACGCCCCAATCTCTGTCGCTCCCACATGATCATAGACCTTGGCCCCCCAGGCCTCCTCCATTCTCTGCTTTGTGGAGGGGATGCTTGCGCCCGGCTCGCCAGCGCAGGTGATCTTTCTGATGGTGAGGTCTCGAGCCGGATCAATGCCCAGCTTCTTCTTAGCAGTATCAGCCATTCCTAACACGTAGGTCGGAGTGGCCATCATGGCAGTGGCTCGAAGTTCCTGGATCTTCAGGATACGAGCTTCTGTATCGAGGACTCCGCCTGGAACGACTTCACAACCGATCTTTTCAGCCGCATAATGGCCTGCCCAGAAGGCGACAAAGATATTATATCCGAAGGGAAGAAATACCCGGTCCGTTTTCCGATAACCTTGTGCATAGAGCAGGTAGGCCCAGGATTCAGACCACCACTCCCAGTCCTGCCAGGTATCGGGCTGATAGACTGGAGTTCCCGTTGTTCCGCTGGTCTGCCGGAATTCGGTGACCTCTTCCAAAGGCACGCAAAGAGCATCTCCATAAGGAAAAGGATCCTTTCTCTGAATATCCCTCATCATCGACTTCTCCACCTTGGGTACTTTGGCGATATCTTCATAGGATTTGATATCACCGGGTTCAAGCCCTGCCTGTTGATAAAGCCCTCGATGAAACTTCGACCTCTCGTAGGCCCATTCTAAAATTCTCTTAAACTTCTTGAGTTGAAGATCTCTCAGTTTCTCCGGTGGAAGAGTTTCAATCATAGGGTTCCAGTAGACATCGCTCTCTTTTTGGGAAGCTTTCATTTTGTCTTCTCCTCTACCTGTGACCTGTCCCGCCAGAAGCTGGAGTAGACAGGATTTTTTTTAGAATCCGATCTGATATTTTTTGTGCGAGGTTTCGGATGGTCTTGATCTCCTTGGAAGTCATTCCGTCCCAATGGACCCCTGCAGTCACCACCACATTTCTTTTCAATTGAGCTGCCAGCTTTTCTGAAATGTTTTTTACCAAGGTGTCCTCTTTATGGCCGACAAAGGTAAAGTTGGAAGAGGTGGCGCTCCATTTTTTGGGATTCTTCAAGCTAGGCCTCGGGATGGCCATTCCCACAGCACCGATATGAGGTTGGGTTCCTCCCCAGATGGAGACCAGGATGTCCTGGCCCACCTCTTGAACAAAACCATGGATCTTGAATCGGCCTTTTGAAATTTCAACCAAAAATCTTCTCATGGAATTGACCCCGATTTTAGAAAGTCAACAAGGTTTTGTCAAGTTCAATTTGGCGATAGGAAGTGTCGAAGGGAGACGTCTCCAATGCCATGGTTGGAAATGGACAGTCCCGTTCGGTACCGCGTATCCATAAAGAAAAGGTAGGAAAATAAACAGAGATAAAATATAATAGATTCTGTTTCAGAGGCGTAAAAAATATCTTTCTTTCAGAGGTCAGGACAATGGCTAACTTTCTTGTCATCGGAACCTGGAACACAAAACATGAAGAACTCGAATTCATTTGTAAGAAAATTAGGGAAAGGTCCCATCATCCTATTCGGTTGAACTTATCCACAAGAAAAATCACAAGTAAAAGGGATGTTACCATCGGTCACGAAATTTCACTTGCCAAGGCAAGATTAAAACAAATTGTGAAAAAGGAGCCCATCTCCGGTGCAATATCCATCGGTGGAGGAACAAATCTTTTCATGGCAACAAAAGTAATGGAAGATATTCCTCTATTCGTTCCCAAGGTCATTATTTCAACGATGATTGTCAACAGCATCCATAGCTTCAGGACATACAAAGACATCGTCTATATACAATCCCCTTGTGACTTTGGTATCTTCAACCCATTGACAGAATCCATCCTGACAAATGGTGTGATCATCTTAACCTCAATGAGTGAGGGTCTACCCAATTTCGATAACCCATCCATTGCCATCACTGGTTTCGGCATATCAGATGGGTACTTTGAGGTAGCTAAAATTTTTTGGAGGAAAAAGGGCACCCATCTTGTTCCTTTCCATTCCGTTGGAGAGAGTACGATGGCCATGGCAGAACTTATCCAGAAGGGTCTTTTTAAAGGGATATTGGACCTCACTTTACATGATGTGATGGATCACATAGCTCGAGGAGCTTTTGGGAAGATGGATGAAAGGAGACTTACCTCTTATCTTTCAAAGGACATTCCGGCAGTGATCGCCCCTGGGGGTTTGGATACCATCGCCTATATTCCCAAGGATCGCCCATCTCATTTTTCTTTTAGAAAAAGGAAGATATACCATCACGATTTTAGATGGGGTATAAAAGCTGAGAAAGGGGAAGTAATAAAGGCTGCAAAGTGGATAGGGAATATTCTTAAAGAGACAAATCCTAAGAAATGTATCTTTCTAATACCCCTTCGGGGTTGGTCTTATCCTGGAGAAAAAGGGAAGGAATTCTATGACCCAGAATTGGTCAGCACATTTAAAAAGTGGATCAAAAGATTCATCAGGGAAGAGGCTGTAATCGATGTGGATTTATCTATTAATGACCCTGAATTTGGAACAATCGCTTGTCAGCATCTATTCAACTTGATCAAGAACCGAAGATAATTCAATGGCGCAGGAACTCTTCTTCTATTTAAAACTCTATTGTTCCGTGCTCCCATTAAATAGTTCATTGTGCTCTTTCAGATCTTCTTAAAAAGATCTCTCTCCTTGCAATCTCTTTACCTGCAGAGGTCAGAAACCATTGGTCTATGATGCCTTCTAAGAAAATGAGATATTTTCGATGTGGTATTTGGAACCGATGTAAATCAATAGCCATCCCTTTTCGGGAGTACCGTGTCAGTTTATCTGCGTCTTTTACGATTCGATCATTTCGAGAGATAGGTCTCTTTCTCGAATCGTGTCCTTGGATGATTCGACAGATCTCTTTTACGTTTGCAGGAGGATGATGTAATTTCTCCAAAATGGCTTTAGCTATTTTTGCTCCTTCTACTTCATGAACTTTTGCCAATTTAGGATTGGATGGGTTTGGACCAAAAGCGGTCAGGTGAAGATGTTCGGGGATGGCATTCCAGCCTACATCATGAAGAATGATTGCAGGAATGACAATCCCTTCGTTCCCTTTTTCAGATTTTAAAAGTTTTAAGGCATAGCGGAGTGCGATCTTAGTGTGGATGAGATTCTTTCTGGTGTGAAGAAAGGGTTCGGCCTTTTTAAAAATCCTTTGATGGATCGGCTTTATAGCCATGATATCCAAATCATATATCTTTAATCCGCAATCTGCAATTTGAAATTCAGAACCCCTTCATCATTTTTTCCAGAAGATAAGGAAGTTCGATACGGCCAGTCGGAGCGAGGATGCGGCTGCTATAGTCAGTCACATATTTGGATGTCAATATCTTTGTAATTCGTTTGTATTCATCACTTTCAAGGGCCTTGGCAATATTAACAATACTTCTCGCGGTTCCTTCTGCAACGATATAAGGACCAGGTCCTATGACGACCTGCCATCCCCCTGTCATCTTTATACCCAGTTTTTCCATGGTCGGAAGATGATCCTTCGTGATAAACTCTGTATATTCCTTCTCTTTCCCGGGGATGATATTAAAATATTGGTTAAATTTCCAGACCCTTAATTGAATCGTATATTTATCTGTTTTCACTCTGCCAGTGGGTTTAAGAATTCTGCTACAATAGTTTAAGACATAACCCTGGACCTGAGCGGTTACCTTCTCATACTCTTCTGTTTCCATGGCCTTTTGGAGTTTTTGTAACGAATCCACTGTCCCCACTGAGATGACCCCAGGGCCTTCCCCCACGACCACATAAAATCCTCCTACCGGATTGATGCCAATCTTTTTCATGGTAGGGATGTAATGATTGATGGCAAATTTTGTGTATTCTTCTTCTTTCCCGGGGATAATGTCCCAGTGTTGATTAAATAAAAAAATCATCTTTCCCTCCCAGTGGGTTAAAATATACGAAGGATGATGGGATCAGAGCTGGCGGTCACTTCATAGGATTTAAGCAATGGTTCCCCGGCATACATGTGCTTGAATTTCGCAACCAGTTTTTCGTAGTCTCCGCTTTTTTCATAGGCCTCAACATCTGCCTTGGTATCCCATGCGGTGATAGAAATCCCTTCGTCTTTATTGTCTAAAGACTCAAGGAGATGGACGAAGCGAATTCCCTTATGGCCTTTGTGAGCTAAAACGACCTCCTTGTTGTAAATCTCGCGCAACTCCTGCATCTTGCCTATTTTTAATTTAAAAAAGGTCATTCGGACATACATCATAATCCTCCTCTATAAGCTCTTTCATAATAAGGATACCGTGAGTGGCTAGCTATCAAATCGTAAATTAAATTCCAATAACCAAATCCCAATTTCCAAATAAATTCAAATTACCAATATCCAATTAATCAAAACGGCCGGACCGAAGTTTTATGTTTTGAATTTGTTCATTGGAATTTGGGTTATTATTCTCATTATCTTCTGAAAAGGGAGGACATCATATCGATAATGATATCCGTATTGCTCTGTTTTGGTTTCCCTGCACTGGTCACGGGTCGGGTTTGGACAAGAAAAATATTTTCAGGGAAGGGAAGATCAACATCGATGGCCCACTCTAAATCCTGGGCCGATTGATAATGGGTTTCTGAAATCTTGCCCAGTCGGACGATTTCGACCAACTCTTCGTCATTTAAGCAGAGCCGATTCTGCTTTTCAGGGGAAGGTGGCGCACAAACCACCTTATTCCCCTCCAACTGATAGGAAACTATTTTCGAAGCAACGATCTTCTCCAAAATCTCGGACGATTGCTTATCCACAAGAAAGTGATCCGGGGAAACCTCTCCTTTGACGACACTTTCGCCTAATCCCCAGTTGCCTTCCACTACAATCTTATTCTCATCTCCGATGACCGGATCAATCGTGAACATCACTCCCGCACATTTGGCATTGACCATCTTCTGAACTCCAACACTGATGGTCACTTTATCATGAGGCCACCCGATCTGATTTCGATAAGCGATGGCGCGATCTGTAAAGAGGCTTGCCCAGCATTTCAATATGTGTTGGATCACTTCCTCTTCCCCTCTCACCCAGAGGTAAGATTCGTGCTGTCCGGCGAAGCTGGCCGTTTTCAGGTCTTCGGAGGTAGCACTGGACCGGACAGCCACGGGGAGATCTGGGATACCGCAGAGGTCACCTAATTTTTGATAAGCTTCTTTGATCTCTTTTACAATTTTTCCAGGAATCGAGGTGGATTCGATAAGATCTCGAATCTGACGCCCCGCTCCCGCAAGGGCATGGATATCCTCAGGAGGGATTTGAGAGAGGGTTCTCACAATTTTGTTTCGAACCCTCCCCCTGTCAATAAAAGTGTCGAAGGCGTTCGTGGTGACAGCGAATCCAGGAGGAACTCGAAGGCCGAGTTGAAACATCTCCCCTAGATTGGCATTTTTACCACCCACTTGAGGAAAATCTTTGCTCGAACAGTTTTTGAACCAGATGATATTCTGTGTCGTTTTTTTTGGAGGCATATCATTTATCCAGGATGTAAACGGCCCCCAAGTTTCCGTCCACCCGAATCCTCTGACCGGATTTGATCATCTGGGTGCCGGTGAAGACATTCATCACCACAGGGATACCATACTCCCTTCCAACAATAGCAGCATGGGAGAGGCTTGCCCCTCTATCCACCACGACCCCGCTGATCATACTAAAAACGGGCGTCCAGGCTGGAGAGGTGCTCATCGCTACAAGAATATCTCCTTTCTGGATGGTCGGTAAGTCTTCATCCCTGAGGACCACTCGAGCAACCCCTTCCGCCATGCCGGAAGATCCGCAGGTTCCCAAGAGGTCTGCCTTGAGTTCAGGCTTCGGCACAGGCATGCTTCCCACCACCACTTTGAGGGCGATTGGATCAAGAGATTGGACTAATCCTCCGATCGCCTGCTCCAAAGTAAACCCTTCTTTAAAGATGGCAGGGGGATTGCCTCTCTGATTCCATTCTTCCCATTCTTTCCGTCGACGTTGGACGATGGGTTTGAGATTGAGTTTATCAGGATTAATCCCAGCCTTTCTCACCTCATCAGGCATGAGGAAGAAAATATCCTCGGGTTGGTTAATCGCTCCACATTTAGCGAATCGATTTCCCAATCCCATACAGGATCTTCTCATCAACGCGTGGGTGTAGAGATCGAGATAATGATTATGCTCCTCACTGAAACGGCTGCAATTCTGAGCCACTTTCATCAGCATGGAGAACCAACCCTTCTGCTCGGGAGCGATCTTAGCCAAGACCTCTTTTTCTGCATCCTTCCTTTCCTTTTCAATCTTCTTACGGTCTTTATCTAAGTCGAAATCCCCACCTTTCTTAAGATACATCTTTACCGTTTCAAAACCTGGGGTAGGATCCTCTTGCCAAGTGGGGACATTAATCTCAGCCATTCGTTCCATCCTCCAGCCGGCTTCTTTATCAAGGAATTCATCAAACTCTTTCAAATATTTCTTTCCTTTATCGCTCTCCCCCAATTTGGCCTTCATCTGTTTTGAAGGAGTCCCCATGAAGAGGCTCTCAAGACCCATATCCTTTGCTTTCTTGGAGAACTCCCAGAGCCTACGGTCTACTCGAAAACTTTCGTTGTCAAAGCCGGCCACTAACTTGTGGAAAGTGGGATGGGTATCATCGATGTTCAACAACTGCATGCAGAGTTGCTCAAAGAGGACATAGGGCGTATAAGTCCCATACATCATGTGCATATGGATTTCCCACATTCTTCGACAAGTATCAATGACCTCCTCGAAGTTTTCAAGAAGTTTGATATTCGAAGCCGTGCTAACATCGAGAGCTTTTAGATTCTCATATCTTTTTAGTATTTCCTTAACGTAACCACCCCAAAGACCATCATAATTCTCTACAAAGGGGCGGATCGCTTCTCTAAACTTCTTCTCCCTTTCTGCCTTCTCTTTATCGGAATCGACCATGAGGAGGGTTAGATAACCACCTCCATCTTTAAAACGCCAGTCCCATCCTTTCACCGTAGGAAGGGAGAGGGTTTCAGCGCCATACTGCATTCCATGTCGGCAGAAATTGATCCAGAACCAACCGAACATAGGCGTCCATGGGGGCACGGAGTGGGTGGCATCGAGAAACCAAGCTGGCGATTGCTCTAAATCAGACTTCTCATCAAACTCAAATCCTGGGACCACATCATAAATTTTCATTTGCCCACCTCCTTCTGAAATTTTTTGAAGAACCTAAGAATAGAAGATCCCCACCCTTTGGGGTCAAAATAGACACTTTGACCTTAAGATCACCCCCTTTCCGTTGATCGAAAGTACTCCTCAATAAATTGGCCTCAATGGAATTAGATGATGTTCGGTTGCAGGCTAAACACATCGAACTATACCGACGAAATTCAAATAAATCAAGTCATTTTTAGAGCTTCACGACAAAGCTTCCGACATCCGCTCCGATCTCCATCGCGATTGGTTTGCATTTCACTTTCAGCATATAGATTGCCGTTTTTCCCTCCACCTCGCCCTTCAGGGCCTCGTAATTTCCAGTTCCTTTTGATATGATGAGGTCGCTTTTTTTATAGAGATCCGTGAGGGCAGGGCGGATTTCTTTCGGCACAAAGAATCCATTCAGGGTGAAGATGTGATCGACCCACTGATCGACGTGGAAGAAGAGAGCATCTTCCATGGTCGCATCCTCGAAAAAAGGGCCTTCTTTGACGACCAGATTGATCTTCGAACCCATCTCCTTTAGACAGGCCATTAAGAGAGAATCAAAACCGATCTCACCCGCATTGTCTGCGATATAAAGAACGTTAGAAGCCCTCCGTGCCTCTTGGAAAAGAGGGCCCATCATCGCAGGGAATGGTTTTCTTCCCCTCAAGATACTTTTCACCTCTTGGAAGGCAAAGGCTTCAGATGGAACATTCATTGGGGCCACATTGCTCGCTGATGCAAGATGGCATGCCTTTTCAAATTTTTGTCGGGGTGTTATACCCTTTTTGAAATAATTTTTTGCAGAGTCAAGTAGTTTCTTAGCGAGTTGATTGTTCTTCCGCTTAAGCTTTTGATAATACTTGGAGGATTGAGAAAGGTAATCCGGGATGGCGTCGGTGAGCTTATTGCTTAATGAACCCACATTGATTTCTGAGTTAAATTCTCTTGAGAGAATTTCCAAGAGGGTTTTTGTTAACTGCAAACGTCCCTCTTCGTTGGCCAGAACTCCTGATCTCTCACACACCCAACTCAAGAGACATGAGGCGCACTCTGATTTTGGTTTCAAAAATTCTTCCTTAAGTGGCGACCCTCTTCTGAGGGGCTAAAGAGATTTCTTCATCTTTTCGGGCGTGATGGGCAAATCTCGAATCCGCGCACCACAGGCATTATAGATCGCGTTTGCAATCGCTGGTGCAGTGGGGACATCTGCATACTCTGCGGTGCCTGAAGCACCAAAGGGTCCTTTCTTTCTGGGGATATTGAGTGTGATCACTTCCATCTCAGGCATATCCTTGGCTCTCGGGATCTTAAATTTGGCAAAGCTATCGGTCTTGTTGTAAACAAACTCTTCCATGAGGGCATATCCAAGACCCATACAGATGCCTCCATGGAGTTGGCCTTCTACGTTGAGGCGATTGATCACAGTCCCAAGATCATGGACAGAGGTGACCTTGAGGACATTTACCTTACCTGTCTTCACCTCCACAGAGACTTCAGCCATTTGGATCCCAAAAGAGTAAGTCTCCCAGGGAACGCCCTGGCCGGTCTTCGGATCGGGCCTCGAAGTCACAGGTTTGTTGACCGCTTTGTAGAGAGTGGGGAGACCTTTCGCCTTCATTTCTTTATAATTCTTGGCACTATTTTCTTCCATAGCCTTTTTCAACTCTTCCACGGCCATCTGGACAGCCCTTCCTGAGACATAAGTCTGCCGGCTTCCTGCGGAAAAGTTTCCATCCGGTGTAATCTCAGTATCGGTAGTACAGACTTTAACCCTTTCCAATGGAAATCCCATCGTCTCCGCGGCGACCTGCCAGAACATCGTATCCGTACCTTGTCCCATGTCCGCTGCTCCGATCCAAACCTGTAGGGTGTCATCGGGTAAAAGTTCTGCCCATGCCTCAGATTGATCTGGGGCGCTTCGGCCCGGACCGAACCAAACCCCTCCTAAACCCACTCCCCTTTTGATCTCATCCGTTGTGCTCTCTTTAGCCTCTTTTAATGCTTTCTCATAAAGAGGTTTTAGGGTCTCCATACACTCCTGAAAACCAATAGTGTGATCTAATAACTGGCCGCAGATCGTCGTATCACCTTTCACAAAACCGTTTTTCATCCTGAGTGTTAAGGGGTCCATTTTCAGTTCCGATGCCAGTTCATCGAGAATCGACTCAATGGCAAAGGCGACCTGTGGGACGCCAAAACCTCTCATCGCACCCTTGAAAGCCGTATTCGTATAAACCGCTTTCCCGTAGACATGGGCATTGGGAAATCGGTAAGGTCCCTGGGAATGGATGAGACCTCGCTGTGTCACGCTATTGCTAAAGGATTTATATGCCCCGCCATCTGCTGTGAGATCAAAATCTAATGCCATCAAGGTCCCATCCTTTTTGGCTCCAACTTTGACCTTCATGAAAAAGGGATGACGTTTTGGGGTGGCGGCAAAAGTCTCACTTCTCGTATAGACAAGCTTCATCGGTCTTTTAAGCTTCAAGGCAGCCAGACCAAGGATTCCACCTACGGAGACATCCAGTTTTCCGCCAAAGGCTCCGCCCATGGGAGTTTGGATCACCCGGACCTTTTCCACATTGAGCCCAAGGGCTTCTGCGATGGTCTTGCGGTGAGCGTGGATGTTCTGACTTGGGGATAGGATGACGAGCTGGCCGTTTTCGTGGACAAAAGCAACGCCAGAGTCGTTTTCTAAATAGGCATGTTCAACGGTTTGTGTTGTGTAGGTTCGCTCAATGGCCACCTCCGAATCTGAAAAACCTTTCTCGGGGTCACCATGGATGATGGGTTGCTCAAAAAAGAGGTTTGGACGATCATCATGAACCTTTATGGTTTCTTTCAACGCCTCCTCAGGAGTGAGGACTGGCTCAAGAGGTTCATAAGTCACTTCGATCTTCTCGAGGGCATGGGAAGCCATTTCCTCAGAGATTGCCACAACAGCGGCAACCGGATCACCAATGAAACGGACCTTATCTTTACACAGAATGGGTTGATCATCTCCAGCCATCTTCAGGATATTCGTCCCTTTCACATCCTCACCTGTGAGCACGGCTAAAACACCGGGGATGGCTTCAGCTTCTGCTTTGTCGATGTTTAAGATCTTGGCATGGTGATGGGGACTCCTCAGAATTTTGATATAGGCACATCCATCCACGGTGAGGTCAGCGGCATAGAGTGTGGCCCCTGTTGCCTTCTCGAGGGCGTCCTTTCGTGTCACAGGTTGGCCAATGGTGTCCTTTCCTTCCAATTTTAATTCAATGGGTTTCGTTTCTCCCCGCAGATAAGAGGCTGCAAGTTCCACAGCCTCAAAGATCTTCTGGTAGCCTGTGCAACGGCAAAGATGAGGCTGAATGGCCTTCTTGATCTCTTCCCTGTTGGGCTTGGGATTTCCATCCAAAAGGGACTTTGCTCGGATGATCATCCCTGGTGTACAAAATCCACACTGAATGGCTCCCATCTTTGCAAAGGCCAACTGGAGGGGGTGAGGATTCTTGAGAGTGCCAATGCCTTCGATGGTGGTGACCTCCTTGCCCTGTGCTTTAAACACCGGGTATTTGCATGAAAGAACAACCTCCCCTCCTACAAGGACTGCACAGGTGCCACAGTGACCTGCTGAACATGCTTCTTTGGTCCCAGTCAACCGGAGATCCTCCCGAATCACTTTGAGTAAACTTTTCTGAGGATCAACAATCACCCTTTCCGGGGTGCCGTTTAGAATAAAATTTATCTCATGCATGGTTCAAGCCCCCATTGTTAAGAATCTTTGAAATAAATCTTTACAAAAAGGTTTACTGTCCCTTCTATTCGGTGACTCAATACCAATAATGATTATAGTCCGATAGGCAGGACATTCTTGTCCTGCACAACATTTTCGCCGAGGTTGGAAAGCCTTTTTTTCGAAGGCACTGTAAATATATCGAGTGGCCACATGGTGAGGTGAAGGGTTAATGCATCGCCCTTCCACCATCTACTAAAATGGTTTGCCCAGTAATAAAATCGCTTTCGTCCGAGGCGAGAAAGATAACTGCCCCCAGAAGATCATTGGGCTGCCCCAGTCGCTTCAAGGGGGTTTTAGAGACATCGTATTTGGTGACATCGGCAAGATGGCGGCTTGCTTCCGTATCCGTAAATCCTGGCGCCACGGCATTGATATTAATGTTATGAGGTCCCAATTCAATGGCAAGGGCCCGGGTCAACCCAATCACTCCCCCCTTTGAAGACACGTAGTGAATAAAGCCATGAGACCCTGTGAAAAATACTTCAGAAGAGAGGTTGACAATCTTTCCTTTTCCTTGTTGTTTCATATAAGGGAATACCGCCCTTGAGCAGAGCCAGGGACCTTTGACGTTCACAGCCATCACCTGATCCCATTCATTGGGGTCGACCTCCGTGAAGGATTTTCGAACCAATCCATCGTAGATGGCTGCGCAATTAACTAAGATGTCGATCCTGCCAAAGACCCTAAATGTTTCCTCAGCGATCTTGATGGCATCTTTTTCTATGGAGACATCAGCCTGGAAAGCTTTCGCCACTCCTCCAAAGGCTTCAATCTCCTTTACGGTCTTCTCCAGATTGGCAATATCCTTTCGGGTGACTGCCATGATCTTTGCTCCCTCTTTTGCCATTCCAATGGAGAATTCCCTTCCCAAGCCCTTGGCGGCCCCTGTCACGATTGTCACTTTATCTTTGAGTCTCATCATTGTCCCTCACTTTAATACAAATGCGTTAAATAATTTACTGAAACAATCCTTCAACCTGATATTGATTAAATCCAAATTTCAAAGCCCAAATGCCAAATGAATGCCAAGTTGCAAAATCCAAAAATTTTTAATATTTGAGCTTTGGATTTGATTTGACATTTGACCTTTGACCTTAATAAGCTCTTCCTTTTTTCTCCCAGATTTTCTCCAACTTGAAGTCATCAACGATGACCTTAAAACAGTTATAACTGGAGCCTCGAGCAATGCCACCACCAGAATGCATGTTGGAGGAGCAGATGTACATATTTTTGAGGAAAGGAATACGATAACTCGAGAGGTCTGGGATAGGTCTGAATCGGTCGTTTTGGGAAGCAATCATGGCTCCTTCTACCCACCCGCCCTCGATCATATCGGGATGTCTCATGTTTGTATCATAGGGCGTGGTGATAAAGGCCTCGATCACATTGTCACGAGTCATGTTGGGAGCGTAGATCTGCCATTGCTTCAACATCAAATCCTCCACCTCTTTTTTCATTTTAAGCCACTGTCTCTCGGTAAAGAGGTGTAAGGGAGGTGCAAATTCTTCTAACAGAATGGTGTGTTTCCCTTCAGGTGCCCGGGTCTTATCCCAGATGCTGTCCGGGGCTGCAAGGATGTACCATTTTTCAGGGAACCCTTTTGTGAAGATGTCTGCCTGATATTTCCAGGAGAGGTATTCAGGGTCCTTCTCTCCCATATAGAGCCGCGGCTGAAGACCTATATCTGAATTGAAGGAAGCTGCTTTATATTTTGGAAGCTCATGCATTGCCATATTTCCCCAGTAAATCTGGGCGCGGTCATATCGTATGTTTCTTATACGCCTGGCCACTTTTGGGGTGACATAATTTTCTCCCAAAAGTCTGAATATCGTCTGAGGAACCCCTAAATCACTAATCACCAATTGTTTTGCTTCGACTTCTATTCCATTCGAGAGTTTAACCCCTTTGGCCCTTCCATTCTCAATGATTACTTTATCTATTTCTGTCTGCACACAGAACTCCCCTCCCATGGCACTGAAGGCTCTCTGGAGGGCGTGTGTGATAGTATGAGTTCCGCCATAGACAATTGAAGCCGATTCAAAGGAGAGGGTGAGCCCGATCACATGGACAAAAACATAGAGGCCTATCACATCCCCAGGGAAGCAGCCTGTTGAAGTTTCAATGGCCCTCATGAAGAGGCACTGGAGTTCAGGACTTTCAAAAAGGTCCATAGCGATCTGGGATCCTGTCATAAATTGATAAACCGGATCGATTCCATCCACAGGATCGTCGCAGAGCTTTTCAAGGGCATTCTTGACCCCCCAGGGGGTGGGAGGACTGTAACGATATTCTCGAAAAGCAGCTCTCCACTTTCTCTGATATTTTCCCAGGAGATCGAGATAGGTCTCTGCGTCCGTTTTTGAGAAGCGGGCGATCTCGTTGTAGGTCTTCTTGACATTTTCCTCGGAGTACTCTTCTTTCCCCGTTAAAGGGTCGACACGGAACGCAGAATACCCGACAAAACAGGTCCCATCTGGATAAACCATCCCTTCATTCTGGTCTGGGAAAATATATTTCAAGCCATATTCCCTCAAGTTAAAGTCAGTATAGGCAGGATGGGTCCAGAATCGGGTGAAGTGGGCACATGTATTCTGGATAAATCCGGGCAAGGGAAGCTCTTCCCCACAGGCACCTCCTCCTAATTCATGTTGACGTTCGAAGATCACTGTTTTAAGGCCTGCATGTTGTAAATAGCAGGCAATGATCGTCCCGTGGTGTCCTCCACCAACGATAATCGCATCGTAACTGGTATCTGACATGGGTTTCCTCCTTTTTTACTTCTTCTTCATCATCATTGAAATGGCGTAATAGAGAATGGATGGTTTTAAGAGGAGCTTTATGAAGTTCCTCAAGTCCGCTCCTTCCAGGGTGGCAGTGATGACCCAGTGGATGGGTTCTGAAGACTCGATTTTTAATTTCAGGGCCTCCCCTCCGTCTGGATCTTTAAAGAGTTGAGTAAAGGACGCAATCATGGTGGTCTGGCCCAAACCTGTCGAATTGACTTTCATGAGGTTTCTGATAAGTTTTCAGAACCTATAAAAGACCTTTTGCCTTTGCCTGGGTTACGATCTCCGGTTCCTTCCACCACTTTTGGATCCCGAGATCTTCTGCAATCCGGTTGGCTGCATTATATCCCGGGCCGTAAGTGACCAATCCTCCAGGGAAGCAACAGGCTCCGCAGAGATAGAGGTTTTTAATAGGTGTCGCGTACTGAGAACATAATTCGTTCGGTCTTAGAAATCCCATTTGAAGAGGAAAATAACCTCCTTGCTTGATCGATCCTTCAACCATATCAGAGAACTTATTTTCGATATCGAGTGGGGAGGCGATATAGGTCCAGAGGATATTTTCTTCAGTCATATTAGGAGCATATTTTTTGAGTATGTTAATGTTTTGCTTCGCGTGTTCCTGACGGATTTTATACCATTTCTCAGGACCTCCGTCCTTAAGGCGGTAAGGGGCATGTTCTGAGATCAGCCCGGTATGCCTTCCCGGAGGTGCCTCGGAGGGATCAAAGAATGTTGGAAAACAACAATTAAACCCGGAAGATTTAAGCTCTCCATTTTTCAAAGCCTTGAAATGCTCAATCAGATTCTCCTCTGTCTCAAAACCGACCACATAGATAAAAGCCTTTGGGAGGTCAGGATTTAAAGAGGCAGCTGTGAACTGGGGTGGATTGAAAAGGGCCAGATGGGTATCGAAGAGAGACCACTTCTCCCACTTCCAGTCCTTTGTCCGTATGACAAGATCTTTTGGGAGATCCTTCTCTCCAATATATTTGAGGAAGGTCTGGTGATGATCAATGCTCGAGGCAACAAATTTAGTGGCCTCGTAGACCGTTCCATCATCTAATTCAACCCCTTTTGCAACACCTTTATCCACAATGATTCTTTTAATGATTTGACTTCCGAGTATCATTCCTCCATTTCTATAAATGAATTTGGACATCAGGTTTGCCATATGGTGAGAGCCTCCCACACAGAGACGGTAGTTGGAAGCTCGATTGATCATGAGTGGAACCAGGTAACCCAGCCCCTCCAGATCATAATCTAATCCCCACAGACAGGTGGCATAGAGCATCAGTGTCCTGATTTGATTATTTTCAAAGATGCTATGGACGATATCGATTGGTTTCTTTTCAGAAAGGGCGCTGATTTCCTGGCCAAGAGGACTGGAATGGAGTTTCACGACCTGTTCGAAAGCTGGCTTGGCCATCACATAGGTCGCGGGTGCGAGAAAGGCATCAGTATAGCGTTTGAAGCGTTCATAGGTCTCTCGATAGGCATCAGCATCTTTTTTAGAAAATTGTGCAAATGAAGCGCATGTTTTCTCCACATCAGAGTAAATGCAGAGACTCCTTCCGTCTAAGAAGGGCATGGCCATGACGACCTCAGGATGGATATATTTTAGATCATACGTTTGATCCAATTGGAGATCGGGAAAGACCGGAGCATAATCCACCATGGGATGGTAGATCGCATGGGTATTGTGAATAAATCCAGGGATCGTGATCATCTCCGAGCAAAGGCCTCCTCCCATTTCGTATCTCTTTTCTAAGATCAGGATCTTTAGCCCTGCTTTGGCAAGGTAGCAACCTAAAGTGAGTCCATTCGGCCCACCACCAATAATAATGCCATCATATTGGGGCATAATTCTCTCTCCTTTCCTCTGGTGATTTTCCGTATCTAAAAAGGTAGGGCGTAATAAACCTACATTTTTCAGTATTGACAAGTCAACTCAATTATTCTTATAATGCCATAAGAAAAACTTATGATAGGTCATAAAACATATATATTTCAAAGGTTTTTAATCAATCAATTTTGTGAATTTTAAGCACAAGAAACCTATATTGAGGCATTAAATTTAGGAGATTTTTTTGAACCTCAGGCAATTGGAAGCTTTCTATTTAGTCGTGAAGTTGAAGAGCTTCACCCGAGCGGCGGAGGCATTGAATGTGACCCAACCTGCTGTCACCATCCAGGTCAAATCCTTGGAAAAGTCGTTGAATTTGAAACTTATTCAACAAGTAGGGAAAAGAATGCAGTTGACCGAAGCGGGAGAGCTCCTCTACCAGTATGCTGAGAAGATTTTTGATCTCGTGTCTGATGCCAATGAGAAAATGAGGGACTTCAAGAAATTGATGAGAGGAACGCTTCAAATTGGAACAACGAAAAATTATGCTCGTTACATCATGCCTTCCTTGCTCTCCGAGTTTCAAAGGAGATTCCCGCGCATCAAAGTGATTTTGGATGAAGGGAACTCTGAGGATATGGCGAAGAGTGTCCTTGAGAAGAAGAATGAACTTGCCCTTATCTCCCAACTGAACCTTGACCGAAAAATCAAATCAACCTTTTTCTCGACAGTAGAATTTGTTCTGGTTGCCTCACCCGAACACAGGTTCTCGCAGAGGAAGAGCATCTCCCTGAGAGAACTGAATGGTGAACCAGTGATTTTGAGGGAGAAGGGGTCTGGTTCAAGAGCGGCCATTCTGAGAAAATTTCAGGAATATGGGATTTGGCCATCGGTGATACTTGAGGCAAGTAGCTTGGACTTTATTGTGGGATATGTGAAACAGAACAAAGGGGTTTCCTTCATGTTTGAACCCGATATCAAAGAGGAATTGAAGAAGGGAACCTTAAAAGTCATACCCATTGAAGAGGGGAATATTATTTTCTTTACTGATATCATTTACCACAGTGAAAAATCCCTCTCACCTCCTAGCCAGGCCTTCCTGAAGATGGTGGGTGAGTTAAAGAGAGAATTAGTCCTGCCCACTGCTATGACCACTTCATAAAGATCTCTTTGCTTCGTAAAGCTTGATAAATTGATTTACAGCCTCCTCGGCAAATTCACAGGTATTGAGATGGAGGTTGAGCTCAATGAGGGGAATGTTTGGGTTGAGATGAACTTTTAATTCATGAACGAAAACCTTATCTGCCTCTGGATCATAGAGAGACATTCCTTCCTTGTCGAGAGAAGACCATCCCTTCAACGGAATGAGAACAGCGACAGGTCCTTTTGATTGATTTAATTTTCTGGCTACCTCTCTTGCAATCTCCCTCAGTTCTTGAGAAGTAGTTCGGGCCTGAACCCGGAAGGCATCGGGGATGAAGAGTTTTCTATTTTTGATATCCTTTGAAACCCAAAGAGGATCTCCTCGATCACTTCTTTCCAATGGACCGCAGCTGAGCATATCGAACCCACAGGGAGTGATAAGTTGGGGAATCCCCATCTTACAAGCATTCTCCAAACGATTCGGACCTGCAGCCCGGTTTCCTCCCAGGAGTTCTTCTCCTACTCCCGCAGGAACAATATCCATCACCCCTTGGAAGAATCCCTCTCCAATTAAATCCTCCATCGCCCTGTCACCCGTGCCCTGGGCATGAAAGGGGATCACTTCAAAACCCCTTTCTTCCAAAAGATGCCTCACATGAGAACAGCATTCTTCTGAGAATTTGAACTCCGTCAAGGCAATCAAATCTTTTTTTCTCGCCACACTGGGAAGGAAGGAAAGCCCTTCACCCATTTCCACCATTCCACAGATTGCCCCAGCAGCTCTTTTCAATACATCCTTGACCAGAGGATTTAATCCTGCAATGTCCACCACCGAATGGATCATGGCGATGTCTTTGGTGCCAAAGTATCCTCCTGCATAAGCAGACATTGCTGCTGTGCTGGATAACATCACCTTGGGGATCCCAAAAGGTAATGACTTCATAATAGCAGTGGCCACCGTAGTATTACTGGCTCCTCCAAAAGAGATGATCCCGTCGAGTTCTTCTTTCTTTAAAAGACTTTTGACTTTTTTGATAGCCCCTTCAATCATGATAGAAGAAACCTTTGCCGTATCTTTCATCTTCCTCATTTCTTCAATATTTCCTCCACCCCCCTCAGCCACCTCTTTTGCAGAAATATCAGGGAGGATGGAGGGCTCACCACCTGTGTTGGTGTCCAGAAGAATAACCCGATGTCCTCTTTCTTGGATGAGATTTTTTAAAAAAGCTGCTTCCGAGCCTTTTGTATCTAAGGTCGAAACCAGTACAATCGTTTTTTGCATCATTCAATTCCCTCCATTGGGTTCTATTTTGAGTTATGGTATGATAATTTATAAATGCGATCAAGACAAAATTATCCCTCACTGTAACCCTCTCCCCATCAGGGAGAGGGGTGGGTGAGGGGGAAGAGTAGGAATGAAGAAGATATTTCTTGATAAGAGGGTTTGGAGGAACTCTCGAGATAACTGGGTCAGTTTTGAGAGCGATCCGAAACTGAGAGTCACGAAGGGAAATATTTATGGCCGATGTGTCCCCTGCATCACCAACCTCTATCAACAATTGGAAGCCGGGAAAGAAGAGATTGAATTGAAGGAGGCTTATCGATGCTGGAAGGTGGTGGCGGTCCTTAAGGATAAAGAGGAGTGTCTGGAGGTTTTAAGAGAATATGAAGAAAGTTTTCTTGGGGATCACTATGTGAAAGGAAAATTTGGGTCCAGCCAGTCCTCAACGTCCACCAAAGTTCTTATGTTCCACATTGAAGATGAAGGAGAAAGGGATCGGCTTTTTAAAGAACTTCAAACCTGCGTCCAAAAAGTGAATCATGATTCTAAAGTTTTCTATCAAAGGGCTTGTGCCAATCTCTATCACGATCTATTGGGAGATTGGAGAGATTGGAAAGAAGTGACCAAGATCAAGAACCCGGATATCCGGCCAGCTCTGTTAGAAAGGATTAAGAAGTTATTGTATTGGGAAAAAGGAGGCTAAAAGACTTCGCCTTTCAACATGTAAAAAGTGAACCTTGAATTGGCAGACACTGCCAAATTAGGTGCTGACTTGAAGACTTCACCTACTAATATTCACTCTCAGACAACCCTAAGAGGTAATGATTACTGTTACAAATCTGCACAAAAAAGGCAGAGCCATTGTGTTGGCATTGATTTAAATTTATTTCCTTCGTCTTGAAAAATTCAAAAGAGTTTTCCACCAAGGATCTGGGATCGGGCTCAATTCAGCATTAGCCATTTCTTTTATTATCTTAAGAACTGCAAAACAATCTTCGATAACATTATGAGTAGCCCCTGGGAGTTTCTGCCATTTATAATCTTTGTGGTAATCGCTCCATTCACCAATGAACTTGGAGTATTCGACCATTGCACATTGCATATGGAATTCAAAATCATCCATTTTTTTAGACATCCTTTGATACTTGGCACCAGTCTGAATCAACATCCTTGATTCAAACTCAATATTATAAGCAATGACCAGTTTTCCATTAAGTATTTCACGAAGTTTTGGAGTGATTTCTTGGAACGTTGGAGCATCTTTTAACTTACGAAGTTCAATCCCGTGAATCATTTTTGCTTCTTGTGAAATCCTGCGTTACACGGGATTAATAAGACTTTCAAAAACGATATTGCCATGAGGGTCTATGATGCCAATCTGTATAATTTCATCAAGCGACATAAGGTTTGACCCTGTTTGCTTTAATCCAGTTGTTTCAGTATCCCAAATCAACCAATCTGTGCGTTGCATTAAGCCACGGGCCCACAATATCGCTTCATTTCTGTCTTCTATTTTTTTGGTTCATCCGGGTATTCTGTGGGTAACCGGATAAAGTTTTAGCCCTCCACAATGGAAGTAGATGGCTGTTTTAAAGTGTTCACGGTTCCTAAAACCATAAGCCATCTTCTTGATGGTCTGGATTTTTGAGTTCAGGCCTTCCGCCACGGCATTCGTGATGGAATGGCTAAAGTAGGTCAGCACATTGTGAAGATATTTGTGGAACATCCGAGCAGTTTCAATCACCGGCTCCATACGCGAGTGAGTCGCCCAAAAGTACCACTTTTTAAAGTGATGATGAGCCCATCCCCTCCGGGTGTAACTCCAGAGTTCTCGAAGACTCTCCTTGATCGCCCAGGCCCGGGCCGTCTTGAGTTTCATCTCCTTGAGAACCGAAAACCGTTCTTGATGCCTCGTGGGAAGGTTCTCCTCCGCGTACAACCAAAGATACTTGGATCCGGTCAATGTCTCATTGCCCATCTGCTTGAAGGCCCGATGTTCCTTCTTGCGAACCTCATCCACGGCCTTGCCCATGTGGGTCATCAGATGGTAGCGATCAAACACGATCTTATCCTCCGCTTGGGCAAGATGGGTCCTCACAGACGCAATATACGGATCCCAGATATCCATCGCCACCGCCTCAATCCCTTCCTTCTGCTCCTGGGAAAGACCCTGAAAGTAACCATCCAGACTCGTCTGCCTCCGATCCTCCGCAATATACTCCACCGTGGAAGCCTCCAAATCACAAACCAACGTCATATAGCTATGTCCTTTGCCGACCGACTTTTCATCCACGCCAATATGAGCACAACTCCGTTTCTCTTTCACCATCAATCCCCGCTCGACCGCCCGCTCCAGAATATGCCAGGCCTCGTCCCAACTGATCCGCAAAATCCGAGTCGCCCCAAGGACGTCACTCTCTCGGAGTACATCGATGGCCAGCCGTTCAAACAGCAAGGTGAAACGGGCCTTCGCATCCGCCCACGGCAACCGAACCTGTCGAACCCCGTGTTCCGTACAATTCACCCTCGGAGGTCGGGCATGAAGGAAGGTCATGAATTGGCAACTGTCCAGATGACGCCAGGCTCGCTCGGGAGCATGATCGTGCAAAGATGCCAGGGCTCCACACTCCGGACAGGGCCAGCGCAAGTCTTCTTCATGCTTCGCCCACACATCAACCCGTTGATTCACCAAATCCAACTTAACCCTTTCCACCATCCATGGTGCTTCTATACCCAGAAGGTAACGGTAAAGCTCCGTATCCTGCATGGCTCCAGTCCTCCTCGGAGCCATTGTATACTAACAGATTACCCACTGAAAAGTCGGATGAACCATTTTTTTTTTATACATTACCGAATTTGCTCTTTGACAATTGAATATTGAATTTCTTTTTTTTGACGCTTTTCACCTACTTATCTTTGATTCAACACAAATCTGAAAGTTATGGATTACTAGGAGAAAGAGGTGATATGTGAACGCGTTTAACAACGCCATGAGGTCCAGAGTATTGTTATCCTCCCAGAGGGATCAATCCCCTGTTCGGGTTCCAGAATCTGCAGGCCCATTTAAGATATTCAGCAAGGCCCTCCATATCGGGAAACAAAGTTCTCCGATTAATATTCAAGCTGTCTAGCTCTCTAATGATGCTTGCACGATGATTGTGGCGAATCCTAACTACAAGGTCAGGGTCGATAGGCTCTCCCGGGTCTTTTCGTATAGTGAAGATGGATCCTTGGGCCGCGATTCGCGGGCTAATATGGGGGGGCCACAGTATGCCCACTTTGTCATCGTACCCATAGAATGGAGCCTCCCCATTCTTATCGTTTGCGGCGAGGCCAGTGACGGTGAATCCTACGCGCTTAGTCAAGACGTACACGGCTGAGTCGTGGATCCCAGTACTGTTACAATACTCGCACGGGTTCGGACCGGAAGCCCGACAGAGTTCTGGGTCCCCCTCCACGGCAAAAAACAATGCAACAAGAGGATTTATGGTCCAGTCGAGCAACCTCGTTGGGACACCGTGGTGTTGCGCAAGAATGAGCTTTCGCCAACTGACCTCTTTATCGTTACCTTGCGAGATCCAGTCGGGCATCATGGATGCACCGAAATCTCTGAAAAATATATAAAGACCTCTTTCGGCAGACAAACTCTCTTTGGCATCGAGGTGAAAGGCTGCGGGCGTCGTGAATGGCGGTCGAGCTATTTTCGGCACCAATCTCCACATAACATCTCTGTGCCCTCTAAAGATGGCCAGGCGGTCGAGACTAACCTCGCCAATTTTAGCGCTCACTGTGGACAAGAAAGGCTGTAAACCCTCAATTACCTTTGCATCCATCTCCGTGTACCCCTCCAATCAAGCAAACATTACATGCTATGTTGTTGTTAAGTTTATAACAAAAACAAAACTTTTAGACCCTTTCATATTAATCGACAAAATTATCTGGTCGTCATGGACAGGGTTGTCAATCATCAAATACGGTTTGTAATATACACTCTTTTCAAAAATTATGGAAGAAAAAGTTACAGGAAGGAAGAGTTGAGAAAGGAGGGTGTGAATAACACCTACAAAGAGTGAAGCTAAAAGTTCTTAAGATTTACTGATTTCTGGATGAAAGAGTGTTTAACGCTTTTTCACATGCACTTTCTGGGTAAAATTGGCGGTTACATTCTTTGGCCCGTTCATGACAACCAAAGAACGATTGGTTGAACCTGAAAGATCCCCAGACCAGCTCCTGAAAGCCCAACCTGAATTAGCCGTGGCAGAGACAGAAGCACTCTGACCGTTCCTATACCAACTGGTTCCCGACGGACTGACGGTCCCTGCCCCAGCAGGATTGACAGATGTGGTTATAGAGTATTGCGTTGTTAAATTGGCCGTGTAGGTAATACTGGAAGAGGGCACAGTAACAGTATGACTCTGTGATCCCCCGTCACTCCACGAAGCATAAACATAACGAACCCCGAAAGCTCCGGACTGAGGAGAGGGAACAGAAATAGTGTGAGAGGAACCAGCAACCCAACTGAAACTCTGAGGGGCAGTATAAGTTGAACCATCCACCGTGATCTGAAGCCCTGAAGGATTAGTTGTCAGCGTACATGAGACTGTAGATGCAGTAATCGTCACCGAAAGAGAACCAGACCAATTGGAGACCACACTCGCATTGAGAGTAGATCCGGCCCTTGCTCTCACATTATACGTACCAGCTACAGTCCAGGTCTTCGCTTGTGTGGCAGAACCCCGGGCAGAAAGATCCGTCCCATCTCCCTTCCAGTCGAACTGGTATTGCACGGGATTCCCGAGACTTGAGGTAGAACCTCCAGTTGTATAAGAGCAGGGCCCTCCCGTGATGCCACTGACCGGGCCACTGAGCACATTAGGGGTGCTAACGGTTTCAGTGATCATTCCAGAGACCTCGTTCGAATAACCACTCTCGTTATTTGCTGTGTCATAGGCTGTAACGGCGATATAGTAAGTCACCCCTTGAGTCAGGCCGTTCAACGTGTAGGTCGTCACATTTCCAACATTGATTGGAATCCCATAGTTTCTTGAGTCGGTTCCGTAATACACTTCATATCCAATCACACTAGGATCGGTTTCGGGGTCCCAGGCTAATTTTATTTGACTAGCTGAATCAAATGGGGATAATACAACGACAATAAATAAGGTCAGCCAAGTAATGATAAAGTTTCGCAAGGGAGAATGGGCTAATTGGATCTGCATAAATGCGTTGCGCTCTGCCTTACAAGATAAAACCCATCTTTAGTGATGTGAATCCCTAATATCAACCGAAATTTTCTTCCCATTTCATGATAGATTCGAAAGTCATTTTTTTCGTGGGATTCTCTCCTCTCGAGGCATTCCAATGGGTTTATCTTTTCTTCATTATGGAAGATAAAATTTATACCCAACCAAACTTAAACTTCTAAAAATTGCAAAAAGAATGCCGAAGAAAGAATCTGAGTTTCTTCTTTCGTTTAAGATTAAATGGAGTTAAATGAATTCACCTGAGGTTAAAACACGGATTTACAATTATTTGGAATAGAAGTTTTAGGTGTGCACTTTTGTTAAAAGAATGACAAATCGTCAATTTGTTTTGTCCCTTCATGACTCATCAATCAGATGACTAGGTATTCAGCCGCCTTTGTAGATATCGACATGATCCAAATTGTTCACGCTGAGCATATTCATCAGCGGGTGAGTCCAAAGCCCAACGAAACTGGGTCTTCATCCACTAATGTTTGAGTCTCAGCCTCAACGAAAACCCCTTCTGAAGAACGAAACAAAGGACCAAAGGTCAACTGAGTTCAGCCAACAAATACACCTATCAGATTAATCATTATAGGTTGAAATGTTGTATTGTCGGACAAAAATGCAAGATCAGTGTTTCAGGAAGTTATCTTCGGAAACAAAAAAGGCAGAGCCTTGATGACCCTGCCTTTCCCCTCCTCATATCAAAGATAGATTTCCTTCTGAGTTATAAAGGACGGATTGACTCCCCATTGATTATTACTTCAATGAAGAATACATCATTGAGGTTCAAGTTGTTACTAAAATATTTTTCCCCCAATTTAAAACTGATTCCTTGGTTATTCTCTTAGGGTTCTTTCTCCTTTCCGGTAGCACCCCAATTAACTGATAACCTTTTATTGGATCATGCCAGTAGAGTTCGTAACCTACCACGTTCTATTTCCCTCATATGTTCCTCTTCCAAAGATGAGGATAACTTTCTCAAAGACACTTGCCACCCTGTAAGCACTCTCCTTTCCGATTCTCTTTTTGAGCCAGTAATAAAGGGACAGGTTTTTATTAATCAGGAAACCCCTCATTCACATCTCCATTGTTTGTGAGTATTGATTTACTTCTTAAAGAACTTCTTCCTCCCATATCCTACAAGTCCAAGCAACCCAGATCCGAGAAGTAACATGGTGGCTGGCTCGGGGACAGCAGTTGTTTGAAAATCAGCGGGGGTTGCTATCCAAATAGGATCCGAGGCATCACTGATTAAAAGATTCCCGTCATTAGTAAAATAAAGTCCTCTGGGGTCAAACTTGTCTAGGTCCAAGTTAGTTCTTAGGGACGCAACAACGTGGCCTGCAGAGTCCAAGGCCAAGACGTCACCCAGTGTCCCTCCTCCATATTGGGACCCTGAAACAGAAACAAACAGGAGTTGGTCATAACCTGGTATAAAACCATCAGGTCCAAAAGCCATCTGGCGGAGGCCATGCGTCCCGGAAGCCAAAACGAGAGTGGTAAAAATGGATTCGTCCCCGTCAGACTCAACTGCGAAGATTGTTCCGTCGGTCACTCTACTTGTCAGCAAATCCCCCCCTACGGTTCCCCACCCGGCAGGCGCAAAGGCCAACCCGAACCTTTCTGTATACGGATCGACAGAACTACTGACTATTGGTGTTCTATTTCCTGAACTATTTATAGCATAGACATCAGGGCCGCCATCAGTGACAATCAACTGCCCGCCGTAAGTTCCCCAGCCGGCAGGTGCGATTGTTGGTGTTTTAGGAAGATAACCGGTATCCGACCAGAGTGTGGTGTAGGTACCGTTTGCATTGTATACGTTGATTCCTGAGCTGTAAACACTGCCTGAGACATTCCAACCCACAGTCAGATATTTTCCTGCGTTTGCACCCCAATAAGAGTTATTCGGAAGAAAAAGGCCTCCAACTGTAGTAGCGTTAAAGGTCTGTGAGGTTGGTGCAAATGCTGTAGGAGAGCCACCTGAGCTACCTACAACCCATATTTTTGAAACAGATGGGTCTCCAAGTCCGACCAGGATCCGGAACGAAATACTTCCCATCGTACGCTCCACTATAAGTTCCTTGAGGAACAGATGAAATCGTCTCGGGGGTCTGCATCCCGCTTGAGAAAATCTCCAAAGCTGATACTGGTTGACACAGGAGTAATAGAATCCCTAAGCCAAATACAATTAACCTCAAACGTTTCATTATCATTCTCTCCTTTCTTTTAGGATTTCAGTTTAAATAAAAATTCCCTTAAACGTAAAAGCTATGGTACCGATATATGTAGCAATTTAATAATTGCTGCAATCTAAATGCCAAATTTTTAATACCATTATAACTTCTCATAATAACTAACTTTTTCTCAAAACCAGAAATTTTCATCAACTTAAAAAGTGTAAGGTTTCCCGACAAGAGTTTTGTGCTGATGGCCTAAAAAGGGTCTAACCAGTATGATGCAATTAGGGAATTTGCCCATTCTTTAAGTTGTAAACTTTTCCTACAATTTTCCCTTTTTTTTGTTGGTTTCGGATTGAAATCTTCAGTAATAAGGGGAAATGCTTCAATGAAGAGTACAGGAAGAAGTTGTTAAGTGATTTGGCTGGCAAAGTTCCTTGGAAACATCGCCTTTTAGGTGGGGCCGCTGCCTACGGCAGGCAGGGGGATTTATTTGTTATTCCTGAACCTGTCAGGAACAGGTTTGGTGCTTGCCCTGCACCATATTAGGTATAGGGGTTGGGATTTGGTGCTTTCTAGTTTACAGATAATTTAAGCTTTAAGAGTCTTGAACCACTTCAACTTCTAAGTAGTCTCCTGCCTTTACGGAAAGAGCCTTTTTAATATTCTGAGATGAAATCAGTTCCATCTTATTCTTCGGATAATTCTCAACCAAAGGAAAAACAATAGCTCCTTTTATGAGCCCACCGATGAGGACGGGATAACACTTAGCACTGCAAAATAGAGGATCCTCAGGTGTAATTTCGATTCCCTTCTTAGTCTTGAGGGCATTGAAAGATTGGAGGGATTCGGGATCAACAATCTCTAAATTTAAAGTTCCAGGATAGGGGTCAATGGAAAGTTTTGAGATGATTTGTTTTCTTACCCAGGGAATCTGAGTAAAATTAGCAGCCTCTCTGATTCCCTCGACTATTTTCCCTCGAATCTTTACCCTGTTGTTGCAGCAAACCGTTTCCATAATCAATATTCCATAGCTCAATATACGTAAACACCCATTGATTGCATCAGTGTCTGCTTATTGTTTCGCATACAACAGGGTTAATTCTTAAATCCTTTCTTTTTTAAAGCTTTCTTCAATTTGGAACTGCCCCAGCGCTCAAAGAGATGGTGGTTGATTCCGAAGAGGTCAAGGACCTTTCCCACCGTGTGGTTGATAAGATCATCGATGGTTTTAGGATGGAAGTAGAAGGCTGGAATAGGGGGAAGGATGATTGCTCCTAAATCTGCAAGATGCATCATCAGGTTCAGATGGCCTTTGTGAAGAGGGGTCTCTCTTACCACGACGACCAGCTTCCGTCTTTCCTTAAGGGTCACATCAGCCGCCCGAATCAGAAGGTTTACATTAAAAGAGTGAGCCATAGCGGAGAGGCTTTTGATAGAGCTGGGGATCACCACCATCCCCTCCGATTGAAAAGACCCACTGGAAAGGTCGGCTCCTAAATCTTTAATATCATAGACCACTTTTGCCAGGGACTTGACCTCCTCCACTTTCCAATCGGTCTCCATCAGAATGGTCTTCTCGGCAGCCTCAGTGATGATCAGATGGGTTTCTATATCCGATTCTAAAAGGACCTCTAAAAGCCTGATTCCGTAAATAGCTCCGGTTGCACCTGAAATCCCTACAATCAGTCTCTTCATTGCATCTCCTAAATAAATTTTCCCCTCCCTTGGCGGGAGGGGATTCACCCTGTTAGATAGAACGTTTTCTGGATAACAGGGCTGGATAGAGGACCTTATCTAACAGGGTAAAGGGGAGGGGGAAACCAACTCTGCTTTTTCACCCCCACCCCCGCCCTCCCCCATCAAGGGTGAGGGGAAATGTTATTTTCTATCACTTGTACTTAGTAAGCTTACCATAAGAAATTTTTTTAAGATTCTTCAGGATGGGGGCAAGTCGAGATTTCACTTCCTTGAGAACATCCACTTTTTCAAACCCTTCCTTCCGGGGTTTGGTGGCATCGATGCCTATTTTGGTTGTCAGAAATCCCTCCCTGGAAGAGGGGTCAATGGGCTGGCCCCTGAGGTTGGGGATGATCATCAAATCCTTGTCTCCCTGAAATCGTGTGGCCATGGCCCACTCAACCTCCTGACTGTCCTCGACCTCCACATCTACGTCAACAATGATTGCTTTTTTGATATTGGAAAAAGAGAGGGCAAAGGTCAAGGCCCTCCGAATTTCTTTTTTATCATCTGTTTTGATGCTCATCACTACATGGGAGCCAAATGTTTTTGGGATAAGATGAATCTCCTGAAGGCTTGGGATCTCCTTCTTCATCTTAGGGATGAAGTTGATCCCGTGGATGAAAGAGAGTAGGTTGTCCACCTCCAATCCCCAGGGGAGGATGGCTTGGAAGCAAGCCTTTTTTTGATAGGTGATGGCTGTGACATGGATGGTTGGACTCTTGGGGAAGGTCATATAATATCCACTCGACTCCCCGAGCACACCATCCTTTTCTTTTCCCTTTGGATCGATGAACCCTTCTATGGTGATCTCTGCAGCAGGGATATCAAGATCAACCGTTTCGGCTTTCACCATTGGGATGGGTTTGCCCCTCAAACCTCCTGCGACAGAAAGTTTATCCGTCCCCAGGGGCACTTTGAAGACCGAAGCAATCAGGATGGCAGGATCCAACCCGATCACCGTTGCCACTTCCATTTTTTTACTTTCCTTCTTGTATTGGGCAAAGATCTCGGAGAGGGGTGGATTAAGAAGGGAGATACCCAACTTATTCCTTCCCCTCACCTCCATCCGGTGCAGTCCCCGTCCAATTGTCCCGTTCCTTAGATCCCTGGCAGAGGTGATTGCTGAGGTAATATAGGGGCCCGAATCGTTCGAATAGTGGGTCAAAATGGGAAGGAGTTTTAGGAGATCGATCTTTCCTTTTTCGGTGATCACCTCTTTTGGAGATCGATCTGTAACCAGGACAGGAGGAAGCTTCCTCTCTAACTTATGAAGAGCCTCTTCGAAAAGATTTTTGTGGTCAACCCCCAAGGCCATGGATAACCGTTTCTTCGTTCCCAAGAGGTTTCCAATGATAGTGAGCGGGTATCCCTTGACCTTTCGAAAAAGGATGGCTGGCGCTTCTTCCTTTCCTAATTCAGAAAGGATGGTTGCGATTTCAAATTTAGGACTGAGAGGGGTTGAGAGGGTGAGAAGTTCTCCATGATCTTTTAAATATTCTACAAAGCCCTTTATCCCGGAAAAGGCCATCAAGGTTATCCCAACCCCTTTGGTAATTAGTTAGAAAATAACTTTCCCCTCCCCTGGTGGGAGGGGATATAGGGGAGGGGGAACTAAATCATGCTATTCACCCCCACCCCAACCCTCCCCCATCAAGGGGGAGGGGAGGTTAAGTGGACGAATCGGTCATGTAAATTTGTTCAGCTCTTTTAATATTTTGATGGACCAGGGTTTTTCCTGAAGCTGGCCCCTTCCCAGTCTGATCCAAAGTCGATCAGGATATTTTTTTTCGGACTTTGAAAGCAGGGCGACAGCATAAAAACTGCGATATTTATATCTCCTATCCTTCGGTGTAAGTTCACGAACGATCAGTTCCATTTCTTGATCTTCAGGAACTGATCCAGGATCTGTTAATATAAAAGTATCAAATTCTCTTTGTGCCAATTTCTTTCCTCCTCAATCCTTGAACCCATAATTTTTCCAGTTCTTAAGGACCTTTTCTTGAATCTCTTTTGGATAGACTTTGTTAAAGGAGACCTTGATGGGCAGATCAGCCTTTGGCCAATGAAGGGGAAAGGTGCAGTCAAATAAGACCTGTGCTCCCCGGCTCCACTTTCGATCATCGGGATCAGCAAAGGGATAAAGAGGGGTTCCCACGGCATGTTCGTATTTCCGAATTCCACGGATGGGATGACATTTCGTCGCCAGGGCATGAATGACATCATCTTTATTATAGATGTCCGTCTCTTCATCCACCACGATGACCATATGGAACCATGGACTCAATTTACTTCCAAAAATCAGATTGGCAATTTGAGTTGCAATATTGCTGTAGGCAGGCCTCACTCCCACCACGACCATATGATGGGTCGATTCGGGAAGCATGTACACCCCTGTGATGGGGATGCCCTGACTCTCCAAGAGTTTTCGCATCTCCAGTCCTAATGAAAAGGATCGGAGGAGTTGTCCCTCATCTGTAGGGACTCCCATATTGGAGACCGTTAAAATAGGATTATTTCTATAAGTGATCGCTTTTACCCGGTAGACTGTCCTGGGTTCCCGGGGAGAGGTTCGATAACCTGTATATTCTCCAAAGGGGGCTTCCTCGATCCAGACATTGGGAATCACTTCTCCTTCGATGACGATCTCAGCATGGGCAGGGACTTCTAAATCACAGGTCTCACATTTTACCAGCTCCACAGCCTTTCCCATCAACATGCTCGTGAACTGATCTTCAGGAATGGGCGAGGGCGCACAGGCTGCCACGCCTGCCAGAGGATCACAACCGATGACCGTAGCAAAAGGCATGGGTTTGTTCTTCGGAACATATTTTCCATAAAACATCTTTCCCATATCGGAAAATGGAAGCACAGGACCGACCATTGTCTTTTCGTCAAAGACCATTTGGCGGTACATTCCCCAGTTGACCGCACCAGTCTCGGGATCTTTCGCCACTACAAAATGCCACGTCGCTAGGTACCTCCCTCCATCTCCTTCATGGACCATGGGACCAGGAAGCTTGCATAAATCGGCGTCATCACCCGTAAGGATATTCTCCTTGCAGGGGGCATTTTTTCGGTCCAGCAGGACGGACTGAATAGGAGTTCCTGTCGTCCTTCGCACATATTCATCAGAGATCTCTGGAACAGAAGCCTTGGGGTTCATCCCCATCGCAATGGCAAGCCTCGTGTAAGTGGCCAGAGGAGCGCCCAGGGCCTCAAAGCCTGGGTAGTCCTTAATTTTTTTAAAATAGGGCGCTGCCAATTTCTTTTCACAGACCCTTCTCACAATGGCTCCCATCTCGAGGTCCCAGTCTACTTCCTGTTGGATGGTTACAAGTTCTCCATAGCCCTCCAATGCCTTGATGAATTCCCTGTTGTCCTTATAAGATAGGTAAGGTTCCAAATCTTTCCTCCTGTAGGGGCGGCTCTCCGTGGCCGCCCTATGAGGGAGCCCCTGCCTACCGCAGGCAGGCGAGGGGCTCCCCTACTTAAAATCCTTTCTTCATCAATTTATCAATGACTGCTTCCCATTTGCCTTGCGCCTTCAGGATCAATTCAGCCACTTCCCTGACAACCCCTTTGCCACCACTGGCCTTGGTAATATAATCGGCAACCTCTTTTGCCTCAATTGCCCCATCCGATGGGGCCGCTGAGAATCCAACCCTTTTCATAATGCCCAAATCGATCATCTCATCACCCACATAGCAGATATCCTCATCTTTGAGTCCGGATTCTTTCTCAAATTCATCAAGCTTTCCCATCTTGGCTGAGGTTCCCCAAAGCCTTTCAGGGGGTATTTTGTAAATTTTGGCAACTTGTTCATCTGTCCTGGTAATTTTACTCGTCAAGAAAGACACGTCGATACCACCCTCCATTAGGGCAATGCAGCCCAAGCGATCATGGAGCGAGAAGGACTCAGATTTTTTCCCGTCTTCCGTATAATAAAGTGTATTATCGGTTAACACTCCATGGATATCGAGGATGACATATTTAACTTTTTTGGCTTTTTCAGTAGCTGTCTCTTTACTCATCGTTTACCCCCTGTCCATTATCACTTAAACCCTTAACTACAACCTAAACCTTAACCTCAACCTCGAATTTACTTGTATCCCATCTTTGTCACTTTTTCTACCCAATCTCCCCATTTTCCCATCGATCTCAAAATGAATTCACAAACCTCTCGGATGGGGCCTCTGCCGCCGGGGGCTGTGGTGATATAATCGGCTATCTCTTTTACCTCATCGATCGCATCGGCTGTGGCCACAGCGAAACCAACTCGTTTCATGACAGCCATGTCCGTGACTTCACAGCCTATATAACCCACATTTTCATCGCTGATCCCTAATTCCTTCTTTAGCTCCTCGATCTTCGCTACCTTGTCCTTGATCTTGTAGTAAAATTTGTCCAGTTTTAATTCTCGAGCACGGAAGAGACCTTCCTCGTCAATAGAAGTCGTATCTAAGAAAGCAATTTGGATACCATTCGCTGTTAGCGAAAGGTCACCAAAACCATCCATATGCCAAAAACCATATTTTCGTTTTCCTTCAATATCACATAACAAGGTGTTAGGGGTTAACACACCATGCACATCATGGGTAAAGAGTTTTACCTTTTTTGCCTTTTCCTTCGCCTTTTCTAAATTTTTTTCAAAAGTCATAGGTATCTCCTCACATGAAATAAAGGTTTAGGCTAATGCTAAGGTTGAGAAAGAATTAAGCTCAACCTCAACCTTAACCTCAACCTTTGGATTTATTCTTCAAATCCATATTCTTTCCAACGGGATTTCACTTTGG
>CAWGAV010000012.1:0-64231 GCA_963820625.1 uncultured delta proteobacterium
CACCCCCTAACCGAACCTTTCGATGGTGCACGCAGCGCCTGAAGATCGATCCCGTCACCGTCTTCGTGAACCAGCGGCTCGGTCACTGGAGCGAAGCGATTCTGCACCTGGGGGCACGTCGGGCAGAAAGTTCCACACGGGCGCAAACGATGGCTGGTCGCGAGATTCGCAATGGCCTCCATCGTCATCCAGACCTACCACGTGTCTGGGTTTCCAACCCAATCGAATTCCTCACTACTGAAGAAGTTTGGGCATACCTGCTGCAAAAACCTAACCCATGGGGAGGCGACAATCGCCCGCTCTACAGACTTTACACCAACGCGTCGGACGGCGAATGCCCAATCCAGATTGACACGAGTACGCCATCCTGCGGCTACTCCCGCTTCGGCTGCTGGACCTGTACCGTCGTCGAACGCGACAAAACCAGCGAGGGTCTACTCGCTTCCGGTGACGAGCGCATGGAACATCTCATCAAGTTCCGCGAAACACTCCTGGAATTCCGTAACCCCGACAAAGGCTGGCGAGACAGTCGTCGCATGAATGGGAATGAAGGCCCGGGCCCACTCCTCATCAAAGGCCGTCGGGAACTCCTGAAACAACTGCTCAAGCTACAAGAAGAAACAGGTCTCATTGTTATCACGCCTGAAGAACTCCTTTTAATCCAACAGATGTGGAAAGCGGCGCGCGACCCAGACGACGGCCGCGGCGTCGCCCGCATCGTTACCAGACAGCGAGGAATCATCATGAGTGCCGATCTCAAAGAACTCAACCGGCTCCGCGAACTGGAAGAGGAAGTGGCCCGCGAAAAAACCATCAATACTGACACCCTCCGCCGCATGCTCGCCAAGGTAGAGGAATACAGTGAAAGCCACCGCGCCCACGGCCTCCCAGACGACCTTCTCAACATCCTGAAGGATGACTTGGAAGCACAGTCAACCAGTAAGAGGAACTGAGCATGCCAGACGTGAATATTGATTCGCTGACGCTGGAGAATTTCGGTCCTTTCTACGGCGAGCACACGCTGGATTTTCGCAGCCTGGAGGGCAAGTGCGGGATTTTGATTGGCGGCAAGAACGGCGCACTTCCTTAACATCCTCTGCCCTCTTCCTCAACTCTTTTCCTTTTTAATTCCATCTTCAAACTCCTTCACTGAGTCACGATTGCCTGATCCTAATTATCTTTTGATTTTCATCAGGGATAATATTCCAACTCATCAACGATTTTATATTTATCAATAAGCCAATGTTGAATTGTATCTCTAATCTCACCAATCATTTCAATGTTCCATTCTATCTCACTTTTTAAAGGAGTGAGTCGTTTCACGAGATCATAAATTTCGTTGTCAACAAAATCCTGGCGTTTTATTTGTTCTTCGCTCAAGTTCTGCATATTTGTTCCTTTCACCATTAACAGACGGTCCCTTATTAACCCACCCTGGCCTTTCGCTAAAATTCCGCTTGATTTCTCAAGATTCAGAATGCGGTAACTTAATACTTAAACAACCTTTCTCTAAACTCGGTTTACGATTCTCATTTCTAAAAGTCTTTGGCGTTCGTGTTCTACTTCGGCCTTTAGGACTTCAGGGTCTGGCAATTGTAATCTATATTTCGAAGCAAATATCTTATTGCTCATCCCGCCGAGGGCATACTCGACAACCGTCTTCTTTTTATCGGTGCAGAGAATAATACCCACTGGATCATTTTCTCCAGGGAGTCTTTCCTTAGCTTTCAGGTAATTCAGATAAAGGTTCATCTGCCCGGCATCAGCATGGGTGAAATCACCGATCTTCAAATCAATTGCTACAAGGCATCGCAAGATTCGGTGATAGAGAAGAAGATCGAGGCGGTAATGGCTCCCTTCAAGAGTAATTCTCTTCTGCCTTGCGACAAATGTAAATCCAATTCCTAATTCAAGAAGGAAATGTTCCAGATATTTAATCAAAGCCTCTTCTAATTGTGATTCCGAATACTCATCCTTTAATCCAAGAAATTCCAGAATATAAGGATCTTTGATTTCATCTTCCGGCCTGAGAGTTATAGGCTTCTCATGGGCTTTAGCAATGACTGATAACTTTCGTTTAGATAAAGCGGTTCTTTCATAAAGCATAGACTGAATCTGCCTGTCCAGTTGCCTCACCGACCAGTTTCCACGAATACATTCTACTTCGTAAAATTCTCGTTTAAAAGGCTCTTCAAGACGCATCAGGAGACGGTAATGTGACCATGACAATGGAAATTTCTGAGAAAGTTTCTCAAAAATTCCAGATGGTGTATGGGAAATTGGAAGCAAACTCGCACGCACTGGGTGCGATTTCTCCCCTGTTCTCTCTATCAATTTCGCACACACTGTGTTCGATATCTCTCGATAGGTAAGATAAAATTGCCGCATATGCTCAAGGTTCCTTTCTGTAAAACCCTTTCCAAATCGTGTAGTCAGATCAGCAGATATTTTTCTCAGTAATTTCTCCCCATACCCTGCTCGTTCTTTTCCTCTTTGTTCGTATTCAACGATACTCCTTCCCATAAGCCAGTAAGTTGCTATCAAAGCAGTGTTCACATATTGCACTGCAGCTTTTCGCCCCTGTTCTATGAGGGATGTTAGGTCGGTGATGAAATCTGAATAGTTTTGTGTTTTAGTAATCTTTTTCATTTTCTTAACCCTTGTTCAGAAGAATTATAGACACAATATGTCGAACTTCAGAGTAAATTTATAAACTCCTTTCCGGTTTTAGATTATGGGAATCCGTCATATTAAGCAACCCTTTTCTTCCGATGTGCCTCTCTTTCCAATCCTTCCTCGACTTCGAGATGTCCTTTGATAGCATCCCTTATCATATCCAATGCTTCTTCAACGCTATCCCCCTGGGAAGAACATCCAGGGAGCTCTGGACATTCAACCCAATACCCACCATCTTCAAGATCTGGATGAAGAATAACTTTAAAACTTCTCTTTGATACATTAACCATATAAACCCTATCCATTGTCATTTTAGAGGTTTCTCCTTTTAATTCATTGATTAATTCCCCAATGGCAATAGAAAGAACATATTGACCCTTCTTGAGGGTATCGATAATTTCTTTGTTTTTATTTGTCAGAACAAAGATCGTTTCTCCATCGGTTAAAAACCTCAACTGAGCGAGAGGTTTTTCAATCTCGGGAAGATGTTTTCTTAGAAAATTAAGACTCTTCCGTATCTTCTGTAACGATAAACCCTGATCTCTCAAAAATTTTGCTACCTTAAACTGAATGAGATCCGTGAAGGAATATAGTCTCATCGAACCGTAGCCAGAGGCTTCGTTAACTGAAGGCTTAATAAAGTTTGTCCGGTCCCAATAATCAATCACCCTTAATGGAATATCTATGATTTTTGAAACCATCTTTGAATTGAAAGAATTGCTCAATTTAATTACCTCCGCTGATTTTTAAATTCATTGATGTCTTTATAAATCCAAGGATAGATAAAAGTCAAGAATTTTTTGGAGCTCTCTTTTTTTTTAGGTGAAAAGGACAGGTTGTTGAAGAAGTACTTGTTTGTCTGAAATCTCTTTTGGGTTTTTTTAAAAAAAAAAAAATTAAATTTTTTCGGTAGGAGAAAGGATATAAGGGGGTCCGTGGATCAGCCGGATTTCTCTTCATCAATTTGTTAGCCGACAATATTTGTTTCATACAGCCTTTGAGTACTCTCTTACCTCTTACTCCAAACGTGCACCGAGTTTGTCGGCGATGACATCCAAATCATACTGGGATTGTAGCCCTAGCCAAAACTCAGCAGACGTTCCAAAAAACCGAGCCAATCTTAGAGCTGTGTCAGCCGTAATTCTTCTTTTCTCAAGCACAATCTCATTTATTCTCCTGGGAGGCACTCCAATATTGATAGCAAGCTTGTTTTGACTTATACCCATCGGTTTTAGAAATTCTTCCAGGAGAACCTCTCCGGGGTGAACTGGATGCAATTTCTTCTTCATAGCATTTCTCCTCAATGGTAATACCCTTATTTCTACGATCTACTCATTCCACACCATATTGGCGGCGGTAGGAGAGGATATAATCTTTTACATCTTTCTTTGTCTTATAAATTCCAAAGTGGCCCTCGCATAGAATATCTGCATCGAGGTCGAGTAATTTCTTAGTTGAGCGGCCATAATCTTCGAGGTTCGAGCCAAACTCCTCAAGAAGAGGACCATGAAGGTCCTGACCAAAAAGAATTCGTTTTCCATCTTTATCCAAATAGATACATATTGATCCCGGGGTATGACCCGGGGTGTGAAGACAGACAATTTTCTGTTCGCCAATACTTAGTATCTCTTCCGGAGAATTCAATTTCACATCCACTGGAGTTGGTGGAAAGCTTGTCTGATACCAACTGGCCGCTGTTAAAATTTGATCCCCAGTCTCAAGAGGAGGTGCATCCAATTTGTGAATGTATATCTTAGACCCAAATCTCTTTTTGATTTCCGGGACGCCTCCAATATGGTCAATATGACAATGGGTAAGAAGAATCCTGTTCAGATTCTTACAGTCAAACCCTAACATTTGAATATTATTAATGATTTTATCAACACTCCACCCTGCCCCAGTATCGATTAATATCAATTCTCCTAAATTTATCAAATAGACACATCCATCTCGACCATCTGTGATGTCCGGACCTCCCACAATAAAAATATCATTAATGATTTCAAATGGTTTCATTTGTCTCTCCTCAAATTCTCCTTTAATCTCCTATAATCCTCTAAAGTAAACCCATCCCACTGGCAAGGGAGGATTGAATTATTATGGAATAAAGGTTCGTTTCCAAGATCGAATTTTGAGATTTCCTTCGCTTTTTCAAACAAAAGAGTATGGGGAATAGGTGAATATTCTATAAGAATTGGCCAGGCACCAGCCCCCTTTACATAGGCGATACCCTCCTCTACCTCCCCTACCCTCTGTCCTGGCAAACCTATCATTATATAAACCCCGATTTCTTCACCTGAGTACCCTGCCCTCTTTAAATGTTTGATCGCTTGCTGGAATTCTTGATTGCTCACCTTCCCTCCGGTTTCAATTTGAGTCGACTCATTAGATGTCTCAAAACCGAGACGGATGGTTTTGAACCCGCTTTTATAAAGAAGCTCTGCGACCTCATTATTTATATCCTTAATATGGAGACCATTGGGTGTATGGAAGTTACAATGAATGCCCCTTTTAATTATCTCTTTCAAAATTGGGATGATATGTCTTGATGGCTCAACGAGAAGGGCATCATCATAGAAGGCAATATTATCGATATGAAGTTGTGTTTTCCAATATTCAATTTCATCTACTACTTTTAGAGTATCTCTTCTCATAAATCCTTTTATTAAAAATGGAGAAGCACAATAAGTACATTGAAATGGACATCCTCTGGAAGTGGCAATACACACATAATCGAGTTGAGGATAAAGGTCGAAGGCTGGGTATGGCAAGTTATTAGTCCGGAGTTCGGAGTTCGGAGTAACCTCAAATCGAGTCAATTCACAAATAAGCTTCAAAACATCCAACTCCCCTCTTCCATTAAAAACGATATCCACACCCGAATACTTTTTTGCATGCTCATAACAGAGAGTGGCATAAATTCCACCCAGAATTATGGGGACGTCTTTAAATAATTCTCTTGTTATTTCAATTAATTTGAATACTCCTGGATACCAGTAAGTCATCCCTGAGGTGACGCCTATAATGTCTGGCTTTTCTTCAAGCATTGAGAGCCTTCTCAACAGCATTTCTTCAGGAATTCCATATCGGCTGTAATTTCTTGGAATGGATTTTAGGGGAAGAGGTTTCTCAATCTTAGTCTTAAAAAACTTCCCATCCCCGTATCTTTTAGTTTTAATTGGGAAGTCAAGACAGTCAATCAGGGTGACTCGAAACCCATTTTCCCTTAAGAGACTTGCAATAGAGAGGAGACCGAAGGGTTTTATCCAGAGATTATAAGCCGCAAAATCAGTAATCCAGGGGTTGATGAGGAGGATGTGGGGAGCTATGTTTCACGTGAAACATTTAAAGTGCGGTTTAATTTAAGCGTCACCAGCTTATGCAGTGTTATCGGCCGTGTGTTAATATTTCGATTTTCTTAGCCGACGGCGCATTTCTTCTGTAGAAATCCCACCTTCCAATTTCTGCCGTGCCCGTGATCGTTCAATAAGATCAAGGAACTTTGGATTATTGCTTAAAGAAACAGTCTCTATGTCCGCATTGCTAATGCTCACTAAAGCAGCAACAGGTTTGCCTCCAGATGTAACGATCACTGGTTCTTTTACCACCTCTTTTGTATAATCAGCAAGCGACAAATTAGCTTTGGTAACTTCAATAGTTTTCATAATTTTATCACCCCTCCCCCTATTCTAACATTATCTCTCTCTTTAATTCCAACAGCATGGACATAAACTACAGTTCTGGGTCATCTTTAAAATCATAATAAACACGCAGGGTCCCAATTCGTAACTCCCAGGGAGCAAGAGGATTGGGTCGCATGGGCTTTCGGTTTCTGGTCTCTACATTTGGTTGGTATTGTAACTGCCTTTCCACGGTTTCCAGTACAATCATCTGCTGGCGTTTAGTCAGGGCGCGTAAATGTCCTTCAACGTCAGGTGAGTATTCAATGCGATATTTCAAATTTTATTCCCTTTTCGATTCAAATGTCATCGGAAATTTTTATGAAGAAATCATCAGACAATTAGAATTTATTAAAACTTGAAGGATGAAGTCAATAGGATTTTCAGATGAAGAAGGTATGGAAAAACATGTTTCACGTGAAACATTATTTACCGATGCAAAATTGCTCGAAAATGCGGTTTAATACCTCTTCGGGGGCTGTCTCTCCAACCAATTCTCCCAGGGCTTCCAATGCTGAGCGAATTTCAAAGGCAATGAACTCAAGGGAAATCCCCTCTTCCAACCCTTTCATTGCATTGAAAAGATTATTTCTCGCCTGAGCAAGGGCTGTCTTATGCCGGATATTTGCCACGATCAGATGCTCTGGCGTTGCCCTGACGTTTCGATGAACCAAAGAGGTATAAATGGCCTGTTTCAGATCATCAATCCCTTTGTTTTTTAAGGCTGAAATCGAGATGATCGGATCTTCTGGAAAAAGTCTTTTCACATCTTCTAAAGAAATCTTTAAAGGAAGATCATTTTTATTGATGGCAACAACCTTCTTCTTCCCGTGGATTTCCTTAACGATCTCCTTATCATCTTCGTCGAGAGCCCGACTTCCATCGAGCATTAACAGGACGAAATCAGAGTCAGCCACCCGCTCCTTTGCCCTCCTCACTCCCTCCTGTTCAATGGAATCCGCAGGTTTTCTCAAACCTGCAGTATCCATCAAACGCACTGGAATTCCATGAATATTGAGGACCTCCTCAATGACATCCCTTGTCGTCCCTGGGATCGGCGTTACAATGGCCCTTTCTTCTTTCAACAATACATTGAGGAGACTCGACTTACCGACATTGGTCTTTCCAATGATGGCACAGGAGATTCCTTCACGAAAAATCTTCCCCTCTTCATATGAGGAAATCCATTCCTCTAATGTCTGAATCATGCCTATTAAATCTTGCTTCATTTCATCCAAGGCGATCGGCTCGATCTCTTCTTCTGGAAAATCAATGTGGGCTTCAATCAGGGCCAGATGCTCGATCAGCCGTCCTTTGAGTTCTGTCATTTCCCTGTATAGCCATCCTCTCAGTTGCTGATTAGCGATCTCAAGGCTGGTCTGGGTTTTTGCCCTGATCAGGTCAATTACAGCCTCAGCCTGAGTGAGATCAATTCTGCCATTGAGAAAGGCCCTCTTCGTGAATTCTCCAGGTTGAGCCATACGGGCCCCTTCCTTTAATAGTAATTCCAATATCTTTTGTAAAATGAAATACCCCCCGTGACAGTGGATCTCCACAATATCTTCTCGGGTATAGGTCTTTGGAGATTTCATCAGGACAATCAACACTTCATCAACAGGATTTCCACTTTTTTTGTCAATGATTTCCCCATAATGGAAGTGATGGGAAATAAAGTAGGATTGGTCTTTTTTGGGCTTAAATATTTTTTTAGCGATGGGCTCCGCTAATGAACCGCTCATGCGGACGATCCCAATACCACTTTCTCCAAATGGAGTTGAAATGGCTGCAATCGTCTCTTCTTCTTTTGATGGGTTTCTTCTTGAAGAATTGGATGAGGAGCCTCTATTCACTTTACTTCAAGGGGGTCCGATTCTTTATCCCTCTTTCTTCGTTGGGATAATCTTGATTTTCTTTAGCTCCCCTTCCCCAAGGCTCTCCGTTTTGAGGGAGGGGTCTTCCTTAAGGGTAACGTGAATGATTCTCCGGTCATGAGCATTGAATGGGCCGACTGTCAGGGAATGACCTGTTCTTTTTGCCTTTTCGCCCAATCGCTGGGCCATCTGGGTCATGCTATCTGACCTTCTCTTTCGGTAGTCGTCGATATCCAAAACGACCCTCATGGCGATTTTCAGCTTTTTATTGACCATTCGGTTGATGAGCATCTGAAGCGATTCCAGGGTGCGACCATGTTTCCCGATGAGAATCCCTTCTTGATCCCCCTTGATCTCGAGATAGAGATTTCCTTCTTTTAATAACCCCTCTACCTCTGTCTTGACCCCCATCCGCTCCAGCAATCCTATGGTGAGTTGCTTTGCAATCTCAACTTCTTCCAAGATTCTAACCTCATGTTTTTTTATTCAAGTAATATTGATGGGATATGGATAAGACATTATTGACCAACCAGTATAAAACCAGACCGGATGGAAAATTGAGGAAGAGAAAGGTGAACATCACCGGCATCAGCAGAAACATTTTGGCTTGCGTTGGATCGGCTGCTGTGGGGGTCATCTTTTGCTGGATGACCATGGTGGCACCCATGATGAGCGGGGTGATATAGATGGGGTCTTTGGCAGAAAGATCCATAATCCAAAGGAAGAAGGGGGCATGTCTCATTTCCATCCCATTCTGAAGAGCATTATAAAGGGCGATGAATACCGGAATCTGGATGAGCATTGGGAGGCACCCGCTCATGGGGTTGATCTTCCTCCGTTTGTAAAGGAGCATGATCTCCTGCTGAAGCCTCGCTTTATCATTCTTATACTGCTCTTTGAGCCGGTTCATCTCCGGCTGTACCTTCTGCATCTCCTTCATCGATTTGAAACTGATCTGCGTCAGGGGAAGGAAGATGATTTTGATCAGGATGCTGAGGACGATGATATCGATCCCATAATTTTTAGTGACGGTATGGGTGAGCCTCAAAAACCAGAGGAGAGGTTTGGCAACGATCGTAAAGAAACCAAAATCCACCATTTTTTCCGCGCCAACACCCAATGCTTTCAACCGGTCTTCATCTTTGGGGCCCAAATAGATCTGGTATGAAACGTTGACCTTTTCCCGGGGGGGAATGGAAATAGGGGGGGTGATGACATCTGCCTTCAGCAGTTCCTTTTCAGTCCCTTTTACTGATAAGGTGATCTCTTTCGATGGAGGAGGAATTAAGAGGAGGGTGAAATATTCACCTCCAAAGGAAAACCATTTAATTTCACCTTTCTCTGTGGTTTCGAAAGGCTCGATGGTCTTTTTCTGGGTTCCACAACTGGGGACGCAGCCTGAAGTACTTGCTCCTCCGAACTCCTTTTTCTCCACCTTTTGATTCCTGAGGAAGGAGTATTTCAAGCCGAAATCCTTATTTTCCTCTTTAGCCAGTTTTGCCAGCTCAATCTCTCCGATCCATTCAAGTCCAAATTGATTCGTGATCTCTTTTGAAGAATTATTTTGAACCTCCACCTCCAGATTGATGGTGTATAGATCAGAGGTAAACTTGAAGCGTTTCAATACTTTCAACCCGTTATCCAAGCTCTTGGAAAAAGTGATTTCACCCTTCTCACCGCTTTCGAGCAAACGGAGTTGGTCTTTATCCACCTCCCAATTCTCATCAGAAAGCAATAAGGTTAGCCCTAAAGGAAGATTCTTCTCCTCCCTTGTATTGACGAGATCGAGAGGTTCTGGTTTTTTCGGCTTTTCCACTTTCTTACCAAGAATCTCTTCAACGAACTGGATCAACTTTATTGTCAGGGCAGCTTCATCCACTCTGTCTTCATATTTCTTAAGTTTGAAATGCTTTAATCTCGCATCATCAGAGGTGAAAACTGCCCAATAATTCTGGGTCTCAATAGAGATTTCCTTTTGGGGAACGATCTTTGGCTTCCCGGGAGCCCTTTCCTTCGCCAGCCTCGTTTCTCCACTAACCTTCTTTTCAGCCGCCTTTTCTGCCGGAGTGACTTGTTCTTTCTTTACTTCCTGAGTTTGTGGTTTACTCGGTGGCTGAGGAAAGAACTTTGATTGGATGAAAGTCCAAGCGATAATAATAAAAAATGTCAATAATATTGCGTAGATAGCTCTTTTTTCCATATCTCTCTTGCTCTAAATCTCCTTCCTAATATTTTTTGATAATTTCGGGAACTGGATCGTATCCACCAGGATGGAAAGGATGGCATTTGATAAGTCTCTTGAATATGAGCCAGGCCCCCTCTATGATTCCGAAACGTTGAACCGATAGCAAAGCATAAGAGGAACAGGAAGGAGTGAAACGACAGCAAGGCCCAAGGAAGGTTGAAAGCATATACCGATAGAGATGAATCAGAATGATGAGTCCTTCTTTAAACAACTCGTGGGTCGTTCTCTTTTTCATAAAATGAAGAGCCCTCTTAGTTCTTCTTCCGCTTCCTGATATCGATTGAGCGAACATCCCTTTTTAATCATCAAAATAATATCGTAAGAACCTTTGATCTGATGTTTATGGAGACGAAAAAATTCTCGGATATAGCGTTTCATTCGATTCCGAAAGGTCGCCGGACCTATTTCTTTCTTTACTACAATCCCCAATCGGTGAAAGGTGTTCTCATTCTTCTGAATAAAAAGGATAAAGTTCCGAGAGGGAATCCTCCTCCCACCTTTGATCACCCTTCTGAAGTCCTGAGGCTGCCTGATCCGCTCCTTTTTTGTAAACCTGAAGGATCCTTTCACGGCGATCCTCATCATCTATCTGCTGAATGGATTCTCTTCCCGTCCTCAGGCATTCAGGGTTTAAACGGTCAACCTCTTCCTCCCCTTCAATCGCCTCCGCTTTAAAACATTTCGACCGCTCTTGGTACTCATCCTCTCCAAGAATCCATGGGTCCTCTTCCTTCGGAGATTGCTGGGCTGGTATGTTCTCTTCATTGAATCCCTCTTTGTTAGAGTGGCTTATTTTTTGAAATGATTAAACTTTTAATTTAAACCATATTTATGATTCATTGTCAAGATTAGCTCTTAATTTTGTTGACAGAAGAGGGGTTTTTATATTAAGTTTTTTTAATAAAAGTGAAGTCCTCCGCCCGGAAGGGCAGGGCTTCCCGGAGATGACAAATCACCAATCATCTTGCCCTTTGACTTAAATGAAAAGATGAGTGAAAGGGTTCTTTCCGGCCATACATCATTTCAGGAGTTTCCATGAACATTGCCATCGGGCACATCCCCGTCAATATCGAAGATGAGATGAAAAAATCCTACATGGACTACGCCATGAGCGTCATCATCGGTCGAGCCCTCCCCGATGTAAGGGATGGTCTTAAACCCGTTCATCGCCGCATTCTCTATGCCATGAACGAGTTAAATAACGACTGGGATAAACCCTATAAAAAGTCTGCAAGAATCGTCGGCGATGTGATCGGTAAATATCATCCCCATGGCGACATGGCTGTTTACGATGCCATTGTCAGAATGGCACAGGACTTCTCTCTCCGTTATCCCCTGATCGACGGCCAAGGGAACTTTGGTTCCATTGATGGTGATCCCCCAGCGGCCATGCGATATACCGAGATTCGCATGTCCAAACTCACCGCCGAATTACTGGCTGATATTGATAAAGAAACCGTCGGCTTCGTTCCGAACTATGATGAATCTCTGGTTGAACCCTCGGTCCTTCCATCCAAATTCCCAAACCTCGTTATCAATGGTTCTTCTGGGATTGCTGTCGGGATGGCCACTAATATCCCTCCCCATAACCTCACAGAAACCATTAATGCCATCATTGCCCTAATCGAAACCCCTGAGATCTCCGTCGAGGAATTGATGGCCCATCTTCCTGGCCCTGACTTTCCCACAGGAAGTTTCATTTTCGGTAGAGAGGGAATCCGTCAGGCTTATGAAACCGGGAAGGGAGTGATCCAACTTCGAGCCAGGGCGATCATCGAGAGGGACCGAAAGGGAGAGCGTGAAAATATCGTCATCACCGAGCTTCCCTATCAAACCAATAAGGCCAAACTGATCGAAAGAATCGCCGAATTGGTTCAGGAGAAAGTGATCGAGGGGATTTCCAATATTCGGGACGAATCGGACAGGGAAGGGATGAGGGTGGTCATCGAATTGAAGCGGAACGAGGTGGCCGAGGTCATCCTCAACCAGCTTTATAAACATACCCAGATGCAAACTTCCTTCGGGATCATCCTTCTGGCCATCCACCAGAATCAGCCAAAGCTTCTCTCCCTCAAAGAGATGCTCCATCTCTTCGTTCAACATCGCCAGGAAGTGGTCATCCGGAGATCCCGCTTTGAGTTAAATAAGGCGGAAGCCAGGGCCCACATCCTGGAAGGCTTGAAAAAGGCACTTGATCATATCGATGCCATCATCGCCACGATTAAGGCCTCCAAAACTCCGAAGGAGGCAAAAGAACGCTTGATGGAACGATTTGCCCTGTCGGATCAACAGGCCCAGGCGATCTTGGAGATGAGGCTCCAAAGACTCACCAACCTTGAACAACGCAAAATTGTGGAAGAGTATGAGGAGACCATCAAATTGATAAATCGATTGAAGACCCTTCTTGCCAGCGAACGATTGATTCTCAATTTAATCAAGGAGGAACTCATCTCCATCCGAGATGCCTATGGAGACGAAAGGAAAACGGAAATTGTGGAGGCCGCCCCAGAAATCCGGGTCGAAGACCTCATCGCCGAAGAGGATATGGTGGTGACGATCACCCACACGGGATATATCAAGAGGAATCCCATCAGCCTTTACCGAAGTCAGCATCGCGGAGGTAAAGGGAAGGTGGGGATCAATGTCAAAGAGGAAGATTTTGTAGAGGATCTCTTCATCGCCTCGACTCATGATTACATCTTGTTCTTCACGGATGCTGGAAAGATCCACTGGATGAAGGTTCACGAACTCCCACAAGCTGGCCGCCTCACACGGGGGAAAGCCATCGTCAATCTCCTCAATCTCAGCGCTCAGGAGAAGGTGACCGCTATTCTCTCCCTCAAAGACTTTGCAAAAGGGAAGTTCATCGCCTTTATGACCAAAAGAGGGACCATTAAGAAAACAGCCCTTGAAGCCTACAGTAATCCCCGGTCGGGTGGCATCATCGCCATTCACCTCGATGAAGGGGATGAACTCATCTCCACCAAACTGACCGATGTAAAACAGTATCTTTTTATTGGCACCAAAATGGGGAAGGCCATTCATTTCCCCGAGAACCAGATCAGAGATATGGGCCGCACAACCCATGGGGTGCGAGGCATTAAGATTTCAAAAGAAGATGAAGTGGTGGGGATGGAAGTGGTCGCTCCCCACACACAGATCTTAACGGTCACAGCAAATGGTTATGGAAAACGAACCCAGGCCTCTGAATATCGAATTCAGAATAGGGGGGGATCCGGCATCTTTACAGTGAAGAGAACGCAAAAAACTGGAGATGTGATAGGCATTAAAACCGTCGTAGATGAAGATGAATTGATGGTCATCTCCAACAAAGGGAAAATTATCCGTTTGCGAGCCGTGGATATCCCTATTCAAGGAAGAAGTACTCAAGGGGTGAGGCTCATCACCATTGAAGAGGGGGAAAGGGTGGTTGCTGTCGCGAGGTTGGCAGAGAAAGAATAAAGGGCATTAAAAAAAACTTGATTTTTTTAAATTACGGAGTTAGTATTTGATGTCAAATTACAATACAATTAAATAATCCTCAATTTTTTCCCCTCTTTGTCTTTAATTTCATTTATCCACAGTTGTGGAAACATTGTGCAAAGAGACTTATAACTAATTGAAAATGAAGAGATTTTCTTTTTGGGGTCTGTCCTGCCCATTCCATCGATACCCTTCATCTAACATTTCAAACCAACAGGGTCGATTCCATGGAAGATTTATGGCCTAAGGCGATCGATTCTTTAAGGGAAAGGGTCGGTCAACAGAATTTCGACATTTGGATCAAGCCCATTCATTTTATCTCAATGGAAGGAGAAAAGGTTGAGTTAGAGGTCCCGAATCGATTCTTCAAAGAGTGGATCAACGAACACTATTCCCTCCATATTAAAGATGCGATCTCTCTCTTCACCCATTTACCTTGTCAACTCCAATTCCGAATCAGAAATGAAAAGATGAATGGAAAGGAACCGATCTCCCAACCTTTGCCAAGCTATGATCAGCAGGCCTTTCAATCTTTTCAACCGATCTTTAATCCAAAATATACGTTCGACCATTTTGTGGTAGGAGCGAGCAATCAGTTTGCCAATGCGGCCTGTCTGGCCGTGGCTGATTTACCGGCCAAGAATTACAATCCCCTTTTTATCTATGGGGGGGTGGGATTGGGGAAAACCCATCTTCTTCACGCCATCGGAAATCATATTCTACAGCATCGCATTCTTCCAGAGGTGAGGAAGATCTGCTACATCTCCTCGGAAGAGTTCACCAATGAGTTGATCAATTCGCTCCGCTATGAGAAGATGGATGAGTTTCGAAATAAATTTAGAAGGATGGACATCCTCTTGATCGATGACATCCAGTTCATTGCTGGAAAAGAGAGGACCCAAGCCGAATTTTTCCACACCTTCAACTCCCTTTATGAAGCACGGAAGCAAATCGTCGTCACCAGCGATAAGTTTCCAAAAGATATCCCCAACTTCGAAGAACGACTCCGATCTCGTTTTGAATGGGGTTTGATCGCTGACATTCAACCTCCAGACATCGAAACCAAGGTCGCTATTTTAAGAAAGAAAGCCGAAATGGAAAATATCTCTCTCCCCAATGATGTCGCTTTCTTTCTCGCTTCTCAAATTGATTCCAATATTAGGGTTTTAGAGGGATCCCTCATTCGTATCGGCGCCTTTGCTTCCCTCACCAAAACACCCATTGATATCCAGTTAGCCAAAGAGGTTTTAAAAAATATTATTAAACCCAAAGAGGAGTTCGTCTCTATCGATCTAGTTCAAAAAGTTGTTTCAACCTTTTTCAATATTAAAATTTCAGATCTAAAGGTGAAAAGAAAAAATAAAGGGTATGTGGTCCCTCGACAGATCTCTATGTATCTTTCCCGAAAATTAACCAATGCCTCGTTACTTGAAATTGGAGATAAATTTGGAGGAAAAGATCATTCGACCGTTCTTCATTCCATCAAAAAAGTGGAAGAAAAGATGTCCCAAGAGACATCCTTTAAAGAAATGATAGAAACTTTGCAAGGTCGAATTAAATCATAAATAAGGTGGAAATGTTGTGAATGAACGAGGAGAGAGGGTCCATTTTTTAAAATGAAATAGATTTCCCAAACCCCTTGAGCGAAGATTCAACATGTAAATGCTATTTCTTTTTTTTAAGTTAGGACCTTTTTCTTCATTTCCACAGACATAGACGACGGAGACGGTTTAAGAAGATAAAGAATAATATTAGGAGGCAAACATGATGAATTTTGAAATTGACAAAAAGGAGTTCCTAAAAGGATTAGGTTTAATGCAAAGTGTAGCAGGAAGAAAAACAACCCTTCCCATTCTATCCCACATGTTATTAGAGTGGGAGGAAAACTCTCTCTATATTACTGGAACAGATTTAGAAACAGGAATCCGTGAAGAATTAATGGCAAAAATTCATCAAAAAGGAAAGGCCTCTGTTTCAGCAAAGAAATTATATGAAATTGTAAGGGAATTACCCGAGGAGACCATCCATATACAGAAGAAAGATAATCAATGGATTACCCTTCAATGTGGAAAATCCATTTTTAATCTTGCGGGGTTAGATCCAGAAGAATTTCCTTCTCTTCCCGCCTACCAAGAGGAAAATTTTTCTGCGGTCTCGACTCGACTCATTCGAGAGATGATAGAAAAAACGGTTTTTGCTGCCTCCAATGAAGAATCTCGGTATCACCTTAATGGGGTTCTCTTTGCACAGAGCAAGCAAGGTGGAAAGGAGATACTAAGAATGGTCGCTACGGATGGTCATCGCCTTTCTCTTGTCGATCGAGAGAACCAAAAAATCCACGGCATTGAGGAAAAAGGAATTATCATTCCCAAAAAAGGAGTCTTGGAGATTAAAAAAATCATTGGAGATGGAGATGGGGAAGGAGAGATGGGAATCTATTTCAACTCCACCCATGGTTTTTTTAAAATGGGAAAATCACTCACCGTCATTCGATTGATCGATGGAGAATTTCCAGAATATGAGCAAGTGGTTCCAAAAGGGAATGATAAAAAAATAGTGATGGTAAAAGCGAGGATGTACAGCTCTCTGAAGCGAGTTTCTACCATGGCCAGCGAAAAGATGGAGGGAGTAAAATTTTCTCTTAAAAAAAATTCTATGGAGATGTCTTCCACTCATCAAGACTTTGGAGATGCTAAAGAAGAGGTCGAGGTGGTTTACGAAGGACCTCCCCTTGAGGTTGGATTTAACGCCAGATATTTAATCGAGGCGCTCAACGTGATGGATACAGAAGAAGTCCTCATGGAGTTGAAGGATGAAGGAAGTCCCGGGATACTTAGACCTTCCTCTTCCGCCACGGGGCTCTCCAATCAATTTTGTATCATCATGCCGATGAGGCTTTAAATAGATCGTCAAGGAGAAGGGATGAAAGAACAGTCGGAAAAATATACGGCGGAGCAGATCAAGATCCTGGAAGGATTGGCAGCCGTCCGCAAAAGGCCTGCGATGTATATTGGAAATACCGGAGTCGAAGGCCTTCACCATTTGGTTCATGAATTGGTGGATAACAGTATCGATGAAGCCCTGGAGGGATATTGTTCCAAGATCGACGTGATCATTCATATCGATAACAGCGTTACCGTCCGAGATGACGGCCGGGGCATTCCCGTCGATCTCCACGAGAAAGAGAATCGTCCTGCTGTCGAGGTGGTAATGACCAAACTCCACTCGGGAGGCAAATTTGATAACCGCAGCTACAAGATCTCCGGAGGTCTCCATGGGGTGGGGCTCTCGGTGGTCAACGCCCTCTCCGAATTTATTGACTTGGAGATACGAAGGGACGGGAAGGTTTATCATCAGATTTATGAGAGGGGAGATATCAAAACAAAACTGGAAGTGATCGGAAAAACCAAACATACCGGAACTCAGATTCGTTTCAAACCGGACAGCCAAATCTTTGAAACCGACAATTTCAGTTTCGACATCCTCTCCCAGCGCTTAAGAGAATTGGCTTTTTTAAACAAAGGGCTCTCCATCAGCATTGAGGATGAACGTTCAGAAAAGCGGCATGATTTCTTTTACAAAGGAGGAATCATCTCCTTCATCGAATACCTTAATAAAAATAAGAATTGTATCCATCCGAAACCCATCTTCGTACAAGGCGTCAAGAATGGAATCGACGTGGAGATTTCCTTCCAGTATAACGACGGATATGCCGAAAACCTCTTTTCCTTCGCCAACAACATCAATACGAATGAAGGGGGAACCCACCTCATCGGCTTTAAAAGCGCCCTCACTCGTACGATCAATCAATATGCGACCAGCGCCAATCTTCTCAAGGGCGTTAAAGAGAACCTCACGGGAGAAGATATACGAGAAGGATTGGCCGGAGTGATCAGTGTAAAAATTCCAGAACCTCAATTTGAAGGGCAGACCAAAACGAAACTGGGGAACAGCGAGGTGAAGGGATTGGTGGAGGCCCTGGTCAATGAAAAACTGGGGAGTTACTTTGAAGAGAATCCAAGCGTCGCCAGAAAGATCATCTCAAAAGTGATCGATGCCGCTCGGGGCAGAGAAGCCGCTCGGAAGGCACGGGAACTGAGCCGTCGAAAAGGGGCCCTGGAAGGAGGATCCCTCCCCGGAAAATTGGCCGATTGTCAGGAGAAGGATCCTGCGCTCAGCGAGATCTTTATTGTGGAAGGCGATTCAGCAGGAGGTTCCGCCAAACAGGGCCGGGATCGAACCATCCAGGCCATCCTTCCCCTTAAAGGGAAAATCCTCAACGTGGAAAAGGCTCGTTTTGATAAGATGTTGGCCAACGAAGAAATTCGCCTCCTCATCTCCGCCTTGGGGGCAGGGATTGGGAAGGAGGACTATGATATCCATCGACTTCGTTACCACCGCATCATCATCATGACCGATGCGGATGTAGATGGATCCCATATCCGAACCTTACTCCTCACCTTTTTCTATCGCCATATGCCAGAGGTGATCGAAAGGGGACATCTCTACATTGCCCAGCCTCCGCTCTTCAAAGTGATTGAGGGAAAGAGCGAGACCTATATTAAGGATGAAGAAGCCTTCAACCGAGATCTCATGAACCGGGCCATCAACAAGAGTGAGGTGATCGTTCAGTCCACGAATAAAAAACTGACTGACAAGAGGCTCAACTTACTTTTAGAAAAGATTTATACCTATCATGATTTGATTCAACGGATCCAGAAAAAGGGGTATTCCCGATCCCTCATCAGATTCCTGCTTGAAAATGGAGTTCGGAACAAATCGACTTTTGAGGAGAAGGGGAAGATTGCCGAGCTTCAGAAGCGATTGAGAAAGAGTGGTTTTGAGGTCTTCGATCTGGTTTGGGATGAAGAGCACAACCTCTTCGGTTTTGAAGTTCAAGAATCGAATGGAAAAGATCTGCGAAGCCGAGTCCATTGGGATCTCATCTCCTCCGTTGAATATCGCCATCTCTTTCAGGTTCGTCAAGAGATCCAAGAAATGGCTCCTCCCCCCTATACCTTGGTGGAGAAAGGAAAGAACCTGACCATCGATCAAGAGGAAGGACTACTTCAATCCCTGAATCAATTGGGAAGGGAGGGGCTGAGCATCCAACGATATAAAGGGTTGGGAGAGATGAACCCCGAACAACTCTGGGAAACCACGATGAACCCAGAAACCCGGACAATCCTCAAAGTGAAGGTAGAAGATGCCGTCGCTGCCGATGAAATCTTCAGCATCTTAATGGGCGATGAGGTGGAGCAAAGGCGCCAATTCATCGAGGAGAATGCCCTCTATGTCCAACGCCTCGATATTTAGGAGACTCCAAGAAGAATGCTCATCGTCGGATTGACGGGAGGGGTGGCGAGCGGAAAGACGGCTGTCTCCCAAGTCTTAAAAGAAGAGGGCGCTTATATCATCGATGCAGACCAGATTGCCAGGGAACTGGTTCAACCCCACAAACCCGCCTGGAATGAGTTAATCAGGGCATTTGGTCAGGAAATCCTTCGAGAGGATGGATCCATTCATCGAAAGAAATTGGCAGAAAAAGTCTTTGCCGATCCTGAGCAGAGGAAACTCCTGAACCAGGTTCTTCATCCTCGGATCAAGGAGGAGATGGATCGAAGAGCGAAGGAGATCGGGCAAAAGGATCCCGAGGCAATCGTGATGATCGATGCGCCGCTCATCGTCGAGCTTGGGGATCACCGTGAGATGGATAAACTGATTGTGGTCACTTCAACCCAGACCCAGCAAATCGAAAGGCTAAAAGACCGGGATGGGACAAGCCCCGAGGAAGCCCTGAGAATCGTTTCCTCTCAGATGCCCCTTGAGGAGAAGTTGAAATTTGCAGACTTTGTCATTCGAAATGAGGGATCTCTCGAAGAGACGAGGAAAAGGACGAAGGAGGTTTTTAAAGAGTTAAAAAAGATTGTTCTTCAGAAAAATAAAAGACGCTAAGCCTGCCTGCCGCAGGCAGGTGCTTATCGTTAACTGCAAAAGGGGAGGATAAAGGAAAAAACTATGAACATCAAGGATTTGAAAAAGTTGAAGATTAATGAATTGTACAAAATCGCCAAGGAGCTCAATGTAGAAGGGGCCAGCGGGATGAGAAAGCAGGAGTTGATCTTTGCTATTCTTCAAGCCCAGACGGAGAAAAATGGTCTGATCTTTGGAGAAGGGGTGTTGGAAATCCTTCCTGATGGGTTTGGTTTTCTGAGAGCCCCTGATTACAATTATCTGCCCGGACCAGATGATATTTACATCTCCCCATCCCAGATCCGGCGATTCAACCTTCGAACGGGTGATACGGTCTCGGGTCAGATTCGACCGCCTAAAGATACCGAGCGGTACTTCGCCATGTTGAAAGTTGAATTGGTCAACTATGAAGACCCGGAGGTGGCGAGGGATAAGATTCTCTTCGACAATCTCACCCCCCTTTATCCTCAGGATAAAATTCATTTGGAAGCGGCCAATGGTTCTAAAAATTACTCCGCTCGGGTGATGGACCTTCTCACGCCCATTGGAAAAGGACAACGGGGGCTCATCGTTGCTGCGCCAAGGACCGGTAAGACAATGCTTCTCCAGTCGATCGCCCATAGCATCACCTCCAACCATAAAGAGATCACTCTGATCGTCCTTCTCATTGATGAACGTCCCGAGGAGGTAACCGATATGGAACGGTCCGTCAATGCAGAGGTCATCAGTTCCACTTTTGACGAACCCGCCTCGCGCCACGTTCAGGTGGCGGAGATGGTGATCGAAAAGGCAAAGCGGTTGGTGGAACATCAAAAGGATGTGGTCATTCTTCTTGATAGCATCACACGCCTTGCCAGGGCTTATAATACGGTTGTCCCGCCCAGCGGGAAGGTCCTCTCTGGAGGAATTGATGCCAATGCCCTTCAGCGACCAAAGCGTTTTTTTGGCGCGGCTAGAAATATTGAAGAAGGCGGGAGCCTCACCATTATCGGGACAGCCCTGGTCGACACAGGAAGCCGTATGGATGAGGTGATCTTCGAAGAGTTCAAAGGGACAGGAAACATGGAGATCAATTTAGACCGGCGCCTGGTGGACCGGAGGGTTTTTCCCTCCATCGACATTCAACGCTCCGGTACTCGAAAAGAGGAGTTACTCCTCGACCGCAACGATCTCAACCGCATCTGGCTCTTGAGAAAGGTCCTTCAACCGATGAACACCGTAGAAAGCATGGAATTTCTATTGGAGAAGATGCAAGCCACCAAGAACAATCGAGAATTCCTCGACTCCATGAATCAATAAATTTTCACTTCCAGCATTCGGCTGACAGCTGACAGCAGAATGCCAATGGCATCCTTTGATAAAAAGAAGTGATAAAAAGAAGTTGAAAATTTGTGGAAAATCAGTAAAATAGAAGCTGGAGGCCATTCAGATGAAAAAAGATATTCACCCCAAGATTTTTGATACGGTGATTAAATGTGCCTGCGGGGCCACCTTCGAGACGAAGAGTACAGAGAAAGAGATCCATGTGGAGATCTGCTCCAACTGCCATCCTTTCTTCACCGGAAAACAAAAATTTTTAGATACCGCTGGAAGAATTGAACGGTTTCAGAAAAAATATGGAAAAAAAGAAAATCAGAAGAAATAATTCAGACTTCCCCATTCATCACGACTCATCCCGATCCACCACCTTTGGACAACCCTCTCTCTTGGGGACCAGAGGTTCATCCTATACTCCTGTCTTTCCGTCTGTCATTTTTTTAACAGGCATTCAACATTAGTTCATTTGGAGGGTTTAAATGTTCTTTGGGAGAAAAGATCCCGGACAGGGACATTCTCTATCCAATCCATCTATCTCTAAAAAAAGGGAGGATCGCCTTCGAGTCGGCGGACAGGCTGTGATCGAAGGGGTGATGATGAGATCTCCCAATTCGATGGCCATTGCGGTCCGGAGGCCCAATGGCCAAATTGTAGTGAAACGGGAGAAGCTGGACTTCTTTTCTGAAAAGAAATTCTTTTCCAAACTTCCCTTGATCAGAGGAGTGATGAACTTGCTCTCCGCCCTGGTTTTAGGGATGAAGGCTCTCAACTTTTCAGCCAATCAGTCCCTTGAGGAGGAGAAAGAAGTCAGCTCCTGGACCATGGGTCTTACCTTTACCTTCGCCCTCTGCTTCGGCATCTTCCTCTTCTTTCTGGTCCCTCTCTTTTTGACAAAGTGGTTGCGGTTCGCTATCCCCGTGGTTTCCACAAGCGGGATCATTTTCAATCTGGTGGATGGAATCATTCGATTGATGATCTTTCTGGCTTACCTGTGGACCATCTCCTTTTTCAAAGAGATCCAGCGAATCTTTCAATATCATGGGGCCGAACACAAGTCGATCTTTGCCTTCGAGGCCGGTGAGGTGTTGATGGCCGATCGGGTGAAAGGCTTCAGTTACCTTCATCCCAGATGTGGGACGAGCTTTCTTCTCATCGTCATGGTAGTGAGCATTTTGGTCTTTGCCCTCATCCCACACCATCTTTCATTCGGTTATAAAGTGGCTTCTCGAGTGGTCTTCATCCCTCTCATCGCCGGGCTCGCTTATGAGATCATCCGATTCGCCGATCAAAAGCGAGAGAGGAAGAGCATGCAATATTTCATCAAGCCCGGTCTATGGCTCCAACGGATGACCGCCCGCGAGCCTTCCGAGGACCAGATCGAAGTAGCGCTCCGTGCCCTTCATGAAGTACTGGAAATGGAGGGACAGCGATAAAAGATAAAGAAAGGCAATGTCAAATGCTCAAAGTTCAAATTAAATCTAATCGGTTGCCGAAAAGCCCCATTTTCTGTCACTCCCGCCCCTGCCTCTGCAGGGGTAAACTTGTCCCCGCGAAAGCGGGGAGCGCGAGTCCAGAATCGGTTAAAAATACCGGCTGCCTGCTTCCGCAGGAATGACAAGAAATTTCGCTCGAGGACTTTTTCAGCAGCCGCTAAAGCTCAAATAGCAAAATTTGTCAGAAAAAAATTTTAGCATTTGAAATTGTTTTGAGGAAGAAAAGATGTTTGAAAAATTAGAAGAGGTTGAGCGCCGTTATGAAACACTCTCGCACCTTCTCGGCCAACCTGAATTGATCACGAAACAGGATGAGTTCCAGAAAACTGCTAAGGAGTATGCGGAACTGGGGAAGGTGGTCGATCTCTACCGAAGACTTAAAAAATTAGAAGAGGAGATCAAGGGAAGCCAACACCTCCTTTCGGACGAGGAAGATGAAGAGATGAAACGGTTGGCCAAAGAGGAACTCAATCGGCTGACCCAGGAGAAGGAAAAGGTCGAGGAAGAGTTGAAAACGGCACTTCTCCCCAAAGATCCTAAAGACGGAAAAAACATCCTGCTCGAAATCCGTGCAGGAACCGGAGGAGAGGAGGCAGGGCTTTTTGCAGGGGATCTCTTCAGGATGTATTCCAAGTTTGCAGAAAAGCAAGGTTGGCGAATGGAGATACTGAGCCGCCATTACACGGGTGTGGGCGGGTTCAAAGAGATCATCGCCCTGATCGAGGGGAAAGGGGTCTACAGCCGACTGAAATTTGAAAGCGGCGTCCACCGTGTTCAGAGGGTTCCCGTGACAGAATCTCAAGGCCGCATTCATACTTCGACGGTTACGGTAGCTATTCTTCCAGAGGCAGAAGAGGTGGATGTCCAGATCGATCCCAATGACCTTCGAATTGATATCTTCAGATCCTCAGGGCCAGGCGGTCAGAGTGTGAACACCACGGACTCCGCTGTCCGGATTACTCATCTCCCCACGGGAATAGTGGTGTCCTGCCAGGATGAGAAATCCCAGCACAAAAATAAGGCCAAAGCTCTTAAAATCCTTCGAGCAAGATTAATGGATAAGGCCCAGCAAGAGAAACAGATGGAGATTTCAGAGAAAAGAAGAAATCAGGTGGGGACCGGAGAGCGAAGTGAACGCATCCGAACTTATAACTTTCCTCAGGGGAGGGTGACCGATCACCGGATTGGATTAACCCTTTACCGACTGGAATCCATCCTCGAGGGTGAGCTCGAAGAGATCATAGGTGCATTGACGACACACTACCAGGCAGAAGTATTGATGGAGTTATCAAATCCTAAATCCGAAGCACGAAATCCGAAATTCGAAACAAATTCAAATAACCGAAGCACAAAATTCAAAACGAATGAATAATGGTTTGGAATTTTGATCATTTGGATTTGGGATTTGTTTAGAGTTTCGATATTCGGATTTCGAATTTTTTAATTATCAAATTGGTTTACAGATGATGGTTTTAGAACTCCTCAATTGGTCGACCAATTATTTGAAGGATCATCAGATTGAAAATCCTCGGCTGAATGCAGAGCTTCTTCTGGCTTGTTCTCTGAATCTTGGCAGGGAAGGGCTCTATACACATCTCCATGGCCAAATCAAGGAGAGGGAGAAAGAGGCCTTGGAGAAGTTGATCCAAAGAAGAATTTCGGGAGAGCCTCTTCAATACATTTTGGAACGTCAGGAGTTTTGGTCCATCGATTTTAAGGTGGATCCTCGTGTCCTCATTCCAAGACCGGAGACGGAGCTTTTGGTTGAACAAAGTCTCTTGATTCTTTCCAAAACTCCTTTCAAACGAACTCCTTCAGTCCTCGAATTAGGGACGGGAAGCGGTGCGATCGCCATCGCCTTGGCGAAAGAGATGAAGGACATCTTTCTGGTGGCCACGGATATCTCAAGGGACGCTCTGGTATTAGCCAAGGAGAATGCGAAATCTGCGGGGGTCCAGAATCAGATCGAATTTTTGAATGGCAATCTCTTTGATCCATTTTGTCCTTCAAAAAAGAGAGGCCTTTTTGATATGATCCTCTCTAACCCTCCCTACATTAATCGCCTTGAGATCCAGGCCCTGGCAAAAGAGGTGAGGGAGCATGAACCGATCATCGCTCTGGATGGGGGAGAGGATGGATTGGAGTTTTACCGAAGCATCATCTCACAAGCTCCTTTTTATCTGCGAGAAGGAGGATGGCTCCTTTTGGAAGTAGGGCAGGGACAGAGTGAAAAGGTCTCAGAACAAATCGAGAGGAACGGGACTTTTTTAAGGGCACAAATTCTGCCAGATTTATCTGGCATAGAGAGGGTGGTGAAAGCGCAGCGAAAGTAAAAAATTCGAAGCACGAAATCCGAAATTCGAAACAAACTCCAATGACCGAAACACAAAATTCAAAACTAAGAAATAGCGGTTTTAGATTTGATCATTTGAAATTTGAATTTGTTTCGGATTTCGATATTCGGATTTCGGATTTGGGGTGTTAATATGGATAAAATCGTCATACGGGGAGGGGAGAGGTTGCTTGGTGAGGTGGAGGTGAGCGGTTCAAAGAATGCCACCCTCCCCATCTTTGCGTCCTGCCTCCTGAGCGAAGGAGACAATCTATTCCACAATGTCCCCAACTTGAGAGATGTACAGACCATTATCAAGGTTCTTAAAAATCTCGGAGTGAAAGTATCGGAAAAGGGAGGGGCTTATCGAATCAATGCTAAAGAGATCTCCAACGATGAGGCTCCCTATGATTTGGTAAAGACCATGAGGGCATCCATTCTCGTCTTAGGTCCCTTGGTGGCTCGCAAGAAGAAGGCCGCCGTTTCACTGCCAGGGGGATGTGCCATTGGTGCACGGCCAATCAATCTCCATCTCATGGGGCTTGAGGCCATGGGAGCAAAGATCGAACTCCGTCATGGATACATCGAAGCGAAAGCCGATGTTTTGAAGGGAGCGAATATCTCCTTTGACACGGTCACCGTAACCGGGACTGAGAATCTGATGATGGCTGCTACGCTCGCTAAAGGAAAAACCGCTTTGCAAAATGTGGCCATGGAGCCTGAGGTGGTTGACTTAGCGAACGTCCTGAATAAAATGGGCGCAAAGATCAATGGTGCGGGGACGAATTTAATCGAGATTGAAGGCGTGGAGTCGCTTCATGCCGTTGAGCATACGATCATCCCGGATCGGATCGAAGCCGGGACGTTGATGGTGGCAGCTGGACTGACGCGCGGAAATATAAAGATTCTTCATTGTCCTCTTTCCGAAATGGAGATGGTCGTCCATAAATTGAGAGAGTCGGGTATGGAGATCGAATCCGAAGGAGATGGAATCAGGGCAGTGGGTATGAAGAGAATCCGGAGTGTGGATATCAAGACGCAACCTTATCCCGGATTCCCAACAGATATGCAAGCCCAGTTCATGGTTTTGATGTCCTTGGCGAGAGGATTAAGTGTTATTTCTGAAACCATCTTCGAAAATCGTTTCATCCATGTGAGCGAACTGAAAAGAATGGGAGCCGATATTCGCATTCAAGGCGACTCCGCGATCATCCAGGGTGTGGAAAGTTTAAGTGGAGCGCCAGTGATGGCGACCGATTTGAGAGCCAGTGCCTCGCTCATCCTGGCTGGGTTGGCTGCAGAGGGTGTGACAGAGGTCTCCAGGGTCTATCACTTAGACCGGGGGTATGAAGGTCTGGACAAAAAATTGTCCAAACTCGGAGCGAATATTAAAAGGTTGAAAGAGGGGGAAGAGTGAAGCTTCTTCGAGTAGGAGAAAGAGGATTTGATCGATACCTTTCCGAGGTGGAGGGAAGAGTGGCTCAGGATAGCTTTCGCCTCGAGAGGGAAGTTCGTTCCATATTAAAGGATGTCAGGAACCGAGGAGATAAAGCTCTCCTTCATTACACTCAAGTCTTCGACGGCTTGCGAATTCCGATCCATCAGCTACAAATGAAGCGGAGCGAAGTAAAAGAGGCTTACAGGAAGGTCCCTCGGGATTTTTTAGAAACACTCAAGAAGGCATCTCGACGCATTCGAAAGTTTCACCAACTTCTGAGCAAAAAATTGATGACCTCATTGAAACAAGAGGAGAGAGGGATCCGGCTCGGGCAAGCGATGAGACCTTTAGAGAGGATAGGGATCTATGTTCCTGGTGGAAAAGCCTCTTATCCTTCTACGGTTCTCATGGCTGCCATTCCTGCAAAGGTGGCAGGCGTTCAAGAGATTCTCATGGTCACCCCCCCTCAGAAAGTAGGGATCAACCCTGCTGTTCTGATCGCAGCGGATTTGGCAGGGGTTGATCGAATCTATCGGATAGGGGGCGTTCAGGCTATCGCCGCTCTCGCCTATGGGACGAAATCGATCCCCAAGGTGGATAAGATTGTTGGACCAGGAAATCAATATGTGGCGACGGCCAAAAGATTGGTCTATGGCGAAGTGGATATCGATATGGTGGCTGGGCCGAGCGAGATTGTGATCGTCTCCGATAAGAACACCCCGCCTTCATTTATAGCAGCAGATCTCATCTCCCAGGCTGAGCATGATGAAATGGCCCTTGCCATTCTGATTACTAACTCTGAAGCATTCGGAAGGGAAGTAAAGAAGGAGGTGGAGAGACAACTCTCCTCTTTGAAACGAAGAGAAATCGCCTCTGCAAGCCTTCATCGAAGAGGTGCCATTCTGATTGTCAAAAATTTCGAGCAGGCGATGAAGTTGGTGAACCGGATTGCTCCAGAGCATTTAGAACTTGCTGTTTCGAGACCTCTCTCCCTGATAAAAAGTGTGAAACACGCAGGGGCCGTTTTTCTCGGACCCCATACCCCTGAGGCCATTGGAGATTATATGGCTGGACCCAACCATATCCTTCCTACCGCGGGCACGGCTCGATTCTCTTCACCTCTGGGGGTGGAGGATTTTATCAAGAGGACCAACCTGATGAGTTTTACACAGAGTGCATTAAAACGGTTTGAGAAAGATATTAAGAGATTCGCAGAGTGGGAAGGATTGGAAGGACACTATCAATCGGTTCAGAAGAGGATGGAGAAAAGATGAAGAGAGATCGCAAGGCAGAGGTGAGGCGGAAGACAAAGGAGACTGAGATTGCCCTAAGACTGAATCTGGATGGGTTCGGAAAACATTCGATCGCAACTGGAATCCCTTTCTTCGATCACATGCTCAGTCTGCTGGCCTATCACAGCAGTATGGACCTCTCCCTCAAGGCAAAAGGCGATATCGGTGTGGATGCTCACCACACCGTGGAAGATGTGGGCATCTGTCTGGGGGATGCAGTCAGAAAGGCTCTTGGAGAGGCTAAGGGAATCCAAAGATACGGGATGGCCATGATTCCAATGGATGAGACTTTGGTCTCTGTCGCTTTGGATTTTTCGATGAGGCCTTGTCTGGTTTTTCAGATGAAACTGAGAAGATCGAAGATTGGAACCTTTGACCCCGAGTTAGTGGAGGAGTTCTTCAAGGCCCTTTGCAACCATGCAAGGATCACCCTTCATATCAATCTTCTTTATGGAAGAAACAGTCACCATATGGTAGAAGCAGTGTTCAAAGGATTTGGAAGAGCGATGAGAGAGGCCGTCTCTTTTGATGAGCGTACCTCTCAAATCCCATCGACGAAAGGAGTGTTATAATGCGGAATTCGGAATGCGGATTTCGGATTTAATTCCGCAGTCCGCAACCTACAATCCGCAATAATAAGAACGATGAATCCAAAGATTGTCATCATTGATTACGGGATGGGAAATCTTAGAAATGTACAGAAGGGTTTTGAGAAGATTGGTTTTGAAGCAAAATTGACCCGTGACAAGAAAGAGATCGGGAGAGCTTCAGCCATTGTCCTTCCAGGGGTAGGAGCGTTTAAGGATTGCATGGAGAATCTGGAAGGGTATGGGCTCGTCGAACCTCTGCTCCGGTCCATTGAAAAAGGAAAGCCCTATTTGGGCATCTGCCTCGGTCTTCAGATTCTATTTTCTGAAAGTGAGGAATTTGGATCGCACAAAGGGTTGGATCTGATCAGAGGAAAGGTGGTGAAATTCAAGCCCGGCCCAGAGCATAAGGTTCCCCATATGGGTTGGAATACCATTGAGAAGGAGAAAGAGGTTCCCATGCTCCAGGGTATAGAAAGTGGTGATTTCTTCTATTTTGTCCACTCCTATTATGTCATTCCAGAGGAGGCGCAATGGATCTCCACTTTCACCACCTATGGCAAACCTTTTGTCTCCAGCATCTGGAAAGAGAACCTCTTTGCCACCCAATTCCATCCGGAGAAGAGTCAGCAGAAAGGTTTGAGGATCTTGGAGAACTTTGTGAAAATGCTATGACGATGCTATGGGTCACCTAATTTGTCGGTTGTCATCCCGAACTTGTTTCGGGATCTCGCTTTTGTTAGATTAACGCAGAGATGCTGAAATAAATTCAGCATGACAGATCGATGTGGATGGAGCGATCGATGAATGAAGTCAGAGTAAGAGAGATTCGAATCGGAAAGGGAAATCCTTTGGTGCTGATCGCAGGTCCATGTGTTTTGGAAGGGGAGGCGATCGCCTTGGAGATTGCCAATCAATTGAAGGAACTCTGTGGATCCCTTAAGATGCCTTTCATCTTCAAGGCCTCCTATGAAAAGGATAATCGGGGTTCAGAAAAATCTTATAAAGGCCCCGGTCTTGTAGAAGGCTTGAAGGTTCTGGCCAAGGTGAAAGAGAAAGTAGGTGTCCCTGTTCTCTCTGACGTACATCGGGTGGAGGACGTAGATCGGGCCAAGGAGGTTTTAGATATCATTCAAGTCCCTGCTTTTCTCTGTCAGCAGACGAGCCTTCTTCTCAGGGTGGGAGAGGCAGGAAGAGTGGTCAACATTAAGAAAGGACAGTTCGTCGCACCCGAAAATATGGCAGGAGCCGTGAAGAAGATTTACAGCACCGGGAATCGTCAGGTCCTTTTGACTGAAAGGGGAACTTGTTTCGGCTATAATAAATTGATTTCAGATTTCTGCTCCATTCCTATCATGCAGGAGATGGGTTGCCCGGTGATTTTTGACGCCACACATGTGATCAGAAATTATGGAATCCCCAGCGAGGATCCGAAAGGAGGAAGTCCTCAATATGTTCCCCATCTCTCCAGGGCAGCCGTGGCAGTGGGCTGCAATGGTCTCTTCCTCGAGACTCATCCGAGACCGAGTCAAGCACTCTGCGACGCCTCCAGCATGATTCCCCTCAACGAGATGGAAAATCTTCTCCGACAGACCAAAGCCATTCACGATATGGTGAGGGCATGGGGAATCGTTTAATTGTAGGTGACGCTGATTTGTCTGGTTTCTTTAGTCTATTTAGTTTTTTTTGGTTAACCAAACAAACCAGAGAAACCAAAGAAACAAAATTAACGAAGGGGAGAGGAGGGCTTCATGAAAATCTTTATTGATACGGCGAATCTCAATGAGATCAGGAAGGCAAAGGCCCTTGGCTTGGTTGATGGAGTGACGACCAACCCCACGCTTCTTGCAAAAGAAGGGGAGGAAACAGAGACACTGATCCGGAAGATTTGGGAGGAAGTGAGGGGACCTGTCAATGTGGAAGTGACTGGAACCACCTGCGAGGAGATGGTGAAGGAAGCAAAGGTCATGGCCACCTGGGGGGATGAGATGGTCATCAAAATTCCCATCACTCCCGAAGGTTTAAAAACAGTTAAAATCCTTTCCTCGGAAAGGATCCACACAAACGTCACACTCCTCTTCTCACCCAGCCAGGCCATTCTGGCTGCCAAGGCCGGAGCCACTTATATTTGTCCTTTTTTAGGAAGGCTCGACGATATCAGTTTCAATGGACTTGATCTGATACGGCAGATCAGGGCAATCTATGCCAGCTACCCTGATATAGAGACCCAGATTATTGTCGCCAGTGTCCGAAATCCTATTCATGTCATTGAGGCCGCCATGTTGGGGGCGGAAATTGTGACCATTCCACCTGCCATCATTGAGCAAATGGTGAAACATCCACTGACGGATAAAGGGATTGCACAATTTTTAGAGGATGCCAAGAAGATCGGCACTAAAAAGTGAAGAGAAGATAGAGAGGTTTCAAAGGAGGTGGCAGATGAAAAAGTTTCTGTTACTGCTTTTGGTTTTAGGGATGATTCTGGCATGGGACGTTGAATTGAGGGCGGAGACGAAGCCCAGTTTGGCCATCCTGCCGTTTTTTATTGAGAGAATTGAAGATCCGGCAAGAGGGGCCGTCTGTCCCGTTTGTAAGGGAATCTACCGGAAAGGGGATATATTACCCAGCTCACAAAATACTCTGACTCGACTTCTCCAAGAGAAGATGGAGGACATGGGGATATTCAAGGTTCTTCCCTTGGAAAAAGTGGGGGGAGCCATTTCCCAAAGCGAGAGGAGGCAGTTTGAAATAAATCCCATGCGCTCATCCATCCAGTTAGGAAAGACATTGAACGTGGATTTCATTTTTGTTGGATATATCTTCCGTTTTGAGGAAAGGATCGGATCTCATATTGGCGCTGAGAAACCTGCCTCGGTGGGCTTCGATGTCCACCTCATCCGGTTGAGGGACAAGAAGATAGTTTGGGATGGAAAATTTGATGAGACGCAAAGGCCCCTCAGCGAGAATCTTTTCAAAATAGGTTCTTTCGTGAGAAGAAAAGCCTCCTGGTTGACAGCAGAGGAACTCTCAAGTGTGGGGATGGATGAGATGTTAAAACGATTCCCTGGACCAAAGGAATTGGAGGAAATCCCGTGATCGTCATCCCTGCCGTGGACCTGAAGGATGGGAGATGTGTCAGGCTTTCTCAGGGCAGGATGGATCAGGAATCGGTCTATTCAGAACATCCTGTTGAAATGGCCAAGCATTGGGAGTCAAAAGGAGCAGAGAGACTTCATCTGGTCGATCTTAATGGAGCCGTGACGGGGAAACCCTTTCATCGATCCCTGATCAAAGAAATCGCCCGGTTCGTCCATATTCCCATAGAGGTGGGCGGAGGCATTCGTGATTTCGCCACCATCGAAGATTATCTTTCTTCTGGAGCGAGATGGGTGATCTTAGGAACAGCGGCTTTTCAAAATCGTTCCTTAATTGTGGAGGCCTGCCATCGCTTTCCTGAAAGGGTGATCCTCGGAATCGACGCCAAAGGAGGGAGAGTGGCTATCCAGGGCTGGAATGAGGTCGTTTCATCAGAAGCGATCGATTTAGCAAAGCAGTTTGAAGGGATGGGTCTTTCAGCGATTATTTTTACAGATATCGAGAGAGATGGGATGGGCACAGGTTTAAACTTTGAGTCGACCAGGAAATTAGCTCGATCCACTTCGATTCCAGTGATTGCTTCTGGTGGGGTTTCGCAAGTTGAAGACATTGAACATCTCCTGGAGTTAGAGCCGGAGGGAGTCATCGGAGTGATTGTAGGGCGCGCCCTCTATACAGGACAAGTGGATCTCAAAGAAGCCCTTCGAATAGCAAAAAGAATGAAATGTCATGCCGAACCCTGAAAGTGTCATTCTGAACTCGGTTCAGAATCTCTTCAGGGCAGGCTTGTTTCGTCATCTCAAAATAAATCAGACCCTAAAATCATAGACTCTGATCCTGAACCAGGTTCAGGATGACATTACTTGATTCATGGCAATGTTCAGAAGGGTGACAGGAAGGGTTTTTAGGAAACATCATTTCACTGGTTAATTAAACAAAATAATAAAGTAAAGGTAGCAAAAAGATGCTGGCCAAACGGATTATCCCCTGTCTGGATGTAAAAAGCGGGAGAGTGGTGAAGGGAACTCAGTTTGTAGACCTGAAGGATGCCGGCGATCCGGTTGAGAATGCAAAGGTCTATGACGAGCAGGGGGCAGACGAGATCGCCTTTTTAGATATCACCGCCTCGTATGAGGAGAGGGATATTCTCATTGATATTGTTCGCAAGACAGGAGAAGAGATCTTTATCCCTCTCACGGTGGGAGGCGGGATCAGACGTTTGGAGGATATTCGGAAACTTCTTAAAGCTGGAGCGGATAAGATATCGATCAATACCGCTGCAGTCAGAGATCCCTATTTTGTAGAAAGAGCCTCGAAACGTTTTGGGAGCCAATGTATCGTCATCGCCATTGATGCAAAAAGAAAAGGGGAGAGTTGGGAAGTTTTCACCCATGGAGGAAGGGTTCCCACAGGAGTGGATGCAGTCCTTTGGGCAAAGAAAGTGGACGAAATGGGAGCGGGCGAGATCTTGCTGACGAGCATGGACCGGGATGGGACAAAGGATGGCTACGACATTGAATTGACCCGAACCATTTCAGAGCAGGTGAGTATCCCCGTCATCGCTTCAGGAGGGGTCGGCACTCTTGAACATCTTTATGATGGGCTGGCTTTTGGAAAGGCCGATGCAGTCCTGGCAGCTTCCATTTTTCATTATCGGGAATTTACGATTGCTCAGGTGAAATCGTATTTGAAAGAGAGAGGAGTCATCGTACGACTCTGATGAATTCGAAGAGCGTCATTAAGTCATGAGGTCATTGTGTCATTGTGTCATTAAGACACTAAGACTCTACGACGCAACGACATAAAGACCCTATTTGAAAAGCAAATACTTGAACCCTTGAACCCATGAACCCTCGAATCCTTGGACCCTTCATAAAATAATGAGCCGTTTCTTCCTCCTTTTTTCAACCGGGTTTGGAGTCGGGTACTCTCCCATTGCCCCAGGGACTTTGGGAACTCTCATCGCCATCCCTGCCTATTATTTTCTTTCCGAGATCCCTTCACCCCTCTATGAAATCACTCTGGTTGGTTTTTTCTTTCTCTCTGTTTGGATTTCAGAAAATGCAGAGATATTTTTCAGGAAAAAGGATGATCCGAGGATTGTCATCGATGAAATCATGGGTTTTCTCATCACCATGCTCTGGGTTCCCAAAACGACTCGCTTCATCATCATCGGTTTTTTCCTCTTTCGGTTTTTCGATATTCTCAAACCATTTCCTATCCGCCGTCTGGAGAGAAGATGGAGGGGAGGATGGGGGGTTGTCTTGGATGATGTGATGGCAGGAGTCTACGCCAATATCATTCTCCATCTCATTGGGAGGATTTATCCATGAAATTAGAAAAGATCATAGGAGATCATTTGAGAGAAAGAGGATGGACGCTGTCCATTGCAGAGTCTTGTACCGGGGGACTGGTCAGTGATCTCATCACCAATGTGTCAGGGAGCTCAGACTACTTTGAAGGAGGAATGGTTACCTACAGCAATGATTCGAAAGCAAAGCATTTAGGGATTCCATTGGATTATATAAAGAGGTACGGAGCTGTGAGTCCACAGGTGGCGAGGAAGATGGCTCAAGGAGTTCGTAAAGCTTTTAATACGACATTCGGATTATCCACCACAGGTGTGGCAGGACCCACAGGTGGAACAAAGAGGGCTCCTATTGGGAGAGTGTTCATCGGATTCGCCAACGGAAGAAGAACTTGGGTGAGAAAAGAAGATTTAAAAGGGAGTCGCAGAGCGGTTAAGAGGAAGGCTGCCGAAGAAAGCCTTGAGTTTTTTTATGGAACATTAATTCGTTCCAGACGGTCTTGAATTGAGAAGGTTAATCTTTCCATGTGAATGTTTTCTTCTTGAAATTTTATTTTTTTGCCCCATAATAGAGAGAGGCAAGGGTGCGGGTTAAGAAGCCAGTTTGCCTGCCTGCCGCAGGCAGGGTTTAGGGTTAAAGGGCTAAGGTTGAAGATTTAAGAACCAACGACAATACCCATTGACGAAACCGGCATCTTTACCCTAACCTTCGAACAATAGACTTTCATTTTTTTAAGGAGGATGGGTCGATGAAGCTTGAGAGGTTTGAGGGTTGTTGGACAGCTATGGTGACCCCTTTTAGTCGAAAAGGGGAGGTCGATTTTGAAGGTCTTGAGAAGAACGTTCAATTCCAGATAGAGAATGGGGCAAACCTCGTCCCCACTGGAACGACGGGCGAATCTCCCACGTTGGACTGGAGAGAACACGACCGGGTGATTACGAAGACGGTTAAGTTGGCAAAAGGTAAAGGCTTTGTTGTTGCAGGCACAGGTTCAAATTCAACCAGTGAGGCGATAAGAGGATCAAAACACGCTGTGGAAGTAGGTGCACAGGGGGTACTACTCGTCGATTGTTATTATAACGGACCCTCTTCCCTCGAACTGAGGACACAATATTACGAATTGATTGCAAAGGCGTTCCGGAAGAGCTTCGTTGTGCCTTATGTCATCCCCGGAAGAACAGGGACGAAATTGGAGGTGGAGGATCTGGCCATCCTTCATCGCAAATATAAGAATGTGAGATCGGTGAAGGAAGCAACCGGAGATCTCGAGCGGATGGCCAAGACGAGAACTCTATGTGGAGAGGACTTTGATATTCTCTCCGGAGATGACGATAAAACCTATGAGATGATGACTCGGAATGACATTCGTGCTTCCGGGGTGGTCTCGGTGATGTCGAATATCGTTCCAGGACCCATTGGTGAGATGGTGAAAGCAATACGGAATGGAAATATGGAGAGGGTCAATCGGTTAAAAGATATTCTCGATCCCCTTTTCAAAGTGGTGACGGTCAACACCATTGAATCTTATGAAGGGTTTGAGGTCCCCTGCAAATTTAGAAACCCGTTAGCGATCAAGACCATGATGAAAGGCCTTGGACTGCCCTCTGGGCCATGCCGTCCGCCCCTTGGAAAGATGACCCCTAAAGGAATGGAGGTTGTCAGGAGTGCCCTTAAAGAGGTTTATGGAAAGGATAAAGAGGTATTCAAGCCCCTTCAAGAATTTTATAAAATCGATGTCGAGGAGCGGCTCTTCAACGACCGTTACTGGAAGTAGCTGATTGAATGAAAGAGAAAGGAAAAGGCCTGCCTCTGAGAAGTGAGGGACAGGCCTTTTTTATGAAGATTGAAGATGGGAAGGCATAAAATGTGATAAAGTGTTTTGGGAGATGATTGGAAAAAAAAGAGGAAAGGTTACATGGAGAAAATTGGAAAAAAGGAAATCGATGCCGATAAAAGGGTGGATCGTGAGTTGATGCTGATTGACGGTGAATGGACAGGAAGTGTTGATAGTCGCTTCCTACCCGTTGAGACTCCCAGTCATCGAGGCGCTGTGATTGCAGAGGTGCCTCGTGCCAATGCTGCTGATGTGGATCGTGCGGTCAAGGCCGCCGCGAAGGCTTTTGAAAGTTGGAAACGAATGGCACCGCGCGACCGTGGAAAACTAATGCTCAAGATCGCTGATGATATGGAAACAAAGGTCGAGGAAATCGCTCGCATCACGGCCCTTGATACGGGGAATGCGATCCGTACTCAGTCCAGGCCAGAAGCAGTCTTGGCGGTGGACCTGTTTCGTTATTTTGGTGGAGTGGCGAGCGAGTTAAAGGGTGAGACCGTGCCAATTGGAGAGCATGTCCTGAGTTATTCGAGAAGAGAGCCGATTGGTGTTGTCGGAGGTATTGTACCCTGGAACTCTCCGGTTTTGCTTGGAGCCCTCAAGATCACCATGGCCATCACCGCTGGCAATACCTTGGTCCTCAAACCCTCTGCGGATGCACCTCTTGGTGTTCTTAAAATGGCGCGCATCTGTGCGGAGCACCTACCACCTGGTGTGCTAAATGTCGTTACCGGATCTGGCGAAGAGTGTGGAGTGCCACTCGCCAAACACCCGATGGTACGTAAACTCTCATTCACTGGCTCCACGGAGGTGGGTAGGTCCATCATGGACTCCGCTGCAGAGCGCATCATCCCTGTCTCTCTCGAACTCGGGGGGAAGAGCCCCCAAATCGTTTTTCCCGACGCTGATGATCCACAGGTGGCGGATGGGGTCATCCTTGGTATGCGCTTCACTCGTCAGGGCCAATCCTGTACAGCGGGTTCACGTCTCTTCCTTCATGAGTCGATCTTTGATTCTTTCATCGATAAACTCGTTAAGAAGCTGAGCCCGTTTAAGATCGGTGATCCATTGGATGAGGCCACAGATATGGGAGCGATCATCAATCGAAGGCAGTTTGAAAAAGTCTGTTCCTATGTAGAAGAAGGGCTCCGTCAGGAAGGGGCGCATCTGGTGATCGGGGGCCTTCCGCCCACGGAAGGGCCGCTTGCAAAGGGATATTTCATGGGACCCACAATCTTTACGAATGTCCGAAATGATTGGAGGGTCTCACGAGAAGAGATTTTCGGTCCCGTTTTGGTTGCTATTTCATGGCGCGAGGAAGAGGAGGCGATCCGAATGGCAAACGATACCCACTATGGGTTGGCAGCCTTTATCTGGACCCACGACATTGGAAAAGCCCTTCGGACAGCTCATGCTATTGAGTCAGGCTGGGTTCAGATCAACCAGGGAGTTGGTATTGTGCCTGGCCAGAGCTATGGTGGATTTAAACAAAGCGGCATCGGTCGAGAGTATTCTCTCGAAGGGATGCTCGAAAGCTTCACCCAGCGAAAGAGCATTACCGTCAATCTTCGGTTCTGATACAGGAAGAGAATTTTAATCGACCAGAGAAAAGAGATTTGATAAGGCCTATCCCTGAAAACCAGGGACAGGCCTTTTTTATTACCAGTTGGGGATGAAGAAGAACGCTAAGGAGGTAATGATCCAGTAGATAAAGAAGACCATGAGCAGGTAGCCCATGATATCCCCGAAATGTAATTCGCAACACTTGACAACACCCAAAAAAGGCTGCTATAGTTCCTTGCGTCACCCCAACCCAGCTACCTGAGATTCTTAAAACAATTTTAAGGTGTATGGTGTGTAAGATTTCAAACGGCAACCCTGGCTTATTTAATCGAGTTCATCTTCCCTTTTCTCGTTCAACCGGTAACCTGATTCATAAGGTTTTAAATTCCCTGCGTCCCCATCTTGGTGGTTCAAATCTTACATTTCTCCCAAGGGAGAGGGGCAACCAGCCGTGAAAGAAGAAAACCATTCTAACGGAGTAGTTCTCCGAACCGAAAGTTTGAGCAAGAATTTCGGTGCCTTAAGGGCAGTTGATCAGGTAAATCTCGAGGTCGGAGCCGGGGTCCATTCTATCATTGGACCTAACGGTGCAGGTAAAACGACTCTGTTCAACTTGCTCACTGGATTCCTGAAACCAGACGCTGGAAAGATATTTTACCTTGGGAGAGATATCACAGACCTTCTGCCTTACGAGATTTCTCAATTAGGAATGGCTCGCTCCTTTCAAATCACCAGCATCTTTCCTGAGCTGACGGTTTACGAAAACGTTCGCTTAGCTGTTCAGTCCAGGCTAAAAGCCTCTTACAATTTCCTTATCTCTTTTAAAAGCCTGAATGGTGTGGACGAGAAGACAGAAAAGGTCCTGAGAGATGTCGGTTTGTATAATGAAGCAGATGTGATAGCCAAGAATCTTTCGTATGGGTTACAGAGATGCCTGGATATTGGCATTTCCCTTGCTACAGAGCCGAAGATCATTCTCTTGGATGAGCCCACCTCTGGTCTGAGCCAGGAAGATGCGAATCGGATCATTCATCTCGTTTCCGAGATTTCGAAAAATATTCCGGTCCTCGTCATCGAGCATAATATTGATATCGTCCTTTCCATTTCAGACATCATTACGGTGATGTATCAAGGGGGTGTCCTGGCCGAAGGGCCTGCCTCTGAGATCACAAACAATCAAAAAGTGCAGGAGGCTTATCTGGGAGGTATTTGAGTGCTTCTTCTTCAAGACGTCCATACTTATTATGGTGACAGCCACATACTCAAAGGGATCTCTTCTGAAATAAAGAAGGGAGAATTGGTTACCCTCCTGGGACGAAATGGAGCAGGCAAGACCACGACCCTAAGGAGTATCATGGGAATTGTTCCTCCAAAGCAGGGAACGATCACCTTCGATGGCATCAATATCTGCGGCCAAAAACCTCATTCGATTGCCTCATTGGGCGTGGGTTATGTCCCTGAGGAAAGGATGATCTTCCCCAGCCTTACTGTTCTTGAAAATCTCTCGTTACCTTCTCGGGGGAGTAAAGGAGGTCTCTGGGATCTTGAAAAGATCTATCAATACTTTCCTGTTTTTGGGGAGCGAGCAGATCAAAAAGGCTCGCAACTCTCCGGGGGTGAACAGCAGATGCTGGCCATCGCACGAATTCTTACCATGGATCTCAAGCTCATGCTTCTGGATGAACCCACAGAAGGATTGGCCCCGATGCTGGTCCGGGAGATAGGCACCATCCTTAAAGAAATCAGGAAGACAGGCATCACCATTCTCTTGGTAGAACAGAACACCCGGTTTGCTACGGGGGTCTCTGACAAGCACTGCATCCTTTACAATGGTCAAATCGTTTATGAAGGAAGCAATGAGGAGTTCAAGGCAGATACAGAAGTGCAGAAAAGATATTTAGGGGTTTAGGGATTTTCTTGAGTCTGAAAGTTCTAGATCCTGAAACAAGCCTGATCTTCATCAGTCCAAGGTTCAGGATGACAAGCGCTATGGAGATATCCCTGAGGTCAAAAGAGAAAGTGGCATGCTGAACTCGGTTCAGCATCTCTTAATAGAAGTGATTAATTCTTTATGAAAGGAGGTGTTGACCACAGTTTCTTTGCACCGTTCAATCTGATCTTTACCAAGAAGGAGGTAATGACCATGGATAAAAGTAAGAGGGGTACTCAGTTAATGGCTGTTATGGTTCTGATGTTAGGGTTTATCGTATCTCCAGCGTTTTCGGCTGAACCGCTCAAAATCGCTACGCTTACGGATATGTCTGGCCCCTATGCAGAGTTAGCGGGTTGGGGGAACATCAATGCTGCCAAAATGGCCATTGAGGATTTTGGCGGTAAAGTCCTTGGGATGGACATTGAGTATGTCTATCGAGACCATCAGTGTAAACCTGATCTGGCCAATCAGAAAGCGATCGAGCTCTACGAAAAAGAAAAAGTGGATGTAATCTTCGATTGTCCCAACAGTGCATCCGGATTGGCCGTGACCAACCAGGCTCTGAAGTACAAGAAAATCTTTATCGCTATTACTTCAGGGACGACACGGTATACCGGTGACCTGTGCAACCGTTACACTTTTCACTATGCCTACAACGACTATGTCCTGGCCACATCGGCCGGCATATGGGCGGCTGACAACCTGGGCAAGAAGTGGTACACGATCACCGCTGACTATGCCTGGGGCCATGACTTGCTTAAACATTTCAGCGCGGCTCTGCAGAAGAGGGGCGGAACATTGCTCGGAAACGAAATGGTACCTCTCGGAGCTTCTGACTTCAGTCCCTTTATCATCAAGGCCATGAATGCAAAACCAGAAGTGTTGGCCCTTCTTAACGCCGGTAAAGACACGGTCAACTCCACCAAACAGGCTGTCGAGTTTGGATTGAGGAAACAAACCAAGATCGTCCATGCCTTGTTATTTCCTGAAGATATCAAGGCTGCAGGTCCAGAGGTCTTTGCGGATAATTACGTGACGGCCTCCTGGGACTGGAAGGTTGACCAACCTGGTGTTAAAGAATTTGTGGCGAAATGGATGAAAAAGTTTGGTAGACCACCGAACTGGTTCAATGCCGGCAATTATAGCTGTGTGACCCAGTATTTGCTGGCTGTCAAGAGAGCTGGAAGCAAAGATCCACAGGCTGTGGTCAAGGCACTCGAAGGCCATCGATTCAATGATTTCTTTGCAAATCCTGGATACATCCGGCCAGAGGACCATAAGAGGGTCGGCAAGGCATACATCTTGCGGGCCAAGAAGCCAAGCGAGATCAAAGAACCTTGGGATTACTTTCAGATTGTTGGCGTCGTCCCAGCGGAACAGGCCTACCAGGATCCGAAGGAAACAGGCTGCAAAATGGGTGACTTCTAAAATGAAGCAAACAGGGATGTGTGTCCTGAAATGCTCGGGATACACACCCCTGTTGAAATCCATTCGCCTAAAAGGACGTTGGTAAATGAATATACAGTTTGTCATCATGCAACTTTTTAACGGACTCATCATGGGATCCATTTATGTCCTTCTCTCCCTCGGCTTGACGATCATCTTTGGTATGCTCGGGATCATCAACTTCGCCCATGGGGCCTTTTATATGTTCGGTGCCTTTGTGGCCTACACGATCATCGCTTACCTCATCCCAAATTTTTGGGTGGCTCTTATCGTTGGCCCTATTTTCATGGCACTCTTCGGTGCGGCCTGTGAGGCTTTTATACTGAGACGCCTCTACAATCTGCCTCCCCTGTATGTAATGCTGTTCACCTTTGGTCTGATGTTAGTCCTCCAGGATTTTATCCGGATGATTTATGGGGCTGCAGGGGTGCCCTTCAGGACTCCCTCATCACTGGATGGGTCCATCAACCTGGGTTTCATGTTTTACCCCAAGTATCGCATTTTTCTGATCATCATCACTTCGATGTGCTCATTAGGGGTTTGGTTATTTCTTTCCAAGACCAAGCTTGGGGCGATCATCAGGGCCGGGACGGACAACAGCATCATGGTCGATGCTCTGGGGATCAACATCTCCAAAATTTTCACACTGGTCTTTGGAATGGGTATTGGATTGGCCGGATTGGCTGGAGTCCTTGCAGCTCCTCTCCAGAATGTCAGCCATCTGATGGGTGTTGACTTCCTGGTTGACTGTTTTGTGGTGGTGGTAGTGGGAGGGATGGGCAGCATCTCAGGCTCCATCGTCGGAGGCCTCATTGTTGGAGAGATCATTGCATTCGGAGTGATGGTCTGGCCCCCTATGGCCCACACGCTTATTTATATTTTTATGGCAGCCTTCTTGCTCATCAGACCCCGTGGACTCTTCGGTCGAGAGGCCTTTCATGAATAAAGGTGTATGGTCAAAGCAGAAAGTGATCGTCGTATCTGCCGCTCTCTTGTTGGCCATCATCTTTCCACATATCGCTCCGTATATTGCCCTCGCAAGTGAAATCCTTATTTTTGCTCTCTTTGCCATGGCCTTCGACCTGATGTTGGGCTATGCGGGCATGCTTTCGTTCGGACATGCCGCATTTTTCGGGTTGGGGGCATATACGGCAGGGGTCATATTGAAAGATTTGTACCCCTCTGTCCCATTGGCTCTTTTGGGCGGGGTGATCGTAAGCAGTCTCGCTGGGTTCATCATTGGATTCTTGAGTATTCGTCGCCGCGGTATCTACTTTACCATGGTGACTTTGGCCTTTGCCCAGATGTTCTATTTTATCGCCTTTAAGTGGACGGGGTTGACAGGGGGGGATGACGGGCTCCAGCGCGTCCCAAGGCCCTGGCTGGGTCCTATCAATTTGCAATCACAGATCGTTTTTTATTATTTCCTTTTATTCTCTGTTATCATTTGCGCAATTATACTCCTCAGAGTGGTTAATTCACCTTTTGGAAAGACATTGCAGGCCCAGCGGGAAAATCGGAATCGTGCCATGAGCATTGGCTACGATGTCGACAAGTTCAAGCTGAGGGCTTTCATTATATCAGCTTTCTTCTCTGGTCTGGCTGGAGGCTTCTACGCCCTCTTGCTAAATTTCGTCCCTTTGAACTCTCTTCATTGGACCAATTCAGGGGAAGTGGTCGTCATGACGATTACAGGAGGGATGGGCACTCTTTTCGGTCCTGTACTGGGCGCGGTTTGCATTATTCTTTTGAGAGATATTATTAGCAACTTTACAGAAAGTTGGACTTTTATTATGGGCATGCTATTCATGGCCGCTGTTCTCGGATTCAGAGGCGGCATCATTGGTATCCTGCGAAGTAAACTTCGACTGACGATCTAATCGATCCATCCTCTGGAATTACGGAACAACCCCTGCCCGATTTCTTCACATATAAAAAGAGCATTTTTGTCAAGAAAAACTCTATACAGGAAGCACTTCCAAGGGGTTTTTCTCATTGACTTTTTTTATAGTTATGTTAACATCATCTCAATATTGAAGGGGTTTTTGATTGATCCGATCCTTTCTAGCCATTGAGCTTCCGAAACCGGTCCTCAAAAAGATCGAGGAGGTTCAGGCAGATTTAAGATCAACCCATGCGGATGTGCGGTGGGTGAATCCTGAAAAGATCCACCTCACTCTAAAATTTTTTGGAAATATTGAGGATTCGAGGATTGACCCCATCTTCAAATCCATTGAAGAACCAATTCGGAACACCTTACCATTTTCTCTTAAGGTTCATGGGGTAGGGGCCTTCCCCCATTTGAAAAACCCAAGGGTGATCTGGATAGGATTGGTAAATGGGAAGGAAGTCCTTATTTCGTTTCAGAAACAAATAGAGACTCAATTAGAAAAAATTGGAATTCAGCCTGAAGATCGTCCCTTCAACCCTCACCTCACCTTGGGAAGGATGAAATCGAGCCGAGGGAAAGAGGAGTTGGTGGGGAGGATGGAGAAACATAAAGAAGAGGAGTTTGGAGATTTTCAAGTGGAGAGGGTGATCTTATTTAAAAGCGATTTGAAACCTTCAGGTCCAATCTACACACCCTTAAGAAACCTTAAATTAGGCGGTGGTGAGTGAAATAACTCATTCTACTGGAAGGGGAGAGATATAAATTCGAAGCACGAAATCCGAATATCGAAACAAATTCAAATGACCAAAATTCCAAACTTCTTACGTTTTGGAAATTAGAATTTTGGATTTGTTTCGGATTTAGAATTTTGGATTTCGGATTTTAGCCCCGAATCTATCGGGGCTAGGAGGGATGATGAAAGTAGATTCAAAAGTAGATCCAAGTAAAGGTAAGGCAGTGGATTTAGCCGTCACCCAGATCGAAAGGCAATACGGGAAAGGCGCCATTATGAAAATGGGTGCAGAAGCAATGCTCGGAGAGATTCCTATCATCTCCACAGGATCCCTCTCCTTAGATCTTGCCCTGGGGGTTGGAGGATTGCCAAAGGGACGGGTGGTGGAGATTTTCGGCCCCGAGTCCTCAGGCAAGACGACATTAGCCCTCCATGCCGTAGCGGAATCACAGAAGAAGGGAGGCATTGCTGCCTTCATTGATGCAGAGCATGCCTTAGATGTTCAATACGCAAAGAAGTTGGGTGTAAAAATCGACGACCTTCTCATCTCCCAGCCTGACACTGGAGAGCAGGCCTTGGAGATTGTAGAGATTCTGGTTCGGAGTGGCGCTGTGGATGTGATCGTTATCGACTCTGTGGCTGCTCTGGTTCCCAAAGCAGAGATTGAGGGTGAGATGGGCGATGCCCATATGGGACTTCAGGCAAGGCTGATGTCTCAAGCCCTGAGAAAATTGACTGCCATCATCAGCAAGTCCAATACGATCGTGGTCTTCGTCAACCAGATTCGGATGAAGATCGGAGTCATGTTCGGAAATCCGGAGACGACCACCGGAGGCAATGCCCTTAAATTTTACTCCTCTGTTCGGCTCGACATTCGACGAATCGCCTCGATCAAGCAGGGCCAGGAGGTGATAGGCAGCCGGACAAAGGTTCGTGTGGTGAAGAACAAAGTAGCCCCTCCGTTCAAAGAGGTAGAGTTCGACCTGATTTACGGAGAGGGTATTTCAAGAGAGGGAGATGTCCTCGACCTGGCTGTGGAGAAAAATATCGTGGAGAAGAGCGGAACCTGGTATGCCTATGAAGGCCAACGCATCGGTCAGGGAAGAGAGAACGCAAAGCAGTTTTTAAAAGAGAATCCCAAGGTCCTGGAGCAGATGGAGAAAGAGATCCTTGAGAACTTTCGCATCTCCAAAGCGGGATCGATAGGATGAGAAAAGGAAGGAGAAGAAGATGGATTTAAATCAGATCCTACTGGAAGCCCTTTCTCAGGAAGCCTCTGACGTACACATTAAGGAAGGGGCTCCCCCGATCTTCAGGGTCAATGGCACCTTAAGACCCTGGAATGAATTGAAGCCCTTCGATCATAATGATTTATCGAAGATGGCTTTCGGTTTGATGAACGACTGGCAGAAAGAGCGGTTTATCAAGAATCGAGAAGTGGATATGGGTTATGAGGTCTACGGCCTGGGACGATTTCGAGTCAATGTTTTCCAGCAGAGAGGAAAGCTCAGGATTGCGCTGCGAATCGTGCCTTATCAGATCAAGACCTTAGAGGAACTCCATCTGCCTCCGGTACTCAGAAGCATTTCCTTGGAGCAGAGAGGCCTCATCCTCTGTACAGGGACGACTGGAAGTGGAAAGTCCACCACGTTGGCCTCGATGATTGATATCATCAACAACGAACGAAATTGCCACATCATCACCATTGAGGACCCCATCGAATTTGTCCACGAAGACAAGAAATCGATCGTGGACCAAAGGGAGATCGGTTCAGATACGAGCACCTTTTCCAGTGCCTTGCGGGTGGCCCTCCGGCAGGATCCGGATGTGATCCTAGTTGGTGAGATGAGAGATTTCGAGACGATTGAAACCGCTCTGACCGCTGCCGAGACAGGTCATTTGGTCATGTCCACACTCCACACCTTGAATGCCACAGAGACGATCACCCGAATCATCTCCGTCTTCCCCCCTTACCATCAAAAACAGGTTCGGCTTCAGCTCTCGGGTGTTCTAAAAGGTGTTGTCTCCCAAAGGTTGGTGCCCAGGGCAGATGGAATGGGAAGAGTCCCTGCGGTTGAGGTCCTGGTCTCCACCGCAAGGGTGAGGGAGTGCATCGTCGAAAAAGATAAGACGAATGAAATTAATGACGCCATCGCCAGAGGGGTCACCAGTTACGGGATGCAGTCCTTCGATCAATCGCTGATGTTCTTAATGAAAGAGGCTTTGGTCACCTATGATGAAGCCCTCAAACACTGCACCAACCCAGATGACTTCTCTCTGAGGGTAAAGGGAATTCTCACTCAGAGCGACACCACTTGGGAGGATTTTGAGCTGTTAGAGAAAGAGAAAGAAAAGGACGGAGAGGCCGAGAAAAAGTTGAAAGTCGCGAAGCCCTTGGATGCAAAAGCGAACGGCCGAAGGGGGACAGGTTTGAAACAATGACCTCTGATGAGATTCGAAGGGCCTTTCTCAATTACTTTGAGGAGAGGGGACACCAGATTGTTCGAAGCTCCTCATTGGTCCCCAAAAACGATCCCACCCTGCTTTTCACCAATGCCGGAATGGTCCAATTTAAAAGTGTCTTTTTAACCGAAGAGATCCGGGACTATAAACGGGCCACCACGTCCCAAAAGTGTGTTCGTGCCGGCGGAAAACATAATGATCTGGAGATTGTGGGAAAAACAGCCCGGCACCACACCTTCTTTGAGATGTTAGGGAACTTCTCCTTCGGAGACTATTTTAAAAAAGAGGCCATTGAAATGGGATGGAACCTCCTCGTTCACCAGTGGGGGTTGCCTGCGGAGAAGATGTGGATCACTATTTATTTAGATGATGATGAGGCCTTTCACCTCTGGAGGAGAGTTGGAGTCCCGGGAGACCGGATTGTCCGGTTAGGGGAAAAAGACAACTTCTGGGCCATGGGTGAGACAGGGCCCTGTGGTCCTTGTTCGGAGATCGTGATTGACCAAGGAGAAGGAGTGGGTTGCGGTCGCCCCGACTGTAGGGTGGGATGCGATTGCGACCGATTCTTAGAACTCTGGAATTTAGTCTTCATGCAATTCAATCGTGATTCAGAGGGTAAACTTCAACCACTGGCCAAACCCTGCATCGATACCGGGATGGGCCTGGAAAGAATTTCTGCCATCCTTCAAGGGGTCAAAAGTAACTACGAAACGGATCTCTTCAAAACCATCTTTAAAGAGATTGAGAGGATCAGCCAAATTTCCTATGGACAAAATCCTCGAACTGACACCTCCATTCGAGTGATCGCTGACCATAGCCGAGCAGCAACTTTTCTGATCAGCGATGGGGTTCTTCCCTCCAACGAAGGCAGGGGATACGTGCTTCGACGGATCATGAGAAGGGCGATGCGGCATGGAAAGATACTTGGGATCGATGGCCCCTTTCTCTATCGAACCTCCTCCAAAGTCGTGGATCTGATGAAAGAGGCCTATCCAGAACTGAGGGAGACCGAAGCTTTCGTTTCAAAGGTCATCCAAAACGAGGAAGAACGTTTCTCTGAAACCCTCGATTCAGGGCTGAAAATCCTGCGAGAGGAATTGGAAGAACTTCAGAAGGAAGGAAAGACCGTTCTCTCTGGAGAGGTGGCCTTTCGACTTTATGATACCTATGGATTCCCTCTTGACCTGACAACTGAGATTCTTCAAGAGAGAGGGATGAGTTTTGATGAAGCAGGATTTCTGGCCCAGATGGAGGAGCAGAAGCAAAAGAGTAAGCAGGCATGGCAAGGGATGGGTGAGGCAAAGACCAAAGAGGTCTACCGGCGGCTGGCGAATGAGGGGATGAAGGCGACCTTTTTAGGATATGAGGAGATTCAATCCGAATCGAAGATTCTGAAGTTGATCAAAGGCGATGAAATGGTTCCTTTTGCGGTAGAAGGGGACGAAATCGAAATGGTGACAGAGAAGACACCCTTCTATGGAGAAGCAGGTGGCCAGGTAGGGGACCGGGGAGTGATCTTCCATGAGGAATTCTCCTTGGAGGTGGAGAATACCATCAAACCCTTGGAGGAGTTGATCATTCATCAGGCCAAAGTAAAACGAGGAAGAGTGAAAGAAGGGATGGCTGCGGTTCTGCAGGTGGATAGGGAACGCCGGAAAGCCATTGCCCTTAACCATACGGGTACCCATCTTCTTCAGGCCATTTTGAGAGAAGTGTTAGGAGATCATGTCCATCAAGCAGGCTCTCTTGTTTCACCCGAGCGATTGAGGTTTGACTTCACCCATTTTGCTTCGACGGAAAGGGAAGAACTGGAACGTGTGGAGGCCTTGGTCAATCAGAAAATTCAAGAGAACTTAAAAGTAGAAACAAAAATCATGAATGTGGAGGAAGCCCTCCAGACAGGAGCCATGGCTCTCTTTGGAGAAAAGTACGGCGAGAAGGTCAGGGTGGTGATGGTCTCGGACTTCAGCATTGAACTCTGTGGAGGAACCCACACTTCGAGAACCGGCGATATCGGTCTTTTTAAAATTGTCAGTGAATCAGGAGTTGCGGCAGGGGTGAGAAGGATTGAGGCCTTGACCGGGGAAGGGGCCTATCGATTTATCAAAGAAGAGGAAAGGGAACTTCGGGAAATCGCCTCTTCTCTCAAATCTGTTCCTGGAGAACTTTCTTCAAAGATCGAACGGTTACTTGAAAGGCAGAGGGAGTTGGAAAGAGAGCTTTCATCCTTTCAGGATAAGTTGTCCTATCAAGAGCTCTCGAATCTTCTTCCTTTTGTCAGAGAGATAAAAGGCGTGAAAGTCCTTTCAGCCAAGGTGGACGGGAAGGATATCAAGCGAATGAGGGAGTTCGTTGACCAGTTGAAGGGTAAGATTGGATCAGGCATCATTCTTCTCGGAGGTCAGAGCCAGAATAAAGTCTCCTTGATCATGGGGGTGACATCAGACCTCACCCATCGTTTCAACGCCAATGAGTTGATTAAAAAGATTGCCCTTCATATTGGAGGGACGGGAGGAGGTCGTCCTGATTTTGCGCAGGCAGGAGGGACTGACTCTAAAAAACTGGACGAGGCGCTTAAGTCCATTGACGATCTCATTTAAATCCTTCATTGGGAAATATCATCCCCCCCCCTCCTTTGCAAAGCCTGCCTGTCCGGTAGGCAGGGGAGGCGAGGGGGGATTTTTTTATAATTCGTTTCATCCGCCTACGCAGGAGACAACGGCCTTTGGCCGTGGAGGAATGCGTTAGTGGGCAAGATGCCATTGCAGCAATCAATCTGTCATGCATCGGCGGATTTCGCTCACCGGGGGATGACCCACCGAAGCCTTGGCGTAGGTGGGTATGATTTTGGGGGACCATGGGCTTGCCCGTGGGGCTCCATGATTGAGGGCTTAAAGTTACCATGACAAAAGTGAGGACACGATTTGCACCCAGCCCGACGGGCGACCTCCATATCGGAGGGGCTCGGACCGCTTTGTTCAATTGGCTGCTGGCGCGCCATGCCCAAGGGGTCTTCATTCTTCGCATTGAAGACACGGATGCGGCCCGGTCCACCCAGGGATCGATCCAAGTCATCCTGGATGCCATGACCTGGCTGGGAATGGATTGGGATGAAGGTCCATTTTATCAGACTCAGCGGATTTCATTCTATCAGAAGGCAGCGGAGAAACTTTTGAAGGAAGGCAAGGCTTACCGATGCTACTGTACACCAGAAGAATTGGAGATAAAGCGGGAAGCTGCTTTGAAGACCGGGATCAAGCCTAAATACGATCGAACTTGTCTTGAACGAAAATCCTTTCCTCCCGGAAGACCCTCTGCCATCCGCTTCCTCTCTCCAGATGAAGGGAAGACCGTGGTGGAGGACCTCATTCAGGGTCGGGTGAAATTTGACAATACCGAATTGGATGACCTCATTATCCTGAGAAGTGACGGGCTCCCCACTTACAATTTTTCGGTAGTGGTGGACGATGCCACCATGGGAATCACTCATGTCATCCGAGGCAATGACCATCTCAACAATACCCCCCGCCAGATTCAGATCTATCAAGCCCTGGGTTATCCCATCCCGAAATTTGGTCATGTCCCGATGATCTTAGGTCCGGACAAGAAAAAACTTTCTAAACGACATGGGGCTCAATCGGTGATGGAGTATAAGAAGATGGGCTATCTCCCCCAAGCTGTCATCAACTACCTGGTCCGTTTAGGATGGTCCTACGGCGATCAGGAGGAGTTCACCCGTGGGGAGCTGATAGAGAAATTCACTCTGGAGGCAGTAGGGAAATCGGCAGCGGCCATCAATCCAGGAAAGCTGGATTGGCTCAATGCACAGTATATCAAGAAGATAGAATTGGAGGAACTGATTCAGAGGGTTCAGCCTTTTCTGGAAGCCAAGGGGTATTCGAACATCGACCCCGATCTTTTGAGAAAAGCTGTCCTCTCTCTCAGGGAGAGGGTCAAAACCTTAGTGGAGATGGCAGACCTTTCAGAATTTTACTTCTGTGAAAAGATCGCTTATGATGAGAAAGCCGCCGGGAAATTTTTGAATCAAGAGACCATGCCGATGTTAGAACAGGTCCTCACTGCCCTATCGAACGAATCGATTTTGGGAAAAGGGAATGTTCATCGACTGATTCAACAATTGGCCGAAGTACGAGGAGAGCCTTTGGTGAAGATTGCCCAACCCATTCGGGTGGCCTTAACCGGCAGAACTATGAGTCCTCCCATCGACGAGGTGATGGAGGTTCTGGGTAAAACAGAGGTGATCAAACGGCTCCACAAGGCGATCGAATATATTAAGACCCATTAGATGAAATGATCAGTAAGTTTCAGGTTTCAAGTTTCGGGTTTCAGGTTTAAACCTTAAACTTGAAACTTTAAACTTTAAACTTGTAACTGGAGTAGATATGAAACTCAAATCGCTTGAGGTGATCGGATTCAAATCCTTTGTGGATCGCCTCCACCTTAGCTTTCCGGGGGGAATCACGACGATTGTGGGTCCCAACGGTTGTGGGAAGTCGAATGTCGTCGATGCAGTGCTCTGGGTCATTGGCGAGCGGAGCGCCAAACACTTACGTGGAAAGTTGATGGAGGATGTCATCTTCAATGGGACGGACGGTAGAAAACCATTAGGCATGGCAGAGGTGAACTTGACTTTTTCTAATGAAAATGGGCTGGCTCCCGAAGCCTATGAGGCCTACAGTGAAATTACGGTCACCCGAAGGCTTTATCGATCCGGAGAAAGTGAATACCTGATTAATAAAGTGCCTTGCCGATTGCGGGACATTACGGATCTCTTCTTGGATACCGGGATCGGGGTAAATGGTTACTCGATTGTGGAACAGGGAAGGGTGGAACATCTCATCAACGCCAATCCGCAGGATCGGCGTTTTTTGATCGAAGAGGCAGCGGGCATCGCCAAATACAAGGAGAGGAAAAGACTCGCCCTGATGAAGATGGAGGCCACGCAACAAAACCTAATTCGAATTCAGGACATCATCGCCGAGGTGAAGCGGCAAATCGTTTCTCTGGAACGGCAGGTGAAACGGGCAGAGGAGTATAAAGCCATACGGAAAGAGGTCAAGGAGATAGAAATCCGATTTGCCCTCCAGGAATACGCCGAACTTTCGGAGAAGGGGGAGGCGACAAGAGGTTATCTCAAAGCGCTTCGAGACCGAGAGATGGGGATTTCTGCTCAAACGGCACAGAAGGAAGCCTTGATCGAAAGCATGAGACTGAGCGGAATGGAAGAAGAGGAGAAACTCCGTAGCTTCCAACAGGAGGTTTTCGAACTGAGCCGAAAAATTCAAAAGATGGAAAACGAGATTGAATTTTTCCGAAGAGAAGGAGGGGGCCTTCAAAAACAGGAGAATCAATCGATTGAAGAGATCAGAGAATCCCTCCGTGCTTGGAGAGGGACGCGAGGAGAGCGGAGGAGAACAGAACAGACCAGGCAGGAATTAGAAAAGGAACGCTGTGAGAACGAAGAAATGCTGAAAGAGTGGGAGACCCTTTTCAATGATTTTAGGACAACCTACCAAGAACTTTCAGATGAATTGGAAGCGGAGAAGGTTAGTTTGATCGACACCCTCACCCAACTGACCTCTCTCAAAAATCGCCTCGCTCATCTTGAGGAGAGGAAAGAAGATCTTCAGAAGCGGATTCGCTCCAATGGAGAAGAGTTTAAAGAAGTGAGCGGGAAGCTCAAACAATTGGAAGGGGCCACCTCTGAGAAAATAAAAGAGAGGGAACTCAGCCTCTCCATCCAGTCGATCTGTCAGGAAGAGAAAGTTCGGTTGGAAAGAGAGATTGAAGGGTTAAAAGAAATCTTGCGTCAGAGGCAAACGGAGCGTTCAACGTTGGAAGAAGCCTTGAGGCAGGACCGCTCTCGCTACCTCTCCCTCAAAGAGCTTCAAGAGAATTATGAGGGGTATGAAAAAGGAGTGAGGTCTATTCTCCTGCGAAAGAAAGAGGAGCAGGAGAAGTGGGGGGGAATTTTAGGGGCTGTGGCGGATATCCTGGAACCCGACCCGAGATACGAAATTCCTCTCGAAGCTGTTTTAGGACAGCGATTGCAATATTTGATTGTGGAGGGAGAGAGGGAAGGCATGGAGGCCATGGCCTTCCTTAAAAGAGAGTCACTCGGCCGGGGGAGTTTCATCCCCAAAGGGGTTCAAGGGATCGGGACAGAAAATCGAATCTCTCATGAGGAGGGGAAGCCCATTCCTCTTTCGCGTTTCGTGAAGGTCAAAGAGGGGTTTGCCCCGATAGCAGAATTTCTGATTGGAGATGTGGGGGTAGTCGAACACTGGGAAGAGGCACTCCATTGGATGAAGAAGGATGGGGGGGTCGGAACACTCGTCACCTTAGAAGGAGAGGTCCTGGAGCGCTCTGGAGTGATGTCCGGAGGAAGCCGGGATCAAGGGCTCAGTCTTTTAGAGAGGCAAAGGGAGATCAGAGATTTAGACCGAAGGGTCAAAGAAGCAGAAGAAGAATACCGAAAAGCCTGTGATGAAGAAGAGCGCCTCCAGAAGGAGATCAATGAGAAGGAAATCCAGTTGGAGGAGAGAAGAAAGGAGATTCAGGAAAAGGAGATCGAGCTTCTCCATCGAGAAAGAGATTTGGAAGGATTGAAAAAGGAGATCTCCCAATTTCAGCAGAGGATGGAAATCCTCCAATTTGAAGGGGAAGAACTTAAAGAGGAAGAGCGGGAGATTGCAGAGGAAATGGGAGCTGTCTCGACGCAAATGGAAAAGGAAGAGGCTGTCAAACAGGAGAAGGAGGAGGGACTTCAGTCATGGAAGAAGAAAGTAGAGGAGATTGGAGAAGGGAAAGAAGAATTAGGAGGAAAGATCACTGAGAAGAAGGTCTTTTTGGCTTCCCTCGAGGAGAAACAGAAAGGGCTGGAAGGTCAGATCCAAAATCTCTCAGAGACCCAGAGGACCCTGAGGGAACAGATTTCTAGAAAAGTGAAGGGGATCAGGGAATGCCGGGAAGAAGCGGCTTCCCTTCGTGAGAAAATACAACAATGGGAGAGGGAGTTAGAAGATGGCCTTAAACAACATCGTCTTAAAGAAGAAACACTCTCCACTCAAAAAGAGAAGGTGGAAACTCTCTTTAATGAATGGAAAGAAATAGAGGCCTCCTCCAAATATCTGCGTCGAGAGTTGGAGGAGGTGAGACAGAAGATCCATGAGGAAGAGATCCTAGCCTCAGAAGTTCAATTGAAACTCTCTCACCTTCAGGGGTCGATGAAAGAGCGATATGGTGCCACGCTTTCCACCTCGATTGGAGCCTCCCCTACGGAATTTCCAAAGGAGGAGATGTCAAACCGATTGGCAGAGTTAAAAAGTGGACTGGAAGGATTTGGAGAAGTCAACCTGATGGCCATTGAGGAATATCAAGAGTTGAAACAGCGCCACGATTTCCTGTCGGAGCAGCAGGCCGACCTTCATCAGGCCCTCGATTCCTTAAAAAAGGCGATCCTCAGGATCAATCGGACGACGACGAAACGATTTTTGGAGGCCTTCCATTTGGTCAATGAAAAATTTAAAGAGGTTTTTATAAGACTCTTCAAGGGCGGGCAGGCCAGCCTTATCCTCTTGGATGAGCAAGACCCTTCCACTACGGGTATCGATATCATTGCCCAACCTCCTGGAAAGAAGCTCCAGAATATTGACCTCCTCTCAGGAGGGGAGAAAGCTTTGGTCGCCACGGCTTTGCTTTTTGGGATCTTCATGATCAAACCCACCCCCTTCTGTTTACTTGATGAGGTGGATGCGCCTCTGGATGATGCAAACATCAATCGGTTTATAGAATTGGTTAAGGAATTTTCAAAAACTTCTCAATTCATCCTCATCACTCACAACAAGAGTACAATGGAAGCCGCCCAAACGCTTTACGGGATCACCATGGAAACCCCAGGGGTCTCGAAAGTTGTCTCAGTAAGGTTGAATTAAGAACCCCGCCTTTCGCTCGCTCCGTCGCCAATGCTATGGTCCGGTCTGCGTACCCAGGCTAACTTCGGTGGACTTCACATCGTTTCAACCTATAATCGACAATCTTTATAGGGATATTTGATATACCGGACTGGAGTGAAAAAATTCTTGACATTTAAAAAATTTTTATATATTTTTACCTCGGGTCCAGAAATATATTCAAATATTTCTGGAGGTTAAAAGCTGGATAGTCGGGCCGCTATCCGAAAATAAAATTTCGGGTAGCGGCTTTTTTATTGGGGGTGTATAGATCTATAATCACCTTATTTAATGCTCTCTCTGATATTTTTATAAAGACTCTTAGAGTTTTGAGGGTCATCTTTTTCGGATTCAATTTAACTTTATACTGTGTGAAATATTTTACTTGCAATTATTTTTTAGATGTGTAAAATAAACCCAGTCTTGGGGTCTAAAATTTAAGAATATATTTTTGGATGGCTGGATTTAATCGTCTTTAAGTGGCGGTTTTAATTAATTTTATTAAAAGGCGCCGTATATCGAATACGACGATACTGAATTTGATTTTGTCTAAATCGAGAAGGATCCGAGATCAATCTTAGCAGGTTCATATAAGATAATGCCTTTGAGTTTCTCAGCCGGTATGCCGCTCCGTTATATCAATCGAGAGGCCTCTCGTTAAAAATTTTTAAGAAAGGAGGTGAAGAAGAGATAAATGGGGGATAGCGCAGGATTCTTAAAAATTTGAGAAGTATGTATATTTGGCAAAAGGTAGATAATAGATGGGGAGTTAAAACTTTTATAACAAATAAAATTGGGAGGGGAACATTATGAAAAAGTTGTTTATTTTTGCAATCATTATAGGGATATTTTGTATCGGTTTGTCTGTGAGTGGATGGGCTCAACCAATAAAAATTGGAGCAGTGATTAATCTCACCGGCCCAGCTTCCTCATGGGGCCAATACCATGCCAAAGGTCACCAGGATTACACAAAATATGTCAATGAGGTAAAGGGAGGGATTGGTGGCAGAAAAATTGAATTGACGGTTGTGGATCATGCCTACAAGGTCCCCGAGGCAGTTAAGTATGTCAAAAAGTTTTGTGAGGAAAAGATGGATATGATTGCTACCTGGGATGCTGGCTCAGGTATCCAGGCAAAGCCGATCATCCAGGAATACAAAATTCCAACGATCAATTACTCGACCTATCAGGGAATCCTCAAACCTCCAATTGCCTACATGTATCTTCCCTTTGGTAGTTATGTGTTGGATTCCTATGCCGTCCTGGAATATATTAAGACTATTCATAAGGGAAAAGATGCTCCAAAAGTTGGTCTGTTAACCTATAACAATGTTTATGGGAAATCGATTCATGATCCGAGCAAAGAATATGCTGCCAAAAATAATATCAACATCGTAAGCATTGAAGAATTTCCTCCGGCGACGGTTGATCTGTCTACGGAGGTGCTGCGATTGAAATCGAAGGGCGCAGAATATGTCTTCATGCAAATCCTTCCGGCTGCCGTTGTCACGGCAATGAAAGCTTTTGATCGCAACAACTATAATGTACCTTTATTTGGAACGTGGACCGCGACAGATCCAGATTTCTTTAAGCTTGGTAAAGGTCTGATCCGCGATAGACTCTTCATGCAATTCTGCGGCGTACTGCCGGCAGATAAAACATGGGGTATCACATTATTGGAGGATTTATGGAGGAGGTATAAATCAGTGGACAAGTTCGAAACCTCTTACTGGGAAGGAGTTGTGGTCGCCATGATTATGGAGAGGTCCATCCATCGGGCAAGCGGATTGTATAAGACGATCAATGCAGAAAATATCAACAAGGCGATGGAAACCTTTAAGAATGAGGACTTTGGAGGCCTGGTTCCAAATATGACTTACACTAAAGACGACCATGAGGGTTCATTCAAGGGAAGGATTGTTCAAATCCACGAGGATTCGACCTATTCCCCGATGACAAATTTCTTCGTTCCTGGAAAAGAGAAGGTTCAGGTTTTGAAAGCACCCGCAATAAAATAGCTTTCGGTTTGAAGGGGAAATAGATGAAGGCATTTCGAGGCCAACCCAGTGTCTACGCCTCCACTCAGCCTGCGGATCGTCAGGCTGAGTTGGAGGTGAAGAAGATTTTTCTGAATTTCGGGGGTGTCATGGCACTCCATGATGTTGATCTCACCGTTCACACAGGTGAATTGGTCAGCGTCATTGGACCGAACGGGGCTGGAAAAACGAGCCTGATGAATTGTATCACAGGTTATTATCATCCACAAAAGGGAGAGATTCTGTTCAACGGAGAAGATGTTAAGGGCCGTCACCCCCATGAGATCACAAAAAAAGGGATTGGAAGGACCTATCAGAATATTGAACTCTTCCCAGGTATGACGGTGTTGGCCAACATGCTTTTGGCGCGGCACCTTTATTGCGACTATAGCATTGGCAAAGCCGCCCTTTTCTCTTCATCGGTTCAAAAGCAGGAAGTTCGTCACCGTCGGGTTTTGGAGGAGTTGATCGATTTTCTCGAGATGCAACCCATCCGTAAGAAACCGGTTGGCTCTTTGCCTTATGGGATGAGAAAGAGGGTGGAACTGGGGCGCGCTTTAGCCTTGGAGCCAAAACTTTTGGTGCTGGATGAACCCTTTGCCGGAATGACGCTTGAGGAAAAGGAAGATATGGTCCGGTTTTTACTTGAGTTAAATTCGGCATGGGGTCAGACTATGATCCTGGTGGAACATGATATGTCCATTGTGATGAGTATCTCGCAACGGATCATGGTTTTGAATTTCGGTGAGAGGATCGCAGAAGGTACACCGGAGACCATCCAAAATCACCCTGAGGTCATCAAGGCCTATCTGGGTGATGCAACCAAGTTTTAGAGCAATACTCTTATTTGGAATGTTGGAATAATGGAATAATGGTACAAAACAAGTAATTTTTCAAAAAGGTGAAGTGTAAACCCAATATTCCACTATTCCAGCCTTCTATTATTCCAAACTGTGGACTGAAGCGGAGCCAAGTGTATATGGAGGTCAAAAAAATAGAACGTTTTAATCAAGAAACCGTATTGTCGCTGAGCCAATTTACATTGCCCCAGATACTATTTAAACAGGCAAAAGAGTTAGGGACAAAGAAAATTGCCATTCGCGAAAAGATGTATGGGATATGGCAGGCCTACAATTGGGAGGATTACTTTCAGTATACAAAGCATGTGGCTTTAGGTTTCTTTGCCCTCGGTCTCAAACGGGGTGAAAATATTGGGATCATCACTGATAACCATCCAGAATGGTTGTTCAGTGAACTGGGAGCTCAGGCCATGGGTGCCATCACGGTGAATCTCTTTACCTCATCGATTGCCAAAGAGCTGACGACGATGCTGAATCGGATTCAGGCCGCTTATGTGGTCGCCCAGGATCAGGAGCAGGTGGATAAATTATTAGAAATGAAAGAGCAACTGTCTCATGTCCGGAAGGTCATCTATGTTGATCCGACGGGCATGAGAACTTATACCCGTAACCCCTGGTTGATGAGTTTTAAAGAGCTTTTAGACTTAGGGACAGAAATCGATGCGAAACAACCCAATCTTTTTGAAGAGGAATTATGGAAGGGAAAGCCGGAAGAGGTCGCCCTGATGATCATGACCTCCGGGACAACGGGGATTCCTAAATTGGCGATGATCTCCCATCAGAGTTTTACTGAGATTGCCAGGAAATGGGTTGAGACGGCTCCCATCGGCATTGGGGACAATTGGATTTCGATCACTCCGACGGCATGGATTGTAGATCAGATGTGGGGGATGGGTGTTTCACCGCTCACCGGGATGAGCATGAACTTCCCTGAGACCCCGGAGACCGCTACGGAGGATTTCCGTGAAATCGGACCCGCCGTCATCATCACCTCATCACGGTTTTGGGAAGACCTCGCTTCTAAGATTAGAGTAAAGATCGCCGATGCGGGTTGGGTGAAGCGCAAACTTTTTGTGTTAGGCGAAAAGATCGGTGGGGCAGTGGTCGACCACCAGTCTAAAAAGGAACCCGTCCCTTCCTATTTACAATTTCTTCATCGGATTGCGGGCAGGTTGGTCTATCGTCCTCTTCTGGATCGGGTGGGCTGTGCGCAAATTAGGGCAGCTGTCACAGGTGGGCATCCTATCAGTCCTGATGTTATAAGATTCTTCCGGGCAAAAGGGTTAAACCTCAAACATGCTTATGGTCTCACGGAGGGGGGTGGCGTGTTTCAGGTTCAGCCTGATGGAGAGGTGAAGCCAGAGTCTGTCGGCAAACCTTTACCCAGGACAGAGGTCAAGATTGCAGAAGATCAGGAGGTGCTTGTCAGGACCCCTTCTTGCTTTGTCGGTTATTACCAAGACCCAGAGGCAACCAAGAAGGCCCTTATCGACGGCTGGCTTCATACGGGTGATGCAGGTTATATCGATGATGATGGCCACTTATTGATTATTGGTCGTAAAGAAGAGATCATGCGCACCAAAGCGGGTGAAGCCATCTCCTCGGACTTTATCGAAACGAGGCTGAAATTCAGCCCCTACATCAAAGAGGCGGTCGTCTGGGGAGAAGGACGTGACTGTATCACTGGATTCATCAATATCGATTTTGGGAATGTGGGCAGTTGGGCAGAGGATCGAATGATCCCTTACACTACGTACACGGATCTTTCTCAACAACCCCCCGTTGAAGAGCTCATTCTTGGTGAAGTTCGGCTGGTGAATACGCAATTGCCTAAACCCATGAGGCTTCACAAGATCATTTTGTTATATAAACTCCTCGATGCAGATGATGAAGAACTAACTAGAACAGGAAAGGTGCGAAGGAAGTATGTTTATGAACAGTACAATAATCTCATTGAGGCCATGTATAGCGATCAGAAAGAATTAGAGGTCACAGGCAAAGTCCGCTATCGGGACGGACAGGTTGGCACCATTGAGACGAAAGTGAAAATGCTAACGGTCGAATAGGAGGCTCGAAACGATAAAATTCCGATAACCAAATTCCAAGCTCCAAATAATAACCAATGACCAAATTCCAATCAACCGACAATGATTTTTCAAAAATTAAGTTTGGATATTGGGTATTGGAAATTATTTGATGATTGGTGCTTGGTGTTTGGAATTTATGGTTTTTACAGAGGGAGGTTTTCTTTTATGGAATTTTTTCTTCAACTTTTTTTTCAGGGACTATCTATTGGATTTCTATATGCCTTAGTTGCCCTTGGTTTTGTCATGATTTTTAAGTCGTCAAGCGTCCTCAATTTCGCCCACGGTGAATTGCTGGCCATCGGAGCCTTTATCTTTCTGGTCTTGGCGGCATGGCTTAAATTACCCATCTGGCTTGCTTTTTTGATAACGATCGTGGGAAGTTTCGCTCTCGGGTTTATCATCGAACGCCTCTTCTTACGTCCTCTGATTGGGGAAGCCCTCATCGAGGTCATTATGCTGACGGTTGGATTGGCCGCCATGTTCAGGGGAATCATGCTCGTCATCTTCGGTGGAAATTTGCACAACTACCCGGACTTCTTGCCCAAAAATCTAACGATCGAGATGGGTAACATCAATATTCCACCGGTCTATGTCGCTACTTTTATTATCGGCTTAATCTTCCTTGTCATCTTCGGATTGTTTTTCAAATATTCCTCTCAGGGAATTTATATGAGGTCCGTGGCGGATAACCAGCCTGCTGCCCTCTCCCTGGGAGTTCATGTGCGAAGGGTCTTTGCCCTCTCCTGGGCGATTGCCGCTCTGGTTTGTGCGATGAGCGGGATTATTCTGGGTATTATCAATGGCATCAATGTCCACGAGCTCAGCCACATCGGTCTCAAGGTTTTCCCTGTGGTCATCCTCGGAGGGTTGGAGAGTATTGGTGGAGCCATTATCGGTGGGGTCATCATCGGATTGCTCGAGACTTTTACAGGGGGTTATATTTCTACCTCACTGAGGGAAATTGTTCCTTATATCATCCTCGTCTTTATCCTTTTGGTGAAACCCTACGGGCTCTTTGGCCTGGTAGAAATTGAGCGAGTCTGACCTCCCCCTCACCCTTGCCCTCTCCCGCAAGGGGAGAGAGATTTAGTTCTTATCCCCGCCCTCGACGGGAGGGGATGATGGGGAGGGTGAAAATATAAAAAATGGAGGAAGAATGGGAAAGCTGAAATTTCATCCCTGTGGAAAATTTAATGAACGTTACAATGAAGAACTCACCATCTTTGGGACAGATTTTGGTAGGCTATGGATGTGGATCGGACTTTTCCTCCTTTTTGTAATGGTTCCCCTTCCCGGCATTAGCAGTCATTATACTCTGTACGTGATCAACCACATCGGAATTGCGGCGATTGCTGCCATCGGGCTCAATCTCCTCATTGGATATACTGGGCAAATTTCCCTTGGCCACGGGGCCTTTTTCGGGGTAGGGGCCTATTCCGCCGCCATTCTTGCAACCGCTGTAGGGTTTCCTTTCTGGCTTTCTGTTCCTGCAGCCGGAGTCATTACCGCATTCGTGGGGATCATTTTTGGAATTCCCTCGATTCGTCTCAAGCATCTTTATCTCACCATTGCCACGCTGGCAGGCCAGTTCATTATTCAATACCTCCTCGTGAATTGGGAAAGTCTCACCAAGGGAGCAGAAGGCATTTTCCTTCCCCGCCCCACGATCTTTGGAATTTCATTGAAGGGAGATCGCGCTTTCTTTTATGTGATTTTTATCTGTTTCGTTGTGATGACCTGGATGGCTGTCAACCTTATTCGGACGCGATATGGCCGTGCTTTTATCGCCATCCGCGATAATGACCGGGCAGCAGAAGGCATGGGTATTCCCATTTTTAAATATAAACTCCTCTCTTTCGCCATCAGTTCTTTCTACGCCGGGTTTGCCGGAGGCTTAGCAGCTTATTATATCGGCAGTATCACACCGGAACCCTATAGCCTCTCTCTCTCGGTAGAATATATTGCGATGATCATCATCGGAGGCCTGGGGAGTATTCCCGGTGCTGTGTTCGGAGCTATCTTCATTACTTTATTAAATGAAGTATTAAGTGGAGCAACGGAATTCTTTATGAATATCGGTTCACTCAGCAAAATTGCTCTCCAGATTGCACCTCTTCGTGAGTTCATCTTTGGATTGGCCATTGTGCTCTTCATTATTTTTGAGCCCAAGGGACTGGCAGAGGTGTGGCGCATCATCCGGTCCGGCTTTAGACTTTGGCCATTTTCATATTGAGGGAGTTATGGAAGACAATTTACTACTCCAACTCAACAATATCAGCGTTGTTTATTCAGACGTCATTCAAGTGCTCAAAGGAGTCTCTCTCATCGTTAGGAAACAGCAGATTGTCTCGCTACTCGGTAGCAATGGGGCAGGGAAGACGACCACTTTGAAGGCCATTTCAGGATTGCTGAAACCGGAGAATGGCAAGGTGACCGAAGGCTCAATCGAATATGAAGGAAAGGCGATTCATAATTCATCTCCGGAGATTATTACCCGTATGGGGATCATTCAGGTCCTGGAAGGCCGCCAACCTTTTAAATACCTGACCGTTGAAGAAAACCTCAGGGTGGGGACAGCCACCCGTTGGGGAAAGCCCTATAAGAAAGATCTCGAATTGGTCTACCATTACTTTCAACCCCTGGTGGCTCGAAAAAACCGATTAGCCGGATACTGCAGTGGTGGCGAATTACAGATGCTCGTCATGGGCAGGGCATTGATGGCACAACCCAAACTTTTGCTCTTGGATGAGCCTTCCTTGGGTTTGGCACCCTTTCTGGTCAGAGAAATTTTTGAGATTATAAAAAGAATCAATGAAGAGCAGAAAACGACCATCGTCCTGGTGGAGCAGAATGCCAACATGGCACTCCTGATCGCCCATTATGGGTATGTCATGGAGAATGGCAAAATTGTGATGGAAGAGGCTGCTACCAATCTAAGAGAAAATCCAGACGTGAAAGAATTTTATCTGGGTACGGCATCCTCAGGTGCGCTCAAGTCGTATAAAGACGTTAAGTCGTACAAACGACGCAAACGCTGGCTATAGCCAGCATAGGCCATAGAACAGAGAGCAGAGGAACTTAAAAGCACCAAATTCCAAGCACCGAATCTCAAATAAATCCCAATCACCTAAATTCCAAACAAAATCATTTTGGTCATTTAAAATTGGAATTTGGAGCTTATTTGGGATTTGGAATTTGTGATTTTGGATTTTAGACGCTATGCGCTATGCTCCCTGCGCTTTGCGTTTAAGGAGGGAGGTTCATATGGGGAACTTAGATATCCACATTGGGGAGATTTTAGCCAGAAATGCGAGGTTGTATCCGAACGATGTGGCCCTGATTGAAAGAGTACCAGCCGAAAATAAAAGAAGCGAGATCACATGGGAACAGTTTGATGAAGGGGTGAATCGATTTGCAAATGTTCTGATCAAAAAGGGGATTAAGAAAGGGGATAAAGTCATCCATCTGATGATGAACTCGATCGATTGGCTGATTGCCTATTTCGGGATCGTCCGCACCGGGGCGTGGGCCGTCCCCCTCAATTTTCGTTTTACAGGGAACGATGTTCAATACTGCTGTGATGTCGCAGAACCTGTTTGTGTGCTCTTCGGCGAGGAGTTCGTCGATCGGATCACTGGCATCAAAGATAATCTTCCGACTGTCAAGCACTATATCTTTGTTGGAAAAGAGATTCCGAGTTATGCAGAGTCCTTTGAAAAATTATTAGAAAAATCTTCTTCCAATCCACCCAACATTCCAATTGGCTTCGATGATCCCTGCGGCCTCTATTTTACCTCCGGCACCACGGGGCAACCGAAACCCATTCTGTTGACGCATAAAAACATGGTCTCTGCTTGCATCACTGAAAATGCCCATCATTATCAGACCAAAAGGGATAATTTTATTCTTATCCCTCCCCTTTACCATACCGGGTCAAAAATGCATTGGTTTGGAAGCTTTATAGTTGGGGGAAAGGCCGTCATCTTGAAAGGAATCCAACCCGAATGGGTTCTTCAGGCCATCAGCGAAGAGAAGGCCACGGTCATTTTTCTTCTTGTCCCATGGGCTCAAGATATCCTCTTAAAGCTCGATAGCGGAGAGATTAAGCTCAAGGATTACGATCTCCGTCAATGGAGACTCATGCACATTGGGGCACAGCCTGTTCCTCCTTCCCTGGTGAAACACTGGAAAGAATATTTTCCCAATATGGCCTATGATACCAACTATGGACTGAGCGAGTCGACCGGTCCGGGTTGCGTACACCTTGGGATAGAGAATGAACATAAGGTTGGAGCGATCGGCCTTCCCGGGTTCAATTGGGAAGCCCGCATTGTGGACGAGGAAGGAAACCCCGTCAAAATGGGAGACATAGGGGAGCTGGTGGTTCGCGGGGATGGTGTGATGAGGGAATATTATAAAAACCCGGAGGCCACCACCAAAGCCCTTCGGAAGGGATGGTTGTACACAGGAGATATGGCCAAACAGGATGAGGAGGGTTTTATTTTCCTGGTCGACAGGAAAAAAGACCTCATCATCTCAGGGGGTGAGAATATTTTCCCTGTGGAGATTGAGGATTTCCTTCATACCCTTCCAGGCGTCAAGGATATAGCAGCCATTGGCTTCCCGGATGAACGTTTGGGTGAAGTGGTGACTGTCATCATCGATGTCGTTCCAGGGAAAGTGCTTACCGAAGAGAATGTCCTCAAGTTTTGCGAAAAGTTACCGAAGTATAAAAGGCCCAAAAAGATTTTCTTCGGTGAGGTTCCCCGCAATCCCACAGGAAAAATAGAGAAACCAAAACTGAGAAAGAAATATATCGGGATGGAAGAATCGTTTAAGATAAAATAGTAATCAATACAAACGCATTATTTCTTTTAAATTTGTGCCCCTCACCCTTTCCCTCTCCCCACAGGGGAGAAGGCGGGGTGAGGGGGAGTTGAGCCGAATGTCAAAGTTGTTTCTGCGTTTGTATTAGCACGTAGATGGTTGAATGCAGAGTGCAAACTGAACGATGACAGTCAATTCGCCTTTTTAATTCTTTCAATAACTGCAAATTGAAGCAAATAATGATTATTGGTTGAGCTTAACGCTCTGCTCACCTGACGGCGTGGAGCGACAGCGGAACACCGGTCAGCGTGAAGCAGAATGTTAGAGGCATTGCTCTTTTTCCAGGTTATCCCATCTCCGAAGAACCTCTGCTACCCCACATATACTGGATACGCAAGCGTGAAGAAGTTGATACCCCTGATATATTGTTGGAAGGCTATCATCCACCTTCAAAAGAGCCAAAGCCTCATCAAGCTCACTGCTCGGCAGGTGAGCATCAGCATGTCTTAACTCATACGCGCCAACTAGAGCACTCAACATTGACCTTGCAGACTGACTGCCGATCTTGGATGCAAGTAGATTCTCCAAGGTCTTCAGTGAGCCCCATTTTTCGCCCTTTGGTGGGCTGACAATAGTCTGTATTGCGGTGGTGTCGATATTATCTGCAGTCAGTCGAGCAACATCTTTCGCTAATGCATACAATCCAGCTTTATCAATTGCTCTGAATCTGTGGGTTTTTTCGAATAATTCCCGAACAAATTCATGATCTCTGAAAATGGATATGTTCAGTTGC
>CAWGAV010000013.1:0-118278 GCA_963820625.1 uncultured delta proteobacterium
CATCTATCATATGGTTGGTTTTTTTGTGACGTGGGGTATGAAAAGGGAGGATCGATTGGCTGGAGCTATCTCTTTTGCCTATATGAATAATGTATTGATTATTGCCTTCTCATCACAATTTTTCGGTCCTCTTTCACCCGCCCTTGCAGCTTTGTATATGCTCCCCTTTTTCACCATGATTGTTCCGGCAAGGATCGTTGGGCACCTGATGAAATAAAAACCTTTAAGAAGAGAGAATTCCTTGCCAGCGAGGTTGGGTTAAGACTTCAGGGTTCACTACACCATTCGGTTTTTTACCATGGAAGACATCGAGCGTAGCCTGAACCGCTTCAACAGCCAGCCGTACCACGCATTCCCGGGTGAGGGCCGCTGTGTGAGGAGTGAGAATCACATTATCCAGCTGCTTGAGAGGATTATCCTTCTCCAACGGTTCTTGAGCAAACACGTCAAGACCCGCCCCTGCAATTTTTTTCTCTTTAAGGCACTGGATCAGGGCTGTTTCGTCCAGAACCCCTCCACGCGACGTATTCACTAAGAAGGCATCCGGTTTCATCCATCCGAGTTCCCGGGCCCCTATCAATTTCTGAGTCGCAGAAAATAATGGAATGTGAAGGGAGATGATATCCGATTCTTTGAAAAGCCTCTCCATTTCACAGAATTCAACCCAACTCTTAACAGCAAGACGAGCCTCAGAAGCTAAATAAGGATCGTGGGCAAGGATACGCAGGCCAAAGGCCGTGTGACAGATCCGGGCAAGCTCAGAACCAATCCTCCCCAGACCAACCAGACCTAATGTTTTCCCGGTCATGTCACGAGGAAGGTTTTTAAAGCGGATCCCAAAATGATCCTGGCGGACCGCACGGTCCATCAATGGAATCTGTTTCATCAAAGCTAAAATCAGGGCCAAGGCGTGTTCCGCCACTGTTCGAGTATTTGCTCCAGGCACACAGGTGACCAAGATCCCTTTCTCCGTGGCCGATTGTACATCCACGTTATCCAATCCGGCACCTGTTCTGGAGATGACCCACAGATCATCGGCATGGCTCATCAATTCCCGGGTCATTTTTATACCCGTCCTGAGAATGACTGCCTGCACCCCTTTCATCAGAGGCTGGACGGTTTCTGACTTCGTATCCGGGGAAAGAATAATCTCATGCCCGGCCTCCTTGAGAAGTTCCATCGCTTCCTCCTCGATGGGCTGCGGAAGCAAGATACGTTTAGGTAGCCTCAATGTTAATCTCCTACTTCAACCTGCACTAGTCTATCCGCAATATTGAGCCACCCGTTTTGCCACAAAATCCACCATCGATTGGGTTGCCCCTGAAAACTCCTTTGCCGTGGCCACCAGGGCTGGATGCTGGTTGAATTCTTCGGAGGTATAACCGTCTTCAGCATACCCCCTTCTGAAATAGGGAATTCTCATCAACTTCTCCATGACCTCCTCCGGAACCGGTTCGTCGATCTGGTTGTGGAATCTAAGATGCTGCCCCTTTTCCAGAAGTCCTTCCAGATACGGAGGGGGACAGGTATAGACAATATTCGCTCCTGCGGATTTCTCAATGTGCCAGGAACGAATTTCACCATTCACTACGGGACTCATCCGCATGGAACAGAGGAGCATCTTCCCCGGATAGTCACGGTTTTCCTTCACCAGGCGGCAGGCCTTCTTGAAGATGGCGATCTCAGCCCAGCGGACCTCGGTCTCGCTGAGTATCATATTCCGCTCCAGGGCCTCTTTCTGTAAATCACCCAGCGTTCCATAGCGGGCACTCATCGCAGTGATCACCGAACGCCATCGGGAAAGACTAACCCCACGAGCTTTCGCCTCCTTTAATCCGGAGACCACGGCATTCATACACGCGATGAACTGGGGAATGATGAAGGCCAAGGTATTGTTGGTCGGAATGCCCTTGGAGGTGAGCTGTCTGATGACGTCATACCCTTCTGCCGTCCCAGGAATCTTGATCATGACATTGGGCGAAAGGGAGTGTAACTCTATTCCTTGAGCAAGCATCTTATTCCCGTCGTGACAGAGACGGGGGTCAACCTGGCCTGAAATATAGCCGTATTTATGATTGGTTGCCTTGAAAATAGGAAGATAGATTTCGACCCCTCTCTTAACAATCTCCTTATAGGTCTCCCAGAAAACAAGTTCTGAATCCGTGCAGCGATCCTTTGCAATGAGCCCATCCACCCACTGGTTCCAGTAATTCGGATCATCTTTGATGACACTGTAAGATAACGGCGGGTTCGTCGTGACCCCGCGAAAAATATTTTTCCCAGGGGGATTGTCCCGATGGTACAAACGATCGAGCCATGCTTTCATCTCTTCTTTATTTTCCGCTTTTTGTATCATCTTCGCACGCCAGTTTTCATAGATGATCGGTGAAGAGTCCCACCATATCTCTGCCTCCGGATTGACTTCCCATAATTTTTCCACAACACTTTTTCTCATCATCACTTTCGTCCTCGCCTGTGGCTATTATCGCAGGTAGCGTCCTCCACTCACATCAATGGTAATACCCGTGATGTAACTCGACTCATCAGACGCCAAGAAAACAACCACCGACGCCACTTCTTCGGGTGTCCCTAACCGCCCCAATGGTATGGCTGAAAGGACTTTCTTTTTTTCTTCCTCGCTTTTTGCTTCCCATAGACCTTGAACCCGTTCGCCCGTCAAGATCACGGTAGGGGCAACGGCATTCACCCTTATTCCGAACTTTCCCCAATCATAAGCAAGCTGTCTTGTTAATCCTTCCACCCCTGCTTTGGCGGCTGTATATTGAACCCCTGCCAAAGAAGCCCTCCAATGGCCTGCCAGGGCTGAAATATTTACGACGGTACCACATTCCTGCTTTGCCATCTCCGGGATAACAGCTTGGCAACATAAAAAGGTTCCTTTCAGGTTGACATCGACGACCAGATTCCAATCCTTCTCCTCAATTTCCTCAAGAATGTAAGGTGTGTCCAGAGCACCTCCAGCATTATTGACCAAGATATCGACACCCCCCCAGAGCTTTTTCATCTCTTTGACCAAATGGATGACCTCCACCTTATGGGTTACATCAACTCTCTTGCCCATGACCCTTTCATATTTACTGTCTAATTGTTGAGCGGCCTCTGTGACACCCTTTTCATCAATATCGATGATGGCCACCCGCGCTCCTTCTTGATACAATGCCTTGGCAATCGCCAAGCCCATGCCACGTCCAGCACCTGTGACCATGGCATTTCTATCCAAAAGACGTTTACACATGCTTTGCTCCTTTAAGCCCTTTCATCATGGATAAAAATATTTCCGTGACAGGGTCGATAAACTCTGGATCATTAATATGAGCATCCAACTCCGTCCGAGGTATGGATGGATTGAGATGGGCCTTTAACGAATCAATAAAAGCCTGGTTTCCTTCTGGGTCCCAGTGGGGATGGTTTTCCCTATCTGGATAAGAAAATCCCCTCAAAGGGATAAACAAATGGGTGGATCCTTTGGCCCGGTTTAGTTTTTCCGCCACAATCTTCCCCACGCTTCGAAGTTCATCCGGACTTAAACGAACCAGTGTGAGGTTCGGGTTATGGATAATGAGTTTACGAGATCTCCATTCAGCCGAAAGGCTGTCAAGGGGCCCCAAAACAACATAATTGATGCTTCCCGGAACCACGACTTGAGGAATGCCTAATGCGCCAGCAGCCTCTAAACGATCCTCCCTGATCGCACCGTGCAATCCCCCTGCAAGGCGATCTCCAATCTCGTGTAGATTCAAATCTAATACACCCTGAAAGGCGCCTTCTCTGATCATATCCTCCATAGCGATGCCGCCTGTACCATTCTGGTGGAAGGTGACCACCTCAAAGCCCTTGCTCTCCAGAATCCCTTTGCATCGTAAAGCGCCCGGTGTGGTGGTACCCAGCATGGACATGGCTACAGGAATTTTCTCAGGCTTCAGTAATTTTTCTTCAAGATTCTCCACCATCCCGCAGATGGCACCTGCTGCATTTTCCAGAATGCGTCTGGTCAAAAAGTTTAATCCCTGCATGTCTGCCACGGAATGCATCATAGTGATGTCTTTCGTCCCCACAAAGGGACCGAAAGTAGCCCGACCTGAAGCAACAGTTGAAACCGCCAATTTGGGGACACCTGTGGGTAGAGCACGCATGGCCGCACAGGCAATCTCTGTCCCTTGGGCACCGCCGATACTGATTACCCCATTAAACTTCCCCTGCTCATGCAGTTCCCGGGTGATCATCTCGGCACCGCGAATCATATTGAATATACACTTCCCTTTGTCGCCTGTGGCCACAACTTCTTTGAGGGAAATGCCTCCTCGAAGGGCTACCTGATTTTGATTGATATCGACTTTATGATGAGGGGGAGCAAGAATTCCTGTATCCATTGTGAGGACATGAACTCCTAAAAGTTCAATCTCTTTCTTAAGAAAGAGGGCTTCCTCTTCCTTGGTATCAAAGGTTGCAATGAGCAGAACTGTTTTCTTCACTGTGCACCTACTTATTTGTTAAACTTTTTCATAGATTCGAACCATCTCGTTCAAAATTCGAAATCCGAATACCAAATGACATAAATTCAAAACAACTTTTGAACATTTGAATTTTGGAATTAGACATTGTTTCGAATTGATCCCTAACGGGATTGCTTCGCCCGGATTTCGTGCTTCGAATTTTTTATTTATCAAAGGTCAACACCATTCTTCCAATTCCTGACCTCTTTTGAATTTCCTGGATGGCTTCGTTCGCATTTTCCCAAGGAAAGAGTTTGGAAACGATGGGTTTAATCTTTCCTCTCTCGACGAGATCGATCACCTCCAAAAGTTCCTGCTTCGTGGATACCCGAGATCCGCAGAGGATCCATTCATTGTAATGCCTCTCCATGGGATTGAGGGGATAGGGATTTAAAGGATCATAACAACCCACCTTGATCAATCCACTATGGTTTTTCAAAATTTTCCTCCAAAACCGATCTCTACAAAGATGACTATCCACCTCCTTTCTCCGATCGAATGGTTTGTCTATTTGCGATTGGGTTTTACCACTACTTTGATTGCTCCACCGATTCTTTCTTTAAAGGTCTTGAAGGCCTCAGAGATATCGATAAGAGAAAAGGAATGGGTGACAAGAGATTTAAGATTCACCTTGCCGGATACCAATAAAGAAACGGCTCTTCCGCAATTTGCCCATCCTTCTCCCCGAACCGTGTGAATCGACTTATTGTCCTTTCCCAACGCAGAAAAATTGGTATGGACGGGTTCCTCTGGGAATCCCAGAAGCAAAATTTTGCCCATTCGCTTGGCCATGTCAATGGCCATTTGAGGGGCCTGAGCAGCTCCAGAAGACTCTATCACAAGGTCCGCCCCAATCCCTTTTGTCTCCTCTCTGATCACTTGAACAGGATCTTCTTGGTTGACATCGATGATTCGGTCCGCACCTAAAGCTTCCCCCACCTGTAGCCTGGATGCTCTTGTCCCGACAAGAAATACCTTTCCGGCGCAGAGTGCCTTGGCTACCTCGACCGATATCAATCCTAAGGGACCCGGTCCAATCACCACCACATGATCACCGACAATATATCCACCGATCGTTTCAAATCCATAGAGCACGCATCCAAGATTGGTGATCAAGGAGGCCTCATCAAAACCAACAGAATCAGGGATTGGATAAACGGTATTGACATGATTGACCACATACTGGGCAAAACCACCATTCGTGGTAAAGCCATTCGCACGATGACCTTTCTTCCCATAATTCAAACACGCCGTATAGTTACCCAGTCTGCAATTTCTGCAGCGCAGGCATCCCAGATGTGCTTCGACGGCCACCCGATCTCCAATTTTGAATTCATCGACCGTCTCGCCCAGTGCGGCAATGGTTCCGGCATATTCATGACCCGGGATAAAACTCCCATAAGGAGGTTGCGCTGGCCATGGCTTTGCCATCAGGCTCACATCAGAGCTACAGACCGCACAGGCTTCAACTCTGATGAGGACATCCGCCGGGCCGGGCTGCGGGGTGTCCACTTCTTTCACCTCTAAGGCATTCGGAGCCATGAGCACCGCTGCTTTCATCTTCTCTGGGATCTTCAACCTCCCCTCCTTTGTCTACGGGTCTAACCCTTCATTGAAGACGACTCGGCCGGTCGATAGAGAATTTTTACAAATTCCTTTTCAATATCGGCAATGTGTTTAGCCATTGCTTTTCGTGCTCGAGGAGCATCCCTATCTCGAATGGCCTCAAAGATCTGTTTGTGGTATCCCAATGATCGTTTGCTGATGGTCGATTTCTGGATAATCAATGCGATGTTGTGTCTAAGAAGATCCCTGATCTTTTCGACAAATTCACCCAGAATCTTATTCTTGGCTGCTCTGGCAATGCAGAGATGAAAGTGGTGATCCGAATTGATAAAGGTAGTTGGAACATCCAATTGATCCCTCATTTGCTGAAGGCTCTCTCCCAAAGCTCTAATGTCCTCCTCTTTCGCTCGTTTGGCGGCTAAAGCACAGAGCTCCGTTTCGATGATCTTGCGCACTTCGATCATCTCCGCAATATTGAGGTCCTCCTGGGATCTGGGAAAAGGAAAGGAGAAATTTGTCCCCCATTGCATTTCAGGATTCACATAGATCCCTTTACTCCGACGCTGCAAATAGCCTAGATGCACGAGGGCATTGAGAGCCTCCCTTAACGAACTTCGGCTGACAGAGAGATGCTGGGCCATCTTCATTTCTGATGGCAGTCTTTCGCCAGGAGAAAATTCACCGGAGTGGATCAGATCTCTGATTTGTTCAAGGATGCCATCGGAGACCAAGATTTTTTCAACAGGCTTGAATGGCATAAGATTCTGAAATAGTGTTGCAGAAACCAAGCGGCCAATGTCAAATGACAAAGTTCAAACGTCAAATCAAATCCAAAGCTCAAAAAGTAAAAAGTTTTTATTTGGAAATTTGACCTTCATTTGACATTTGCCTGCCTGCCGGTAGGCAGGGATTTTGAAATTTGACATTTACTACATTTTGTTTCGGATTTTGTGCTTCGAATTTAGAATTTTTCTCTCTTCCTTAGGCCCTGTTATTAAATTCCCGGTTCGTTGCCCGAACAGGAAATTTCTTAACTTCTTCTAAAAAAGCTGCCAGGTGCTTGGCACTGTGCTCGAAATATTTGAGCCCCTTCTCTTTGCTTCCCCTGAAAGGATTCCCAATGGTGGAAGTGTCAGAATACTCGTGATGCTCCATGGGCACCCAGGCTTGCTCGGTGCCCATGAATTCAACCATACCGGAACCGTCCTTTTTGGAGAAAGCCCCTCCCATCCACTTTGGGGCGTGGGTTCGGTCCTGGACTGCTTTGGACATATCAACACATGTCTCGTCATACGCGAGGCAGGTAGACGTCTCAATCTCTCCGGAATGCCACCCCGGGGTTTCCTCCGGAGGACCTTCGATGATTCCCTTTAGAGCGTTATATTCTCGCTCCGTTGGAGTCTTATACCAACAGGTGAAGGTTCCTGTCTCATAGCGGATACGGCGGAGCACATCGTCTACTACTTTTGAGTTGGACCCGTGATGGGTGACGAAGACGACCTTGTTAAATCCGTGGTAGATGAGGGATTTCCCGATGTCATAAACCACCCGACGGTAGGTCTCTCCCGAAAGAGTGATTGTTCCAGTGCCTTCTCCCATCCCGTGCATGTGATGAGGTGAATAACCATAAGGGATAATGGGAGTGTAGATCACAGAAGCTTTTTCCGACGCCCTTTTTACAACCTCCCAGGCTGTCAAGGTATCACAGCCTAACGGGATATGGGCTCCATGGCGCTCTAAGCTTCCCATGGCCACCATCACGACATCGCATGCCTTTAAATACTCTGCCACATCCACGTAGGTCATGTCGTGAAGATAAAAAGTCTTTTTCTTTGCCATGCTTCTCTCCTTTTTGATCTAAGAATTAAATTTGGAAACTTCTTTCTATACTTTTAAAAATCGAGCGGCCACCAGTTCCTCGCGCAGTTTCTTCTTTTCATCTGCTGTTAAGGGGGCCAGAGGCGCTCTCGTAGGGCCTCCATAGAATCCTGCGAAGTCCATGGCAGCCTTGACCCCTGCGACGCCAAATTTCCCGGAGACGAGCTGATTGATCTTCATAAGATAAAACTGAAGCTCTCTGCCTTCTGCCAATTTCCCACCCACTCCTAACTCGTAAAGCTTGCAGCAGGGTTCAGGAAAAGCATCAGCCAGCGAGAGCACCCCACCTACCGCGCCCATGAGAAGTGCCGTAAAGAAGAAGTTGGCTGAGCCGGCCAAGAGGGAAAAGCTTGGTTTGGCACTCACGATATAGGCGCTCAGGTTTCCAGGAGAACTATCCTTCATTCCAACAATTTGGGGGTGAGAGGAGACTTCCTTTACCACCGTGGTAGACATTGTAATGCCAGTGACTCCAGGATTATTGTAGAGGAGAACAGGAATGGGAGACTTCTCGGCGACCTGAATGAAATGGTTAATCAAGGCATGGTCTGACATCTTCTTGGCAAAAAAGAAGGGGGTGATCAAGCTTCCATAGTGTGCCCCCATCTCCGCTGCTTGATGGCATAGATCAATGGACACCTTGGTTGATTCCGCACCGGTTCCAGCCATGATCACCTTATCCGGTGACGCCGTTTTAACAACTGTTTTAAGCACCTCCATCTGCTCAGCGGTGGCGAGACTACGAAATTCACCATTTGTCCCCAGGACTAAGTAACCACGCAGCCTGCTTCCATTGAGCTTCTGAACATTAGAAGCCATCTTCTCCAAAAGGATATTCCCCTGGTCATCGAAGGGAGTGGTGAGAGGGGCGAAGACTCCGGAGAGTCTTTCTCGATGGACGGCCTTTTCCTGTGCCATTGGAATCTTTGCTCCTTTTTAAAATAGTCTGTTTGTCAGACAATAATACTATCAACAACAAAATGATGTCAAGTTAAATTTTAAACAGTAAAAAGATTGACGTCCCTGAGAAAGTCTCGTGCAGTGCTTGTGATCGTCTCGGCATTAATGATTGACAGGCAAATCAAGGCTCTCCTATAATCTCCGAGCCCCTGATAGAGGTTTGGAAGACCTAAAGCACATCTTATCTAAATTACCTGAGAAGGAAGACCCTATGGTTAAACCTGTATTAGTTTTAGGCACCTTTGATACAAAGGAGAAAGAAATCATTTATCTACGAAAAAAGATCGAGGCCGAAGGCTTTGGTGTTCTTTTGACGGATGTGAGTTGTAAAACTCACAAGCCTGGGAATCCAGTTGAGATTTCATGTGAAGCCGTCGCCAGGGAGGAGGGAAAAACTTTCGGCACGGTAAGACCATTACCGTCCGAGCCGCTTCTGTAGACTCTCTTTTTTCTATTGACAAAACATTTTTGACATAATATGAATTGGTCAAACCATTTGATCATTCCATCACTTGATGAGGAAAAGAATGTCTTCCTGGTTTGAATCCCTGAAACGAAGAAAAAAGTTAAGGTGCTGTTGTGAGTAATGTTATCGCCCATCGATCTCAATCCTCTTTACCCCCTTCTCCCCCAAAAAACCTAAAGATTGAGAACGAGATGCTATTGAAGCCCATCCGAAGGGTTCGGCTCTATGAGAACGCGGTTGACCAAATTCAAACGTTGATCCTGAGGAAGAAGTATAAGCCTGGAGACCGCCTGCCCTCCGAGCGGAGCCTGGCCGAACAATTTCATATCAGCAGGCACTCTCTGAGGGAAGCCCTTCGAATTCTGGATGTCTTGGGACTCATTGAGATTAAAGTTGGCGATGGGATCTATGTCAAGGAAGTCAATTTTCTTCCCTATATCGAGTCCGTCAATCTCTCCATCAGTTCACGGCTTCAAATGGAGAGAGACAGCTTTATCAAACTCTGGGAGGTCCGGAAGATTCTTGAGGTGGGCATGGTTGACCTCTCCCCCCGGCAAATCACCGAACCCTTTTTGAAAAGCCTTTGGCGATGTATTGAGGAGATGGAAAAAAACATTGGTAATCAGGATGCCTTTATTTCCTCGGGGATACGGTTCCATCGCCTGATCGCAGAAGCCGGACAGAATGAGATCCTGATCCTCATCTGGGATACCTTGGCGAATCTGATCCGGAGGAGCCACAACAAGATCTATCGAACCGCCCGATCACCCAGGAGATCTCTCCTGGCTCACAAAAGGATCTATTTCGCCCTGAAGAAAAGAAATGTCCAGAAAGCGGTGGAGGCGATGAAGCAACATATGTTAGAAGAGGAGAAGGCCCTTGTGGCAGCTCTGGAGAAAGGAAAAGCCTGAGACGGTTCCCCTCTCGCCTTCATGGGAGAGTGTCGTCATGTCATTCTGCGCGACAGCCCCTGCCCGCCGGCAGGCAGTGAAAAATCTCTAATTTGTAATGCATTGAATTTTTTAGATTCTTCACGGAGTTTACCCTGAGCCAAAGGTAGAGATTCTTCACTTCGTTCAGAATGACGGGCGAAGGGTTCAGAATGACAATTATGGTTTTCATTAGCATTGTGACACAGTCTCTCGTAGGAGAGGGGATGGTTTTAGATTCTTAATGAATAAAAAAGGAGGAGAGGATTATGGTAAAGGATATCTCATTTATCGGCAAACCACACGAGTATGATGTTCGGAGGGTTTACTCTCTGACAGGTGCGGATTGGCAGGAGAGGGTCAATTTTGAACAGCTCCGAAACGAACGACTGGCTCGAGCCAAGGAGCAGATGGAGATCCATGATCTCGGAGCCCTGGTGGTTTACGACGGAGCGAACGTCCGTTATCTCACGAGCTCTTTCCAGGGAAACTGGAAATATAACATCTTCATTCGCTATGCCGTACTTCCGAGAGGGGGAGAGCCTATTCTCTTCGAAACCGCAGGCTCTGACCTGGTCTGTGCCAAGATGGACCTTCCATGGATGGAAGGAAGGATCCGTCCGGCCATCACCTGGAAATGGTCAGAGGGAGCCCAGGAGTATATGGTGGATCGGATGGTGGATAGCATCCTCGAAGTCCTGCGGGACCATAAGGTGGAGAAGGAGAGAATCGCAATCGATTCTCTCGACATGTCTTCCCTGGCGGCCTTTCAGAAGAAGAAGGTCAATGTCGTCAACGCTTGGCCTGCCATGTCGGCTGCCCGTGTCGTCAAAACCCGGGATGAAATCGAGCTTCTGAAACAGTCTGCTGCCATTGCGGATGCATGCATGTACAAAGCTCGTTACGAATGGGCCAAACCGGGGATCACCGAAAGAGAGCTTTCAGGGAAGATGATTGAGTATATGTATTCAAAGGGATGTGAAATCGTTTACGAAATCATCGTCGCTTCCGGTGGGAATACGAGCCCCTATCGGCGCTGGCCGACCGACAAGATGATTCGCCAGGGAGATTTGATCATTATTGATAATAATACGGTTGGGCCCTCCGGATATTTTGTAGACTATGTGCGCTGCTGGAAGATAGAGGGGAAGCCTACCCCGAAAGAGAAAGACCTTTATAAGGAATGCTATGATTCCCTTATGGCGGCGATCGAAATGATGAAGCCCGGCAATACGAGTCGGGACGTGGCTGAAAAGTTTCCGGTCTATGATGACGACAAATACGGGACCGTGACGCTTCAACAGTTTGCCCATTCCATTGGTCTAACGCTCTATGAGGGGATGTGGATTTCACGGGCCTATTCCCTGAAGTACCCTGCCGAGATCAAGCCCAACATGTATTTTGCTGTTGAGACCTTTGCCGGACATCCGTTGCTTGAACAAACGGCTCGGTTGGAATGCGATTTACTGATTACGGACAAGGGGCATGAGCTCTTCACCATCTTCCCATTCGAGGAGGAGATGCTGAAGTGAAACAGCCAAGCCAAACGACCTCAGCGCGAAATCGCCTCAAGGTCAACCGAATCGCTGCCCTTTCGAAGAGGGCAGGCCGGTTGGCCAATGAGCGTCGAAAGAAGGGATACCATTGAAGCGAATCGGTTTTCGCTGCGGTCGCAGAGGTTTTAGAGCTTAAGGTCAAACCTGATCCTCCCAAGATGGCCTCCGGTTTTCATGGAGGGGGCGGAGCGGTTGACATAGATGAAGAATCAGACAGGGCATCTGATTCAACTTCGATAGGACATCTCGAGGGGAAGACGGTTCTTCTTATCAGCACGCTGGATACCAAAGGCAGTGAATCTATTCTAACCATTCAAGAGCCCTCTATCAGGAACTTTCCATGCCTATCATTGAACCAGGTTTTGTAGAAAAGACTGTATGAGTATTAGAAGCGACGCTGATGAAGGACAGTCTGCAGAATCAGTGAAGCTCCCCCCACACAGGCCGGAACTTCCCAGCAATGATTTATTATTTCATATTGTGCCCCTTCCTGCCTGGCCTGCCTACCCTGCCTATCCCAGGATAAGCGGGACGGGGCACGCTCCGGTCAAGGCCATCAAAGGAGGAAATCTTGGATGAAAATCACAGAGACCATTCATGCCTTTAAACACCCCTTCCGGCTGGCCCTTGGCGAGAACCATTATGCAGACCGGTTTGTCTATTCTTATATTCTCCTGGGCGAAAAGGTCTGTTTGATCGATTCCGGGGTTTGGGGAACGGCCCCGCTGCTTCAAGACTATTTGAAGCAGATGGGTCGATCTCCTAGTGAGATTTCCATGGTCTTCATTACCCACGCTCATCCGGATCATATCGGCGGATGCCTCGCGATCAAGAAAACCTCCTCAGCATCCTTTTATGCTCACCCTGCGGACAAACCCTGGATCGAGGATGTGGAGAAGCAGCATCAGGAGAGGCCAATCCTCAATTTTTTTGAATTGGTGGAGGGGCCGGTGCCTGTGAGCCGGGAATTGAAGGAGGGGAATACCCTTTCTTGGGACAAAGGAAGAACATTAAGGGTTCTTGAGACGCCAGGGCATTCCCTGGGTTCGATCTCTCTCTTTTTTGAAGAGGAAGGAGCCCTTTTCACGGGAGATGCAGTTCCCGCGGCTGGGACCATCCCCATCTATGTCGACCCCCAGGCCTCTATCCAATCCATCCAGAAATTGAAAAAAGTATCCGGAGTAAAATATCTGCTTTCATCCTGGCATGAACCCATTTCCGGGGACCAAATCAGTACCACCATGGACGAAGGTCTCCGCTATATTGAAAAGGTCGACGAGATCGTTACCGATCTGAGTAAAACGATGCCTCCTGAAACCTCTGGTGAGGAGCTGAGCATCCGGGCACTCGAACGAATGGGGATCAAGACGAACAAGGTACTCCACATGGTGAGGATTTCTTTCGAATCTCACCGGAAGAAATGATGTGATGAGGGGAAATGAAAATGGGAATGGAAACGAGTGAAGCTCGCCGCCCCTATAAAAGACTGTGTTGTAATGTCATTCTGAGGCGTCAGCCGAAGAATCTCTAATTTATAATGCACTGAATCTTTTAGATTCTTCACGGAGTTTACCCTGAGCCAAAGGTAGAGATTCTTCACTTCGTTCAGAATGACGGGCGAAGGGTTCAGAATGACAACTATGGTTTTCATTAACATTGTGACCCAGTCTCTATAAGGGTGGGAAGCTTCACATGAGATTTCTCTATCCCTTACCTTCCCAGAGAGTCGGGAAGCCATTTCAGGAGGTAGTCCTATGGAAGCAGATTTCGCAATCATCAACGGACTTCTGGTCGACTCAAAAAGTGTCTACTCAGGTGTCCTCTCTATCAGAGAGGGAAAGATCGTCGGGATCACACATTCTCTGGAAAATCACCCTCAAGAAGTGATCGATGCCAATGGCCTTTACATCCTTCCTGGAGCGGTGGATGGACATGTCCATATGATGGATCCAGGCTATACCGATCGAGAGGATTTCACAACAGGAACCAGAGCAGCCGCCAGAGGAGGGGTCACCACCGTAATCGATCACCATCGCACAGTGCCCCAGGTGTTTGGTGCAATGGAGCTCTTGGGAAAAAAAGAGTATTTGAAGACCCGTTCCATCGTCGACTTCGGGTTATTGGGCGGTTTGAGCTTGACCAATCTAGGAAATCTGAAGGGGCTGTGGGAGGCGGGTGCCCTGGGCTTCAAGGGTTTTACATGTGCACTGCACGAAGCAGATGCCCTTGGCATTGGCAACCTGATGGAGATCCTAGAAGAAATTCGAAAATTCAACGGCATCGCCCTCTTCCATTGCGAAGATGATTCCCTCCTCAAAAAAACAGAAGAGCGGCTCCGGAAACAGGGCCGAAAAGACCCTTTGAGCGTTTCGGAGTGGCGGTCACCTGAAGCAGAAGAGCTGGCGGTCCGAACCCTGATCTACGCCGCCAGGAAGACGGGAGCACGCGTTGCGGTGGCCCACACCAGCCTTCCTTCTCTCGTTTTAGAGCAGGCTGCAGCGAGGGCTCAGGGGATATCCATTTGCACGGAAACATGCGCTCAATACCTTTACCTCACCGAGGAGGACTTGAAGGCAAAGGGACCGTTTGTTAAGTTCACCCCGCCGCCCCGGAAAAAGGAAGAGGTAGAGAAGATGGGGTGGTGTCTTGCTCACGGCCTGATCGATATGGTGAACTCCGATCACTGCCCCTACCCCCGTTCAGACAAGGAGGCAGGGCTGGAGGATATTTGGCAAGCTCCTTTTGGCATCCCCGGAGTCGAAACCGTCATCTCTATTTTGTTGGATGGCGTTGCCACCGGGAAATGGACTCTTTCCAGGGTGGTGGAAGTGCGAAGCGAGAAACCAGCCATGATCTATGGTTTAGCCGGGCAAAAAGGATTCTTACGCGTAGGCAACGACGCGGATCTGATCTTTGTTGACATGAAACGAAAAAGACGTTTGGACAATGGACAGATCTTCTCTAAATGTGGATGGACCCCCTATCATGGGAAGGAAATGCTGGGGGATGTGGTTTTAACGATGGTCCGGGGCAAAGTGGTCATGCGTGAGGGAAAGGTCATCGGAGAACCTGGTTGGGGACGCTTCGTCACCCGGTAAAATGTTTAGTGAAACATTGGGAAAAAGAATTTTCATCCCCTAGTCTTTTTTCAGCTATCAACATCTGTTTTTACATACCCCTATTAAGACGCAAGAATACAAGGACATGGTTAAAGATTCGTGTAGAAAGCGGGCTATCCAGTATTATCGATAAGGGAAGTGCCTATCGGTATAGTAAGTTGTTATTCTTTGTCGTGCCTCAGCAGTTTAATGCCAATCTGCGAGGGAAGGAATCCTTCCATTCCTATGAACCTCTCATCAAGGTTTGACCATTTAACGCTGGACTCTTGTTGGACAGTTCACCGTCAAATCGGATCCGTCTTTTGAAATTTTACTTTTTTGTTACATTTTTTTTGCTGGTTCTTTCTTTAAAAACTTCTTTTGCCACAGACATCCCGTTCAGTGCTGCAGGAAATCCCGCATATATACACATTTGAATAATAACTTCGATAATTTCTTCGCGAGTACATCCTACGTTTAAGGCCGCGTTAATATGAAACTTCAGTTGAGGTACAGCATTTCCTAATGCGGTCAGTGCAGCTACGGCTGCAATTTCCCTTGATTTCAGATCAAGGCCAGGCCGAAGATAGATATCGCCGAAAGGGAATTCAATGGTGTAACGAGCTAAATCTGGCGCAATGTCCCCCAGCGTTTCTGTTAGCATTTCAACGGCCCGACTATCCACCTCATTCAGCATTTCGCTACCTCTTTCAAACCGTTCCTCATCCATTCCTATTCTCCTTTCTTTTACTTCCTTGCATCCTTCCGAATAGTGATCTAAAGTAAAGCCATACTCAATAGAACACTTTTTAGGAAATGCCTTAAAGTTCTTAATAGGCAGGGACAGATATTGTCCAAAAAAAATCCCTCTTGGGTTAATGGCTTAAATGAAGTGTAATCGTTTTGATTCTCTACGAAAGAGTCAACCAGAAGGGATTGATGGAATAGTATGATAGACTGCGATTACTTTCAAGTAATTTTCACTCTTTACATCGGGAGAGGAAAAAACCAATAAGCCTCAACATGAAGCGGTACGGTGGACCTTGTTGGATTTGCCGTCGGTAGCTCCTGCTTTGAAAAATGGAAATTACTTGCCTACTTCCATTCTTACTCAAATTTCGTTCAACCGAGGAGTCTAATGCTTCTTCACGCAACCTCTAAAACCTCTGAGGGCGATTGAGATCAGGAATCTTTTTACCCCTGCTTGTCTTAGCTTGTCCTTGCGCTAATCAATAAGCGACCATCCTGGAGGTTACTGCAATATAGTCCAACCTCCTTTCTTTGAAAGAATAAATTCCTTAAAAAATCACCTCGTCAAACAACCGTGTTTCGGTTCTTTAGTTCAGTTGAGATGTTTCAGAGAAGTTTGAAATTTGCGGTACGGAATAATCTTTCCCTAATTTCACAGGAGAGTAAGTTCTCCACATTTCCGATGCATAGGATTTTATGGCTATAATGCATCATAATGGCACGGAGTTGTCATTTTAGAATAGGACAAGAGTTGCTTTTCTTGTTTTTGTTTACTTTGTAATTTCAATAACTTATTAAGATAATACGTCGGTGAGTTGTATTATCAAACTTTTCACTTGACATTATACTTCGTTTGGTCTATTGAATACTGAAGACAATAGACCTATTTCGAATATGGAATTTAAAAGCATAACAGAAAGCCTTGTGAACCACCTGAGAAGTCAAATTATTACTGGCGAAATGTCGCCTGGCCAAAAGCTCAACGAACAACAACTATCCTCCAGCCTTGGGTTCAGCCGCCCTCCTCTTCGTGAGGCGTTTCGGACACTGGAACATGACCATTTGATCGTTAGCATTCCGAGGAAAGGAACCTATGTCACGAACCTGACAATAGAGGATTTTGAAGAGGTCTACGAGACCAGAGAGATGATCGAATGCTATGCTGTCGATATTCTTAAAGCCAAACAGATTAGAGATCTGCCACACGTGGCTTCGGCTTTAGTCGCTTCGTCTCGTTTGTCGATGCCTCAGAATAACGAAAAAGAGGCGAAGGTGGAATACTTTAATGCGTTGGTCAATTATCATATCAAGCTCGTTAAGGCAGCAGGTAACGGTCGATTAATTCACTTTTATAATGCGATTTCTTTCAATCTAGCCCGGTACCAATTTGTCTATTTCTATGTGCCTGGTACATCGCAACATTCCATAACAGATCATCAACAGATTCTAGACCTCATCATAAAGGGTGATTATTCTGAGGCCAAAGAATGTCTGCGGGCGCATATTAGACATACTGCCGATGTATTACGAAGCAGGATTTTACAGGACAAGATAAATGAAGGTAGGAAATAGGCTTCGTAGAATGACAACATACTAGCCATAATTGTTGCTGTATATGAATGTTACATAAAGAATCGTTGCACTAAAGAGATCTGATATTAGAAGGGGCTACAGAGGTCAATGGAATGGGTAATCAGGAAAGGATGAATTCTTACGGCAGAATCATGTGTGTGCTCAATGGGAAAAAACCAGACCGTTGTCCAGTCGTGCCAATGGTGAGAGAGTGGTGTAGTAAACAGGCAGGAATAGAATTTATTGATGAATTGGAAAGTGTTGAAAAACATGTCTACTCTCAAAGTTATAGCGTAAGTCAATTCGGTTATGACAATGTTTGGGATCTTTTTGCCTGTCATTCAGAATCAGAAGCCATGGGGTCATTACTTAAAATTTCAAAGGGTTTCCCTCCCTCTGTCATAAAACCAGCCGTGGAAGATTACAAGAGGGACTTACCGAAATTAAAGCTTTTTGATCCTTATCAGAATAAGCGTTTATCCACTATTTTGGAAGGGATAAGACGTTTGAAAGCGAGATTCAGTGGTGAAATACCTGTAATAGGTTATGTTCAGGCACCATTAAGGCATGCATCTATGTTGAGGGGATCAGAGAATATTATGAGGGATATGTTCAAGAATAAGGAAGATTTAAGAGAATTGTGCGAGATTGCATTGAATAGTCTCCTTGTATATGCGGTAACGGTAATAAGTGCGGGTGCGGATATCATACTTATATCTGATCCGACTTCATCAGGAGATGCAATATCCAAAAGGCAATGGGAAGAATGGGGACTTCCGTATACAACAAGATTGGTTAGAATGGTAAAACGAAGTGGTGTAAGAACAATTTTGCATATTTGCGGGAACACGATGGATCGATTGGAAAGCATGGCTCAGACCGGTGTAGATTGTTTAAGCCTTGACGAGGCAGTGGATTTTGAAAATGCTAGAAAAACATTAGGTCATAATTACTGCTTAATGGGAAATGTGAGTACCACACTTATGTCAATGGGAAGCCCAAAGGATGTTGAGGAGGCAACAAAAGAGGTTATTCGGAAAGCAGGCCGGGAGGGATTTCTCCTAATAAGTGGCGGGTGTTTGATTCCTCAGATTTGCCCCCCGGAAAATATCAGGGCAATGGTTAAAACAGCGCAAGGTTATGGTGGAATTTGATTGACGCTATTCGGAAGCTTAAAATTAGTTTCACGGCATGATTTGGATGACAGTGTGTTATTTGATTGCTTACAAAATTAAGCATCGAACAAAAGATTGACTTTGAATGGAGGAGAAAAACATGGAGAAAAAACCTTGGAAAACGGAGAATTGGTTTGTGAGCTCTTGGAATTACTTAGAAGAAGTGACCAAAGATTTTCATCCCCCCAAAAAAGTGAAAATTCATGACATTACTCTGCGAGATGGTGAGCAACAAGCTGGAGTGATCTTTACCAAGGACGATAAGATCCGCATTGCCGAGAAGCTGGCTGAGGTGGGAGTCCATCGCATTGAGGCAGGTATGCCGGCCGTATCGCCACGGGATGAAGCCGCCATCAAGGAAATCGTCAAGCGCAACCTCAAATCCGAAATCTTCTGTTTCTGCCGCTGTGTGGTAGACGATGTGAAAAGAGCGGCCGACTGCGGGGTGAAAGGGATCGTGATTGAGATCCCTGCCAGCGCCCATCTCCTCGAACAAGCCTATCAGTGGCCTCTTGAAAAAGCCATCGATCTTTCCATCAAAGCAACGGCCTTCGCCAAAGAGAAGGGATTATACACGGTCTTCTTTACGATTGACGGAACCAGGACGGATTTGAAATGGTTGTTAGATCTGGTGGATCGCGTGGCGAGAGAAGGTCACATGGATGCCTTTACGTTGGTCGACACCTTCGGTGTCCTTTCTCCTCAGGCGGCGAGTTACTTTACCAAAAAGGCGAAGGAGAGGGTCTCCAAACCTCTTGAAATCCATTTTCACTCGGATTTCGGCCTGGGCGTAGCCAATACGATTATGGCCGTTCTATCGGGGGCAGAGGTCATCCATTCTACCGTGACCGGTATTGGGGAACGAGCGGGGAATGCACCCATGGAAGAGACCGTCTTAGCCCTCTTGACGATGTACGGGATCGATGTCGGCATTGATTATAGCAAACTGAACGAGCTTTCGAAGTTGGTGCAAACGCTATCCGGGACACAAATTCCATCGAATCGTCCTTTCATTGGAGAGGAAGCCTATACGATCGAGTCTGGAATCGTGACCGGATGGTTTAAGAACGCTTTTGAGAAAAACCCAACCACGGTCTTTCCCGTACGTCCCGAGTTTGTAGGTCATGATGCACCCAAGATCTATATGGGAAAGAAGAGCGGTACAGACAACATTGAGATATGGTCGAAGAAGTTAGGGATTGAACTCAGCGAGGAAGAAGTCCTTGCTGTGCTTCAAGAGGTCAAGCTCAGATCGCATGATTTAAAAAGAACGCTTACTGAAGAGGAATTTATAGAAATCGTCAAAGGGGTAAAAACTCGCAGGTCGCAAAACTGAAACATAAGGAGGAATTATCATGGAAAAAGTCAAGTTCTCACGGCTGAAACAACCATTTATCTGCACAGTGCTCACCGATTCAAATCTCAAGGAGTGTATCCGGACGATAAGACTTTCAGACTATGATGGATCAGATGCCTATGAGATACATCTGATGATGATGGAGGACCGTTTTCTCAACGAAAAGGATCTGAAGGCTATATTTCAGTCAACCATCAAGCCTATTTTGACTTCTTATTATCGTTGGGATTATGAGAAGCATCTCGATGTTGATGAGGAAAAGCGGGTCCAGCTTCTTATTGATACGGTTCGCTGGGGTGCTAGTGGCATTGACTTGGAGGCAGATGCTTTTGATCCCAGCCCTGGGCCTAAGGAATGGTCCGAAGAGTCAAGGAGGTATACTCTTGCTCGAGGGTCTAAGCCGAGGGATTGGACGACCAACCTCAAGGCCATCAAGCGTCAGAAGGAGGTGATTGAGGAGGTACATCGTCTTGGAGGAGAGGTTTTAGTATCGGCACACACTCGAGTTCATCTTTCCGTGGAGCAGGCGGTTTCGATGGCAAAGGAAATAGAATCTCGGGGAGCGGATATTGCGAAGGTGGTGAGTACGGATTTCAGTTTCGAAGATTTATTGGATACGATGCGTTCTACCCTTGAGATTAAGAAGATTCTGAAGATTCCATTTATAATGATGAGCCATGGTGAGCATTCGAAAATTGGCAGAGTGGTCTGTCCGATGTTGGGTTCTATGCTAGCTTTTTGCATTCAGCCTGTGACTCCTGCGGGATTTCCGCTTCAGCCTCCTATTCGGGTCCAGAAGTTGGCCTGGGAGAACATTGACTGGAGTGTGACCAAACCCCCGGAAGAACAACGTTGGTTGTAGTGCATGCTGAGGGAGGGTTAATGTAAAAAGTGTTCATAACCCTGATAATGCAAGATTGAGAGGAAATACTAATCAATTCCAAATTAATTCAACAGGAGGGGGAAAAATGAAAAAAATGTTAATTTGTTTAATTTTAATGACAGGTTTTAGCATCGTGGGAATGCAATCCAATGCAAGGGCAGAAACAGTTTATGTCGCCTGTATTGATGATTTTAGTGGTCCTTATGCGTATTCAGGTATGGTTTATCTAAAAGGGGTCAAGCTAGCACTAAAAGAGGCTAATTATACCGTTTTAGGGAAGAAAATAGAGCTTATCACACGAGATACGGAATTAAAGCCTCCAGTAGGTGTGAGAAAACTGAGAGAAGTGGTGGAGAAATACCAACCCTTTTTCGTTTTTCAATCAGAATCGAGTTCAGTAGGATTGGCCATGGCCCAAGAGGCCCTAAACCTAAAAACCCCGATCTTCGTTGAAGGGTTCGCTACCCAGATTACGGGTTCAGAATGTAATCGTTATACCTTCCGTTGGGACGCACCCAATTTTGCGGGAGCTCGATCAGGGTTTGTAGCTTTTTTAAAGGTAAATCCTAAAATAAAAACCCTTTATGCGATTGTTGACAATAACGCTTCGGGAAAAGATATGATTGAACAACAGGAGGAGATTTTTAAAGCCCATGGAGGGAAAATAATCAAAACGGTTTTTACACCTCTGGGAAATGCTGATTTTGGTTCCCATCTGACGGAGGCGTTAAGCCTAAACCCAGATGGTTTAGTATTTGATTGCTATGGCACTGGAAATACGAATCTTACAAAGCAGGTTTGGGAGTTTGGCATTTCGAAAAAGATGCCTGTGATGAGTGGATTTGGGGGAATGACCATGTTCCGCGGAATGCCAGCCGAAGCTCCAGAAGGTATTTACTATGGCGTAAACTGGTGGCATACCCTGGACAATAAATGGACAAAGAATTTTGTAGCCAGGTGGAAGAAGGAATATGGAGAGAATCCTGAAGATCTCGGTGTGGCTGGGTATATGGGTATGTGGCTAGTTCTCCAAACAGCCAAGAAGGTAAAAAGTCTAAAAGCCAAGGATCTGATCATCGGTCTTGAAAACTTTGGAGAATTTGATGGCCCCACCGGAAAGGAATTCATTCGCCCATGGGACCATCAGGTGGTCCATTCTTTTCAGGTTGGGAGAGGTAAAAGTGTAAAAGACAAGAAAGAGAATGATGATTATTTAGAGATTGTCGGCAGCGCAAAAGAATATCCGAATGCGACTTTGGGAGAAAGCAGTTGCAAATTTAAGACTAAGGACGAAGAGCTTTAATTGATTTTGAAAGGGGCCTGGGATGGGATTCGAGGCCCCTTTTGAGTCAAGTTAAAGAGGAGAAATGAATTGGCCTCAATGATATTAGCCCAAGTTGTAAATGGATTTTGTTGGGGCATGATTTTGGGTTTGCTTGCTCTTGGTTTGACGATTATTTTTGGCATGCTTAACATCATCAACTTTGCTCATGGTGCCGTGTATGCAATTTCAATCTATTTGGCTTATACCTCCATCTATGTTTTCCGTATTCCAATCCCTGGAATTTCCACCTTCTGGGGAGCTTTAATAATTATTCCCATATTCATGGGGCTTCTCGGGTTAGTAATAGAGAGATTTTTGATTCGGCCTATCCTGAACGCGCAGCACGAATATCAGTTGTTACTGACGTTCTCGCTCCTTCTGATTTTACAGGAAGCGATCGCCATCATCTGGGGAACGATGCCACTGCCTTTCGACTCTCCTAAAAGTCTGGTTGGAGTTTTAAACTTAAAATTTATGGTCTACCCACTCTACCGTATATTTGTAATTATGATTACCGTTATCTTGGGAATCATTTTTTGGTTCTTTCTTGAAAAGACAAAATATGGTTCGATCGTCAGAGGGGGAATAGAAGATAGCGAAATGATGGCGTGTCTCGGAATTAATATATCCTTAGTTAGAAATTTTACTTTTGGGTTGGGGATTGCAGTGGCTGCTTTAAGCGGAGTTTTAGCGGCTCCTATTTCGGGAACCTTGAAACCCCTGATGGGCATGACCAATTTAATAGCCTGTTTTGTGATAGTAGCTATTGGGGGATTAGGGAGCTTTTCGGGAGCGATCATTGGAGGAATACTTGTCGGAGTAATAAAAAGTTTAATTATCATGGTTGAACCTAAGGCGTCGGAACTGGCGATGTTCTTCCTGATGGCCATTGTTCTTCTTTTAAGACCTCGGGGTCTATTTGGTAAGAGATAGTAGGGTGCATGCAATGAAGGCATATGACTTTAAGTGGGATGAAAGCTGGTGGGGTTATATCGTTATGCTCATCATCTTGTCAATACTCCCCTTTATCCTCCCCTATGTGTCTCTGGCGACTGAAATAATATGCTTAAGTTTGCTTGCTGTCTCGTTCAACATGCTATTCGGGTATGCAGGTTTATTGTCTTTTGCCCACGCAGCTTTTTTTTCAGTGGGGGCCTACACAATTGGAATTTTAACAATCCACTTTAAAGTTCATATCCTACTGGGTATCCTTGCTGGTGGACTCCTGGGGGCAGCGGTTGCCTTCCCTATCGGCATTATAAGTATTCAAAGAATTGGGATTTACTTCGCTTTTTTAACATTGGCTTTCAATGAGTTAATTTACTATATCATTTATGAATCCACGTCTCTTACAGGGGGTGATGAAGGATTACGAGGTATCTCTCGCCCTAATCTAAACCTTGGAATATTTTCGGTAGATTTGGCGAGTCCGATAAAATACTATTTTTTTGTTTTAATCATTTTTGCTTTATGTTTTTTTCTCATCAGGCGGCTTATTAATTCTCCTTTCTGCAGAGTGCTTAGGTGCGTTAAGGAAAATGAAAATAGAGCCGAGGCGATTGGGTATCGGGTCAAAAGTTTCAAATTAATGGCAGTGGTTATTTCAGGTTTTTTTGCTGGGATAGCAGGGGCTCTTCATACGATGTTTATTAAATTTGCGGATGTTGAACACTGCATGTGGATTTTTTCAGGGGATATTGTCTTAATGACATTACTGGGAGGAGTGAAGTCCCTTTTTGGTCCAATGTTTGGAGTGGTCGTTTTTGTTCTTCTGGCAGATTTCCTTAGTGCTATATGGGATCGCTGGCTTTTTATAGTGGGTCTGATATTTCTGGGTTGTGTATTGTTTTTTAGAGGTGGTATCCAGGGCGTCATAGAGAGCCTTTATAAGAAGATTACGCTGCACATAAAGATGACGAATTATTCTAAAAATTAACCAAATAATTACAAGATTATCTGCAGGGTCCTTTAGCCATAAGGAGGTCCATGATGAATTATACAGAACAGGTGGCTGACTTTATTGCGCGTTCAAAAGTGCAGATGCTCCCCGAGGAGGTTATTCAGCAAGCCAAACTACTGATACTGGACACCCTCGGGTGCGGTGTGGGTGGCTATTGTACGAACGTTGGAAAACAGATTGTATCTATGGCCAAAGGATTTTCAAACTCTGAAGGTGCTTCTCTGATTGGAGAAGGCAGCAAGGTTTCCAAGGAAATAGCCTGCTGGGCGAATTCTTCCCTCACCAACCTGATGGATATGGATGAGACGTTTTCTGGGGTAGCTCATATTGGGAATTGTGTGGTCCCCACTGCCCTGGGGATAGGAGAGGTGAGCAAAGCCTCCGGGGCAACAGTTATTCATGCCCTCGTGCTCGGGTTTGAAGTTGCTTCTCGCATTTTGCATTATATTTGGCCAACCCCAACAAAAGGCGTCCGGACATACTTCCCATCCACCTTGCAAGTCCTAGCCGCAGTAACGGTGGCCGGAAAACTGTTGGGACTTAACAAAGCGGAACTCGTGAATGCTTTTGGGCTGGCTGGGACCGTGCCACCTGTACCTATTGATATGAAAAAGTTTGTGGAAAGACCGATGGGTTTTGGAAAAAATCCTTTTGGTTGGACAACCTTCACAGGAGTATTTTGGACACAACTTGCACAAATGGGAATGAGGGGAACGCCTAATATTCTAGATGGAGACGCTGGTTTTTGGGCCATCATGGGTTCAGATCAATGTCATTTTGAAAAGTTATCAGAAGGCTTAGGCGAAAAGTATCACATTATGGATACTAAATTCAAACCGTATCCATGTTGTACGTGGGGGCATTCTACGCTGGATGCTACAAAGAAAATCAGCCGACAATATCAGTTAAAGGCTGAAGGCATAAAAGAAGTCAATGTATGGACATTGGAGAGAGCTGTCCAATTTTTATCAGATTTAAAAATTGAGACTATTTTCGATGCGCAATTTAGCTTGCCTTATGCAATTGCAATGGTTCTTTTGAACCAAAAGGAAGGCCCGGAGTGGATGTCAGAAGAGAATATGTTTCATAACGGAAAAGTCAAGAAAATAGAGGAAAAGGTAAGATTATTTATTGACCCTGAAGCTGAAAAGTTGTTTTTCCAAGAGAATGGCGAGGCAATGTTTTCAACCGTTGAAATTAAGACAAAGGGAAACCGCACCTTTTTAGAAAAAGTAAAATATCCCAAGGGCAGTCCACGCAATCCCCTCACGGAAGAAGAGCTAATAGAGAAATTTGAAACCGTCGCCTCTTCCCTATTAGACGTAAAAAGAATTGATAAGATTTTAGAGTTGATTAATGGTTTAGAAAAACTGGACGACATTTCAACATTGATGGGTCTGTTGAGAGGACAGAAATAAATAAGCGGCCTTTAAAGCTTGATCCTGGTGATATTCATTAAACTAGGTAGAAATAGGGTTGGTATGGGAAACCGATTGTTGGATCAGGTGGCTATTGTAACAGGCGGAGGCAACGGTATCGGAAAAAGTATCGTCCTCGGCTTGGCCAATGAAGGAGCTCATCTTTGTATTGCAGATCTGGATATCAAAAAAGCTAATGGAGCAAAAACCGAAGTTGAAAAAGTTGGGCGCAAGGCTATTGCGGTAGAAGTGGATGTCTCCAAGCAGAAAGATGTTCAATTCATGGTAGAAAAAACCATCGCGGGTTTTGGTCAAATTGATATCTTGGTAAATAATGCCGGAGTTGCGCGATATGCGCCATTTTTAGAGTTTCCCGCAGAAGACTGGGTAAGAACTATAGAAGTTAATTTAAGTGGATATTTCTATTGTGCCCAGGCAGTAGCGAAGCAAATGATTTTGAGGAAAAGGGGAAAGATAATCAATATAAGTTCGGTAGTTGCCCAGGTTGCGATGCCAAATTCGGTAGCTTATTCTGCCACGAAAGGAGGCGTTGCTGCTTTTACGCGGGTACTCGCTTTGGAATTGGCTCCAGAGGGGATCTGTGTTAATGCTATTGGTCCGGGCCCCATCATGACAGAGATGGCGAAAACAGCTTTGAAAGATGAAGATAGGGAAGCTCGCATAGCCATGATTCCGATGGGGAGATATGGGGTTCCGGAAGATGTGGTCGGACCTGCAATTTTTTTGGCCTCTTCAGACTCAGATTTTATTACTGGACAAACTCTGTATGTCGACGGGGGATTCCTTATTTCAGGGGTGCCGCGAAACCTAGAGCTATCAGTTTTATTAGAGAAGGGAAGAAAATGAAACTGAAAGGAAAAGTTTCAATAGTAACAGGAGGGGGACAGGGGATCGGCTATGCTATAAGCTTACGGTTTGCCAGAGAAGGCTCCTATATCGTCATCCCTGATATTGATGCAGATAAGGCGAAAAAGACATGCGAGGCAATAAAAGAAGGTGGAGGGACAGCAATTTTCTTAAAAACGGATGTCACCAAGCCTATCGAAGTCGAAGAGATGATTAATAAAGCTATAAAGGAATTTGGTAAGATCAATATTTTAGTAAATAACGCAGGTAATCGATCGATAACTCCTTTGATGGAAATTAGCGATGAAGAATGGGATTCTATGATTCGACTCAATTTAACATCCGTTTTCCTTTGTAGCCAGAGAGCCATCCCTTATCTCGAAAAAGAGGAAGGGAGAATTATTAATATTTCCTCAATAGGTGGGCTGGCCGGTTTTTCAAATCGCGCCAGCTATTGTGCTGCAAAGGCAGGAGTCATCAATTTAACCAGAGCAATGGCAATCGAACTTGCATCTAGAAAAATTAATGTGAACTGTATTGCTCCCGGAATCACTTTGACCCCTCTTACGGCACATTATGCGACAGGCCATGACTCTGATTCAATGGCGATGAGAACTATGTTAAATACTATTCCCTTAGGTCGCTGGGGAAAACCAGAAGAGATTGCTGCCGCTGCGGTTTTTCTCGTCTCTGATGAAGCGGAATATATCACAGGAATTACTTTACCGGTGGACGGAGGGTGGTCTGCCAGATAATTTTGAAAGCTATATATAGAAGAGGCATTTATGATGACGGGTCAGGAGAATTCTAATGAGGAAGCTTTTTTATTAGAAGTGAGGAACTTGACGAAGAGTTTTGGAGGACTGATTGCTGTAAATAAGGTTGATTTAAAGATTAGCAAAGGAATGGTTTATTCTGTCATAGGACCAAATGGGGCAGGGAAAACGACCCTTTTCAATTTGATTTATGGGATTTTTCCACCCTCTTCTGGCAAAATATATTTTCAAGGGAAAGACATTACCAAACGAAGGGCCTATGAAATTTCTCATTTCGGAATAGGGCGTTCCTTCCAAGGTTACAACTTATTCACCAATCTCTCTGTTTTAGAAAATGTTCGAATAGCCGCCCAGTCCAGAGGAAAATATAATTTCAATTTTTTTTCGGACGTGACGAAATACAGAAAACCTCTCATCAAAGCTGAAGAAATACTAGAAAAGATAGGGATATTAGATTTAAAAGACCGTTATTCCCACGAGCTTTCCCATGGAGACCAAAGGCTCTTAGAGATAGGTATTGTATTGGCCACCGATCCAATCTTGCTGATGTTTGATGAGCCTACCAGTGGGCTGGCTCCAGAAGAAACTGCAAAAATGATAACGCTGATTGAAAATATTAAGGCAGATTATACCATATTGCTTATTGAGCATAAGATGATGGTTGTCATGTCGGTTTCTAACCAGATCGTCGTTTTGCATCGAGGAGCTGTGATTGCGGAGGGACCCCCGGATAAAATAAGAGCTAATGAAAAGGTCCATGAAGCTTATTTGGGAGGATATAAAGAAAGTGATCTTAGAGGTTAAAGACATACATACCTACTATGGAGAAAGCTATATTCTTCAAGGTATTTCCTTAACGGTTGATAAAAAGGAAGTGGTTACATTGTTAGGTAGAAATGGGGCAGGAAAGAGTACCACATTAAAAAGCATCATAGGGCTGATTCCGCCCAAAAAAGGCAATATTATGTACAATGGGGCGGATATAACACAGAGAAAGGCCTATGAGATTGTGCGCTTAGGAATTGGATATGTACCAGAAGACAGAAGAATATTTTCAACATTGACCGTTTTGGAGAATTTAAAAATTGCTCAGAAAAAGAGCAACGGGATGTGGAACCTAAAGAAAATATTTGAATTATTTCCGGGGCTGGAGGAAAGAAAAGGACACCGAGGGAATCATCTAAGCGGAGGAGAGCAGCAAATGTTAACGATTGCCCGTTCTCTCATGGGTAATCCAGAATTGATTTTATTAGATGAACCTTCACAGGGCTTAGCCCCTGTTATCGTAGAAGATATCGCTCAAGCAATTGGCAACATGAAGAATCAAGGGATGGGAATACTCCTCGTGGAACAAAATGTCCTTATGACATTAAAACTGGCGGATAGACATTATATCATTGATAGTGGAAATATGATTTACCAGGGATCTAATGAAGAACTTAGTGGGAACAAAGAAATTCAAAAAAAATATCTGAGTGTTTAATGACAACCGTACAAAGGTACCGTATTCTGTGATCTTCAGTCGAAATCTCTTTAAACAAAATTCAATGAGGCAGGAGGTGATGATTGGTAAATATTTAGAAGGCGGTAAGTGCTTTAGGATAGCTATTTTCGATGAATAAGAAAGGAGGAAGCCATGTGCAAAAAATATTGGGTTATTGGAGTTCTTATTGTTTTGGCTTTTGCCTTAACCTTTATGGTAACGGCAGAGGCAAGAGATTCAATTAGAATAGGGGTAGTTCATAACTACACAGACTTAAGTGGAAAGAGCATCAAAGAGGCCGTGATCTTGGCCCAGGAGCAAATCAACAAAGACGGCGGAATATTTGTCAAAGAGTATGGGAAAAAACTTCCAATTGAATTGTTTTTTGCTAATGATGGTGGAAAACCCCAAACTTCATCTTCAGCGGTTGAAAAACTATGTAACGTTGACAAAATTGACTTCTTAGTAGGAGGCAATGTTACGGAACTTTGCCTGGCCCAACAAGAAGTGGCCATGGACTATAAGAAGATCTTTCTCAGTGGTGGCGCAGCAGGTCTTCAACTGTGCAAGAACGTCGAGAAAAATTATGAACGGTACAAATACTATTTCAAATTTGAGCCTCTCGATTCGCTACAACTCGGCGAAGGGATGGTGGATGTTGGTGTAGCCACTGCAAAAGCGATCAGTAAACAATTAAATATTCCGATAGAAGAGGTTAAAGCTGCCATTCTTGCCGAACATGCAGACTGGGCCGAGCCAGTCGTACCGTTGGCAATTGACACCTTTAAGAAGGAAAAGATTGAAATTGTTTACATGGCTCGACCTTCTCGAGAGGCGACTGATTTAACTACAGAATTGGTTGAAGCCTCCCGGAAGGGAGCAAAGATGGTATGGACCACCTTTTCTATAGAGGCTGGTTATACTTTAGTAAAACAAATTTATGATTTGAATTTACCTCTCCTTCCGACGGGTTGGAATAGTGTTGCTCAGGATCTGGTGGGGTATTGGAAGGCCACTGTGGGTAAAGGCATCTATTCAATATCATGGACATTTGTACCACCGAGAAAATCTTTGACTCCCAAAACGGTCCCATTTTACGATGATCATGTAAAGCGTTGGGAACATCCACCCCTCACATATCGAGGCAACGCCAATTATAACAATGTATTCATTATCAAGGAGGCGATTGAGAAAACCGGGACTTTGGATCCAGACAAACTGGTTTCTTTCTTGGAAAATATGACCTATGTGGGAATTATGGGAGTTAACAAGGTGAATCCTAAGACCCATAATTCAATATCTGGAAAAGGCTATTTGCCAAACATTGGGATTCAGTGGGTGGAAGGAGGAAAACAGGAGATCATTTTCCCTGACTATTTGAAGACTGCAGATATTAAGTTACCTCCTGCTTTACTCAAGCTTAAAAGATAGGGGAATGAAGAAAAGGAATCTGCCTGGTAATAGGGATTAGATCAGGAAGAAGAAGATCCTTTTCTTCTCCTTTCCCAAATAGGATTAACAGCATGGACGTTATTGCAAAACTATTCATCTATTCGTTTATTACGGGTTCGATTTATTGTATCGTTGCCCTGGGCTTTTCTCTCGTTTTTGGTGTGGCCAACATATTGAATCTCGGCCACGGTGTTTTTTATATGATCTCAGGATATCTACTCTATAGCTTTTTTGTGGTCACTCAAAATATGTATATGGCCATACCCCTTGCGGTGATTGGTACGACCTTATTTGGAGCATTGACGTATTTCACAATACATACCGTCATTGACTCACCATTTAAGACATTACTTGCTACATTTGCTATAGGGGGGGCTATTTCTGAAATCATTTTCATTGTCTACGGGGTGAGCGCTTACGGTATTCCTAACATCATTGATGGCAGCTTTATGATTTTAGGTGTTCCGGTTGTTAAGCAGGCATTCCTATCTGCCATCCTTGCGTTATTCGTATTGTCAGGATTTGTCTATTTTTTAAACAAAACAGACCTCGGTAGGGCAATGAGGGCGGTGGCTCAGAATGTCGAGGTTGCCAAGCTCGCCGGAATAAATATCAATAGAGTGAAGTTTTTCACAGTAATTGTAGCAGCTTTTTTAGCGAGTATCGCTGGTGTATTTTATCTCCCCCTGCAGTCCCTGCATCCAACTATGTGGATGAATATAACGATCATCTCTTTTGTCATTGTTGTTTTAGGAGGTATGGGAAGCATTAAAGGGATCATTGCCTCCTATATCATTGCATTTTCAGAGTATGCGACAACTCTTTCATTTGCAGAAGGGTCATATGTCAAGACAGGGGTATATCTATTGATCATGATCATTATTTTGATGCTAAGACCTCAGGGTTTATTTGGGAAATATTTGGGACCCTTGGAGGTAAAGATATGAAGGAAGTTAAATTTAAAAATGGCCCATTACAAATTTTGAAAAAGATGCCTAAGGTATGGATCTTTTTGCTGATCATCCAAATTTGCATACCTTTTGTAACGAGTAACCCCTATTATCTCAAGATATTCGTGATATTCTATATTTATGCCATTTTTGCAATGAGCTGGGATTTAATTGGAGGGTATTTAGGGATTGTCAGTTTTGGACATGCCTTATTTTTTGGAGCCTCCGCTTATACAACGGCTATTTTGAATGTGAAACTTAACTGGCCTCCCCTTTTAAATTTTCCCCTCAGCATCCTATGTTCATTGGTCATTGCGTTGATCGTAGTGAGACCAACAATGAGATTAAAAGGGCATTATATTGCGCTGGTGACGTTTGCTTTTCCCGCAATCACAACGAATATATTCTTTGCCTTTCCAGGTTTTTTTGGCGCCGATATCGGAATTACTGGGCTCAGTCGACTATCGGGTTCAAGAGCGATCGATTTCTACATCGCATTTGTGGCTGTATGGGGTATTTATTTCATATTAAGGAAGATCATCAATTCTGATACGGGTCTTATTTTACGTGCCATCCAGAGCAATGAAGCTGCTCCCATTAGCTGTGGAATTGATATAGCCAAAGTCAAACTGAAAATGTTTATCATCAGCGCCATGTTTGCCGGTGTGGCTGGTTTTCTTTATGCCCATGTGATCAGGATTGTCGAACCAACAAACCTTGAAGTACACATGGCTATGCAGGCCGTTGTCATGTGTATTATTGGAGGTGTTGGGACCTTATCGGGTGCAATTTTTGGAGCCGTCGTGGTCACGATTGTTAATGAATTTTTACGAGTGATTGAACAATATCGAATCCTGATATTCTACCTACTGATATTAATGATTGTTCTCTTTTTACCGAAAGGGTTAAAATGGTATTTTGATTCCCTATCTTCCATCATTGGGAAAGAGCTTAAGAGGTTGATGTCTTGAAAGAAAATAATGCTGAAAAAGAAATATTATTGACCAAAGGTCTTTCGAAAAACTTTGGTGGATTAGCAGCCATTGAAGACATAAACATAGCAATAAAGGAGGGATCGATTACAGGAATTATCGGACCAAATGGTTCAGGGAAGACAACCTTATTTAATGTGATCACAGGATATTTAAAGGCCACGAGGGGGGATGTGTTTTATGGAGGAGAGAGAATAACGGGGATAAAGCCGCATGATATCGTTAATAAAGGAATAGCAAGGACGTTTCAAGTCCCCCAATGTTGCAAGTTACTGACCATTGGAGAAAATATTCGTCTCGCCTGTTTAAGACGTTATGCCGGAGGGGCGATTCAACAGAAAACGATAGAGTTTTCAAGAATTGCTAAAATCGATCAGTTTCTTAACTTAATCACTACCAATGTTCCTATTGGCTATTTAAGAAGAACAGAAATAGCTATTGCATTGGCTACCAATCCAGAGCTTCTCTTGTTGGACGAACCATTTTCAGGATTGACGGATATCGAGTGTCTTGAGATATCCAATATTATAAAGGAATTACATGGGAAAATAACTTTGATTATCATAGACCATAAACTGAAGCACTTAATGCAGATCGTGGAGAGAGTAGTCGTATTGAATGAGGGGAGAATTTTTTTTGAAGGGATACCAGAAGAAGTATCAAAGAACCCTGAGGTTCAAAGGATATATATTGGAGGAGAGATTAATTAGTGAGGGAAGATCCGTCATTGACAATCTTAAGACTGACAGTAGGCTATGGTGATGTGCCAGTATTAATGGGCATTGAGATCGTGGTAAATCAGAATGAAATGGTGGCAATAGTAGGCCCCAATGGAGCGGGGAAAAGTACACTCCTTCGATGCATTTCAGGACTTATTAAGATTAGAGGTGGAGAGATCTGGTTCCAGGGAAGAAAAATTAGCGATTTAAACTATCTGGAGATAGTAAAAATGGGGATTATTCATTGCCAAGAAGGCGGGAAAGTATTCCCGGAAATGGATACAGAAGATAATCTATTAATAGGGGGATATTTGTTAAGTAAGAGTGAGAGAAAAAAACAACTTGATTTCGTATATAACTTATTTCCACGATTAAAAGAAAGAAGAAATCAGATGGCAGGGACGCTAAGCGGTGGCGAAAGGCAGATGGTTTCTCTCGGGCTGGCGCTTATGTCTAAACCAAAACTTTTAATGATGGATGAGCCGTCCCTTGGGTTAGCTCCAATTGTGAAAAAGACTATCTTTGGAACGATAGAAACCATTAAGAGGGAGCAAAAAATGTCGATTCTTCTTGTTGAACAGGACGCATATAGTGCATTGGAGTTAGCGGAAAGGTCTTATGTGTTTGATAGTGGCAAGGTTGCTATGGAAGCAAATTCGAAAGCATTACTCGAGAACGCGGATTTTAGGAAAATATACCTTGGAGTTTAAATGGCTGAATATAGATCTCAGCAAAGACAAATTCCCCGAGGAACAACGATGGTTTTAATGGAAAAATGTTGATATTAGAATAGACCTATATTCGAGGGAGGAAAGATCTTAGCATCGTTGCATCCTTTATCTTTCTCTAGAAAGGGGTAGAAATTGAGATGAATTATTCTAAGCAGCTTGAAGAGATAGTTGGCAAGGATAATGTTTTGACAGGAGAGGTAGATAGGCTCTGCTATTCAAGGGACATGTCCCTCCATGAGGGAATCCCGGATGCCGTCGTCTTTGTTCATACGACAGGGGAGGTCCAAAAGATCCTTGTTCTCGCCAATCGAGAGGGGGTTCCCGTTGTCCCCAGGGGTTCGGGAACCAGCTTGACAGGAGCGGCTCTTCCCTATCTGGGAGGCATTACCCTGGATCTAAGCAGAATGAATCATATCAAAGAGATTAACCGTAAAGACAACTACGTCGTTGTCGAACCGGGGGTGATCTGCCAGACCCTCAACAATGCCCTCTCGCCCACCCACTTTTTTCCACCGGATCCTGCCAGCGCTGCCCTTTGTGCCATTGGCGGAATGATCTCGACCAATGCAAGCGGCAACCGCGCTATCAAATACGGGACGACAAAAGACTACCTGAAGTCATTGGAGGTGGTGTTACCCGGTGGAGAGGTGATTCGAACGGGATCGTTGGCTCCCAAATTCTCCACAGGGTATGACCTGACTCATCTCTTCTGCGGGGCCGAGGGAACCCTTGGGGTCATCACCGAAGCCACGTTGAAGATCTTGCCAGCGCCAGAATACGTCGCCTTCGCACAGATCAGCTTTAAGAATATCGATGATGCAGGAAATGCCGCGACAGAGATCCTCACTTCCGGGCTGGACCTTTCGTCCTGTGAGATCTTTGACAGGGTTTCTATCGATGTGGTGAATAAGGCGATGGGCCTTGGGGTCCCTGATCATGTAGGGTGCCTCCTTTTCCTGGAGATCGATGGGCATCGAGACGTGGTCAAGGAACAGATTGAAAAGATCAACGGCATCTGTAAACGATATGGCATGATCCAAGCCGATTGGGATGATGATCCAGCCAAGAAGGTTCTGATCTGGAAGGGACGACAGGGAATCGTGGCAGCCCTTTCCATGCACAAAAGGGGTTCTCGATATATGCCGATGTTGGAAGATTTCGGAGTCCCTTTATCCATGATTCCCGATACGATTAAAGAGATCCGGAAGGTTGCAGAGAAGCATCACCTGACGATCGCCACGTTTGGTCATGTGGGAGACGGGAACCTTCATGCTTGTGTCATCATGGACCCGATGAATAAAGAAGAGTGGGCAGAGCTGAAGGAGATCGGCAAAGAATTTATCCATCTGGCGCTCAAACATAAGGGAACCCTCAGTGCCGAACACGGGCTTGGGATAGCCAAGGCATCCTTCATCAGGCAGGAGCTTGGCCCGAGCCATGAAGTCATGAAGACGATCAAGAAAGCCCTCGATCCGAACAATGTTTTGAATCCGGGAAAGATGGGCTTTGACGGAGGGATCAGGGACGTTTTGGATCACTCCGCCTATGCCGGCCTTTTGCAGAATCTTGAGAAGGTTAAAAGCTTTGGCAAAGAGATCGACAATGAGATTATGGCCTGCCTCATGTGTGGTTTTTGCAGGGCCGGATGTCCCGTCTATAAAGAAACCCTGATCGAATCGAAGAATGCGAGGGGAAGGGTCATCCTTGCCTACAATTTGCTGACAGGGAAATTAAAACCTTCGAAAGATTTGGCTGAGAAGTTTTACGCCTGTACAATGTGTATGAATTGCAAGGCCACCTGCCCGGCAGGGGTTCGGGTGGCGGATATCGTCGAGGCGGCACGAAAGAAGCTGGTGAAAGAAGGATGGCTCCCTGAAATTCATCAGACCCTCTTGGGAAACATGGCGGAGGTAGGAAATCCATTCCGTGAGCCGGTTGAGAAAAGGGTCGATGTCTATCCTTCCACTTATCAGGATAAGGCCTCCGAAACCCTACTCTTTTTTGGATGCGTCACGAGTTATCAAGATATCCATATCGTACCCGATACGATGAAGATTCTCGATCAGGCAGGGATCGATTACGCCACCATGGGGAACGAAGAACACTGCTGCGGGTACCTCGCTTATCTGATCGGGTCAGAACAGTTTACAGACTTCATCTCAAATAACGTGGAACGACTGTCTAAGTTAAAAGCGAAGAGGATGATCACGACATGCGCAGGTTGTTATAAAACTTTTAAAGACCTCTACCCTAAGCATTCTCAACTTGACATGGAAATTCTTCACATCGTTGAGTATCTCGAAAAGCTGATCGTAGGGGGAAAATTGACATTCCAGAAACCCTACACCATGAAAGTTGTTTACCACGACCCCTGTGATCTCGGACGGCATATGAATATCTATGAACCTCCGAGAAAAATCTTGCAGGCCATTCCAGGGATCCAATTGCTGGAATTCAAAGAGAACCGGAATCTGGCGAAATGCTGTGGTGGAGGAGGCGGGTTAAAAGCTTACGATAATGATCTCTCTGCCGAGATTGCTTACCATCGGGCCCTCGAGGCATTCGAGCTTGAAGCAGACGTGATCGTTTCCGCCTGCCCCTCATGCAAATCCAGCCTCCAACAAGCGGCTGCCCGAATCCGAAGAGAAAAGAAAAGAGGGCTTAAGGTTATGGATATTACCGAAGTCGTAGCGGGAGCCTTGGCTTAAACGCCGATCCCTATCTCTTAAACCCCAACACATCCTGCATATCATAAAGGCCGTTGGGCTGGTTTACCACCCAGAGGGCTGCTCGGATTGCACCACGAGCAAAATTATCTCGACTGTGTGCCCGATGGATGATCTCTAATCGCTCGCCAATCCCTCCAAAGAGCACTGTGTGTTCTCCCACGATATCTCCTGCCCGGATCACCTGCATCCCGATCTCTTCTTTTGTCCTCTCGCCCACCATCCCCTTCCTGCCATAGACTCCAACCTTACCAAAATCCCGTCCGATTGCCTTGGCAATCAGTTCCCCTAATTTTACTGCTGTGCCGCTGGGCGAATCTTTTTTCAGACGGTGATGGGCTTCAAAAATTTCTATGTCATACTCCGGACCCAAAACCTGGGCAACCTCTTGGACAATCCTGAACATGACATTCACTCCCACACTCATATTGGGGGAGAAAACGCAGCGAACGCTTTTTGAAAGATCCTTGACTCTCTCCATCTGGTCCGGACTCAAACCAGTCGTACCAATGACAATGGCCGAGCCCGTTTCTTTAGTAAACTCCAAACTCTCTATGGAGGTTTTAGGATTGGTAAAGTTGATGATCACATCTCCCCCAGCCTTCTTCAACTCTCCTTCCAAAGGGATGCCCCTTTTCCCCAATCCAATGATTTCTCCTATGTCTTTCCCAATGGATGGATGATCTGGTCTCTCGATGGCTCGGTAGAGGGCGATCGAAGGTGTCTCATTAATGATATGAATAATGCGGCTCCCCATTTTCCCGGCTGCGCCAATGACAATCGCTTTGATCTCTTTCATTGATAGGCCTCCTCCCACATCTCAGCCTCGTAAATGATGTGGACATCTCCTTCGAAAAAAACTCTCTTTACCTCCCTGGCTTCGATCTCAAAATAAACTGTTAAGACCTCGCCTCCCCTGGTCTTGATCGATACCGGAGATTTCACCAATCCCTTGAAGGCAGCAATTAATGCCGAGGCAACAGCCCCTGTGCCGCAGGCTAAGGTCTCGTCCTCTACACCCCGTTCGTAGGTGCGGATGGATAATTGGGATCCCTTTTCTAACCGGATAAAATTGACATTCGTTCCACTCGGTGCAAAATTGGAATGAAATCGAATCGTCTTTCCTATCGGGACCATATCCAATCCTTCAAGGTCTTCTACAAAAAGGACTGCGTGGGGAACACCTGTGTTGATACTCGAGAAAACCTGTTTTTTTCCATCAATGAGAAGGGTCTCATCGAGTTTCAGACCAAAGGGTTTGGTCATTTCAAGTTTTACCCTTTTCTCATCCACCTGAGCAGAGAGGATCCCCGCTAATGTCTCAAATTTCAGAGAGGGGCCTGTAATCCCCTTTAAATAAGCAAAGCGGGCAGCACAACGGCCTCCGTTCCCACACATCTCTGCTTCACTTCCATCCGCATTATAATATCGCCACTTAAAATCGGCCTTCTTAGATCGTTCGATCAGGATGAGGCCATCTGCTCCGACAGAGATCCTTCTTCGACAGACTTTTCGAATGAACTCTTTCAGACGATCCTCTTTCAGGAAGGGCTCCCGATGATCGATGAGGATGAAGTCATTTCCACTTCCGCTCATCTTCATAAAAGGAATCTTCATTAACCTGACCTCAGGGCATTTCTATATTAATCCCCCCTCTCCCCCCTTTAGTAAAGGGGGGAGAGGGGGGATTTTAAAGTAAAAAATCCGGAATCTCTTCTCCACGAATGAGATCCTCATAATTCTCTCTCTGGCGGATCACAAACATCTGGTCATCCCGAACAAGAACCTCAGGGATCCTGGGCCTTGAGTTATAATTGGTGGACATGGAAAACCCATAGGCACCAGCACTCATCACAGCAATCAGTTCACCCGCATGGAGATTTGGAATCTTCCGTCCTTTTGCTAAAAAGTCGCTCGACTCGCAGATGGGACCCACCACATCGGCAACGATCTCCTCTCGGGCTTCCTCCTTCACCGCAAGGATCTGATGGTAGGAACCGTAATAACTGGGCCGGACCAGATCGTTCATGCCTGCATCCACAATCACGAACCGCTTTTCCTCATTCTCTTTTGTGTAGAGAACCTTTGAGACCAAGACCCCTGCATTCCCGACGATGACACGACCGGGCTCTAAGATGAGGGTGCACCCGAATCCCCGAATTTCTTCGAGGATAGTGGAGGCATATTCTACGGGATGGGGAGGTTCTTCATCCTCATAAGTGATACCAAGGCCACCTCCCAAATCCAAATATTTGATCTCCATCCCCTCTCTCCTCAAATCTTCGACCAATTGTTTGAGTCTCCTCAGGGCCTCGATAATGGGCTCTACCTCGACTAACTGGGATCCGATATGACAATCAATTCCTGCAATCTTTAGATTGGGCAATTGAGAGGCAAGACGGTAAGCCATCGGTGCGCGAAGGAGGTCAATCCCAAATTTATTCTGTTTCAACCCCGTTGAGATATAAGGGTGTGTCTTGGGATCGATATCAGGGTTGACACGGATGGCGATTGCCGCTTTTTTGCCAATTCGTCCAGCCACCTCGTTGATCACCTGGAGTTCCTGGGAAGATTCTACATTAAACATGAGGATGCCAACCTTCAAGGCATATTCAATTTCATCTTCTTTTTTCCCAACCCCTGAAAATACAATCTTTTGTGGGGCTGCTCCACCTTTAAGGGCTCGAAAAAGTTCTCCCCCGGAGACCACATCCACTCCTCCACCCAGGTTGACGAAGAGACGGAGAAGAGCCACATTCGAATTGGCCTTAGCTGAATAACAGACGAGATGGGGAATCCCTTTGAAGGCGTCGTTGAAAACAGTGAAATGCCTTACCAAAGTGTGATAGCTATAAAGATAGAAAGGGGTTCCCACTTTTTCAGCGACCTGTTTTATGGAAATCCCCTCACATTGAAGTTGATGATCCTTATATTCAAAAAAGTGCATCGAATCTCCAGATAATGGTCATGAAGTCATTGGGTCATTGGGTCATTGGGTCATTGGGTCATTGAGTCATTAAGTTATTCTTTTCCCTTTTCCCTTTTCCCTCTTTGAGCTTTGAACTTTGAACTTTGAGCTTTGAACTTTGAGCTTTTAGTATAGATATTTCACTCTCACTTCTTCGGAGTGGGGGCTCTCATTCTTCCGGATGGAGTTATCCACCGCTGTGACCACATACTCATATTCCTGCCCTAAAACGATATTGGTATCAAGATAGTTCTCCTTTGTCAGGGGACTCTCATTCAATCTTTTAAACTCTTTCTCCCCGGGTTTTCTTCGATAGACATAATATCCAAGAAGGTCAGGTTCGCGGTTCCTCCTCCAATTCAATTCCATCCCGTCTTTAAGGGGAATGGCCACCAGACCTACGGGAGCAATAGGCGGGACGAGGTCAGTGGGAGTTATCGGGATGCCAGGAGATCCTTTCCCTTCCATATCCGTCTTAACCACCTTTCTGACAGCTCTAACCGAATAAATATATTTCTTTTCATTCTCCACATTCAAATCTGAATAATGGGTCGTTGTCAGCGGTTCTCTATTCAGCGGCCTAATGGAAAATTCCTCATCTTCTAACCTTCGGTAAACATTATAGCCTGTTGCCCCTTCCACAGGTTCCCAGTAGAGATCCACTCTTTTATCTCCCCTCTCTCCCTTCACCATCCTTGGGGCATGCGGAGGATAATCCCAATAGACTGTAACCGGATTGGAAGGTGCACTGGGATATCCTCTCTTATTGATTGAAACCACTTGATAGACATAAACTTTTCTTGCCTCTTGATTTTCAAAGAATACCGCCATTTTTTTCTTACCCTCTTCTTTGATATCGAACTTCATCTCATGGATGACTTTTGTTTTCTCTCCGCATCCTCTGCATTCATCTCCTATGAGAACTCCTTCGGATCTTAAAATTTGAAAGCCTGCCAAATCGGTAAGAGGGGACTTGTCTGTATTTTCTTTAGGGATTGTCCATTCTAAAAGGAGGCGACCCTCTCTGGGTGTGGCCTCAAGGTTAACAATTCTTTTAGGAACGATTGATTCCCAGGGCACAGGGGGGCCCTTCTTAGCACAACCACTCACCACCATTAAAAGCGTTATTAATAGTATTACCTTCGCCCTCATATTATCTCCAGCACTCTAATGCGCTATGGCGAAGGTCCAGGCTAAGGATAAGGTTAAGAATTTCTCAACCTAAACCTAAACCTCAACCTTAACCAAAAATTTTCACTTCCTTTGTCCAAAGATCGCTGTCCCCACACGAACATAGGTGGCTCCTTCCTCGATAGCGATCTCAAAGTCATTTGACATTCCCATGGAGAGTTCTTTCATTGGAATCCCTTCCTTGACCATTCTCTCCTTTAATCCTCGAAGCGCAATATAATAGGGCCGACTCATTTCTGGCGAATCGAAATAGGGAGGCATGGTCATCAGCCCTTCTAAGGAAAGATGGCTAAGGTTTTGAATTCTCTTAGCGAGATTCAACACCATCTCCTCATCTGTCCCAAATTTAGTAGCTTCCTTAGAAAGATTTACTTCAATCATTACCTTGATCACCAGATCCGCCTGCTCAGCCTTCCGATTCAATTCCTCAGCCAAGGAAATGCTGTCTAAAGAGTGTATCATATCAAAGAGGCGAATTGCATATTTTGCCTTATTCGACTGAAGATGCCCGATGAAGTGCCATGACACAGGCCGCCCGATCTCTTCAATCTTTTTTTGCGCCTCCTGGACATAATTTTCACCCAGGATAGCGACTCCCGCTTCAATTGCCTCCTTGATTCGAGCGGTCTCCACAGTCTTGGAGACTGCCACCAACTTGATCTCTTCCGGATCTCTTCCCACTTTTCGAGCTGCCCTCTCTATTCTCTCCATCACCCTTAAAAGATTTTCTTTAATCCCTGCCATTCGTAAAAAATCCCCAATCCAAAACGGTAATTTAATGTAGCGTCGGCATTTATTGCCGACGAAATTCCAAGTTTAGTTCGCCCTCAATAAATGAGGGCGCTACATTTTCCCAATTAATCCGTAATCTCCATTCCCTGTTCCGAAATCGTAATAGCTCCCAGACGATTGAGCATCTGAATCAACTCACATAGGGGAAGGCCTACTACATTGGTATAGGACCCCCGGATCGATTCGATCATAAAAGAACCGATCCCCTGTATGGCGTATCCTCCTGCTTTATCAAAGGGTTCCTCTGTCTGCACATACCATTCCATCTCTACGGGAGTCAGACCCTTCACTTTTACCGCTGTTTCGACTGCTTCTTTATCACCCTTCCCCTTTCCTAAATGGCAAACAGAAAATCCGGTCAATACCCAATGTTCCTGACCACTTAGGCGACGCAGCATTTCCATGGCTTCTTCCCGGCTCTTCGGTTTTCCCAAAATGGTCCCATTAATATAAACAATGGTATCCGCAGCAATCACCCAGCGGTCAGGATACTCACCTGCTACATCTCTGGCTTTGACCTCAGCTAATCGAATGACATGCTCTTGAGGGGATTCTGCTTGAGAAAAATCCTCTATCACCCTGCTTGGAATCACCTCGAAATCAAGACCCACTTGCTTTAGCAATTCATAGCGACGGGGAGACTTAGAGGCCAGAATTAGCCGACTATTCATTTTCTAAAAACTAAAGGAATCCCATAGGTTTGTCAAGTTTGAAATGGGAGATCCCTTCTATTTTGGAAAACATTGGAAACTTTTAGGCAGGTGATTCAGGAAAATCTTAGCTGAAAAGAGTTAAATAAAAAAGGCACCCTTTTAGAGCGCCCTTCTCCTCTGTTACAAAAAAAAGATTAAAGTTTAATCGACCTTGATTTTGATCTCTTTTTTCTTAGCCTCTTCGGATTTCGGAAGTGTGACGCTCAAGACCCCGTTTTTAAAAGAGGCCGTAATCTTATCACCCTGGACCTCTCTGGTAAGTCGAACCGAACGGGTAAAGGATCCATAACTTCTCTCGATGAGATGGTAATTTTCATCCTTCTCCTCTTTCTCCTGCTTCTTCTCCCCTTTGATCGTAAGGTAACCATTGCTCAGAGAGATATCAATATCCTTTGAGTCCATACCCGGGAATTCAGCCTTGATGATAAGGTCATTCTTCGTCTCGGAGACATCGATCGAAGGAAGCCATTCCCCGCTATTTTCGCTTCTCCTCATAGTTCTCCCTTCCAAAAAGGAATCCCAAAGTCGGTCCATCTCCCTCCTGATTCTATCAAATTCGAATGGTCTCCAGGGTGTAATTTCCCATTCCATAATTTCATCCCTCCTTATTAACTTTATTTCTTGCCTAAAAAATTAATCATTCTTTCCTATTTGTCAAATCCCTTTGTTTACCTCATTTACAGCTGGAGGTTTACCTGCTCGGTGGCGCCAAGGCTTTGGCGTGAGATTTCGGCGAACTCAGTCGAGGCGCTCAGACGAACGCTCCCCCCTTCAGGACGGTGTGCATATCGCCGCTTCCTTCGGCAGGCTCAGGACGCTGAGTTTATCGAAGTGCAGGGTCAACCCTGAGCAAGCTCCAGCATTTATGCTGGGGAGCCGAAGGGTTGACTCTAAAGTTCAAATCTGATACTTAAATAGAAGGGGCAATGAATGAAGCAAAAAATCAAGGAAAGAAAAGAGCTTCTCAAAATTATCAAAGATCTCAAGGCAAAAGGGAAACGGATTGTCTTTACCAATGGTTGTTTTGACCTTCTCCACATCGGTCATATCCGCTATCTTGAGGAAGCTAAAGCCCTCGGAGATGTTCTGGTAGTAGGGGTCAACAGCGACTCTTCAGTCCAGAAGCTGAAAGGACCTAAAAGACCCATTCTCCCTGCAGAAGAGAGGATGGAGATTCTTTCCGGCCTGGGGAGTGTGGATTATGTTACACTCTTTGATGAATTAGACCCATTGGAACTTATTAATTCCCTCCAGCCCAATGTTCTTGTCAAGGGTGGGGATTGGACAAAAGAACAGACGGTGGGAAAGGAAGTGGTGGAAAGGTCAGGAGGAAGAGTGGTCATCATTCCTTTTGTCCAAGGGGCCTCTACCTCAAATCTAATAGAAACCATTTTGAAACGATATGAAAAAAGGACCTGAAAAAGATCTGCTCTCCCTTCCGGAAACGCTACCCCTGCTTCCTATCAGAGATATCGTCGTTTTTCCCTACATGGTCCTGCCTCTTTTTGTCAGTCGGGAAAAATCGATCAAATCTTTAGAAGAAGCCCTTTCTAAAGACCGACTGATCTTCCTGGTCGCTCAGAAAAAACTTTCTGCAGAAGACCCATCTCCTAAGGATCTCTACCGAGTCGGTACCGTTGCTGTCGTCATGAAGATGCTTAAACTCCCTGATGGAAAGGTCAAGATCCTTATCCAGGGGCTTTCCAAGGCTTCCATCAAAGAAACCCTCCAGACGACACCCTATCTCCTTGTGAAAATAGAGAATATTAAAGATCCATTTATCACAGAGATCACCCTTGAGACAGAAGCTCTGATGAGAAATGTCAGAGAACAATTGGAAAGGATTGTTTCCTATGGCAAACTCCTCTCCCCGGATATGATGTTCGTCCTCGAAAGCGTTGACGATCCGGGAAGGTTAGCTGACTTGGTAGCCTCCAACCTGGACCTCACGGTTGAAAAAGCCCAGGAGATTTTGGAGATCCTCGACCCCGTAGAAAGGCTGAAGGCGTTAAATGAGCTACTTGGAAAAGAGGTTCAGGTCCTCACCATGCAGGCCAAGATTCAGTCTCAGGCCAAAGAAGAGATTACAAAAACACAGAGGGAATATTTTCTTCGAGAACAGATGAGGGCGATTCGAAGCGAACTGGGTGAGGCCGATGAAGGCACCGAAGAAATCAAAACCCTCCGGCAGAAGATCAAAAAGGCGAAGATGCCCAAAGAGGTTGAAAAAGAAGCCCGACGAGAACTGGAGCGATTGGAGCAGATGCATCCAGATGCTGCAGAGGCCTCTATGGTGCGGACTTATCTCGACTGGTTAATTGATATGCCCTGGTCAATATCGACCACCGATAATCTCGATCTTCATAAGGCAAAAAAAGTTTTAGATGAGGACCATTACGATTTAGAAAAGGTGAAAGAGCGAATTTTAGAATACCTGAGCGTCCACAAATTGAAAAAAAAGATGAAGGGGCCCATCCTCTGTTTCATCGGACCTCCTGGCGTTGGAAAAACCTCCTTGGGCAGATCGATTGCCAGGGCCCTGGGGAGGAAATTTGTAAGGATTTCTTTGGGTGGGATAAGAGATGAGGCGGAGATTCGCGGCCACCGTCGGACCTATGTCGGTGCTTTGCCGGGGCGGATCATCCAATCCATCAAACAGGCCGGAAGTAATAATCCAGTTTTCATGATGGATGAGGTGGATAAAATCGGCATTGATTTCCGCGGAGATCCAGCCTCTGCTCTTTTAGAGGTTCTCGATCCGGAACAGAACAATGCCTTCAGCGACCATTATCTCAATGTCCCCTTCGACCTCTCTCGGGTAATGTTCATCACCACAGGGAATTTGACCGATCCCATTCCCTCTACCCTCAAGGATCGGATGGAGGTGATTAACCTTCCTGGATACACCGATCTAGAGAAACTGAAGATCGCACGAACCTTTCTCCTCCCTCGACAGATGGAAGAAAATGGAATCAACCCGGAGAGGCTTGAGATTTCTGACAGAGCCATCCTTCAGATCATCTCACAATATACTCAGGAAGCAGGTCTTCGGAACCTCGAAAGGGAATTGGCTTCTATTTGCAGAAAAGTAGCGAGACGAGTGGCAGAAGGGAAGAAGGAGAAGACCAAAATCAATACAAAGAACATCTATCAATTTTTGGGGCCTCCCTCCTTCTTGCCCGATGAGGAAGAGAAACGTAATGAGGTCGGTGTGACCACAGGCTTGGCTTGGACAGAAACAGGCGGTGAAATTCTCCATGTGGAGGCCTCCACCACTCCAGGCAAGGGCTCGCTCATCCTGACGGGTCATCTTGGAGACGTGATGAAGGAGTCGGCACAGGCCGCGCTCACCTATGCCCGATCTAAAGGAAAATCCTATCGGATCAATCCCAATGCTCTTAACAATAAAGAGATCCATATCCATGTCCCTGCAGGCGCCATCCCGAAGGATGGACCTTCTGCTGGCATTACCATGGCAGTTGCCATCTTCTCTGCCCTCACGGGTATCCCTGTGAAGAAGGATGTAGCCATGACTGGCGAGATCACGCTGAGAGGGAGAGTCTTGCCGGTTGGAGGCATGAAGGAAAAAGCCCTTGCCGCCCTCCGAAACAAAATCAAAGATGTGATCATTCCTTATTTGAACAAGAAGGACCTCATCGATCTTCCCCCATACGTTCGAAAGAAAATCAACTTTATCCCAGTCAAACATATGGATGAAGTGTTGCGTATCGCCCTATCTAAAAAACGCAAAGGGCATGGGGCATAGGGCATGGAGTTAAAGATTTCTATGCTCTATGCTCTCTGCTCCATGGGCTTTAGAGGATGTGATGGATCTTCGTCAGATTGGTGAGTTCGGGCTCATCCATCGAATCCGAAAATGGATCACTTCCTCTGATCCTGCATTGGTCCAGGGAATCGGTGATGATGTAGCTGTCATCGAGATGGGGGCAAAGGCCTTACTCGTCACCACCGATATCCTTATCGAAGGTATCCATTTCGATCGGTCCTGGATTGATCCCTACCCACTGGGGAGGAAAGCCCTCGCTGTCAACTTCAGCGATATTGCATCGATGGGAGGGACTCCGAAATACTTCCTCATCTCCGTTGGCCTTCCTAAAGACCTCCCTCTTTCTTTTGTCTCCTCGTTCTACCGTGGCTTAAAAAATGAGGCAAAACGGTTTCAGGTAACACTGATTGGAGGGGATACCTCCCATTCTCAAAAAATCGTCATCAACATCTGCCTCTTAGGAGAAGGAAGAAAAAGAGACCTCCTTTTCAGAAGAGGGGCAAGGGTTGGCGATGCTCTCTTCGTCTCCGGAACACTGGGCGACGCGGCTCTGGGACTAAAGATTCTCCAAAAAAAAGGGAGGATAAAAGGAGCTGAGGGATTGATCAAAAAACATCTCTCTCCCTGCCCAAGAGTCGGATTAGGTCAAGCCATTGCTAAACATCATTTGGCTACTGCCATGATCGATATCAGCGATGGCTTGCTGATCGATACCTCTCATCTCCTAGAAGAGAGTGGAGTAGGAGTTCAGGTCTGGGAGGATCAAATTCCTCTTTCCAGACCCTACCGGAAATGGATCCATTCCTTTTCAAAGGATCCTTTTCAGTTCGCCCTTTCCGGGGGAGAGGATTACGAACTCCTTTTCACTGCCCCATCGGAAATGAGTGAGGGGATTTCTTCTCTCGCCCGTTCACTCAAGATCCCGATCACACGTATTGGAGAAATCCTTCCTAAAAAAGAGGGACTCCACATTATCAGAAAAGATGGAAAAGATTATTCCCCGTCTCGTTTGGGATTTGAACATTTTAGATGAGAGCCAAAAATTTCAAATGTCAAAGCTCAAATTTCAAATTTTGAGTTTTGGAATTTGACATTTGGATTTCATTTGACATTTGGATTTTGAAATTTAACATTGATTTGAAGTGTCACCAGCAGGGGGAGGAGTTTATGAAGGCCTATATTAATGAGATCAAAGAAAATGATAATGTGGATTCCATTTTTCTGGTCAAAGAGAAATCTTCAGGGATCACCAAAACGGGAAACGCCTACTTAAAATTGAAATTGGTGGACCGTTCCGGAGAAATTGAAGGCAGGATTTGGAAATCCGTCGAAAACTTTGCCGAATCCTTTGAGAAGGATGACTTTGTCCATGTGATGGGGAAGGCGGTCACCTTTCAGGAGCATCTTCAATTGAACATCACCCATGTCGAGAGAGTGGGGGAAGAAGAAATTCTTTTCATAGACTTTTTTCCCATGGCAGAAAAAGATATTGACGAGATGTTCCATTCCCTTTTAGATATTAGTCAACAGATTAAAAACCCACACCTCAGCCAACTTCTCCAACTTTTCTGGGAAGATGAATCCTTTATCAAGCTTTTTAAAATAGCCCCTGCCTCCAAATGGCTCCATCACAATTATTTAGGGGGCCTCTTAGAACATACCCTCTCCCTGGTACAACTGGTATTAAAAAACGCCTGCCATTACATTGGATTGAACTTGGACCTCTTGCTCACAGCCTCAATCCTCCACGACCTGGGTAAAGTGGATGAACTCTCTTACCACCGATCCTTTGACTATTCGGATGAAGGGCGACTCCTCGGTCATATACTCCTCGGGATAGAAAGGGTGGAGGATAAAATCCGCCAACTCCCTGATTTTCCAAAAGACCTTTCCACGCTGCTAAAGCACTTCCTCCTCAGCCACCATGGTCAATATATTTGGGGTTCACCCAAGAGGCCGATGACATTGGAAGCGGTTATGCTCCATTACCTTGATGACATGGATGCAAAAATCAATGGAATTCAACAATTTATAAAGAAACAGGTTCCGGAGGGGTCCAGGTGGAGTGGTTACCACCGCATATTTGAGCAATATTTTTATATACCCACCTTATGGGAACAGATGGAACTACCCGATAAGATTCAGAAAAACGAATTGAAAGAGGAATGATTAAATCTTCCATTTTCTTGACAAACCTCACCTCCATTATTATTTTAAGAGGACAAAAAAGAATTATATTTTAGACCCCTAGTGTTGGTTTAATGAGCTTAAAAAAGGAGAAGGGTTAGGTGGATCTCTTTCTTTCCGAAAGAATGAGGCGGGTTTTAGGGATTGTTATTGAAGATTACATTCTCACGGCAGAACCAGTGGGTTCAAGGACGACTTCTAAAAAATCGAACCTAAACTTAAGCCCTGCTACCATACGGAATATTATGTCGGATCTGGAAGATTTGGGATTACTTTCCCAACCTTACACCTCCGCGGGGAGGGTACCTACGGAGAGGGGACTTCGATTTTACATTGATTCTATTCTCAATGTTCACGACCTCAATGACCAGGAGCAACAGGAGATACGATCCAAATACTTGAGCCATCTCATTGAGGGACCGGACCTATTTAGGGAGACTTCCCGAATCCTTTCTTCATCTTCTCATTATTTAGGAATTGTTTGGGCACCCCGGATGAGTTCGGTCGTGCTTCAACATATGGAGTTTGTCAAATTAAGAAAATATTTAGTTCTGGCTATTGTAGTCAGCACCACCGGTTCAATTCATAATCGAATCACCGAAATGGAGGAAAATTTTTCGCAATCCGAATTAGATCATCTTTCAGATTATTTGAATAGTTTCCTGACTGGCCTTACCCTTTCCCAGGTGAGAGAGAAACTTCTGGAGCAGATGAAGGTGGCAAAGAACGCTTATGATCGTCTGCTTGAACAGGCACTCAAATTGGGAGAGAAAGCCTTTTCCTCCATCGATGACACCGATGTCTTCATCGAGGGGAAGACAAATATTCTGAACGAGCCTGAATTCAATAATGTTTCGAGAATGACAGATCTCTTTCGAACTTTTGAAGAAAAAGCTACCATGTTGAAACTCTTAGATAAATTTTTGGATCCCAAAGGGGTTCAAATTGCGATCGGCTCGGAGAGCCAGGTCCAAGAAATGGAAACCTGTAGCTTAGTGACTTCCACCTACGGGTGTGCAGGACAGGTCTGGGGAGCTTTGGGAGTCATCGGACCTCGAAGGATGAACTATTCCAAAATCATCCCCTTGGTGGATTATTCTGCAAGACTGCTGACAGAGATCTTAGAGCGGCATTTTCAATAAAATGAGGAGTCATCGTTATGGAAGGATCAGAGAAAAAAAAGATCCCTGTTACCTCGGAACCATCTCCAAAAGGGGATGAAGAAAAAATATCAGAAATATTGACAGAAGAAAACCATCGAAAAAATAAGAAAAAAAAAGAGGAGAAGGAGATTGAAGAACTGAAAAAGAAGCTGGAGGAAAAAGAGAAAGAGGCGAAGGAGAGTTATGATCGCCTGTTGAGAACGGCAGCCGATTTTGAGAACTATAAAAAGAGAGCGACGAGAGAAAAAGAAGATTGGACCAAATTTGCCAATGAGGATTTGATCAGGGCGATCCTCCCTTTTGTCGATAATCTGGAGAGGGCGGTCAATCACGCTCAAAAGGTAGCGGACACTGGGGTATTGGTGGAAGGAGTTCGATTGACGATTCAACAACTCCTCCAGACCCTTAACAAGTTTGGCCTTTCTTCCTTTGAATCGGTTGGAAAGCCTTTCGATCCAGCCATGCACGAGGCCATGTTGGTCGTGGAAACAGATAAACATGAACCCAATCAAGTCGTGGAGGAGTTCCAGAAGGGCTACCTCTTGAATGATCGACTCTTAAGACCGGCAACCGTTTCCGTGTCGAAACCTCCGGAGAAAGAGGTCCAGACATCGGAATGATTTTGAATAAATTTTAAGGAGGGGGAATTAAAATGGCTAAGACAATAGGAATTGATTTAGGGACAACCAACTCAGTGGTGGCAATCATGGAGGGAGGGGATCCCATCGTTATCGCCAACCAGGAAGGGAGCCGAACCACACCCTCTGTGGTTGCCTTTACAGATAAGGGCGAAAGGGTGGTAGGGCAAATTGCTAAACGTCAAGCGATCACCAACTCTGAAAATACCATCTTCTCAATTAAACGACTGATGGGAAGAAAATTTTTAGACTCTGAGGTTCAGAAAGATCTGAAGATCCTTCCCTATAAAATTGTCGGAAACAAGAATGGGGATGCATGGGTCAGGGCGAGGGATAAGGAGTATAGCCCCCCTGAAATCTCTGCTTTCGTCCTCCAGAAGATGAAGGAGACAGCAGAGGCCTATCTCGGTGAGAAGGTGACCGATGCCGTGATTACTGTTCCCGCTTATTTCAACGACAGTCAGCGTCAGGCGACGAAGGATGCAGGACGAATAGCAGGCCTGAATGTCATTCGAATCATCAATGAACCAACAGCCGCTTCCCTCGCCTATGGTCTCGAAAAGAAGAAGGATGAAAAGATCGCTGTCTTCGACCTGGGTGGTGGAACTTTTGATATCTCCATCCTCGAGTTGGGGGAAGGTGTCTTCGAAGTTAAATCGACCAATGGAAATACCCATCTGGGTGGAGATGACTTTGACCAACGTGTCATCGACTACTTAGCGGATGAGTTCAAAAAAGATCAGGGGATTGATCTGAGAAAAGATCGAATGGCCCTTCAAAGATTGAAGGAGGCTGCCGAAAAGGCAAAGATTGAACTCTCCAACATGATGGAGACGGACATCAATCTACCCTTTGTCACGGCCGACGCCTCAGGGCCAAAGCATCTGAACATGAAATTGACCCGGGCCAAATTGGAAAAGCTGACAGAGGATCTCATTGAAATGGTTGAAGGACCATGCCGCCAGGCTCTTGGCGATTCTGGACTTTCAGCCAGGGACATTGATGAGGTGATCCTCGTTGGCGGAATGACCCGGATGCCCAAAGTTCAGGAGAAAGTGAAGCAAATCTTTGAAAAGGAACCCAACAAGAGCGTTAACCCTGATGAGGCCGTAGGTATTGGTGCGGCGATTCAGGCTGGAGTCCTGAAGGGTGAGGTGAAGGATGTGCTTTTACTTGACGTCACCCCACTCTCCCTTGGGATTGAAACGCTCGGTGGTGTCTTTACTAAACTGATTGAAAGAAACACTACCATTCCATCGAAAAAAAGCCAGATTTTTTCCACGGCATCGGATAGCCAACCTGCCGTGACGATCCATGTGCTCCAGGGCGAAAGAGAGATGGCCGCTGATAACAAAACACTCGGTCAATTTGAATTGGTAGGGATTCCACCCGCCCCCCGAGGCATTCCGCAAATCGAGGTAACCTTTGATATTGATGCCAATGGAATCGTCCATGTCGCGGCGAAAGATCTTGGAACGGGTAAAGAGCAATCGATACGAATTACTGCTTCCAGTGGTCTCAACGAAGATGATATCAAAAAGATGGTCAAAGATGCCGAGGCCCATGCAGCAGAAGATAAGAAGAGGCGTGAGCTGGCTGAAGCGAGAAACCAACTCGATACCCTTATCTATTCGACCGAGAAATCCTTAACGGAATACGGCGACAAGGTCGATTCCGGAGATAAACAGAATATCGAAGAGGCGATCGCCAAAGCGAAAAAGGCGATGGAGACGAGCGACCTGAGCGCCATCAAATCTGCCCAGGATGAACTTACCCGTTCTTCCCATAAATTGGCAGAGGCAATGTATGCAAAGGCTTCTCAAAAAGGATCTGCGGGACCCGGTCCGGAAGCTGGCCCTCAAGAGGGTCCTCAACAAAAAGCAAAGGACGATGTCGTCGATGCAGATTTCGAGGATGTTGGTAAAAAATAACTCGGTTACAAAACCTTTTTAGAAAAGGCGATGGAGATTCCATCGCCTTTTTTGTTAATAATCCCCCTTCATTCCCCTTTATAAAAGGGGGACTTACTTTTTCTCTCCCTTTACTAAAGGAAGGGGCGAGGGATTAGGGATACATTTTGATTTTATCCTCCATCGGTGTTAGATTTTAAACCATTCTAGCGATCTTAAGGAAAAACAGATGTGGAAATTTTTTGAAAAATTAAAAAAGGGCCTTTCAAAAACCCACCAGGGGTTCGTAGAAAAGATTGATCAGCTCTTTCTTGGGAAAAAGACTATCGATCAAGAAGTCTTGGATGAGTTGGAAGGTCTTCTTTTCGAAGCGGATTTGGGAGTGAAGACATCTCATCAATTAATAGAGGGCGTAACCCAGGGGCTCAAAAGGGGAGAACTTCAGGAACCTGAAAAGGTAAAAGAGTTTATTAAGCAAGAGATCCTTCGGATCTTAAAATCAGGGGAGAGGCCTCTCTCCATTGACTTCTCTCAGACAAAACCATTTGTCTTCATGGTGGTTGGAGTCAATGGCGGTGGTAAAACGACCACCATCGGGAAGGTCGCCCATCAATATTCGTCGCAGGGGAAGAAAGTCCTGATGGGTGCGGCGGATACCTTTCGGGCTGCCGCAGTCGAGCAGCTTGAGATCTGGGCAAATCGAGTTGGAGCTGATCTGATTAAACAATCCAAAGGGTCAGATCCCTCTGCCGTAGCCTTTGACTCCATCCACGCTGCCAAGTCCAGAGATATTGATCTTGTCTTCATTGATACAGCGGGAAGGCTTCACACAAAGGTCAATCTGATGGAAGAGTTGAAGAAGGTGAAACGGATCGTTAGCAGAGAATGCCCGGGTGCGCCGCACGAGATCCTCCTCGTCCTCGACGCCACGACAGGCCAGAATGCAATCTCTCAGGCGAAAATCTTCAACGAGGCTATTGGTGTGACAGGCATCGCTCTTACCAAATTAGATGGAACAGCCAGGGGAGGAATCATTGTCGGAATCACAGAAGAGCTGAAAATTCCAATTCGATACATTGGCGTGGGAGAAGGGATCGATGACCTGAAGGAATTTAACGCTACCGAATTTGTCCAGGCTCTTTTTTAAATTCCGGAGCCTTTTATCAAACATAGATACCATTCCGGCCCCGAACTTCACCGAGAATCTCCCATACAGGTACTCCCACTGAAATTTTCCTCAATCTCTGGCACTCATATGTTATCGTAGTTCTAAGAAAATTTATCCGTTGTCACATGATAAATCGATCAGGATCGTTGGGGAAAATGAAAAGCCCTAAAATTCATTTCATTCTAACTTTCCTTTTATTTACCTGCCTGCTGATGGGTTGTGTCCATGTCCCAGCACCTTACCGGCCAAACAGCTGGCTTAGTAGTCCGATTGACCTGAAATCCATTGCAGACAATCCAAGTCAACCTCTTCTCCAGATAATTATTGTGTACGGACCGGCGTGGTGCCACCACTCCGCTTTGCGATTGGTCTGTCCGGATCGACCGGTTCTGTTTGGGGACCCTGGCGGTGGATATGGTATTTCTGATCCAGTGGATGTGAGGAGCAAGGATCTGATACGGATCAACCCACCTGAACCTGGAAACGTATCTCCAGTTCACCTGGCAGTAAAGTAGTGTGGAGGTGGAAGTTTTTGAATGGGAACTGATGCTGGAACACGCTCGTGAGTTGTATGATGTACTCCTCCATGGAACTGACAAAAACCATCCTGCAGGTCGATTCACCACGACTACAATGGGAGGATTTTGTTGCGTTGCATTAAGCGACTTCTTACACCGTTTTGCAACCAAGACGATGACTGTACCAAAATCTTTCTTTTACCCGCATGATCTGGCCCGGGTGCTGTATACCCAGTCACCCAAGCGTGTACTGGCATTTCGTCGCGGGAAACAGATCATGTATGTCCCCCCTTAAAAAACTTCGGGTGATTTCAAGTCATTGCATATCCCTAAATAATCATGCCATTATTTTCCCAAACGGAAATTAACCTTTTCTCCATTTGCCTTTTAGCTTCAAAATTTCTATAAAACATGATAGAATATTTTCGATTTGAGGAAAGCAGATGGCAAGGAAAAAGATTGTATACCCAAAATCTCTTAAAGATATTCCGGTATGGCGACAACGCCAACTTGCCCAGGATCTTCTCTGGTTCTCAAAATTTTCTCCTGTCGAACGATTACAATATATAGACAGGGAGTGGGAAGATATTCAGACCTTTATCAATAAGTTTGGTTTAAAAACCCATGGAACCAGAAAAAGAAGTTAAATGCTTTGATTTTTCAACTCTTAATATGTCAAAGCTAAAAATTGACACGACAAACGATGTCAAATCCCCTGTTTAGTACTTCCTGTAATTAATAAAGAGCCCTTTTCCCTTTTCGATGCAGATTTTAATTATTGAGCTTCGCATAAATAATGGAACGATTTTTCATTTTCTGCTATAATAAGGGTCATGAGACCCCATGGAACCCAAGCCGAACTGGAAAAGCGCCGGCGACAAGCCATCGAATTGCTGAAGCAAGGCAAAGCAAGTTTATCGGCGGTGGCGCGTTGGGTGGGAGCATCGAAAAGTTCAGTCTCCCGATGGTACCAAGCGTATCAGAAGGACGGCTCCAAGGCTCTCCGGTCCAAGGAGATTCCTGGACGTCCTCCGAAGCTGTCGGCGGTTCAAAAAACGAAACTGGAGCAACAGTTGTTGAAAGGTCCCTTGGTGGCCGGATATCGGACCGATCTTTGGACCCTGAAACGGATTGCCCAGGTGATCCAGAAACAGTTTGGCATTCAGTATCACCCCAACCATGTTTGGAGATTGCTTTTAGGGATGGGGTGGAGTTGCCAGAAGCCAGAGCGTCGCGCGTTACAAAGGAACGAAGAGGAGATTGAACATTGGAAGCGGTATCGCTGGCCGCATATAAAAAAACGCCAAAAAACATGGGGCCCATCTGGTCTTTCTTGATGAATCCGGTTTCCTGCTCATTCCAAACATTGCCCGGACTTGGGCGCCCAAAGGGCAAACACCACTGTTCTATCATCTTTACAAACAGGATCGCATCTCGGCCTTCAGCGCCTTGTCGGTTTCCCCGAAGAGAAAACGGTTGGCCCTTTATCTTCGGTTTCGGAGTCGAAATCTCAATGGGTTGGATGTGCGCTGTTTTTTGAAGGATTTGCTCAAACATCTGAGAGGACCTGTGTTCTTGTTGTGGGATCGGGGACCGATCCATCGGCGCAAGGAGGTAAAACGGTTTCTTTTTGAACATCCAAGAGTACATGAGGAGTACTTCCCGGCCTATGCTCCCGAGCTTAATCCGGCCGAATATGTCTGGAATCAGACTGACCGTGCATTGGCCAACAGCGCACCGGAGAGTTTGGGCGAACTTAAAAAGATGCTTCGAAACTCGAAACGAAAACTGGAGAGATCGCAGAAACTTCTTTGGTCGTGCATTTACGCTTCTGATCTCCCATGGACTCGATGAACAGTTCCATTACTTATGCGAAAGTCAATAGATATCTTCAGGTTTGAGTTTCTCATTGCCGCCCCGTTTGTTACTTCCTGTAGTCATTGATGACAGGTTTGACCCAAAGGTGTAGACTTCAATTGCTATTATAATCAATAGGGGCGGCATGTCCGAATTTGTTTCGGATACGAGGGAGGGTCCAGAATACGATCTTGCTTGCCAGTGTGTTGTCGGCTTTTGCATAAAAAGGCGGCATTTTCATTTTCTCCTCCTTAGCCAGCCCTCACTCTTTCCATTTGCTCTCTCAAAAAGGTGGTAAGAATTTTCAACTTTTAGGAAAACTCGTTCCTAAAATATTTCTTGACAAATATTTTTTAGTTTTATTTAATGGGTGCCGGGTGAAACAAGAATCCTGAGTATTTTCCCCAAAGTAATCAACCCTTTTCTGTGGGGTTTGCCAAATTCCTATGCGGTGAGAATGGAGAAAATACTTATCTTTTTATAAATGGAGTAAAAAAAGAGGGCTACTCGGAATTTAATTTATTCATACAGACATTTTCACGAAACCTAAAGGATAGAATGATGCAAACAGGTCAAGGGCAAATTCAAGACACTAATGAATTAAGTGAAAAAATTAGACTACAAAGGAGGTCAATCTTATGAAAAAACTGGTTTTGGTATTTTTATGCGTCGGGTTATTGAGTTCGCCGGTTAGCCTGATGGCTGCCACAGAAGCTCAGAAGCAGGCTGCAATTGATGCTGGTCTTGCATGGCTTGCCTCGCAGCAAAATCCTGATGGATCGTGGACCTATGGGGGTTATGAGCAAGCAGCGACCGGGGCTGCACTGCTAGCTTTCGTGGAGCAGAAGTATAAGCCTCTTGGTTGGAACGGGCATGACTATTCAGCCGTAGTTACGAAGGCAACAAACTACCTCCTGAGCACCGCTACGCAAGTAGACATCTCCAGTCCCAACTGGTGGGGATTCAAGGGAACAGCTAATAGTGGAATAGGTTTAGACTGGACTGGGGGTGGTGAAACGACTTACACATCGGGTCTGGTACTGCCGGGACTTTGCCGCTTGACCGCCGGCATTGTCAGCCCCAGTGATACCATCAGCAGTGCTAACCCTGCTGTTAATGGCCTCACGTACGCGCAGGTAATCCAGCGAGCGGTAGACCTGTGGGTCTGGGGACAGACTGGACCGGCTGGTGGCAATAACGATGGCGGATGGAGATATTTTCCCAACTCTAATGATTCGGACGGTTCTACATCCCAGTGGGGCGCCATAGCCATGCTGTTCGCTCAACAGGTACCGGGCATCATTGTGCCGGCACAAACGAAGACAGAGCTGCAAAAGTGGATAAACTACATCCAGAATCCTGTGGACGGCAGTTGTGGCTATACTGACCCAAATGGACTTAGCGGCATTACTAACGATGAATCAAAGACGGGAGGTCTGCTCACCCAAATGGTCTTTGCTGGCGGTGGGGGATCTCAGAGTAAAGCCCTCGCGTACCTGAACACTAATTGGAAAAACCTTGCAAACGACACTTGGTATGGTAACTTCGGCAATCCCTATGCCATGTTTGGCGTTTACAAGGGACTCGAGCTTACGATTGGGCTGAACGCTGACATGAGCATTATTTCCAATCTTCACCCCGATCCGGGCAATGTTAATAATCCCAACCATGGCTGGAACTGGTGGGAAGATTACTGCAATTGGTTGGTTCTTAATCAGAATGTTAATGGTTCTTGGACCGGTTTCCAATATTGGATTGATCCACTCTCCACGGCCTGGGATATTAATATCCTCAATGGAACAGTTATTGCACCGCCGCAACCGTCAGTGACTGCTCCAACTCTGACCGAATGGGGAATGATAATTTTAATATTACTTGTAGGGTTTGGATCTATTTATTACCTAAAGAAAAGGAGGATAGCCGTTTAATTCATAATTCTTCTGGGGAATATGTTGGGGCGAGGAAGCATAACTCGCCCTTTTCATTTTTGGATATTAAAATTTCTTTCATTAATTCTGAAGATTTTTCTATGTCTTCTGTACCCAATATGCCCTCTGCTTAAGAGTCTAAGCTTTGAAAGAGAATTGCCTTTTAACAGAACCTTGCCGCCGATGAGAATACTGGTGCCTCGAATCAGCCCCCTTCTCACCTTTTCCTTCTTTTATGAGGTTGTGCCTCCTTTGCTCCGGCCAAATACCCTATAGTCTCTCTGTAGGTGAAGAGCATCCAAATGGCAAAAGGGAATGAGAACCTCCCAATTAGTTCAAAAAACTGTTTCAAGAAGGCATAAATATTCCGATCCCAGGCCCCATAATGGACCCTGCTATATTCGCCCAGTTGAAAGGCATATATAAACTTTGCCTGAACAAGAACCGTTAAGACCTGCGTGAGAAAAAGAAGGGGCAGTCCTGCCATAAGAACCCAGCCTCTTTTCCCGAAACCGAGTCCAGGGGAGAAGAGGATCAAGGCAAAGAGGATCACTGAATTATAGTGGATGTCCCTGACATCCCTCCCCCCTGCAAGGATGCTTTTCTTTTCACCTGAAATTAGCCCCAGGGGGATGTAGAGGATCATATTTCCTTGAAGCCTGATCGAGGTCTTCTCCTTGCCCTCACCCTGAAGCCAAGAGACCAGTTCTTGGGATACCGAAACCAGGAGCTTTGAGTAGGAAGGCTGAAAATAAATCCAAAGCATTAGGCCGACGATGAGGAAGAGGAGGCCTTTCAGAAGAAGAAGTTTAAGAGGCTTTTCTTTCATATGGCTTTAGGCCCTTTGCCCAGACCATCCACAAGAATAGACTCAAGGCGATGATCACAATCTGCCAGACAAAAGTATGAGCTTCGCTAAAATATCGAGGATGATTGATTCCAAGATAAACAAGGCTGACGATCCTTGCCAGATTGACCCCCTGGAGGACAACTATTCCCAAAAAAGCGCCATAGAATTTTTCCTTCCATGAAGCCCGATAGGCGAACATGGCGGCCATCAGAATGATGATTGGTTCAATCCCGGTACAACCGGCCTTTATATCCGCTGTAAACTGCGGCGAGACGATGAGGGTGGAGGAAACTTTTGCTTCAGTCCCAACGATTTTGAGCAGAAAGACACTGGTCTGGGAAAGGAGGCCGGTAAAAGGGATGATCACCTTCTGATTGACAGGATTGAAGAGCTCAAGGAAGAGGAGAAGACCCATGAGGACAAAGAATTTAACAAGGAAATAGAATGCTTCCTTTTTATAGGAAGAGGTTTTTATCTCCTTTCTTCTTATGGCCGACGTTTTCCCCATACTGGTATGTGGAATTAAAAAGTTACCCCTGCTTGGATACTTGCAATTGTTAGAGTGATTGCTACCACACCACGGCCTTGAACTTTAATACCAGTCTATATTCTATATTACCAACCGAGAAGCGTGTCAAGGTCCAACGGACGGGCATTGTCAAGTTTTTTTGTGTCAGCAAAGAGAAGGGGGTATTTGTTCCTTCTTCTAAGTTTTCAAAGGTGAAGACCGAAAACATAATGAGATCCATGCTGGTACGATTGCTAAGAGCTCCGACGGGGTTGCTCATCGCAGCCCACTCCGTACCGCTCCGTTTAATTATGCACATTTCTACCAGTAATCATTGACTTCCAGGAAGGTCTCAAATGAGGAGTAGTAGGTGAACTCGTCAATCAAGAAATCTGTTGATGTCTCCCAAGTGGAGTTTCACCTCTTACATCTTAACTCTCTCTGAAAAATACAAGAAGGGCCTCTTGTTTCCAAGGGGCCCTTTTAATTTAGATGGAAGGGAAATCCCGAGCCAATTGAAATATAATTAAGGAAAAACCATCTTTTCGAGGGCTTTGATTCTGGCCTCTAAAGCGCTAAATCTCTTCTCCAAGTCGGCATAAGAGAATCTCATCATCGAACCCAATTCCTCTTTGACATCCACAAAACCTTCTCTCATCTTCTCTTTGATGGAGGCGATCTCTTCTGTCAATTGGTTGATTTTTCCTTTGAGACTTCCCACCCCCTCTTTTAAGTGATCAAGGCCGAGTTTGTTCTCCTGGTTCAAGTGGGCAATGTTAGCTATCTCCTGCTCCCTGACCGATCGGAGGCTTAAACCCATTTCCTGCCTCGACTGGTCAATGGCAGACTTCACCTCCTCATTGATCCGTTGGATGACTGAAGCTAAGAACTGGTTTGATTGATCGAGAGCAGATTGAGTTTTCATTCGAACCTTCTCAAGTTCTATCTTAATCTCTTCCAAGATTGGCCCTATCTCGACTTTACCTTCCTTTCTCAACTGCTCAAAATCGGCTTTGATTTCCTGTCTCCACTCAAGAATCTGATTTTTATTTTCTTCTTTTAATTGGCGAAAGCTTGACTTCGTTTCTTGCCTCAGCTTCTCCAGATCCTCTTTAGTGGTCAGGCCCAGTAATATTCTATCCAAATATTCTTTCGTCCCCTCATCCATTTTGATCTCTTTACCTCCTTAATAATGTAACCCTTGAATATCATAGACCCCTTTGAATATCAATCTCTTTTTTTACCGTCATCCAAAGGCTACTTCAATCCCGAAGCAGTAATCATTAACTCCAGGAATGTTTGGGCCTCTTTGAAACTATCCAATTCTGAATGAATAACCTCATAAGTTTCATCTTTATTGATTTTAATTGCAATGAAGTATGGGGTCCTGATATCTCCCAGGGCTTTATGGATGGTGAAATCGTTGTCCGGGAAAAGAGGAAAAGGCGTATTATATGTTTTCTTGAATACCTCAACTTCATAACGCGAATCCCCCGCACCGATACCGATTAATTTAATTTTGTTCTTAAGGTCCATGTCGTTTTCGATGATATGATAAAGCTCTTCTATCCCTGGTGCTATTTTTTGGCATTGTGGGCAGTACATGCTGAAAATTTCAATGATGACAACCCTGGCCTTAATTTGTGGTACCCTAAAAAACCCTTTGCCTGAAAGCCCCAGATAGCTCTTTTCAACTGGATCTTTTGGGATTGGCAGCTTGAATGGCGGCAGCACACCACCTTTTACTGGAGGCAGGTTGGCGGCCAGATTTGGATTCGAAACCAAGAACAACAATGCGACAGCCACCAAAGGCATCAGGATTTTCCTCATCGTTCCACCACCCTCCTCATACCTCTTGACGTGATTTGCTTTCACAAGGCCTTCTCTTTATCGCTTGAAAATAATATCCCCTTTTTCTTCTCATCTCAACCTTTAATCTCAAGATTTTTAGAGTCGGCCAAAAATTTCCACATTTTTTCCTTGACAAAAAAAACCTTAACAAGTATTTTCTTACCGTAATGAGAGAATTTTAAGCATGCAATACAAGGAAGTATTGCAACGACAAAGGCGTCAAAGAAATGTGGTGCCTTTTTTTATTCTAAACCTACCCAAGAAACTTCATTGGATAGGGTTGAAATCTTCTAAAAAATATTTTAGGGTTCGTTTAATCCTAGATGGGAATTGTATCCTCCACGTTTAATCTTAACATGAATAGAAGCCGAAAAGAGATTCAAATCTTTATTGCTATTTTAATTTTCTCTTTTTTTCAGCTTTTCTCCCCTACAATAATTGTGTAGAAACTGATTTCCCTCACTCCAAACCAACGTTTGAGAACCTTGATCAAGATTATCTGTTGGCTAATCAGCAAAACAAATTAGAAACATTAGGACCGAGTACTTTTACCATGATAATGGAAATCACTCTTTCCGAAAAATTCCTCTTCTTCTCTTTTCAAAAATCTTCTCACGATCAAAAAACCATCACCCTTCGTTGTTGAAAAGACCTGGTTTCTACTCATTCCTTAATTTGCTCTCAATTCTTAATCTGGTTTGCGATTTTAAAATGGGTGAACCCTAACTTTTAAAATGAAGGAGGGTGAAACTTAACCTCGGTTTTCTATAAAAATAAAAACCTTAAAGTAAAATTGAAAGGGGTGAATATCTTATGCCGATTACGAGGAGACAATTTTTAAAGATTTGTGCAGGGACCGGTGTAGCGATCGGGACATCCGGAATTCTCCTTCCTGAGATCGTTGCAGCTTTGGAAAAAGCGGCAGCCGGTAACCCACCTGTATTGTGGATCCAAGGGGGAGGGTGTACAGGCTGTTCCGTTTCTCTTCTGAACACCGCTCATCCGACGATTGCAGAGGTGCTTCTAAAAATTATCAGCCTGAAGTTCCACCAAACCGTGATGGCTGCTTCTGGACAAAAAGCCTATGATTATCTGTGGGAGACCGCAGCAAAGAATTATGGTAAATACTTCTTGGTAGTAGAAGGAGCAGTCGAAACAGCCTATGGCGGGAAATGTTGTCTCTCTGGAGAAAGGGAAGGCAAGGAGGTTGCTTTTACAGACCTCACAATGTATTTGGGAAAAGGGGCAGCGGCTGTATTGGCATTGGGCCAATGTGGCCTTGGAGGAATCCCCGCAGCTCAACCTAATCCCACGGGCGTAAAGTCCGTAAGGGAGTTCTTAAAAGATAATAAAATTAAGACCCCTGTGATCAATATTCCAGGCTGTCCTCCTCATCCTGATTGGATGGTTGGGACGATTGCCCATGCTTTGATGTTCGGGATTCCCGAACTCGATTCAGATGGACGGCCAAAAATGTTCTATGGCACCCTTGTTCACGACAACTGTCCTTACCGGTCTTACTACGATGAAAAGAAGTTTGCTAAATTTTTTGGAGACGAAGGATGTCGTGTGGAACTGGGTTGCAAAGGACCTGAGGCCCATGCAGATTGTTGGAAGAGAGGATGGAACAGCAATGTCAATTGGTGTGTCCATAACTCTATCTGCTTTGGGTGCACGGAACCGGGATGGCCGGATAATTTTTCACCTTTTTATGTTAAAACAACAGGATAATGGAGGAGGTAACATCGATGACAAAATTGACGATTTCTCCAGTAACAAGAATTGAAGGCCACCTCAAGATTGACGTGGATGTGGAAGGTGGAAAGGTTGTAGATGCTAAGTCAACAGGAACCATGTTCCGGGGTTTCGAAATCATTTTGAAGGGGAGGGATCCTCGAGATGCATCCCAGATTACTCAAAGAATTTGCGGGGTCTGCCCGACCGCCCATGGAACAGCATCGGTCCGATGCCTTGACAATGCTTTTGGGGTAAAACCCCCCACGAATGGCCGAATCATCAGGAATTTGATCTTCGGATCGGATTATCTGATGTCACATATTCTCCATTTCTACCATTTAGTTGCTCTTGACTATGTGAAGGGGCCTGATACGGAACCTTTCATCCCTCGATATGAGGGAGATTATCGATTAGATCCAAAAACGAATAAGGTTGCTGTGGAACAGTATATCAAGGCATTGGACATCCGACAAAAATGCCATCAGTTGATGGCTCTCTTTGGAGGCAAAGCGCCTATCGCTTATGGCTTGATTGCCGGAGGAGCTACGGAGATCCCGACTTTAGATAAGATGGTTTCTTTCCAGTGGAGACTCAAGGAGATCAAGGAGTTCATTGACGGGACTTACCTTCCAACGGTATATCTTGTCGCTGGGGCATACAAGGATCTTTTTGGAGTAGGAGCAGGCTGCAAGAACCTCATCTCCTTTGGGGTCTTCCCATTGGACGATGAGGAAAAGACCTTCCTCCTTAAACCAGGAGCCTACACTCAGGGCAAGGATCTTCCTCTTGATCAGACCCAGATTCGAGAGTATGTAAAATACTCATGGTATCAGGATAAAACCACTGGGCTTCATCCAAGCAAAGGGATGACGGAACCCGAATTTGACAAAAAGGGTGCCTATTCTTGGGTTAAGGCCCCTCGGTATCGCGACCTCCCTCATGAAGCCGGTCCTTTTGCTAGGATGTGGGTTACCAACCCTGTTCTAAGCAAACATGCCAATAAATTCTTGGGCATCAATGAGAAAAAGGAGATCCGATTCAGGGATCTTGGCGATAAAGCTTTTTCCATTCTGGGAAGGATCGCTGCCAGGGCAGAGGAGACTAAATTGGTAGCCGATGCAATGGAGAAATGGATTCTTCAACTCAAACCCGGAGCTCCTTCTAATGTCAAAGCTGAGATTCCCAAGGAAGCAATGGGGATGGGATTGACTGAGGCTCCACGGGGTGCAGTGGGACATTGGATTTCGATCAAGGATCAAAAGATTGATAACTACCAGGTAGTGGCAGCTACGATCTGGAATGCTTCACCTAGGGACGATAAGGGTCTCTTAGGGCCCATTGAACAGGCTCTCATTGGGACACCCGTTCGAGGATATCAAAAATCCATTCAATATCGTGCGGGTCGTCCGTTCCTTTGATCCTTGACTGGGCTGCTCCGTGCACGTGTTGCACGCTGAAACCAAGAAAGCTTATGAGTTCAAAGTGATCTAACTCTACCTATTAGGTTCACTTTTGAGGCTGCTGAGTTTACTCAAGCAGCCTCTTTGTTTTAGTTTTTTATTCCACTCCCCCTTGACGGGGAGGATTGGGTAGGGGGTGAATGATTTTGTTCCTCCTCCCCTCCATCCCTTCCCACCAAGGGAGGGGAGACTATTGAGGAACATTTTTTACGTATGGAAAAGAGTCTTATGGAAAAATATTAATCGTTGGAATCGGAAACCTGCATTTATAGGGATGAAGGTATTGGTGTCCATGTGATTCAAGAGATGGAAACGATGAAACTGCCTGGTCATATCGAATTACTTGACATTGGAACCTCCACCATGGATTTAATTCCTATTTAGATGGGGTGAAAAATTGATCGTCATCGATGCCATGAAGGCAGGAGGGGCGCCAGGCACGATCTATAAATGCAGACCAGAGGATCTCTTACCCGAAGAAAAAGGACCCATTTCTCTCCATGAGATTGGCCTGTTAGAAAGCTTAAACATGGCACAAAAAATGGGCATGAAGATCGATACTGTTATCATCGGGGTTGAACCAAAAATATTGGACTGGGGGATGGAGTTAACAGAGGAGGTAAAAATTAAGATTCCAACCATCATTGAAGCAGTCTTGAAAGAGTGTTAATGTTTGGACATGAAACGGGCGGAGATCGCAATTACTGGAATCGTTCAAGGAATTGGCTTCAGACCATTTATCTATAATCTGGCTAGAACCCATTCTATTCGAGGATGGGTTCTCAACAATGAAAAGGGGGTCTTGATCGATGCGGAAAGCGAAGATGGAAATCTTGACCAATTTATTCAAGATATCCCCAAACTTGCTCCACCTCTTGCCCGGATTGAATCATTCCAGGTAAAACATCTCGAGCCCTTAGGCTATGCTACCTTTGAAATTAGAAAGAGTGAGGAGACTCAGGAAAAATTTGTCCTCATCTCTCCCGATGTGGCCACCTGTGATCAATGCCTTTCTGAACTTTTCTCATCAGAAAACTTTCGGTATCGGTACCCTTTTATTAACTGTACCCTTTGTGGTCCAAGATTTACGATTATTCAGGACATCCCTTACGACCGTCATAAAACAACCATGTCCCATTTCACCATGTGTCCTGTTTGTCAGAAGGAGTACGAAGACCCTTCTGACCGGCGCTTTCATGCCCAACCCAATGCCTGTTCTGCTTGTGGTCCTTCCCTTCATTTGGAGAATAGAGAGGGGAAAAAAATTCCTGTAGATCCAATTGAGATGACCTTGGATCTGCTCGGAAAGGGACGGATCGTAGCGATCAAAGGCCTGGGAGGGTTCCATCTGGCATGCGATGCAAAAAATCAAGACGCTGTTTCCTCTTTGAGGTCCCGAAAATTCAGAGAGGATAAACCTTTCGCTGTAATGTGCCGGGATATGGAAGAGGTGAAGGAACATTGTGAAGTCAATGGAGAGGAGGAGAAGTTATTATTGAGTGTGGAGAGGCCCATTGTCATTCTGAGAAGGAGGGAAAATTCTCCAGTCGCTCATGCTGTCGCTCCTTACCAGGATACCCTCGGTGTCATGCTTCCCTACTCGCCGCTTCACCATCTTCTGCTCAATAGTCCCCTCAAGACTTTGGTGATGACGAGCGGCAATGTGAGTGACGAACCCATCTCTTATAAAAATGAGGAGGCCTTTCGCCGTCTCTCCCACATCGCTGACTATTTCCTCTTTCACAACCGTGAGATTCATATGAGGTGCGATGATTCGGTGACAAGAATCTTTGAAGGAAAACCTTACATCCTTCGGAGGTCAAGAGGTTATGTCCCCTTCCCTATTAAACTTTCTTTCCCCCTTGAAATGATCCTGGCCTGTGGTGGGGAACTAAAAAATACCTTTTGTCTGACCCGTGGTCAATATGCCTTCATGAGTCATCACATCGGGGACCTTGAGAATTTAGAAACCCTCACCTCTTTTGAAGAAGGAATCGAGCATTTCAAGAAGCTCTTCTACATTGAGCCAAAGGCAGTAGCCTATGATCTTCATCCGGATTATCTTTCTACCCAGTACGCTCTATCGATTCAAGATATTCCAAGAATCGGTGTCCAACATCACCACGCACACATTGTCAGTGCAATGGCTGAAAATGGAATCGAAGGGGATGTGATCGGAATCGCCCTGGATGGAACAGGTTTTGGATTGGATGGTACCATCTGGGGAGGTGAATTCATCAAGGCAAATCTAAGAGACTTTGATCGATTGGCCCATCTGAAGAAAGTCCCTATGCCTGGAAGTTCGATGGCCATTAAAGAGCCATGGCGAATGGCAATGGTTTATCTTTCAGAGGCCTTTGGAGATGAAGCCATCCATTTAAGAATTGACCTGATGAAAAGAATGGATTTTCAAAAATGGGATATCTTGAAGAGGGCAATCGAAAAGAAGATTAACACCCCTTGGACCTCAAGCATGGGTCGCCTCTTCGACGCCATCTCATCCCTTCTGTCCATCAGGGATAAGGTTCAATATGAAGGACAGGCAGCCATCGAACTGGAGATGATCGCAGATCACGGAGTGGAAGAAGAATATCCTTTTCATATTCATAAAGATGAAATACCGATGGTGATTGACCCTACAGAGATGATCAGAGGGATAGTCCGTAATTTAATAGATAGAATACCCTCCTCAAAAATCTCAGGAAAGTTCCATAGAACCATCGGCCACCTTATTGTGGAGACCTGTGAGACGATCCGGTCCAAGCAAAAGCTGAATCGGGTCGTCCTAAGCGGAGGAGTCTTTCAGAATATTTTCCTCCTCACTCTTGTCACAGAAGGGTTGAAAAGATCGGGCTTTAATGTCTATACTCACCATCTTGTCCCCACCAATGATGGCGGAATCTCTTTAGGACAAGCAGTCATCGGTCATATGAGGTTATTTCAATGTGTTTAGGTATTCCAGGAAGAGTGGTCGAGATTGAAAAGAATGTGGCGAAGGTGGACGTGGGAGGGCTTTTAAGGGATATCTCGCTCGACCTCTGCCCGGATGTTTCAATTGGAGAATATGTCCTCATCCACACAGGCTTTGCGATCCAAAAGGTGGATGAAAAAGAAGCTGAGGAAACTTTAGATCTTTTGATAAAGATGGCAGAAGGGATATGAAGTTCGTCGATGAGTTTCGGGACAAAGAGATTGCGGAAGGATTGATCCAGAGGATCCAAAAAACCTCTACTCGTCCCATCCAATTGATGGAGGTCTGTGGCACGCACACCGTCTCAATCTTTCGATACGGAATTAGAGGAATCCTTCCAGAACAGATCCGATTGATCTCCGGTCCGGGTTGCCCTGTCTGTGTCACTCCCAATGGAGATATCGACCTGGCCATCGCCCTCTCTCGACAAAAAGATGTGATGATTGTGACTTTCGGGGATATGATGAGGGTCCCTGGCTCGACATCGAGCCTGCAGAAAGAGAAGGCTGAGGGAAGGGATATCCGAATCATCTACTCCTCTCTCGAAGCATTAAAAATTGCAAAAGAGCATCCCGAGAAGAAAGTCGTCTTCTTGGCCATCGGTTTTGAAACCACTTCGCCCACGATTGCGGTGGCGATCCTCCGAGCTAAAGAAGAAAAGTTACATAATCTCTTTTTCTTGAATAGTCAGAAACGGGTTCCCCCTGCCCTCTTTGCTCTCTTGCAATCGAAACAGGTAAAGATTGATGGCTTTATCCTTCCGGGCCATGTGAGTACAATCATTGGGACAAATCCCTATCAATTCATTGCAAAAGAGTTTGACCGACCTGCCGTGATCACTGGATTTGAACCCCTGGACATCCTTCAGGGGATCTGGATGTTGGTCAAACAGATCGAAGAGAACCGTGCGGCTGTTGAGATTCAATATCGAAGGGTCGTCCATGAAGAGGGGAATCCAATCGCCTTAAGTAAGATTGACGAGGTCTTCGAAAAAGATGAAAGTCGCTGGAGGGGGCTCGGACTGATTCCGGATAGTGGATATTGTTTTAAAGAATCTTACAAAGAAATGGATGTTAGGAATTTCGAGGTGGAGGTAGAACCGCCAAAAGAGCATCCTGAGTGTCTTTGCGGAGCAGTGCTTCAGGGAATCAAGAGCCCTTTGGAATGCCGTCTATTCAAACAGGTCTGCCATCCTGAAAACCCGATCGGTCCTTGCATGGTCTCCATCGAAGGAACCTGCCACACTTATTACAAATTTCATTGAAACCAATCCAAAATCTGTGGCGCCCCCATTTACTGGGGGCGATTAAATAGAATTCCGTCGGCAGTAAATGCCGACGCTACATAAGTTGGATATAAATTTTTACAATTAAGAAAAGGAGGAGTATTTATGCCCGAAGATAAGATCCTTTTAGCCCACGGGAGCGGAGGAAAACTCTCTCACGACCTGATTAAACAGATTTTTCTTCCCCGACTCTTAAACCCTTTCCTCGAACCATTGGATGATAGTGCAAGAATAACTAATCGGCATGGACCGATTGCCTTCACAACGGACTCCTATGTGGTCAATCCAATTTTTTTCCCGGGCGGAGATATTGGAAAATTGGCAGTATGCGGAACGGTTAACGACCTCTCGATGATAGGGGCAATCCCATCTTACCTCAGCCTCTCTCTGATTATTGAAGAAGGATTCTCCATTGATCTTCTTAAACAGATTGTCTCTTCTATCCATGAGACTGCTGAACAGGCAGGAGTGAACATTGTTACGGGCGATACCAAGGTAGTGGAACACAGAGCTGCGGATCAGTTGTTTATTAATACCGCGGGGATCGGATGGATCAGACCAAGGGTCAACCTTTCGGGGGTCAATGCAAAACCAGGAGATAAAATACTTTTAAGTGGTTTTCTGGGAGATCATGAGATGGCTGTCCTCTCCCAGAGAGAGGGATTTAAATTCCACGGTGAATTAAAAAGCGACTGCGCTCCATTAAACGGTCTGGTTGCCAAAATGCTCGATGTCTGTCCTTCCATCCGATGTATGCGAGATCCCACTCGTGGTGGTCTGGCTACGACTCTCAATGAGATCGCGTCGATGTCCAATGTAGGAATGATGATTGAAGAAGAAAAGGTTCCTGTCCGAGAATCGGTCAAGGGAATTTCAGAACTGTTGGGTCTGGACACGCTCTATCTTGCCAACGAAGGGAAATTGATTGCTATCTGCCCACCCAATAAGGCAGAGCAGCTATTGGAGGTAATGAAAAACCATCCCCTTGGGAGACACGGTGAGATTATCGGAAGGGTGACTGAGGAAAATCCAAAGAGGGTAATTCTCCAGACATTAATCGGTGGCCACAGAATTCTGGATATGTTAACCGGGGGACAGTATCCAAGGATTTGCTAGAAATCAATGTCAAATGACAAAATCCAAATGTCAAATGAATGTCAAAATTCAGGCCAAGGTTAAGGGTTAGGCTAAGGTTTAGATTTTAATCTTTTTAACTTTAACCTCAACCTCAGCCTTAACCTTTATTTCAAAATTTGAACTTTGATATTTGAAATTTGACATTAATTCATACTTTATCTCACCGCCTGAATTCTCCTAAGAATACACTCGCGCCCTTTTTCAACCTTGATTTCGAAAGAATTACATTGGGGACAAGTTTGAGGCGTTAGATGCTGGAAAGAATCTTCTTGATCAGATTTTATTCCTCCCTTGTATCCACAGGCCTTACAATGAATGCGGGCTTTGATCGTTTTAATCTTCACTTCTGCGCTTTCAGCCACTGAACCCTTAAATAATTCATGAACCCAAAAAGCGACCTGTTCACCGTTGAGAAGGGTCAATTCACCAATTTCTAACTGGATAGAAAGAACCCTCTTGCCTCTATTTTTCTCCGCCGCCTCCAGAACGTTCTTGACAATTTCGTTGGCTATGGAAAATTCGTGCATGGTTATGTTTTCAACCCCAGAGCATGGATAATTTTAGTGATCCCTATTCCCCTCAACGCATTGGTCCGAATAAAAGGAATATGAGGATTGATCTTCTGAGCATCTCTCTCTAACTGGGGCATGCTCACTTTCATAGGTTTTGCTAAATCAATTTTATTGAGGACGATCACATCCGCCTCTCTAAAGATATAGGGATGTTTTACGATGGTATAGGGTCCTTCGGTCACAGAGGTAACAACCAGTCTCTTATGGGCGCCCAATGGAAATTCCCCTGGACAGATGAGGTTTCCGACATTTTCAATGAAGAGCACTTTGACACCATCCAGTTTCATCTTTTCGATCGCCTGACGAATCAGGTTAGCATCAAGATGACATTCCTTTCCGGTATTGACCTGTATCACAAGGGCTCCTTCTACTTCGATCCTTTCTGCATCGATACTGGTGGTGAGATCCCCTGCGATGACTGCCACTTTCTTACCCATTCCAAGTTTTTTTAAAATTGCCTTGATTAAAGAAGTCTTTCCTGAGCCGATCGAACCCATAATATCGATGGCCAATATATTTGATTGATCAAACCTCTTCCTATTTTCTTTAGCCAAACTTTTATTTTTGGCCAGAAGGTCTTTCTCCAATTCAATATCGAATATCTCAGGTCCCCTAAACTTTATAGTTTTCATTATCCTCCTCCGTCTCTCAAAGTGGCGATAAATGCATAAAATTATAACGAAATTTGTGCCAAAAGCAAATATTCAAATCGCACTATTTTTCTCTTGACAAAAAAATCATTTGTGGTATCTTTCACAACGCCTTACTTTATCATGCCCAATAATCCGATTTTACTTAATTTTTTTAGAGTGAAAGGGGGGGAACCATTCGAAAAATCAAATGGTTAAGTGGTTTTCCCTGCTTATAAAAAGAAAGGGGGTGAACTAAACTCTCGTCTTAAAAATTTTAAGAAAGGAAGGTGAATGAAATCTATGAAAATTACCCGAAGAACGTTTCTGAAAATCTCGGGAGCGACAGCCGCTGGGACAGTAATGGGTGGGTTAGGATTCGATCTGTCTCCGGCTGAGGTCTATGCTCAAGAACTCAGGATTAAAGGAGCCAAGGAAACCACCACAGTCTGCTGCTACTGTTCAGTCGGCTGCGGAATTATCGTCTCCACCGATGCCAAAGGAAAAGTGATTAACACTGAGGGCGATCCCGATCATCCCATTAATGAAGGGGCACTTTGTGCCAAGGGAGCATCACTCTATCAGATCGCTGTCAATGATAATCGATTGAAAAAGGTCGGCTATCGTGCCCCCTACAGCAATACCTGGAAAGAAGTCAGCTGGGAATGGGCTTTGGATAAGATTGCGGCCAATATCAAGAAGAGCCGGGATGCGAGCTTCATGGAGAAGAATGCCAAGGGTCAGGCGGTCAACCGAACCAATGGCATTGCTTCAGTGGGAAGTGCAGCCCTCGACAATGAGGAATGTTGGCTTTACTCAAAGTTCCTCAGGTCACTGGGTCTCATCTACATTGAGCACCAGGCCCGTATCTGACACAGCCCCTCTGTAGCGGCTCTGGGAGAGTCGTTCGGACGCGGTGCAATGACCAACCATTATATCGATTTTAGAAATGCCGATGTGATTTTGAACATGGGTGGTAATGTTGCTGAAAATCACCCTGTTTCTTTTAAATGGATCCAGGCAGCCCGTGATAAGGGAGCAATCCTCATTCATGTGGATCCAAGGTTTACCCGAACATCAGCGAAGGCAGATATCTATGTTCGGCTACGTTCTGGGACAGATATCGCTTTCCTCGGCGGTATGATTAAGTACATCCTGGACAATAAGCTCTATGATGAATTTTATGTCAAAAACTACACCAATGCTTCTTTTATTGTAAACCCCAAATATAATTTCGATGACGGACTCTTTTCAGGTTATGACCCCACCAAAAAGTCCTATGATGCCTCAACTTGGGCCTTAGAAAAAGATGAAAATGGGATTCCGAAAAGAGACATGACCCTACAGGACCCCCGGTGTGTCTTCCAACTTCTGAAAAAACATTATTCACGTTATACACTACAGAAAGTCACAGAGATCACCGGAACCCCTGCAGCCGACCTGGAAAAAGTCTATAAGGTTTATGGCTCAACCGGAACTCCGGACAAAGCCGGTACCGAATTGTATGCCATGGGTTGGTGTCAGCATACAGTAGGTGTGCAGAATATCCGTGCCATGTGTATTATCCAATCTCTTCTTGGGAATATGGGTATTGCAGGTGGCGGGATCAATGCCCTTCGCGGTGAATCAAATGTTCAGGGTTCAACCGACGCGGGCCTCCTGTATCATATCTGGCCAGGATATCTGCCTACCCCCCAGGCCCATCTGGCAACACTCGCAGATTATAACAAAACCACTCCGGCTTCAAAAGATCCTCGAAGTATTAACTGGTGGAAAAACAGGCCAAAATATCTTGCAAGCTATCTCAAATCATTATTTGGAGAGAAAGCTGGTAAAGAGACCGATTTGGGATACGCCTGGATGCCCAAATTAGATCAGGGCCAAGATGCTTCATGGCTGAATCTCTTTGACGAAATGTATAAGGGAACCTTCACTGGTTTCTTTGCCTGGGGCATGAATCCGGCCTGTTCGGGTGCTCATTCTGGCAAGGTTCGCCAGGCGATGACTAAGCTGGACTGGTTGGTAAATGTCAATGTCTTTGATAGTGAAACCGGATCCTTCTGGAAAGGTCCGGGCATGGATCCCAAGAAGATCAAGACCGAGGTCTTCCAATTACCCTGTGCTGCCTCCATGGAAAAAGAAGGCAGTATCAGCAACAGTGGTCGCTGGATGCAGTGGCGCTACAAAGCATCCAATCCTCCGGGTGAAGCCAAACCCGATGGGGATATTATGTACGAGTTGTTTAAAAAAGTCCGTGCCCTCTATGAGAAACAAAAAGGGGCTTTCCCAGAACCGATCTTGAATTTGAAGTGGGACTATGAAACCAGTGGCCATTTTGATATCCACAAGGTAGCCAAGGAGATCAATGGTTACTTCTTAGAAGATATCTCGGAGCATCCGGTAGATAAGAAGGCGTACAAAAAGGGAACCCTCGTACCAAACTTTGTTTACCTCCTGGATGATGGCCGAACCTCATGTGGTAACTGGCTCTATTCTGCCAGTTATACCGAGGCAGGAAACATGGCTGCTCGGAGAAAGAAAACCGATCCGACAGGATTAGGCCTCTATCCTGAGTGGTCTTGGGTCTGGCCTCTCAACCGAAGGATCATTTATAACCGTGCTTCTGTTGATCTGGAGGGTAATCCACGAAATCCGAAACGCCCCTTACTCAACTGGGATGCAGCCGGAAAGAAATGGATAGGAGATGTACCTGACAATGCGGTTCCACCCATGGGCACCAATGGAGCCTATCCTTTTATTATGAAGCCTGATGGAGTGGCCTCAATCTTTGGACCTGGATTAAAAGATGGACCATTCCCTGAACATTATGAACCTCTGGAATGTCCTATTGAGAAAAACCTGATGTCCAACCAGAGAATTAGCCCGGTCCTCAAGATCTTTGAAGGAGGACCGGATAAATTCCTCACCTGTGATCCAAGGTTTCCTTTTGTCTGCTCCACCTACCGGGTAACAGAACACTGGCAGACAGGGGTTTTGACCCGATGGTTGCCCTGGCTGATTGAGGCTGAACCTCAAATGTTCTGTGAGATGAGTTTGGAATTGGCCAAACTGAAAGACATTAAAAATGGTGAGCGTGTGGTCGTGGAGTCCCCGAGGGGTAAAGTGGAGGCCGTGGCCATTGTAACATCCCGCTTAAAACCTTTCCAAATTGCTGGAAATACCGTTCACCAGATTGGGATTCCATGGCATTATGGTTGGGTTTATCCCAAGGACGGTGGGGATAGCGCAAACTTGCTAACTCCTACGATTGGGGATCCCAACACAATGATCCCTGAATCCAAGGCATTCATGGCCAATGTCACTAAACTAACCAAAACACCAGCCAAAAAGGGCTAGGGGAGGTGATATAAATGACAGAAGGAAAATCATTCTTCATCGATACAACAAAGTGTACCGCTTGCAGAGGCTGTCAGATGGCCTGTAAGCAATGGAATCAACGAGGAACAGAAAAAACGATTAACCGGGGAAATCATCAGAATCCCCCGGATCTTTCCTACAATACATGGAAATTGGTTCGATTTAGCGAGATTCCTGGGGATAAGGTAGCCTGGTACTTCTTCCCAGATCAATGCCGGCATTGCGTCTCCCCTCCTTGTAAAGAGGTAGCGGATGGGAAGGCAAAGGGTGCCATTGTTCAAGATGAGAAAACAGGGGCAGTCATCTTTAGTCCAAAAGTAAAGGTGAAACCTGCAGATTTCAAGGAGATTCGTGAGGCATGTCCTTATGATATTCCGAGATTCAATGCCGGTATGGGAATCATGGAAAAATGCACGATGTGCTTCGATCGTACCAAAGAGGGGATGCTTCCAGCCTGTGTTAAGACCTGCCCAACAGGAGCGATGAATTTTGGTGATAGGAAGGACATCCTCGAGAAAGCGAACAAGAGATTGGCAGAGGTGAAGGGCACTTATAAAGATGCCATGCTGGCCAATCCCGATGACGTTCGGATAATTTATCTTCTTACGGATGATCCCAAGAAATATCACAAGTTTGCTGTAGCAGAAAATACGATCGGGATCACAAGGAAGATGGCGCTCAAACGTCTCTTTCAACCTTTGAGCGGCCTTCGACATATGATTGGATAAAACCCTGAAAGAGGGGGGTGTTACCAGGGCTTGTTTCGGATAGGAGTCCCGAAACAAGCCCGTTTTTTTCATAATCCCCCTTGTCCTCACTGTCATCCTGAACTCGTTTCAGGGTCTCCAACTCAAGAGATTCTGAACCAAGTTCAGAATAACATGCAGAATAAAAGTGTCTATAAATTGTAGGCACATGATTTATTAATCTCCTCCCTTTATTAAAGGGAGGCTGGGAGGGATTATATTGGAAAAGTCAAAAAATAGGATTCAACAGATTAAAAAGAAGAGATCTGGATATGGAGAGATTCTGGACTTTTACCAAAAGGTCAAAGAGGCACAAGCTAAAGTAAAAGCCTCTTTAAAAATTAATCCCATACATCTCAAGAAGGAATGGAAGGAACTCTTGGCCAAAGAAGGCTTTTCATTGATTCAGAAAGAAGATTTTCCATTGGATATCGAGTCATCCATCAAACTTTTTCAGACCCTCTGCCAGATCGGAAAAGATGCAAACCCTCATATGGCTGAACAAGTGAGAAAGATCAATGAGATACTTGCCAACAAAAGAATAGACCTGAAGAAATTATTAAAAGAAGGAGTAAAGGAACAAAGGATTGAGCAGATAGCTGACGAATTTGGATTGGATAAAAAAGTTTTTTCATTTTTAATTCAGAGCAGCACTAAGCCATCGATTGAAGCAGGAATGGAACAACTACGCAGTGAACTTGATCCTGAAACCTGGCTCAAAGGATATTGTCCTGTGTGTGGCTCCCTTCCCTCATTAAGTCTATTGAAAGAGGAAACGGGAAAGCGGTATCTCCTCTGCTCCTATTGTGGCTATCAGTGGAGAATCGATCGATTGTTCTGCCCATTCTGCAACAACAAAGAGCAGGAATCTCTTCACTATCTTTATGCAGAGGGAGAGGAACCCTATCGCATCGATCTCTGTGACAAATGTCATCAGCATATCAAAACGATTGACTTTAGAATAATTGGAGAGTCTGACCCTTCTTTAGAAGATCTTGCCACCCTCCATCTTGATATCTTAGCCACACAAAAAGGCTATAAGAGACCTGTCCCCAATCCGTGGACTACGTAAAAGAAAAGAGTTTTCGTCACACTTATTTATTGTCCCGTTAATTTCTTATACGATAATTCAAATAAAGGTAAAAAGTCATTAATCTTGGTTTTTATTGGGTCGATATAATAAACGGCTTCTTTCCATTGATTTTCGTATTTTGTTGGTGGAATGTTGAATTTTTCAGCTTCAGCTTGGGAAAGCTTAAAGAAAAAAGCAAATGTTTTGGTGCTAACCCATTTAATACCAAATGCAATGAAAAATCCTGATTTGTAGCCACAATAATGTTTATTATATTTCATTTCAAGCAACCAGTTTTTTTGTTTAATAATTTTTTCCAAATCTTTTGTATATTTCATGAATTCTTTAACACTGTTCGGATTTCTTTCTCTTTTATAAAATTCCTCATCATAAACCTCTAAACCTTTTACAGTTTTTGTTTTTGATTTACCTAATTCTGGTTCTAACTTATTGACTAATAACAACTGGTTATCCCCGTCGGCCCATCTCTTCACTTCAATTAAATCCACTTGATAATTAATTTTTTCAACAATATCTAAAGTTGACGGCAGAATCTTCGGAGCTATGACAATGATTCTGACTTCGCAATCATCCCATGAAATTGATAAATCTTCTGGCTTATTCTCAAATTCTAACCAAAGTGATTTAATTGAATCTGGATTTTTTTCAGCCCAAAATGCATACTGTAATACTTGTGGAATAATACTTGAATTAACTTCAACATTTTTCATTTCAAGAATACAGACATTCCCATCATTATCTATTCCTATTATATCGGGTATACCTGGTTTGCTACCTCCTCGAATTTGTCTTTTTATTAAAAAGATATCTTCTAATATTTCTGGAGTTTCAAAAACAAGTTTTTCAAACTCTTCCTCAGATGAAAAAGGCGTTGACAAGAGACTTCTTGTTTCTTTTTTTATTTTCCAAAGTAAGTTGGCCATTTATACCCCCTTTTTTGCCAAGAGTTAGTTAGCACTCATTTGTTGGGTTCCAATGAAAAGATTCCTCGCATTCCTCCTTCCAATACCACCTAACTATGTCACCTTTAGGCTATATAATCGGTTTATCGAATGATTTTGCCAGAGTATACCCACCCCTCTGGGGGATCTTGGTTTTTTGGTCTGACAAGAGCACGCCAAAAAGATTCCTTCTCGGCCTGGGCATTTACGTACGGTCCAAATTTCTCGTAGACCTCACGAGGTATTCGCATAGCACGCTTCTTACCAATCAAGGAAAGAATTTTATCAGCGAGTTTTGGTTTTGGTAATTTGATAGTCATGGAAAATAACCTCTATTTATTTCTTGTCATGCAAGAACTTATCAGCAGGTCTTTGCCTACCGTTTCGACCAGGTCCTCCCTACAATTAGAAATAGCCCAATCACAGTCTCCCATTGAATCTTTTTAACAACTTTCCCCACTTTCCTGACATCACTGTCTATACCCTTCTTATGTTTTGTGATTTTTATACAATTTGACCCTCCAAGGATTTGTTGACTCGATTTCAACATTATAATCCTTCCATATAGCAAATAGAACCACAGATCCAATAATGGACAACGTGCCTATCGCTAAGATCGCCTCTGTTGATATTACAGCACCAGAGGTCAAAGTAATGGAATAAAGTAGGCCAGATGATAGCGTGCCCACAATGGCTGAAGTTCCTCCTGTCACGGGAGCTAAAGCAAGGCCTACTGCCCCTGCTCCAGTAGCCGCAAGGAAAAGACCCAATGACCATTTTGAGATCTTTTTGATTTTCTTAAATTTGACGATATTCTTTGCAAGCGCATCATCATCAATGATGATTTCTTTTTCCTTATTTTCTACCGCCTGCTTAAGCTCCTCTTTTGTTCTTACTATTTTTTCCATTTGCTCCTCCTTGAAGCATAAGGATTTCTTCAACGGGCCGCCCTCAGCGTTTTAGCACAGGATTTAATATTTATTGTCATTTACTAAAAAAATGTGCAACCAATATAACTATGTTTACAGGGATTCCGACGAAGACAATCATGCGTATGTCTCTTGAAACTATCAATAGCAGAATGAAAGAGAGATTCCCTAGAAAAAACCATATAGGACTGTAGACTACACCCAACAGTGCACCAAGACAACCTAAAACGATAACTCCTATCAAGATCAGTGTCATTTGAGTTAGGATTCCCTTATCATTGTGTATTATGTTCATTTTTGCCGCCTCCTTGATTAAAAGGTCTTCTACCTTTTAGCCTTTAAGGTAAACCTCGCCTTCCTTGTCCATATCACCTATGAGAACTCCACCGAACTTATTCGCTGAACCGATGGCCACATTTTTGACATACTTTTGCCTGTTTGGGGACTGACTTATTCAAACAGTCAGGGCACGTTTTTTCAGATAACCCTTGGAGGACAGCAGCGACAAGGGCTATTGCGCAAAATATAATTACAAAAAACCAAATATGATTTACGAAGAAAAATGTCCACTTATCAATTCTGTTCTCCGGTCTCCTCACGCACCCGTATTGAAGCATTAAGCAAATTGCCACCAGAGCCAAAAAGGGTTTGCTTGTCACAGAATAAATCGAATGTTCTCATATAGGAGTTTCATCTTATCCTTCCTCACCTATGGTTTTTAGCAAGAATCAATGTCAAGTTCGTAGCTGTCACCTCCCCAGCTAATCTCAATTGATTTCTACGGTACTTTTATCTTGAATTTCCCCTTCAACATAAATTGATTTCGCTTTGTTGGTATAAAGGTATCCATCGAGGTTTCCACTTGAATCCATATCCAGATCACCGTAAACATAGATTCCGTTGTCTGTATACCCAGAAACATCAGGAGCGATCAAATCCATACCAACACTTGAATGATCGCACGTACAAGAAGGGCTAAACGTTCCATCACAGCAGAGAACTCTATCTGCAATGCAATCACAGACTCCACCGTGGTGAGAGCAACAACCTTGAAGACCTCTTGCAACATCGTCGGCGAATAAATTGGTTACAAAGGCAAGAAACACCACCATAGCCAACAAAACTAATACTTTTTTCATCTAATTTGCCTCCTTCCTGTTTTCAAGATTTAATCTTTCCCTTTTTAAATAAGACCCTAAGGCCTCATCAATTACTTCTTTGATAGTCTTTCTATCCCAGTATGCCAATGCTTTTAGCTCTTCCAAATGATGCTTTCTTAAGATGAAGGTTGCCCTTGTCCAACCTTCTTGAAGTCCTCGTTGTGTACTCTTAATTGAAACCATCTTTGAAGCTCCCTTCTTTCTCTATAGTATCCAATTCTATTCAATTGTTGACCTCATAACCGCTGTAACCCTTGTAAACCCCAGGAAATTACTGCAATTTCCCTGCCACTCGAATTAGTTTTGATATAACCTTTTAAATTTAAAGATGTATTTCCGATGCTACAAAACTCCTTTAGAGCCGTCGTTTCAAAAATGGGACAATAGTTGTCATCTATTTGCAAAAATGTCAGTCGGTTTGTCGGAAAAAGAGATGTTCACCTTTCCGATAAAATCATTAGCCGAAATCGGACTTTTTTAGTATAATAATAGAAAAGAAGGCATGATTCTGCTATGTAAAGAGGTGTGAAATGGAGAAGAAAATTATTGTTTCAGATCCAAAAGTGATGATGGGTAAACCGATCATCACCGGAACCCGGATTACTGTCGAGCTTATTTTGGAGAAACTGGCTGCCGGGGAAACCATTGAACAGATTCTTGACGCTCATCCCAGACTGACTCGCGAGGCAATCCAAGCAGCATTGGCATTTGCTGCCGAATCCTTGAAAGCCGATGTGGTTTATCCAATTGCTGAGACAGGTACATGAACTTCCTTGCCGATGAAAGTGTGGATCGACAGATTGTTGACCGTCTTCGGCAAGACGGTCATTTTGTATTGTATGTTGTTGAAATGGAGCCAGGGATTTCCGATGATGAAGTATTAAATTTAGCAAGCAAGAAGGCTGCCCTGCTATTGATATCAGATAAGGATTTTGGCGAGATGGTATTTAGGCAAGACCGATCTAATCAAGGTGTTATACTTGTTCGAATGGCAGGTTTATCCCAAAAAAGTAAGTCAGAGATTATTGACTCGGCAATCAAAGAGCATGCATCGGAACTCACAAAAACCTTCACTGTAATTACTCCAAAATCCATATGCATCCGCAGAAGTCCGACCCCTTAATCAAAGTTCCCATGAAAGAACCCTTGTTTTCGAAGGACGGATGGGGTATAAATATTTTTTGAGGGTGAATTTCATGAAAGAAAAATGGTTTGTGATAGGTGTTTTGGTTCTGGGATTTTTCTTGCTCTTAAATACCTTTCCATCCTATGCCCAAAAATCGCCCAAGACTCTTACTCTCCTCTATAGCAATAATATTAATGGAGAGATTGAACCCTGCCCCACCTGAGGGGAAAAAAGTCGAATTGGCGGTCTGGCCAGAAGAGGAGCATGGGTCAAGGAGTTACGGGAGAGTCAAAAAGGGATACTCGTTTTAGATTCGGGAGATCTCCTTTTTAAAAGATTTTATAATCCCGTTCCAGAAAATGAGTTAAAGGGGATGAGCGAGAAGGCGCATCTTATTATCGAGAGTTTCAATTTAACAGGTTACGATGCCATAGGCATTGGGGATGACGATTTAACTCTGGGAAAGGAGTTCCTATTGGAAATTTCGAAGAAGGTCAACTTCCCATTTCTTTCTTCCAACCTCCTCGATGAGGCGTCAGGGAAAATTCTTTTTCAATCTTCTTTGATAAAGGAAATCCATGGTCTTCGAATTGGAATTTTCAGCCTTCTCTCGCCTGATTTCTTTACGGGTCCTTCTGATCCGAGGAGAAATGGATTGAACATTCGGGCACCGATTGAAACAGCACAGGCCATGGTCAAAGAGCTTAAACCCAAAACCGATTTGATCATCCTCCTGAGCCATCTTGGTTACGCAAAAGATATTGAGGTGGCCCAGACTGTCCAAGGAATCAATATCATCGTGGGCGGCCATACCGGGATTAATCTCATCTATCCTCCGGTCATCAAAAACACCATTATCCTTCAAACGGCTTCTCGAGGGATGTTTGGAGGAAGGATTGACCTCCTCTTCTATAACAATGAACCTATCTTTTACAATTCGGCAACAAAAATATCTTTGGAGAACAACCTCAATAGCATCAACCAGCGATTAAACTCTAAGGAAACGCCGGAGGCTGAAAAGGCTCAATGGCGAAAAACCAAAGAAGATACTGAAGGGACCCTTAACCAGCTCCGGGGTAAAAACCAATTTACGAATAACATCATTTCACTGCAAGAACAGATGAAAGAAGATCCTGATATTAAAAAGATGATCGAAGCTTTTAAGGCAAAAGCCCAGACAACAGAAAATCCTGTCCCCCCGAAATGATGAAGATGGCAAACATTGACCTAATCCTTTTACATCCCCCCACCCTTTACGACTTCAGAAATCGGCCTGGAATTCATGGTCCGATCAGCGATGTCGTCCCCTCCACGCCCATCTTTGAAATGTATCCCATCGGGTTTGCCAGCCTCTCAGAATATTTGGAGCGCCACGGTCTCAAGGTAAGGATCATCAATGTGGCCCTGAAGATGCTCAAGGATGAAAAATTTGATGTGGAGCGGCTTATCCAAAAAAATAAGCCCGTGGCCTTCGGCATCGATCTCCATTGGATGGCCCATGTCCAGGGAGGATTGGCCCTCGCAGAGATCATTAAACGGTTTCATCCTGACATCCCTGTCATCTTGGGTGGGCTTTCTGCCACCTATTATCATGAAGAAATTCTCCGTCAATATCCTTTTATCGATTTTGTGGTGAGAGGAGATTCTACAGAAAAGCCGCTGCTCCAACTCCTCCAAACGATCAAAGCAGAGGGAGATTTCAAAAATATTCCTAACCTCACCTATCGGGGTGGGAAGAATGCAATTCAGGTCAATCCCCTCACCGATGTACCGGAGAACCTTGACGAGATTACCATCGACTACCAACACATCATGAAGAAGGTGGTGAGGTATGTTGACCCCACGGGATACCAGCCTTTTATTGATTGGTATACCTATCCTGTAACAGCCGTCTTCACCTGCCGGGGATGTATCTACTCTTGTAAAACTTGCGGAGGTTCCTCACAGACCTTTCGAACGATGGCGAATCGGAGGAAACCTGCCTATCGGAATCCCAAATTATTGGCTCAGGATATCTTCAATATCTCGGATCTCCTCCATGCACCGGTGATGATCATTGGCGATATCTTTCAACCCGGAGAAGAATATGGTTTCACCTTTCTTCAGGAGATGAAGAGGAAGCCGATTACCAATCATATCGCTTTTGAATTTTTTGTTCCCCCATCCAGGGCTCAACTGGAAAGGATTCCCAATTCCATTCTCAACTTCAATATCGAAATCTCTCCAGAATCCCACGACGAAGGAGTTCGGAGAGCCTTTGGAAGGCCCTATAACAATGAATCGCTGGAAAGGATGATCGCCGATGCCATCGATCTTGGCTCGAAACGGATCGATCTCTTCTTCATGACCGGCCTTCCAAAACAGACCTATCAATCCGTTCTGGAGACGGTGGATTATTGCCATTCCCTGTTAGAGCGATTTCGTTCTTACAACAAACTCTTCCCATTCATTTCTCCCCTGGCCCCTTTCCTGGATCCCGGGAGTATGGTATTCGAAGCACCAGAAAAATATGGATATCGCCTGCTTTACCGGACGGTGGAGGAGCACCGCCAGGCATTATTGGCCCCCAGTTGGAAATATATCCTAAACTACGAAACGGAATGGATGAATCGGGATGAGATCGTCGCGAGCACCTATGAAGCTGGAAAGAGGCTCAATCGTCTGAAGGCCAAATTCGGTCTAATCGATCCCAAGACGGCCGAATCGGTTGAGATGCGGCTCGAAGGGGCAGTCCAGATGATGAAAGAGATTGACCAGATCATGGCGCTCCCCGATGCCAAAGAAAAGGAAGCCGCATTGGAATCCATTTCAAGTGGACGTCTCTCTCTTCAACACTATAGCATGTCCACGATCTGCGAGAAAAAAGAACTGGAATGGCCCACTCGATTTATTCGAATGAACTTCATCAAGATTCTTAAAACACTCCTGATGAGGAGGAAGCCGAATGTCTCCATCCCTTCGTCAACAGGTGCTCCGTAAGATACCCAGTGTGGATGAAATCCTTTCACGGCCAGAGATCGTTGGTCTCTTAAACGCCCATCCACGTAACATCGTGGTAGAGGCCATCCGAAATGGATTGGGACGACTGCGTGAAGAACTCCTCCATAGAGAAGACCTCTCCCATCTAGACGATACCCTTTTTTCCTTCGAAAACCTTTATCCACTTTTCCAAAAAGAGATTGACCTGCAGATTCAGCCCAGGCTCCGTCGAGTCATTAACGCAACCGGAGTGGTGATTCACACCAATCTGGGAAGGGCACCGCTCCATCCCTCTGCACTGAAACACATGATCGAAGTCTCCAAAGCCTATTCCAACTTAGAATATGATATCGAACTGGGCGAACGGGGAAGTCGCTATTCCCATGTGGAAGAGATTCTCTGCTGTCTCACCGGGGCAGAATCATCTCTGGTCGTAAACAATAACGCCGGAGCGGTTCTTCTTGTCTTGAACACTATTGCTGAGGGAAGAGAGGTGATCGTCTCAAGAGGGGAACTGGTAGAAATTGGAGGAGCGTTTCGGATCCCTGATGTGATGAGACGGAGTGGAGCTTTGCTCAAGGAGGTCGGGACGACGAACCGAACCTACCTTAGCGATTACCAAAAGGCGATCAATCCCCAAACAGCTTTGCTTTTAAAGGTCCACACCAGCAACTTCAGGGTTATGGGTTTTGCTTCCGAAGTCTCTCTCCAAGATCTGGTCCAACTGGGGAAGCAATATCAGCTCCCGGTGGTGGATGATTTAGGAAGCGGGTGTCTGGTAGATCTCAGCCAATATGGATTAGAAAAGGAGCCTACTGTTCAAGAGACGATCAAAACTGGGGCGGATGCAGTCACCTTTAGCGGTGATAAGCTCCTCGGAGGGCCTCAGGCTGGAATCATCTTAGGAAAGAAGAACCTCTTGGACTCTGTCAAGGTCAACCCTCTGACTCGAGCCCTTCGCATTGACAAACTCACTTTAGCTGCTCTCGAATCTACCCTTCTCCTCTTCTTCGATGAGAAGAGGGCTATGGAAGAAGTTCCAACCCTTCGGATGTTAAGTTTGGATACGAGGATATTAAAAGGGAGAGGAAGGCGTCTGCTCAAAAGATTATCAGGGATGATGAACAAAGAGATAACATTCACCCTCAGAGAAGATGTTTCTCAGGTGGGCGGTGGAGCTCTTCCCCTTCAGGAACTTCCAACCATGGTCATTGCTATCAAACCTCTCGACTTTTCCGTGAACAGCCTCGAAGAAAATTTAAGGAGGGGTGATCCTCCCATCATTTCTCGAATCAGCAAAGAAGAATTGATCCTGGATATGAGAACCGTCTTCGATGAAGAGATTCCCTTGCTGGCCGCTAGCCTTGAAAAAGCAGTAAAGCATCTCCAGTCGCAATGACGCAAAATTCCATAAAAAATAATTTCTCAAATCCTCCCAACCCCCCTTTACTAAAGGGGGGCGCCGCCGTCCAAAGCCAGACTTTGGCGCCGGACGGAGAGGGAGGATTATCTTTCTCCATTCAGATCTCGGCAAAGGATCAGGGAAGGCGTCTCGATCAATTTCTCTCGGAAACCGACCTTAATCTCTCCCGCTCTCAAGCAAAGAATTTGATTGAGAAACATCACATCCTCCTGAATCAGAAACCCACTAAACCCAGCGCTCATTTAAAAACAGACGGCATTGTTTCAGGAACCCTTCCCGAACCCAAACCCCTTTCTCTCAAACCAGAACCCCTCCCCCTCACTATCCTCTATGAAGATTCTTCCATCATCGTCATTGATAAGCCTTCGGGAATGGTCGTTCATCCTGCTTATGGAAACCTTTCTGGCACATTGGTCAATGCTCTCCTTTATCATTGCAAAGATCTCACCGGGATTAATGGCGTCTTGAGACCAGGGATTGTTCACCGATTGGATAAAGATACTTCTGGTGTGATGGTTGTTGCTAAAGATGACGAGGCTTTTCATCAATTAACCAAGCAGTTTAAAAACCGAACTGTGGGAAAGGTCTATTTTGCTATTGCCTACGGGAAATTCAGCCAGGACGAAGGCTTAATCGATTCTGCCATCGGAAGACATCCAAGTGAGAGGAAACGGATGTCCACCCGGACTAAAAAGGGAAGGACGGCAATCACTTGTTGGAAGAAGGTTGAAGAACTTAATGGTTTTACTCTCCTTGAGATCTTTCCTCAGACGGGTCGAACCCATCAGATCCGGGTTCACCTTTCTTCTATCGGCCATCCTCTCTTAGGAGACCCTTTATACGGGAGAAAAGGGAGACCAAATGCCATCCATGACCCATTTTTGAAAGAGTGTGTGAAGAGGATGAATCGTCAGGCCCTCCACGCCCACCGATTGGAATTTACACACCCCCGAACAGGAGAAAGAGTCCAATTTGTTTCACCCATCCCCCAAGATATGAAAGAAGTGTTGGAATGGTTAAAGTCACAAAAATCCCCCTTCACCCCCCTTTGATAAAGGAGGGGAATATTTGTTTCCTCCCTTTAATAAAGGGAGGATGGGAAGGATTATGAAAATCCACGATCGATCTGCTTTAAAAATTAAGAACAACCTTCCCTATTTCGAAATTCCTGAATTGGCAAAACTCGGGTGGCTTCGACATGCTTTTCTAACCCGTCAGGGAGGGGTGAGCCTTCCTCCTTACAATTCGCTGAACCTGAGCGATAAGAATGGTGATCGGGAAGAGTTTGTCTCCAGGAATAAAAATCTGATTTCCACAGCCTTTGGCTTTGCCTCAAGGAGCTTGATCCTGCTCGATCAAATGCAACAAGACCAAATCCTTCTCCTGAAGGGACCTGTCATCACCCTTCCCTCTCCTTTAGAATATGATGCTTTGATTACGAATTCTCCGAATGTATTCCTTGGCATCCAAACTGCGGATTGCCTTCCAATCTTTGTTGTGGATCAAAAAAAGAGAGTGATTGCTGCAATCCACGCTGGGAGACAGGGAACAGCCCTTCACATCACGACGAAGGTTTTGAAAAAGATGGCAGAGGTGTTCGGTTGCGTATCAGGAGACCTTCTCATCACCCTGGGTTCATCCATTGGACCCTGTTGTTATGAAATTGATGAGAAGGTCTTTAAGTCGAAGTGGGAGCCGTTTGCAACCTCAAGTGGAGCAGGAAAGTGGATGCTTGACCTTGCTCAGATCAATATCGCTCAGATGAAGAGCGAAGGGATTAAAGAAGAACAAATTTCCTGGATCAATCTCTGCACCCATTGCCATAGCGATCTCTTCTTCTCCTACCGAAAAGAAGGTCGTACTGGAAGACAGCTGTCGTTTATTGGAATAATATAGCCAAAAGGTTTGCGTCCTTGCGTCTTAGTGTCTTTGTGTCGTAGGGTCATTTGGCCAAAAAACTCAACAACCCAATGACACAATGACTTATTTATTCAATGACCAAAAGAACCGGCAATGATTAATCATCTTAACGACTCCAATAAAAAGGCTATTCTCCTCAAGATCTACCTTCAACCTAAATCGTCCAAAAACGAGGTGGTGGGTCCCTATCGGGATGGGATTAAGGTGAAAGTGACCGCCCCACCCATAGAAGGAAAGGCAAATGAGGCTCTTATTCGATTGTTGGCAAAGACTCTTGATGTCCCTCCATCCCGCATTGAAATCATCAAAGGCCACCATTCCCGAGAAAAAACATTGAAGATTTCAGGGGTAGCCCTGCAAGAACCTCTTGACCCCTTCGACGATTCTCAGGGTCAACCCTGAGCAAAACAGTAGTTTTGTCGAAAGGGTTGACTTTAAAAAGAAAACCTTTTAGGTTATACTTTGGAAGTGGACAGGTTCTGGTGGGCCTCCTGGACTTCAAATCCAGTGACGGGCAGAGATGTCCGTGGTGGGTTCGATTCCCATGCACTTCCGCCAATTTGTGTTAATAACATTAAATTAAAAGGAGGAAAAAATGTTTGGAATAGGAATGCCAGAGTTGATCGTCATCTTGGTCATCATTTTGATCATTTTCGGTGCCGGAAAACTCCCTCAGATCGGTGAAGGACTTGGAAAAGGAATCCGAAACTTTAAAAAGTCGACTAAAGACGAAGAAATCGACGTCACTCCTAAAAAGCCCGAAGAGATTTCTGAAAAAAAGTGAAAAGCCGAGTGCCTTTTATCTCCAATCAGAATGCGACACATTGCCTACATCGGGATTGGTTCTAACCTTGGTGATAAGTTAAACCACTGCGAAAAAGCCATTTCTGAGATTTTAAAAGTTGACCGCCACAAACTCTTAGCAAAATCTTCCCTCTTTAAAACGCAACCCATAGGCTACACCTCTCAGGATTGGTTTGTCAATGGTGTAATAAAAATCGAGACCGATTTGGAAGCCCCTGAACTCCTCCGAACATTGAAGACCATCGAATCCCAGCTGGGTCGTACAGAAACCTTTCGATGGGGACCCCGAACAATTGATCTGGATATCCTCTTTTTCGATGATATTGAAATTCATACCGAGGAACTCCAAATCCCCCATCCTCTCATCCAAAATCGTCAATTCGTCCTCATCCCCTTGGCTGAAATCGATCGAAATCTCGTCCATCCCGTTTTGAAAAAAACTGTCCAGGAACTTTTAAAAAATTTTAAAGAAAACCAGGGGGTCGAAAAGCTCTAATCCCTCCCAACCTCCCTTTATTAAAGGGAGGAGAAATGATCTGGATAGACCATGTCTCGTTTAATTCTAATCGTCATCCTTCTTCTCCTCCTTTACTCCATTCTTCACTATCTCATTAAAGACATCCCTGTGCGTAGGAAAAAATTAAACAGGGAGTCTGAACCAGAAGAACTTGTCCAAGATCCTTACTGCCAGACCTATATCCCAAAACGATCCGCTGTAAAGAAAAAGATTGGCGGGAGGTTGCTTTACTTTTGTAATCAGGAATGTGTGGAAAATTATATTAATGGAATCAAAAAAAGGGTTGACAAAGTCAAATAGGTTCGTTATGTTATAAGAAATTTAGAAATCCTACTTATAAAACTTGAGGGGGGGGTGACTCTATGAGTAAAAGGGCTTTCACATTACTGCTGGTTCTGGTTTTCTTTTCCTTATCTGTTTCCGGATGTGCCTATTTCGCCGCACGAAATGAGATTAAAGCAGCAGAGAAAGCGACTGCTGAATTGAAGGGAGCGGGAGGAGCAACACTGGCTCCTTACGAGTATTGCAGTGCCGAAAGTTTTTTAGAGGTCTCCAAATTTGTATTAGCGGAAAACAGCTGGGAAAAGTCGAAGGAATTTGCAACTCGTTCAAAATCGGCTGCAGAAGCCGGTTTAGCTCAAGTCAAGAAAAAATAATCTAGCAAAGAAGAGAGGGGGTGAAGTATGAATATGAATCGGAAATGGATGACATTAATACTTCTTATCCTGGGAGCGATGATCGTCTCAGGATGTGCTGAACTAACCATGAACCAAAAGCAAGCGATTAATGAGGATCGAGAACTTTTCAATAAAGCTACCTTAGCGGGTGCAAAGAAGTGTGCACCCTGTCAGTATGCTACGGCTGAGGCCTACTTAGCCCTAGTGGACCATTATGAAAAGATAGGGCATGGATGTTCTCCTTATTTAGACAAACAAGTGAATTCAATTAATATTGTTAAAGAGAAATCTTTAGAGGCTTTGAAACTGACGCCTTGCGAAAAACCAGCACCACCCGCACCTGCGCCACCTGCGCCACCTGCGCCACCTGCGCCACCTGCACCACCTGCACCTGCGCCACCCACACCACCACCACCGAAACCAGCACCAAAACCAGTAGTGTTTGATACGATTTATTTCGACCCTAACAAGACAAACATCACTCCTATAGCCGCGAAGGCATTGGATAAGAGTGGTCAGGTCTTAAATGGTAATCCAAATATCAGAGTCGAGATTGGTGGTCATACCGATGGAGAGGGTTCAGCAGCAGCGAACCAAAAGATCTCCGAAAAACGTGCTCAAAGCTGTAAAAAGTATCTGATGGACAAATTTAATATCCCAGAGAAACAGATGATCACCAAAGGTTATGGAGCGACCAAGCCCGTCGCCGACAATAAAACTCAAGAGGGTCGTTCCAAAAACAGGAGGGTGGAATTTAAAGTGATTCCATAACTGGACCTGTCTATGGGTGACTGATTGAAAAATAGGTGGTAGGGAGAAATTCCCTACCACCTATTTTTGTCTAACGAGGAGGATCAGAATGAAATTCTTTATCGACACGGCTAACCCCGGCGAGATCCGGAAGGCTTATGAGATGGGAGTGATTGATGGTGTAACCACCAACCCAACCTTAATCTCCAAGGAAAACAGAGATTTTATTCCCCTAATCGAAGAGATTTGTGAAATCATCCAAGGGCTTCCCATCAGTTTGGAGGTCTTGAGTCTAAAGGCTGAAGGCATGATCGAAGAAGCCCGAAACCTTGCTGAGATGGGAGACAACATCGTGGTCAAAATCCCCATAACAGTAGAAGGTTTAAAAGCGATCAAAGTATTAGTTGCGGAAGGAATTAAGACGAACACTACCCTTGTCTTTTCCCCAACCCAGGCGCTTCTCGCTGCCAAGGCTGGAACGACCTATGTCAGCCCCTTCATCGGAAGATTGGATGATATTTCACAGAAGGGAATGGACCTGGTGGCACAGATTGTTACGATTTTTAAAAACTATGGATTTGGATCTAAAGTGATCGTCTCCAGCATTCGCCATCCCATTCATGTCCTGGAAGCGGCTCTCATCGGCGCGGATGTGGCGACGATTCCCTATAAAGTGATTGAACAGTTGGCTCAACACCCTCTGACGGATATCGGTATCGAAAAGTTTTTGGCAGACTGGAAGAAGGTTCCTAAGAAATGAAAATAAAAGGGGCCCTTTTTCAAAGGGCCCCTTTTTCCCTCTTATTTATTTGGGTCCACCACGATCTGTTTAGGTTGAATTTCTTGCTTTTTGGGAAGAACAACCCGGAGCACTCCATCTTTGTAAGAAGCCTTAATCCCCTCCTGATCGATCGTTCTCGGGATGGTGAATGTCCGGCGAAAGGTTCCATAAAGCCTTTCAATCTGGATATAATTTTCTTCAGAGATTTCCTTGATAAACCTTCTCTCTCCCTGAATGATCAGGGTGTTCTCTTCTACTCTAATATCGATCTCACTTTGACTCACTTCGGGGAGGTCAACTTTCAAAACCAATTCGTCTCCTCTCTCCAAAATATCCACAGGAGGGGACCAAACTCCTTGAACGACTTCCTCTTTCCCAATCCGGGAAAGGGTCTCGTCAATGAGTCGGGTCATCCGGTTTTGCATTGCCATCAAGTCTCGGAAGGGTTCCCATTTCACCACGGTCATACCCATCACCTCCCATAAAACATGCTTTTCGATTTCAATATACTCGAATTGGTCAGAGATTTCAAGCCCGACAGGTATAACAGACATCGAAAAAATCTTTCGGAAGTTTAGTGTGTTCTCTGAACTTCTCCAGTTGAAACCAGGGGGCGAAATAGTTCCCGCAGATCTTACATTGTTTCATTTTTAATGTTCGTTTCCATCGGATGATCGTCCGCTCATCCCCTTCTTCTTTCATCCGGATGACATCCACGGGGCAGGCTACCACACAGGCCCCACAGGCAATACAGCTCATTGCTTCTCCCTGAAAAGGAGGAATCATCTCCCTTCGATCTCCTCGAAAGGCGAACTGGATTGCATTGGCCCCGACCACTTCCTCACAGATCCTACCGCAAAGTCCACAGAGAATACAATCCTTGTTCTCTTGCTTGAACCGGACCTGATTCACTCCCATTTCTCTTGCCATATCTTGGATGAGTTTATCCTCGGGACACATGGCTAAGATGAGTTCGATGATCATCCGCCGAGCCCGCAATACCTTCTCCGTCTGGGTAAATACCTCGATCCCTTCCATTACAGGATAGGTGCAGGAAGTGGTCATCCTCGACCTTCCCCTCCTCACCACCTCTACAAGACAGAGACGGCAGGCCCCATAAGGCTTCACCGACTCATGATAACAAAGATGGGGAATGTCAATGCCTGCATCCAAGGCAACTTCTAAGATGCTCCCGCCCTCTTTCCCTTCAACGGGTTGACCATCAATGACAAAAGGAATCATAGACCTCTCCTCTTATTGAACTTCTATCGCTTCAAATTTACAGGCCTCAAAACACATCCCACATTTGACGCATTTTTCAGTGTCGATTTTGAAAGGCTCCCCTTCCTCCTTCTTCGTCTTCTTTTTACCCGTGATCGCTTTCACCGGACAGACCTTTGCACATCTGCCGCACCTCGTACACACATCGGAGAGAATTCGATATTGTAGAAGGGCTCGACAGACCTTCGCTGGACATCTTTTATGGAGGATGTGCTCTTCATACTCCTCTTGGAAATAGCGGATGGTGGAGAGGACTGGATTTGGAGCTGTTCCTCCCAGTTGGCAGAGGGAGGCCTCTGCGGTCACCCACCCCAATTCCTTAAGGAGTTCGATGTGGTCCATGGTTCCCCGCCCTTCGGCAATCTCCGTCAGGATCTCGTGCATCCGTTTCGTTCCTTCACGACAGGAGGTACACTTTCCACAAGATTCACTCTTGAGAAAGTTCATGAAATATTTGGCTAGGTCCACCATGCAGGTGGATTCGTCCATGACGATCATTCCACCAGAGCCCATCATCGATCCTACTTCGGTCAACCGGTCAAAGTCGACGGGGAGATCGATCAGCGACTCAGGAATGCACCCCCCCGAAGGCCCCCCGGTCTGAACGGCTTTGAATTTCTTTCCCCCTGGAATGCCCCCTCCCATTTCATAGACGATCTCGCGAAGAGTGATTCCCATGGGGACTTCAACCAGACCGGTGTTATTGACCTTACCGACAAGAGAAAAGATCTTGGTCCCTTTGCTTCCCTCCGTGCCAATCCGGGTATACCAATCAGCACCACGATCAACGATGACGGGCACATTGGCCCAAGTCTCCACATTATTCAAATTGCTTGGACGATCCCAGAGACCGCTGATAACAGTATGGATATGTTTTGCTCTGGGTTCTCCAACATTTCCTTCAATCGATGCCATGAGTGCAGTTGACTCACCACAAACAAAGGCGCCTCCTCCACGACTGACCTTGACATCAAGGTTAAAACCTGATCCAAGGATATTTCCACCAAGAAAGCCCAGTTCTCTTGCCTGTTCAATGGCAATCCCGATATTGATCACGGCCAGTGGGTATTCGTTTCGGACATAGACATATCCCTCATGAGCCCCAATGGCATAAGCACCGATGATCATCCCCTCCAATACGCTATGAGGGTTTCCTTCTAAAAGGCTCCGGTCCATGTAAGCACCAGGGTCTCCTTCATCCGCGTTGCAGATCACATATCTGATATCTCCGGGTGCCTTTTTACAAGTCTCCCACTTCACCCCAGCAGGGAACCCTCCGCCCCCTCGGCCTCTCAGATTGGCCTTTTTTACCTCTTGAATGATCTGATCAGGATGCATCGAGGATAAGGCCTTTGCTAAGGCTCGATAACCTCCCACCGCCAGGTAATCTTCAATCTGGGTTGGGTCAATGCTTCCATTGTTCCCGAAGATAATACGCATCTGCTTCTTATAGAAGGGTATGTCATCTTCATGGGTAATCTTCTCACCAGTTGTCGGATGCTCATAAAGAAGAGATTCCAAGATCTTTCCCCTGAGGATTGTTTCCTCAAAAATCTTGGGAGCGTCCTCTGGTTTGACCCGTTGATAAAGGATCTTTTGGGGATGAATGACCACCAAAGGACCTTTCTCACAGAATCCATGGCAGCCCGTGACTCGAATGTTTATCCCATTGCCTTTCGAATGATCCTGAAGAACCCTTCTGAATGCGTCGATCACTTGATGACATCCCGAAGCATGGCATCCCGTTCCACCGCAAACCGTCACACAGGGTTGTTGGGGATCTTGCTTGCTGAGAATCTCATTCCGATATCGTTCTAATTCTTGAGGAGAACTAATCTTTCCCATTCGTCCCCTCCTTTTTACCCGGGCGAAATTTCTTAAGGGTTTCTTCAACCTTGGTGGGGCTCATCTTTCCAAAATATTGACCATCAATGGCTACAACTGGCCCAGCGGCGCAGACTCCCAAGCAGTTCACGGTTTCCATGGTAAAGTTCCGATCCGGGGTGGTCTCTCCAGAACGGATTCCCAATTCCATGATGAATTGATCTACAATTCTCTGTCCTCCCCGGACATGGCAGGCCGTCCCGAGACAGACAATAATCTCGTGTCGCCCCCGGGGTGTTAAGCTGAAGGCTCTGTAGAACGTGGCAATTCTATAGATCTTGTTTATTGGGATGCGGAGACGTTCTCCTACATGCTCGAGCGTCTCTTTGGGCAAATATTTCTCTTTCGCCTGAATATCCTGGAGAATAGCCAAAATTGAAGACTCTTTTCCTTCGTATCGGTTAATGATGGCATCGATCTCTGAGTGGGTCATTCTAAACTCCTTTTGCTGCCTTTTCTTTCAACTGTTCGTATTCCTTGTGAACTCGTTTCTCAATCCCCTCGATCATCTCATCGGTCAGGTGGCGAAATCTTCCTTGAAGCTTGATATATTCCTTAATGGGCTTCAACTTCGGGAAATCAATATTCAAACGATATTGTCCCCTCTCAACCTCATAAAGAGGAAAGACCCCTGTTTCCACAGCCAAACGACCCAGTTTGATGGAAAGTTCTGGCGCCGACCTCCAACCGGTGGGACAGACAGAAAGAATGTGAATATAGGCAGCACCTTCAATATCGGCAGCCTTCTTCACCTTCTGGATGAGATCAATCGGATAACTCGGGCAGGCTGTGGCCACATAAGGTATATTATGAGCCGCCGCAATGGCAGGCATATTTTTCTTCCATGTGATCTGTCCCATCTTCACCTTTCCAGCGGGTGAAGTTGTGGTAGAAGCACCAAAAGGTGTCGAGGAGGATCGTTGGATACCCGTGTTCATATAGGCTTCATTGTCGGTGCAAATATAGATGAAGTCATCGCCTCTCTCGAGGGCCCCTGAAAGGGCCTGCAGTCCAATATCTGCTGTTCCCCCATCTCCTGCCAGAGCAATCGTCACTATTTTTTTATAAGGGATCCTTCCCTTTCTCATCAGTACCTTTAATGCTGATTCAATGCCTGAAGCCACGGCGGCTGCATTCTCAAAGGCCACATGAAACCAGGGGACTCTCCATGCAGTAAATGGTATAGGAGTGGATACCACCTCCATACATCCTGTGGCAGAAGCAATGATGATGTTTCTACCCAATGCCTTACAAACCAACCGGATGGCCAATGCCTCAGCACATCCCTGGCATGCCCGATGTCCAGGTGCAAAATATTCTTTTTGCGTCAATGTTCTTACAGCAAAGACATTTAAATTTTCGGTCATTCTCTCACCCCATAAATTTCAAAACCTTCTTTATTCCCTTCTTCAATTTCAATTTCAGCCTTATCCACCATCTTAACGAAGTCTGAAGGTGCCACATCCCTTCCTCCAAGACCTGCGACGAAGTTATACACCGATGGTCTCTGAACCTCTCCATAGAGGGCTGCTTTCACTTCGGATGCGACAGGTCCACAGGCTCCAACAGAGATGGCACGGTCAATCACCACTAACTGTTTTGCATTGAGGGAGGCTTTTTTAAACGCGTCGAAAGGAAAGGGCCGCCAGAGTCGAATCTTCACGAGCCCAACAGATCTTCCTTCCTCTCGCATTTTATCCACAGCCACAGAGGCCGTCTCACCAAAACATCCCATGGTGACAAGTAAAGTATCAGCATCCTCTGCTTTATAGGTTTCGATAGGATGATAATATCTTCCCGTCATTTCTCCAAAAGCCTTCCACATTTCTAAGATTTTAGGCATTGAGGATCGGATGGCCACTTCCTGGGCCTTTTTGGTTTCTGTAAAAATACCGGGTAAAGCGATTCCGCCCATCGTTACCGGTCGATCTGGGTGGAGGCTTAAAACGGGCTTGTATGGAGGTAAAAACTGGTCGATCTTTTCCTGATCAATCAGTTCAATCGGCTCGATCACATGGCTCAGGGTGAATCCGTCCATATTGATGATGACAGGTAAGAGAACATTTCTATCCTCACCCAACCGATAGGCAATAAAGACATGATCGTAGACATCCTGACCATTTTCCGCGAAAAATTGAATCCATCCGCAGTCTCGAATCGACATCACATCGCTGTGGTCATTCCATATATTGATCGGAGCAGAGAGGGTACGGTTCGCAATGATCATGACGATGGGGAGCCTCAGTGCAGAGGCAATATAGGTGATCTCACTCATCAGGGCCAATCCCTGGGAACTGGTGCAGGTAAAGGATCTTGCTCCGGTAGCCGAACTCCCTAAGCAGACACTCAGTGCAGAATGCTCGGATTCTACACAAAAGAATTCCGCATCCAGTTCTCCATTTGCAACCAATTCAGAAAGATGTTCAACGACATGCGTCTGTGGAGTAATAGGATAGGCTGAGATCACATCCACATTGGCTTGTTTGACCGCTTCAGCAGCGGCAATCGAAACCTCCATTCCAACCCGCTTCCCCATGATTACTTCTCCTCCTCTTCCAGCACCATGGTGATGGCTCCAGTGGGACACTCTTTCGCGCAGATGCCACAACCTTTACAGTAGAAAAGATCTACAATGAAATAACCCTCTTCGCTCAGGTTATAGGACATGTCCGGACAAAAAATATAACACAATCCACAATGAATACAGAGTTCCTTATTCAGAACCGGCTTAAGGGTCTTCCAGTCTCCTGTCCGATATTGATCGGCATTCCCGGGTTCCAACATTGTGGTCCCTATCGGCAGTTCCTTCCACGTCCATTCTAATTCGGGTTTTGTCATGCCTCTTTACCTCTTCTAATTGATGAAATTTAATCCTCCCAACCCCCCTTTATTAAAGGGGGAGAGGGGGGGATTATTAAAAATTTATTAAATGAGGACGGTTTCCTGATAGGCCCGTTCAAAGGCAGAGATGTTCTTCTCAGCAATTCTGCCAAAACGCTCCTTTAAAGGAGGGACGAAAGACTCCTTCCTAATCAATTCTGATGCTTTAACCAAAGATCCCAGCATTGCCGTATTGGTGATAGGTACGCCAAGAATCTCCATTGCAATCTTGTTGGCATCTACGACTGCGAGCCGATTTTTAATTTTCAATTCCTCCTTCACCTTCTCAGGAGAATCTTTGCTTGTGGTGACCAGAATACCCTCCGGTTTTAAGCCAGAGGCGACATTAACGATCTTCAAAAGAGTGGAATCGAGGACTACCACAATGTCAGGCTCATAAACATTGGCCCTGATTTTAATGGGCTGATCACTGATACGGCAGAAGGCGACCACAGGTGCTCCCCTTCGTTCTGGACCAAAACTTGGAAAGGCTTGAGCGTATTTCCCCTCTCCAATGGCTGCTAAGGCTAATAGTTCTGCGCATGTGACTGATCCCTGACCGCCTCTTCCGTGAAATCTAATCTCAATCATCTGATTCTCCTAATTTTATTCAAACAAATAAAAGATAAAATATTTCAAATTGTTTTTCAAGAATAAAATATTCAAAAAAAATCAATCAGTTAAGACAACATAACTGGTTCATAACCTATATATAATCTGAACCTTCCAATTATTTTGCGTTAACGTTAATACGCAACCATATAAATGTCAATAAAAAATTCTAAATCTCTCTTCTCCCCTCAAGGGCTTTTGATAAAGTTATCCCATCCGAGTATTCAATCTCACTCCCCATTGGAATTCCATAGGCGATCCTTGTCACTTTTACAACCATGGGTTTAATGAGATCGGTAAGATAAAGGGCCGTTGCTCCCCCCTCGACAGTGGGATTGGTGGCCAAAATCACCTCGGAAATCTTTTCCTTCTGAAGTCTTTCCAACAGTTCTTTAATCTTGAGGTCGTCCGGCCCAACACCTTCTAAAGGTGAAATTGTACCGTGTAACACGTGGTACCTTCCGTTAAAAACGCCCGTGTTCTCGATGGCAATGAGGTCGTTCGGTCCTTCAACCACACAAAGGATCTCCCGGGATCGGCGCTCATCTTGGCAAATCCGGCAGGGATCTTCATCTGTCAGATTGAAACAGGCGGAGCAAAGGCGGATCTTTTCTTTTACATCCAAAATTGCCCTGGCCAGCTCCTGAGCCTCTGATGGATTGCTCCGCAAAATATGGAAGGCTAGTCTGGAAGCGGTCTTTTTCCCAATTCCCGGGAGTCTCGTCAGGGCTTCTATGAGGTGATCAATGGGCTTGGCATAAAGGGCCATAGTTTTTTCACTTTAAATTCGAAGCACGAATACGAAATAAGGTTTATTAAATCCAAATTTCAAAATCTAAATGTTAAATGAATGTCAAAGTCCGAAATTAAAATATTTTAAAATTTGAACTTTGGATTTAATTTGAAATTTGAACTTTGGCATTTGACATTTTCATTAGTAGGTTAAAACAACCCTGGTATGTTCAACCCACCGGTGACCTTTTTCATCTCCTCTGTCATCATCTCTTGGGATTTTCGGATGGCCTCATTCACAGCCGCTACAATTAAATCTTGTAGCATTTCAATGTCTTCTCGGTTGACCACTTCTGGGTCGATCCGGATGCTAAGGACCTCCTGTTTCCCATTCATCACGATGTTCACCATGCCTCCTCCGGAACTGGCTTCCACCGTTTTCCCAGCCATTTCCTCCTGGAGTTGAGAAATTTTGGCATGGATCTGCTGAGCCTGTTTTAATATGTTTCCCAAACCTTTTGTCATGCGCTTCTCCTTTTACCCCGTTAGAAATGTAACCCCGTTGCTCTCCGGCGGGGTTACATTTTAGAATAATTTCGCCGGGGTTTAATGCCACGCTGGAATTTCTAACGGGGTTTACCCTTCTACAATCTTTCCGTTAAAGAGGCGAAGAGCCTCTTGGATGAGTGGGTGTTCCTCTTCTCTTTTCTCCAATTCATTGCGGGTTGCCTCTCCCTTACCGAACATTACTCGCCCCTTTGATCCTACCCCTTGGTCCAACGGTGAGATGGCTACCTTCGTCTTTTTTTGAAAATATTCAAGACAGATCGATTCTAATTGGCTCCGATTCTCTTTTTCCAACATTCTCTCGTAGTGAAACGAATCTTTGTCAAAGCCAATCTCAACCTTCTCATCACTTAGATGAACGAGATTCCCCAAAGCTAAGAACGAACCCAATATAGGGTTCTTCGCTCGTGTAAAATCGACCAACCCTTTCCATGTCTCTTCCCAGATTTTTGGAGGGGCTTCGCTAAACCCTTCTTCCTTTTTTAAATCCTCATTTTTTTCAAAAACCTTTCCCTCACTAATTTGCTCTCGCTTCTCGGGTGATGCTTCTTCTTTTTCTTTATCTCTTTCCGGGCCCTCCGGATGGATAACTCTGCCTAAAGCAGGGGAGGGGGTTTCCCCCTTCCGTCCTTTAGGCAGTTCCTTATTTTCTAAGGCCTCCAACTTCTTCATCATCTCATCGATAGGAAGGATGGGCCGTAAAGTGGCCATTCGAATCAATGTCATCTCCAGCATGGTCCGGGGAAAAGTGGATTGTGCTATTTCTTGTTCTCCTTTTAAAAGAAGACTGAAGAGATGATTCAATTGATCGAATTGGAATTTCTCTGCCTGTTTTTTAAATAGCTCCAACTCCTCTTCCGGCAATTCCATTAACCCTTCCGGATGTTGACTGACTTTGAGGAGGATTAAATTGCGAAGATATTGGAGAAGTTCTCGACAGAAATGTTGGAGATCGTATCCAAAGTGGTAGACAGACTCAATGACCTCCATGCACCGCTCAACATCCCTATTGGCAATGGCTTCTATGGTATCGCTGAGAATTTTACGATCGATGAGTCCAAGGACTTCGGCAATATCTTCATCACGGATATTTTTCCCTGCATAAGCGATCGCCTGATCGAGGAGACTTTGAGCATCCCTCAGACTCCCTTCGGATTCCTGGGCGATAGAAAGAAGTCCTCTTTGACTGATTTGGATCTTCTCTTCTTCCACGATCCGTTTTAAGCTCCCAATGACCTCCCTAAACGGAATTCTCTTAAAATCGTATCGCTGGCATCGTGAAAGGATGGTGGCCGGGATTTTATGGGGTTCGGTAGTGGCGAAGATAAAGATGATGTGTGGGGGAGGTTCTTCCAAGGTCTTCAATAAGGCATTAAAGGCCTCTTTGGTTAGCATGTGGATCTCATCGATGATGTAAATCTTATACCGACCCTTGGCTGGGGTATAGCGGACATTCTCCCTCAACTCTCGAATCTCATCAATCCCACGGTTGGAGGCTCCATCGATCTCAATCACATCCATCGAGCTCCCGTGGGTGATCTCTTGGCAGTTTGTGCATTGATTGCAGGGATTAATTTGGGGACCTTTTTCGCAGTTTAAAGCTTTTGCCAGAATGCGAGCCGTGGAAGTCTTGCCCACCCCTCTTGCTCCGGTGAATAAAAAGGCGTGAGCCACCCGTTTTTGTGAAATGGCGTTTTGCAGGGTTCGGGTGATGTGTTGTTGGCCAACGACCTCCTCAAAGAGTTGCGGCCTCCACTTCCTTGCTAACACTAAATAGGACGTGTCTTCTTTAGCCATAGGCTATGGGTTATGGGTTATAGGCAATAGATAATAAATTATAAGTTATTAACTAATGGCCATCCCGCCTTCAGTTCTCATTCTATAAAATAACTTGTTGATAGCCAGGCTCCCCTGCGGCACACAAAGGGGATTACTACCGCTGCTTCCTTCCGGACCTGACGGGGTTTGTAATCTTTTGTTGCGCAGGACCCGACTATCAACAAGATTTCACTCAAAGTGAAATACTTTAAACTCTTAATTCTTAACTCTTAATTCTTAACTCTTAATTCTTAACTCTTAATTCTTAACAGTTTTTAGTTAAATGTTACAAGTTTTAAGTAAAATTTGCCTTGCAAATTTTCTGAGAGAGGGATGTGCTCATCCGCTTCGCTCCTTCCGCCTCCCCTTCGGGTCGCCGAACCGATTCCCGTTTCCACGGGAAAGGGTTCTCATTGATCTCGCCAAAGGCGAGATACTTCTTACAAGAAAACGATTTAACAATTCACTCCTGGGTTAAAAGTCATGAGTCCAAAGTAAAATTTGCTTTGCAAATTTTCTGGCGGAGAGAGAGGGATTCGAACCCTCGATCCCGTTATTAGCGGGATACACGATTTCCAATCGTGCCCCTTCGGCCTCTCGGGCATCTCTCCATGATTTCGCTAAAGCGAAATACCTTTTACAAATAACTCTTTAACCCATTTTAAAAGAATTTCGAAGCATCATACGCAGAGAAGATCTCCCCTTGGAGGTTTTGAAATATCTTTCTCTGCACTTTGCATCTTCCATACTTCTATAACCTTCGTAAAAAATTAATTTTAAGGGTCTTCGGGGTTTTGTTGAAATTACTCCACCATCTTGGTGCTCCTGCAATCTATTTCGAAGATTCGTTGTATAACCAATATAGAGTCTCCCATCCAACTGACTTTTTAGGACATAAACATAATACATATTTATTTAGTATTGGCGCCCTGAACTACGTAGAATTCAGGGCAGCCACGCACCCTACGTGGTGCGTGGCGGAGAGGGTGGGATTTGAACCCACGTCCCGAGATTATCGGGAACCGCTTTTCGAGAGCGGCGCCTTAAGCCAACTCGGCAACCTCTCCTTTTAAATAATGGTTCGGAGTTATGAGTAACTTTTCGTCTCTGAACTCTAAACTTTTAAACCCTTCTCTCCTTAAAAAAGACCTTTAAGATTTCAGCACACTCTTCTTCAAGAATGCCTCGGTCAACTTCCACCTGATGATTTAAACCATTATCGTTCAATAATTTAAATTTAGATTCCACTGCTCCAAATTTTGGCTCACGCGTTCCAAAAACTAATCTGGATATCCTGCTATGAACCATTGCAGAAACACACATGGGGCAGGGTTCTACCGTTACATACATCACTGTATCGTTTAATCGATAATTTCTTAAAATCTCACCCCCCTTTCGGAGGACAAGGATCTCAGCATGAGCAGTGGGATCGCTGAGCTCAATGCACCGGTTATGATCTTTTGCAAGCACCTGATCCTCTTTTAGTAGAATGGCTCCCACTGGAACTTCCCCCCTCTGAGCAGCCTTCTCTGCCTCCTCCAGAGCTATCTTCATATATTTTTCATCAAATTCCTTATCAATCATCATTGTTCTCAGATGAGTCATCAATTATTGGTGCCCTGAACCATGTAAGCTTTAGGACTGCCATGCACCTCACATGGTGCATGGCGCGCCCAGGGTGATTCGAACACCCGACCTGCGGATTCGTAGTCCGACGCTCTATCCAGCTGAGCTATGGGCGCCTCCATTAACCACTTATTTCGTTTTTGGAGGGGGAGGCGGAGGGAGGATTTCAACCTGATAAGCTACATTATACCCCCTTTGGAAGTAATAACTCACTTTTACCCGTTCTCCAATACCCGGCAAACGAGAAGGAATGTAAACAGTTCGCCTACCCACAGCAAAATTCATAACCTCTCCCTTAGCTCCTTTAACGCTGATGTTCCCCCTATATATGTTAATTACGCTTCCAACGAGGGTAAAATATTGTTGAGATGAGGCGATTTCCAGTCCAATAACAAACAAAAACGAAAAAATCGTAAAGAGTATCACCCAGTTTTTAATAAATTTTCTCATAAATTTCCTCCTACATTTTAAGTTAAGAGTATATAGTTCGGAGTTCGGAGAAACTTTATTGAATTTTATTTAAGTCTCCGAACCATTCCCCTCAAGCGGGGAAGGTTCTCATCCCTCATTACAAAAATTACTATATTGAATACTGGCGCCCTGAACTACGTTGAGTTCAGGGCAGCCATGCACCCTACGTGGTGCATGGCGGAGAGAGAGGGATGTGCTCGTTCGCTTCGCTCCCTCCGCCTCCCCTTCGGGTCGCCAAACCGATTCCCGTTTTCACGGGAAAGGGTTCTCATTGATCTCGCCAAAGGCGAGATACTTCTTACAAGAAAACGATTTAACAATTCACTCCTGGGTTAAAAGTCATGAGTCCAAAGTAAAATTTGCTTTGCAAATTTTCTGGCGGAGAGAGAGGGATTCGAACCCTCGATCCCGTTTTAAGCGGGATACTCGCTTAGCAGGCGAGCCCCTTCGGCCTCTCGGGCATCTCTCCGTTTCAACCATTAGTTCAGAGTTTTTAGTTCGGAGTTCGGAGAAACTTTATTCAATTTTATTTAAGTCTCCGACCTTCAAACCCGAAACATATCACTGCATTGGTGAAGGCCATGGCTTGTCACCTGAAGCTATAGCGTAGGCTGGCGGAGGGAGTAGGATTCGAACCCACGTCCCGGATTTACGGGAAGCGGTTTTCAAGACCGCCGCCTTAAGCCACTCGGCCATCCCTCCGCATTACCATGGACTTCACTAAATCTTTAGCTTCTAACTTCAAACCCCAAGCAGCAGCTTCCTGTCGATCTTCGATCAAGGGAGTAGGATGTGCTCGCTCGCTTCGCTCTCTCCGCCTCCCCTTCGGGTCGCCAAACCCACGTCTCAAGACCTTCGGGAATCCCGTTTTAGACGGGCCGCCTTAAACCACTCGGCCATCCCTCCGTGATTTTGCTAAAGGCAAAATACCTTTAACTCTTAACCTTTGTAACCTCTAAACAATCCTTAAACTCTTAACTCTACACTCTTAATTCTTAACTCATTTTCTCTTTTCTATCCGATCCACTCCATATAAATAAGGTCTTAAAACCTCCGGGACGATTACACTTCCATCAGCCTGCTGGTAATTCTCTAAAATAGCTACCAAGGTCCTCCCAACAGCCAGACCGGACCCATTGAGGGTATGGACATACTCTGTCTTAGACTTTCCGGAAATGCGATATCGAATCTTCGCCCTTCTCGCTTGAAAATCCTCAAAGTTGCTGCAAGAGGAAATTTCTTTAAACGTATTCTGACCGGGAAGCCAAACCTCAATATCATAAGTCTTCGATGCCGAAAATCCCAGATCCCCTGTGCAAAGATTGACAACTCTGTAGGGAAGTTTCAACCTTTTCAAAACCTCTTCTGCATTGGAAAGAAGTTTCTCCAGTTCATCATAAGAATTTTCGGGTTTTGCGAACTTAACCAGCTCCACCTTATTGAACTGATGTTGCCGAATTAGGCCCCGAGTGTCCTTTCCATAAGATCCAGCCTCCTTTCTGAAACAAGGTGTGTAGGCTGTATAATAAAGAGGAAGCACCTTCTCCTCAAGGACTTCATCCTGGTGGATATTCGTCACGGGAACTTCTGCAGTCGGAATAAGGAAGTAATCCGTTCCCTCCACCTTGAAAAGTTCCTCCTCAAATTTTGGGAGTTGTCCGGTACCAGTCATCGTTGTCCGATTCACCATAAAAGGAGGAAGCACTTCACGATATCCATGTTCCCGTGTATGGAGATCCAACATAAAATTAATCAAAGCTCTTTCCAGCTTTGCCCCAAGATCCCAATAAAGGGTAAATCGTGCTCCGGTAATCTTCGCCCCGTTTTTAAAATCAAGAATCCCTAACTCCTCCCCTAAATCCCAATGAGCCTTTGGTTCAAAATCGAATTTTGGGATCTCACCCCACCGTCTGACCTCCACATTGTCAGATGGATCTTTTCCCGCGGGAACAGATGAATGGGGAAGGTTTGGAACAACGAGGAGAAAATCTTGCAAAGCCTTTTCCTTCTTCTCAATAACCCCATCTAACACCTTCAATTCCTGGGAGACCTTTTTCATTTCTTCAATTAATTCTGAGGCATCCTGACCTTCCTTTTTCTTCTTACTCACCTCATCAGAGACTTTCTTCTGAAGGGCCCTTAATTTTTCCCATTCCTGGATGGTCTTTCTCCGCTCACCATCGATCAAAACAAACTGATCCAGATTGATAGCTTGACCTCTTAAGGCCAACTTCTCCCGAACCTCATCGAGATGTTCACGAATGTATTTGGCTTCAAGCATAAAAAAACACCTTAATCATTGGGGATGAGCCCAATAATCAAAATTTCGTTAATAATATCATCAATTTCTTATGAAATCAACTCTTCGGCTCTCTCTGGACTGAAGGCTGGAGCTTGCTCAGGGTTGATACTGCACTTCGATAAACTCAGTGTCCTGAGCCTGCCGAAGGAAGTGCCGCTTTTAATCCCGTCCTTAAGGGCGGAGTTGGGCACCATCGAAGTATCAATTATTGTCTTTTGATCAAATCGGGTTTGGGGGAGATGGGTTGCCTTAAGGAAAGATGACCGGTGATGGTTTCTATCGATTTCCCATCGATGAGGATTTGAACTCGTTTGATTTGTGGGAAATTGAGGGCAAGGGAATTGACAATGGAATAGACGGTCATCATCTCAGCTGAACTTCCCCCAGGATGATCTTTGGAAAGGGCTGGGTTAAAGTTAACTTTGGCCACTCCTGCGTCATTAATCTGAAGAGTCAATAATTTTGTTCGGGGAGGAAGGGTGGGGATGAGTTTCCCTTTCGGACCTTTGATCAGCTCGAGTATCGTCTCCTTCGCCTCTTCTTTTACCTCATTCTTTTTCAAAATTGGTCTCTTTTGCGCGATCAGATATTCCCCATCAGGATCTGAAAAATAAACGAGAACTTCCTTCCTCTCCAATGAAATACTCCCTCTCTCAAACAACGGTTTAATGGAATTTAATATCTGCTGATGAAAGAGGACGATCAAACCGATCCCGATCAGGATCAGTAAAAAAAGTATCTTGCCTCCCCTCCCCCTTTTGGGGCTTCTTTTCTTATGTTTTGATTTCATGGTAAACCCAACTATGGATTTGATTTTCCTTCCGCCATTTTTCCAACAATCGGTAATGAATATCGTTTCCCCTGAAGGGCTTTGATCATTAAGACGAGCCACAGGATGAGGTTGAAAATCAAGATCAAGGTGCCAATGACAGGAATCCATCCGATGAGAAGAGAGATGACAAAGAGGCCGAGAAAAGTGATGGTGGACTGCTTCGCATGAAACTTCACAAAACGACTCTCTTTTTCCACTATTAGAAAGACGATACCCGTAATAAATCCTAAAAGATAACAGAGGAAACCGGCCACATTCTCATCCAATCCTGTGCTCGATTTTTCTTTTTCTTCCATCATCCTACTCCTTGTTGATAAAAACTTTTAGGTGAATGTTTTTATCAACAATAGCTTTAAAAGTCAACCTTTCGACACCCTTCGACTCCCCAGTATAATTGCTGGGGCTTGCTCAGCCTGCCTGCCGCAGGCAGGGGTTGACCCTGCACTTCGATAAACTCAGTGTCCTGAGCCTGCCGAAGGAAGGGGCGCTTTACACATCGCCTTAAAGGCCGAAGCCTTGGCGCCGCCGAAGGGGTCAATCTGTAAATTTAGAAATCTTCTTTCTTAAAAATTGACCGGTGTAAGAGGTCGGATTTTGGATTAATTCCTCGGGTGTTCCGAATCCAACTACCTCTCCTCCGTTTTCCCCACCCTCCGGGCCCAGATCAATGATGTAATCGGCTGATTTGATTACTTCCATATTATGTTCGATGACGATGACGGTGTTCCCTCTATCGGTGAGTCGGTTGAGAACATCCAGCAATCTCTGAATATCTGCAAAATGGAGGCCTGTCGTTGGTTCATCCAAAATGTAGACGCTCCTTCCCGTCTCCCTCTTACTCAACTCCCTCGCCAACTTAATTCGTTGAGCCTCTCCTCCAGAAAGTGTTGTGGCAGGCTGACCCAACTTGAGGTAACCCAGACCGACATCGCAGAGGGTCTGGAGTTTTTGACGGATCACCGGAATAGCCTGAAAAAAGTCATTAGCCTCTTCTGTCGTCATCTCCAATACATCAGAAATGGTTCTTCCTTTATATCGGACATCAAGCGTCTCTCGATTATAACGTTTCCCATAGCACTCCTCACAGGTCACATAAACATCGGGAAGAAATTGCATCTCGATTTTCAAGACACCATCCCCATGGCACGATTCGCATCGTCCTCCTGATACATTAAAACTGAAGCGCCCCGGCAAAAAACCCCTCATCCTCGATTCGGGAAGTTGGGCAAAGAGTTCTCGAATGGGCTGGAATACACCTGTATAGGTTGCCGGGTTGGAACGGGGTGTCCTTCCGATCGGCATCTGATCCACATGGATGACTTTATCCACAAATTCCAGTCCTTCAATCCCTTGAACAGCAAAGCAACGCTGAGGGAGACGATAAAGTTGCTGGGCTAATAGACAATAGAGGGTATCAATGATCAATGTTGATTTCCCGGACCCTGAAACGCCTGTAATACAGGTGAACACCCCCAAGGGAATCTTCACATCAATATTCTTCAGATTATTTGCCGTGGCACCCCGGAGGATAAGATATTTCCCTCCGACCGGTCTTCTCTGCTTCGGGAGAGGAATGAACTTTTCACCGGAGAGATATTGTCCGGTCAATGAATGCTCTGCCTTCACCAATGCTTCGGGAGGTCCGGTGAAGACCACCTCTCCTCCTCTCTCTCCAGGCCCGGGGCCCATATCGATGATATAATCGGCGGAACGAATCGTCTCCTCATCATGTTCCACCACAATGACAGTATTTCCCAAATCCCTCAACCTTTTCAATGTCCCCAGAAGGCGCAAGTGGTCCCTTTGGTGAAGCCCGATGCTGGGCTCATCCAAAATGTAGAGCACGCCTACTAAACTCGAGCCGATTTGGGTCGCCAGACGAATGCGTTGGGATTCTCCTCCGGAAAGAGTGGCAGCGGTCCGATCCAGTGTAAGATAATCCAGACCAACCTCCACCATAAACTTTAATCGCTCTTCAATCTCTTTCAATATTCCCTGAGCAATTTTTTGAGATCTTGGGGGAAGTTCCAAACTCCTCAGGAAATCCAATCCCTCCTTGACATAGAGATGGCTGACTTCGGAGATCGATCTTCCACCCACCTTGACCGAAAGCACTTCTTTCTTCAGCCGTGTCCCCGCGCAATCGGGGCAGGGAGCCACATTCATAAACTCCTCTACCTCTTCATCCTCTTCCCCATCTTTCTTCCATTTTCTCTCCATTTCCGGTATGACCCCTTCAAACTCCTGCCGGAAGAGATGGGATTTCCCCTTCCCTTTTACCTTGAAAGAGATTTTTTCTCCCTCTGATCCGTAGAGAAGAAGATGCTGAACCAATTTGGACAATCGATTAAACGGAGTATCGAGATCGAAATGATAATGTTTCCCCAACCCCTCCAGAATGGGTTTTAGAAATGATTCTCCCTTCTTCTTCCATGGGAGGATAGCGCCGTCGTTTACCGAGAGGGAGGAATTTGGAATGATGAGGCCGGGATCAAAATAGCGCTTTGTTCCCAATCCACTGCAGGTTGAACAGGCACCCAGAGGGCTATTGAAAGAGAACATCCGGGGTGTGATCTCCGGAAAACTGAATCCACAATGGATACAGGAGAACTTCTGGCTGAAGACCATGGGGAGCGATCCTTGTCTCTCCACCTTTACAATCCCTTCCGAAAGGTGTGAAGTGATCTCTAAGGAATCATTGATTCTCTTTTCCGCTCCTTCTTTCACCACCAAACGATCCACCACCACATCGATCTCATGGCGCTTATTCTTATCCAAACGGATCTCCTCGCTGAGATCTCTCATCTCACCATCAATTCTTACTCTCACAAACCCATCCCTCCGGAGCTCTTCCAACTCCTTCCGATATTCGCCCTTTTTCCCTCTGACAATGGGAGAAAGAATGGTGAGAGGTGTCCCTTGAGGGAGTCGGAGGAGCGTCTCAGCCATCTGCTGAAGGGTCTGTGAGGAAATAGGAGAGCCGCAATGGGGGCAGAAAGGTTCTCCGATCCTGGCGAAAAGGAGCCGGAGGTAATCATAGATCTCTGTCACAGTGCCCACGGTGGAACGCGGGTTTCGTGACATGCTCCTCTGATCAATGGCAATGGCAGGAGAGAGACCTTCGATGGATTCCACATTGGCCCTCTCCATTTGCTCTAAAAACTGCCGCGCATAGGCTGAGAGGGACTCCACATACCGTCTCTGTCCCTCGGCATAGAGCGTATCAAAGGCAAGGGTGGATTTACCGGAGCCGCTCAAACCCGTAATCACAACCAGACAATTCCGGGGAATCTCCACATCGATATTCTTTAAATTATGAACCTTGGCTCCCCGGATGATGATCTTTTCCATGGGTCCCTCTCAAAATTAGTTAACAGAAAATCGAAGAACTGTAAAGGTTTAAAGGAGGCCTCGAATAAAGTCATAAAGCAGGGGAAACGTCATGCTGAACCCTGACAGTGTCATGCCGAACCAGGTCCTGAAATAAATTCAGGAGGCCAATACTTGATTCAGGCATGGTTCAGGGTAACAGAAAAGAGGCTTTTTCAAAATTTTCCAAATAATTGCTTGACAAACCAAAAAAGGGCGTTATAATTTTGTTAGTTTAATTTATTAAACTTATTTCTTCTTATAATGTCTTACAGATTACTAAACAAAATTCTTCTTATACTATTCTTACAGGAATGATGAGTATCGGAGAACGGATTCGAAATTTAAGACAGATGAGCAATCCGACGCAGGAGGAACTGGCGGATCGTGCAGGTTTGACAAAATGATAATGGCTAAACTATCCATAATAGGAGCAGGTGGTGATTGATAATGGCTAAAGTATTGATCATCGGAGCAGGTGGTGTAGGTACCGTTGTTGCCCATAAAGTTGCAAAAGTTCCACAGGTGTTTACTGATATCATGCTGGCAAGCCGTACAAAATCAAAGTGTGATGTAATTGCTGAAGCAGTTGGCGCCAATAAGATTAAGACTGCTCAGGTTGATGCTGATAATGTTCGACAATTAGTTGAATTATTTAAAAGCTTTAAACCAGAAATGGTAATCAATGTTGCGCTACCTTATCAAGATTTAACCATAATGGATGCTTGCCTTGAAACAGGAGTGCATTATTTAGATACCGCAAGTTATGAACCACCAGATGTCGCTAAATTCGAATATAAATGGCAATGGGCGTACCATGACAGATTTAAAAATGCGGGGCTAACGGCCATTTTAGGTTGTGGTTTTGATCCGGGAGTTACAGGAGTTTACGCAGCTTATGCCTCCAAACATCATTTTGACGAAATTCATTATCTTGATATTGTTGACTGTAATGCAGGCGACCATGGAAAACCATTTGCAACCAATTTTAATCCAGAAATCAATATTCGTGAAGTCACCCAAAGAGGTAAATACTGGGAAAATGGAAAATGGATTGAAACAGAACCCCACGAAATTCACAAACCGTTAAATTATCCAAATATCGGACCCCGCGAATCTTATCTTATTTACCACGAAGAATTAGAATCATTGGTTAAACATTTTCCTACTCTAAAACGAGCTCGATTTTGGATGACTTTTGGACAAGAGTATTTAACCCATTTACGTGTGATTCAAAATATTGGAATGGCCAGTATCAAACCTATCCTGTACGAGGGCAAAGAAATTGTGCCACTTCAATTTCTCAAAGCGGTATTGCCCAATCCTGGCGAACTCGGTGAACATTATTCAGGTGAAACTTCCATTGGTTGCCGGATCAGAGGTATCAAGAATCATAAGGAGAAAACATATTATATCTATAATAATTGTAAGCACCAGGATGCCTATAAGGAGACGGGTGCACAAGGCGTGAGTTATACGACCGGAGTGCCCGCAATGATTGGCGCTATGATGTTTATGACGGGTAAATGGAAAAAGGCCGGCGTATTTAACGTTGAAGAATTTGACCCGGATCCCTTCATGGAACAATTGAAACTCCATGGACTTCCTTGGCACGAATTGAACGATGTCGATTTAGAATTATAAGTGTCGCCATGCCTATTGACTTTAACAAAATCCAAACGCCGTGTTATGTGATTGATGAGCTTTTATTGCGAAATAACCTGGAATTAATAAAACAAGTCAAAGAGGCTGCCGCAGTTGATATTCTCGTTTCGTTTAAAGCTTTCTCGAATTGGGGCGTATTTCCGATCTTTAAAGAATACGGTTTTGGCGCTTCAGCAAGTTCAATCAATGAAGCGCGATTAGCCTTTGAGGAACTCGGAGTAAAAGCGCATACGTATTCGCCTGCTTTTGAAGACAAGACTATAGCAGACATTTTAAAATATAGTAGTCATATTTCCTTTAATTCCATAAACCAGTTGCGAAAGTATCTTAAGATTGCCAGTCAAAATGGCGTTTCCATTGGCTTGCGTGTTAATCCTGAGTTTTCAGATTCTGCATATGACATTTATAATCCTTGTAAACCCGGTTCTCGATTTGGCATTACTGCTGAACAGCTTGGCGATGCCGTACCACAGGGGGTTGAAGGTTTTCATTTTCATACATTATTTGAGGCGGATTCCTTTGCGCTCGAAAAACTGTTGGCCGTTTTTTTAAACAAATTTGGTAAGTTTTTACCAAAGCTAAAATGGGTGAACATGGGCGGAGGTCATCTCATAACAAAAAAGGATTATGATATACACCATTTGGTTAAAATCCTGATTGATTTTAAAAATAATCACGATGTTGAAATTATATTAGAACCCGGCAGCGCTTTTACTTATCAAACGGGTTACCTGGTTTCTACGATATTAGATATTGTTGAAAATAAAGGCATAAAAACCGCTGTGCTCGATGTCTCATTTACTTGCCATATGCCCGATTGTTTAGAAATGCCCTATAAACCTGTCATTTTGGGCGCTACCGATGAAATAGCAGGAAAACCAACATACAGAATGGGAGGCATTAGTTGTTTGGCGGGCGACTTTATGGGGAATTGGTCATTTGATAAAGAATTGAAACCCGGCGATAAAATCATATTTGATGATATGATTCATTACACCACTGTGAAAACAACCATGTTCAATGGCGTAAGTCATCCTTGCATTGGAATATGGAGTGAAAAGTCAGGATTTCGACTCATTAAAGAATTTCATTATCAGGATTATAAAAATAGGTTGTCTTGATATACTGTTTCTGACTAAAACGATATAGGGAATGGAGTAGAGGTTGGGCGGAGAAACCGAGCATCTTTGAGAAAAATCGTTCGTGAATTTTGAAGGTTTGAACCCAGGGCTCTAACCCCGGTAAGCTTTCCAAAAAACACCAAGCTCTTTGGAGGAATTGTGGGCATCCATGATTTTCACCAGGGAACCCCTTTTTATTTTAACAGGTTAGGTAAGAATCAAGCATGGAATGATAGACAGAATTATCTTATCATAATATTATTTTTCTGTCTAATATCTGTTAGCGCATAGAATGGAGAAGTTAGAGTTTGGAAGACTTCATCAAAGAGTTCATTGATAGCAATGCAAGTGCCGTCTTCGGGCTGTTGGGTGCCCTTGGTGGAGGCTTAGTCTCCTTCCTTGCTTCATGGCTGCTGAAGAAGCGCGAGTACAATCTTCGCCTTTGGGACAAGCTATTAGAAAGGCGGATAAGAGCCCACGAAAACGTAATAGCCGTGGCACTTGAAATGCGCGTTATGGTAGCCCTGGGCGCAACAGAAGAAAACGGTGAAGTAGCAAGGGCACCCCAAGTGCTACGTTCCAAAGAGGATTTCGACCAATGGTTCATCCGGTTTACCCAGCTTACCCTGGAAGGATCCACGTGGCTAACGACAGAGGCCAAACGAGAACTGAATTTCGTGCAAGACTATTTGGTGACCCTATATCAGAATCTGACTGAGGTACCGAGCGAGAAGTATCTGCAAATCGGTCAAGTGATTAGACAGGATTTCCTCGACTTGTCTTCCGACCTCGAAAAGAAATGTTTTGCATTCTTTGGAAAAGAAGTCCGACGACTCAAACTTAGCAATCTGGAGAAATGGCATAAATACAAGCGGCCCGAGACTGAGAAGCGGCTCGAGAAGACCGCCCTATTGAGCCAGTGGGAAAAGATACAGAGAATAGTTGCGCCCAGGAGCGTCTAATATCTGTTAGCACCTAGAAACGAAATAACCTTTGGAGGGAAAAGTGACTGATCTCAAATTGCCAGCCGTTATCGACAGTACCTTGCCAGCCCTTACGGCATTGACCAGTGCGCTAGGCGTCCCCAGAGAAATATTGGCAAGCGACGAAGAAATTGAGGCAGCTTGGACTGGCCTGCCGCGAGTCCTTAAGAAAATCCCCCCACAGCACCGCAAGGAAGAGTTAGCCAAAATGTGCGTCGCTGTTGCTGTTGGTCTATTCGACGGAGCGATCAATTACGTATGGAATGCCACCGTTTTAGAGCTGCGGGAGAAAGTAAGGGCTTTCGGCCTAACGGTTGTCCGGCAGGTAACCGGAAATACTAACTTTGATGAAGACGCTCTGGCTGATCTCAAAGACGCTGAACTCCTAGATCTTTGCCTCAGACTGAATCTGATTACAGAGGATGGGTTCTTTTTCCTAGACCAATGCAGAGACATAAGAAACAACTTTTCCGCAGCTCATCCAGCAGTTGGGAAGATCGATGACAGTGAGTTTATCGCATTTGTTAACAGATGCGCAAAGTATGGACTTGGCGACGAAAAGAATCCAGTGGGCGTTGACATTCAAGCTTTTGTTCTAGCCCTAAAGGGCGGCAAATTCAGTCGAGAACAAGAGGACCAATGGGTCCAGAGGCTAAGCGATACTCATGAGGCCCAACGGGAGTTACTTTTCGGGACGTTGCACGGAATGTATTGTGATCCGTCGCTTTCCGAGGAGACCCGTTTGAACGCTCTCTCGGTATCTAGACATTTCGCCGACAACTTCACACCGAGAATACAGTCTGACCTCATTGATCGGCATCAGGATTACTTGGCCAAAGGGGACGGTAAGAGACACGGTGCATCACAACAATACTTCGAAAAACTTGGTTTACTCGCCCTACTTGGGGAAGCAGAGAGACATGCTATAATATCCAATGCTTGTAAGCGACTATACAGCGTCCATCAGGCCTTTGACAATTTCTATAACGAACCTCCTTTTGCTGAAAGGCTTTATCAGATTATCGGCCAAGTCCCGGTTCCTGACACTGTGAAACAAGAGCTTGTCGAGACCGTCGTGACGTGTGCCGTGGGTAACCCTTATGGCATATCCCGCGCCGCTTATCCGGATTACACCAGAATGATCAAAGGGTTTACCCCTTCAGAAATCGTTATCATGCTCCAACTTCCAGAAACACGCACCGTAGTGGGAACCCGTATACGTACCTACGCCAGATGTAAGAGTTCATTCTCACAATTGGTTTCACTAGTTGATCCGGAATCAGTCCCGACCAGGTACAAGAGGACTTACAAGGAATGGAGCAATTAAGTGCTAACAAGCGGCTGCACCGGATCGCCCAAAAAATCGGGCTCCCGGTGACCCGCGGCGTTATAGGAAAAAGAATGGATCAATTTGGAAAGAGAATAAAGATCCTCGGCTCAGAAATACGTATTTCATCTCCGAAGAATATTTTTATGCTAATCTTTTTGCCAATCTGGCTAACTGGATGGACCATCGGTGGTGCATTTGCTATCAAGCAAGTTATTTCAGGAGAGAGTGAAGAGGTTTGGTTTTTGCTTATTTGGCTTTGTGGTTGGATAGTAGGAGAAATTTTTGCCTTATATGCTTTTCTATGGGGTGTATTTGGATTCGAGGTGATTACAGTGGAACTCGGGAGCTTAAGAATAAAGCGCTCTATTTTGGGGTATGGGCTGTCAAGAAATTATGAGATATCCAAATTATCCAATCTCCGGGCATCTGGCTTTTTCGGCTCAATGATGAGTTGGAGTGCTGGCATGGCTTACTGGGGACTGTCAGGCGGCACAATTGCTTTCGATTATGAAGGTAAAACTAGACGATTCGGCATTAGCTTAAACGAAAACGATTCGAACCAATTGGTCGATGCCTTAAAAAAGAGACTCAACCTATAACCAATCACTCCAGCGGATGGCTTACAGCCCCCGCTGACTTCAGTCGTTGGGAGTAAATAGAATATAACACTACAAAGGAGAATCATATGGACACTTGGTACTCGCGTAGCCTCGGGGACGGTATCGAAGCATATCAACCTTCCAAACAAATCATAGACTCTTTCATGCCGTTTCATGATACGGCAGGCAATCCGCTTCATATGGTCGTCTTCTCCAGGGAAGATCCTGAAACAAACATCATAACCGCTAACTTTTCTCCTTCTGCCCACGCCCTTGCAGCACTATTCAACGCAACCCCATGCGAAAAACCATCACCCGATGGACTTACTTTCCTCGTTGGGGACCAGAGGGCTTGGGACATTCTCTATCCCGGCATAGAATATGGGGATGGCATAATTTAACACTATAGTTCCAACCGGGAACCCTTTATGTGTCCCATTTAGGTACAATTCGTACCAGTGGCCGTCTGGAGTACGTAGTTTAAACAAAAGATGATTAACAGACATAAGAACCTCCCAACCAGTCAATCCAGCGGATCGCCAATAAACATTGGCTCCCGCTGATTTCTACGTTAGGTTATTAAGGGGGCGTAATGGCCGGCGTGTTTCTTAGCCATAACACTGTAGACAAAGAGTTTGCCAGGAAGCTAGGAAGATTCCTGCTGGATTATGGAGTAAAAGTGTGGATAGATGAAGCAGAAATCAAGGTTGGCGAGTCCCTGATTAGGAAAATCAGCCAAGGTATACAAGAAATGGAATACTTGGCTGTAATTCTAACCCCTAGCTCAGTTTCGTCTGGTTGGGTTCAGAAAGAGCTAGAATTAGCGATTACATCTGAGATAACAGGAAAAATGCTCAAGGTATTGCCGGTCCTTTACAAGGAGTGTGACATACCATTTTTCTTAAAGGATAAACTATACGCTGACTTTCGCGATGATTTCAACACCGGATTTCAAAGACTTCTTAATGTATTTATTCCGGAAACTTTGTTCGATGAAATACTTGGTGCCGTCAGGGGCGGTGCAAAGGAAGAGTTTAATGCATATATGAAATTACCAACAATTGATTTAATAGGAATAGACCAATATTTCACAAAAGATGGTTCTGCAAGGCGTCGAGTGGTAAACGTCCTGAAAAGGTGCGGGGAGCGAGGCTGGATAATCTCGAATAAAGGAAATCCATCTACTTATGAATTATTAGAGGCAAAGGTTGTCAGGTTTTCTGGTGACAGCGCTCATGTGACCACAACAGAATATTGGTACCTAAGATGGTTTTGTCCTAAGGAGGAAAGATACACGTATATTTATAATGTAAAGAATAAACAAGATTACGTTCTCTTTCGCGTATCGGATGGTGTTTGGAGAATTGAAGTAAATGCCTATCCAGAAAGCGAGGCAATTGGCGAACCTATACAGAAACTATTAGGGTAACCTAACAACGGCTTCCACCTGATCGCCGAAAATGCCGGCTCCAGGTGAAGCCGAACGTTATCTGCTTAATGAGGGCACAAAAGGAGGTAAAGATGGGTTTGTTTGACAGAATATTCAGTCGCAAAGAACCAGATGCAAAATCAAACTTAAGCAGTTTGGCACAGCAACTCCTTTCTCAAAATATCGAAGAACGAGATGCAGCTGTCAACCGAACTCGTGAGCTTGCTCGCAAGGGCGAGCGAGAGGGACTATATGCTTTGGAGGAGGCAATCAGGTACATGCATGGCGGAAAAGACGTTGAGTACTATCGTCTACACGGCTCGTGAGAATCTATTGCGGAACCCTTTGAAGCTGCCCCGGAAGAATTGGAAAGGCTGGCTCGAGAGAAGCTCCTTTGGAACACGTCTCCCAAGAAGGTACAAATGCTGTTCGAGGTTGCTGCTATAGTGGCGGATCCACTCCTTTTGCTCGACCGTATTCACCTCTATGGTGGCGATGAGCAAGCTATGGCTATACAACTCTTGGGAACGCATCTTATCGTACAAGATACTTTGGCGGCCCGTGGCGTCAGATAACAAGTCATTCAAGCCGACCCGGATTAAGCGTGGCACGTTTTCAGATGGTCCTTTGTGGCCGGGCGGCTTAATTCTATCGTTAGATAATAAAGGCATCGATTGAAAAACTATGGAAGAAGATGATTATTACTCAGAAGAATTAGAAGATAAAGCGATTGAAACTTTAGAAGAAATATTAGAATCGGCAGAGTATGATGATTCAACTGGCGAATTATTACTTTCCGGTCCGTGGGGAACTAATGGGGAAATTATTGATGAGCGCTTCCAGAACATCGAAGATGTGAGGGCGTTTCTTGGTTCCTTCGGTTATATGGAAGATGTGGAAGATGGAAATTACTGGATTTTCAAGCCTGGAGGTTCGGTTAATTCTGCCTCATCATATGACGTAGACATGCTACTTGATACATACAATATCAATGCTGTGTTCGATAAAAGTAATTTGCCCAATAACGAGTCCCGTATTTTTACATTTCGTGATTATAGTAAAGAAAACATTCTAAGTGGTGTTCGGATTGAGCTTGAAGCTGCAAATGCGGAGTTAATACGTTATTTATCTAAACATCCAAAATCACTTTACCATCTTGAGCCTCGAAAATTTGAAGAAATTGTTGCTGAAATATTCAAAGATCTTGGTTACGACATAATTATCACGCCTCGAACACGCGATGGCGGATGCGACGTTCGTGCAATAAGAAAGGATTCATTAGGAACATTTCTATATTTGATCGAATGCAAGCGATACAACGAGCATCATCCAGTAGGTGTTGAAATTGTTAGAAGTCTTTACGGTACAACAACTGCTGAAAGAGCAACTCATGGAATTATTGCTACAACATCATACTTTTCTAAAGATGCGATTGAATATGCAAGTAAACTTCAATACCAACTTTCACTTAGAGATTATTCTGATTTGCTTTCATGGCTGAAAAATTATGGGAAGAGGAAGTATTGATTACACGCTTAGAGAATAAAAAATATCTAACCATTGCATCGACCAGACGCGGGTTAAGTCTGGCATGTTTTTCATTTTGGAGTGATTGCCCGCGCTTGTCATGCATCGCGTTATGCAAAAACACATATACAAACTATTCAATACACTGCAATCCTGATAAAGCACATTCGCGGCATTTCAGATTGCGGCAGGCTTCAATAGCCAGGGGGTAAAAATGCTAAATACAACTTACCTGTTTCAAAAAAGATTTGTTCTTGTAATGGGACTCAGTACGTTACTATTTCTTTACAACTTACCTGTCCATGCTTTTGGCGATGGCCTTACCTTCGCACAAAGAAAAGAACTATGTGCATCACTAGGCCAAGCCGGTATACCTGCTGAGTGTGGGAACACCGAGATGGAAGGAAGAGGTGAAATCCTTGGAGGCCCTGCAGGTAGCATGGTCCGTGGCATTGTCCTTACTTTTAATGACCCGGTTTCTAAAACTCAAAGGGAGATTATCAAAAAGGTTGTTAATGTCTTCCTAACTAAGAATCGAATTACTGTCTATAGTTTCGTTGCACTGGAAGTTCGCCGGGGAGATGGAAAAATAGGAATTATTGATTTGAGGTAGCAAAGCTCAAGGAGAAGGATGATGAGTAAAAAGATAAGCCTAATAGGTTTAATGTCCTCTTTTTTTGTAACAAGTGTGATTTTTATTTTCGTTATAAAGCCTTCGACATTGTTTTATGAAGTCCAATTAGTAAGCGATAATCAAAAAGGAGTAAACTTTTCCAATAAGAACTGGATAATCACACCAGATAGTGATGGTATTGTTAATTTTAATCTAATGGGCACGGTGGAAAATAAAGGCATTAATCTGGTCAATTTTGAAATTAGTCCAAATGAAGAAGGTATATGGTATTTGCAAATGGGTGGTTATAAAGTAACAGATAACATATTTATAGGAAAATCTCAGCTTGGTTCAAAAGAATATCCTATGGAAAAAGATCAACATTATGGCTTTCGATTAACTCAAGATAATGGGAGTTTACTTGCACAGGGGACAATCACAGCTAAAGTTCATAAAATCTATGGTACGAGTTCACAATTATTAATATTTATTACACTCTTTGCTTCCATATTACAAATATTTTTAGTTATTTTGGCATTAAAGAAGTGAAAATGAAAATGAAGGAAAAGCCAGATTCAACTACAGCAATTGCATCCTGCAAAATATTGGCCTTAGTATTGCTCACTGCTCTAACAGTAAGTTGGGGCGTTGCACAAGGCGACAATGGAAAATCTTCCATTATTTTATCTAAAGAAAAACTTAAATCATTAAAAAATATCCTTCAGGTCAAATATCAGGACATTGGATGGCGAATAGTGAACATATCGCAACCTCTTGCAACGGAAATCTTTGTCAGCATCGAGGTTGATGACAGAACTGCTTCAATCTATAGTGATCCAAACGGCAATCGAGTAATATTCGGTCACTCGCTTATGTGCCCAAATCTAGATGAACCTCGTTGGAAGTTCATAGATAAAAACACTGATGTGCTTCTCTTAATGTTCTACAAAGGCAATATGATTTTCCCCCATGATCTTCATAGAAATAGGCAAGTCGCTGGATGCCGCTTTTCTCGATCATACGTTAAAAGCATGATCGAGCAAGGAGCGATTCAGGTAGAGATTCATAAAAAAGGGAAATAAAAATAGATAATATAGAAAGACTATATGCATAACGAATCACTCCAGCGGACGCGGAATAAGCCTGGCGCGATTTTGGCAAGTGTACTTGCCCGCGCCGCTGATTTTAATCGTTCGGCACCCATGCCATATCCAACATGAAAGGAGGTACATATGGCCGCGTATGATGTTCTCAAAGATATCGTTCGTAACGGCAGCAACCTGGTGATTTCTGGCAGCATTAGCTACGACGTCCTTCGCGAGCTTGCCGCTATCGCTTCCACCACTGGTGCGAAGCTGACGATCACGACCTCAATCAGCTACGATGTTATCCGCGAGCTGTCGTCAACGTATCGAAACGCCATTACTTTTGTAGACGGACTGGATGCGTTCAAGAAAGAAAAATAATGCCGAACACTTATAAGGCCTCCCG
>CAWGAV010000014.1:0-65065 GCA_963820625.1 uncultured delta proteobacterium
AAGGTTCTCATCTGTCCAAAACCAGAAGGGCCCATTCCCAGGGAATAACAACCGATGTCTCCAAGAACAAAACCATCTCTCCCATCTAAAGCGAGAGCTATCTTCACTGCCCAGTAAGTGGCTCGGTGCGGGCAACCTGCACAGAAACTAAGTGCCCTGGCAGGGATAAGTTCAGCGGCGGCCTCATGGGCACGCAGGGCATAATCAGCAGGCCGCGGTTCATAAGGAACTTGAATAAGATTCTGAATAGCATGAGTGACAATTTCAGGGTTGAGCTCGCCGACGTCGGGAATATGCTTACTTGCCTTTCCAAAAAAGGCTTTTAGCCCCAGGACAAGACAGCTCTGAGCATATATTTCCTTAACGTTATTCTCTAAGAAGGGATCCACTTCCTCGATAAAAAGGATCCGATCCGCCTTCTTGAGGTGCTCGAGGACATAGCTCTCAGGAAGGGGCCATGTGGTCCCCAGTTTAAGAATTCCGACTCTGTCCTGAACATTCAGGTTAATCACTGCTTCCAATGAATACATCCATCCGCTTCCGCTCGTGACCACCATCAATTCGGGTTTTTCAGGACCTCGATAGAAATTGAATGGCGATTCTTCGACCATCTGCTTAGCCCTGTTGAGCTTTTCATGAAGGAGTTTGTGGTTAAGCACTGCAGGAAGAGCAAAAAATCGTTGAGAATTTTCAAACCTCGGTTTGGGATCCGATTGGGGAAGTTCATCGAGACACACATTTCCCCGTGCATGGGAGACCCGAGTAACACTTCGAATCAGAACAGGCAGCCCAAGTTGCTCGGAGATCTCGAAAGCTGATTTGGTCATTTCTTTGGCTTCCTGGAAGCTGGCAGGTTCCAAAAGAGGCAGATCGCCCAGCTTGGCAAAGATACGGGAATCCTCCTCATTGCTGGAAGAGACTCCTGCCGGATCATCCGCGACGACCAGGACAAGACCCCCGCGACATCCCGAGAGATTGAGGTTGAGAAGGAAGTCAGAAGCCACATTGAGCCCGTTTTGCTTCATGGCACAGAGGCCCCTGAGTCCTGCAAAAGACGCAGCGGCTGCCACTTCCAGAGCAACCTTCTCATTTACCGACCACTCCACATGAAGACCCAATTTTTCAGCTACTTTGGCTAAGGTACCGATGATTTCAGACGAGGGGTTCCCCGGATAGGCAGCACAGACCTTCACCCCTGCTTCAAGGGCTCCACGGGCAATGGCCTCGTTTCCCATCAGAAGGACTGTTTTCCCAGGAGCATTCTGGGCAATGGAGCTCATGGTGTGGCCTCCCCTGACTCCGAAAGTATGCGCTTGACCAAATTGGCCGAGAGGTTAAAGTAGGCTGTTTCAACCCCTTCCTTTCCCTTGAGGGCGTCGATGGCCCGCCTCTTCTTGAGGAGCGAGGCCTCTTTAAGATGATCCAGATTATCCTTAGAGAGAGGTCGGGTTTCGATGACACCCGCCTTCTTAGCCCGTCTTAAAAGATTTTCACCCATCGCTGTGCGTACAATCACCGTGTTCCAGCCTTCCTTCCCTTCGACTGTTCCAACGGAGATGTCTGAAAGTTCAGCAGTCATGTCAAGGCAGACCCGGCAACTTGGCCGAATAAAAGACCGGATGTCATCAACAGGAATCCGATATAATGTTCCTCCAGATGTCACCTCCAATATTCTTTCCGGAGGCGGTGTGATGTTCAGCTTTTTGATCGAGCGGCTACCAACCCGCTCATATAAAAAAGTCATAAATGGTTTGTAGTCGAGTGCCCAGGTGCAGAAGAGGCCGATCACAAGATCCACCCGGTCTATAGGAGTTTTCTTTTCAAGCTCTGAAGTTTTCATTCTCGCCAGGGCCAGTACCTGACAGGGTAAACCTACGATCCCTATCCGTTCCTCTCCCTTCCATGGTCCTCTATTTAATGCCTCCAGAGTAGGACCGGAAACATAACTTGAACCGGCACAGCCGAGGATTGCTTTGCGGCTCGTGATGATCTTCCCCTGAGGGAGAAGATCTCCATCACGGGGAGTAAGAACTCCAGCCTGGATGACTCCTTCTCCTAAGGCAAAATCAATCAGGGCAGAAACCACACCTCCGGTTTGAGCCTTCTTGGTCCAGATGGGATCTTTGGCGCGGGCCATCATGATTTTTCTGAAAGGACCCATTTCAATCTCTTCATAGCTCTTTCCAAAAATCTTGTTGTAGACTTCATTCAGGTCAACCTCGGTTCGGGGGCAGTAAGCAAAACATCGCCCCTCTTCCAAATTGCAATTATCGAGTTTAACGACCCTGCCCTTCCACGAACGGAGATAAGGACATAAGGAGAGACAAGCCCCACAATCAGCGCACAGGTCGCGATCAAAGACCTTTTCTTCGAGCCCTTTAAGCCCTTTGTTTACTTTTTCTCCAGTTTCCATAAATTAATAACGAGTAAAGAATAAAACGAATGACACCGAATAAAGCGAACACCCCCCACCTCGCCCCTCCCCCTCGACGGGGGAGGGTCAGGGTGGGGGTGACGTCATCTTATTTGCGTTTGTATTGTTATCATTGGAATAATTCGTTTGCAAGTAAAATTGTAAAGGGAAATTCTCAGGAATTCAAATTTGAGATTAAATCGAGATGCTTTTTTATTTCAGTCAACCCTGAGCGGCGCTTCTTTACCCCGCCTTCAAAGGCGGGGCTTGGCGCCGCCGAATGGGTCAAAAACTTATTGCTATTTAAGAAAAATTCTTGACGTTTTGGCAAGATATGTAGTATGTATATCACAAATAAGGAGAAAATATGCCAGAAGAATGGAAAGGATATCTTGATAAAAGATTAGGGGATTTTAAAGAAGAAATCATCCACCATTTTCATGTGATATCGGAGGATGTAATAAGTAAAGTCCAGCAAGTGGCCGAAGGTGTGATGAATTTGGATCAAAAATTCGATCGCCGCATAGATAGGCTCGATGGAAAGATTGACGAAAAACATCAAGATGTGTTAGCTGCTATTAAATTTTCCTATGCGGAGCTCGATCGACGCATCATGTATCTCGAAACTGAATTACAGTCATTGAAGCAACGGGTTGAGCAAATCGAAAGGAGAATGAGTCCTTAAGGCAAAAAATGGATTAAAGTCCTCTTAGTCAACCCCTGAGCGGCGCTTCTTTACCCCGCCTTCAAAGGCGGGGCTTGGCGCCGCCGAACGGGTCAATCAACCGCTTCAAATCATCATGCGCTTTTTTATCTCCCATTTCCTATTTGCTACCTTAGGAGTCCCCAAAAGTCTTGACCAGTGAGATGGGAACTTCTGTGGCTTTTAGTATAGAAGGTGGCACCCTCCGGAGCCTTGGCGAGGGAGGAATAAAAAAATTCTCTCCAGCAGAATTCCTGGAAGTATTGAAGGGGAGGATTTAAAGAGCTTTTATATGTTCCAAAAGATTCATCGTATTAGCCTCAATTTATCTGGTTTTCTGAAACCCCTTTTAAATAAAATATCCCTCTCCTTCAAAAGACAGCTTCGATTATGTAAAACGGCATGATCAATATTACCCTTTGACCAACTTTGCGAACACAACAATCCATTATCATTAAAAGGATCTCCATAATCGTGAATTCCAAAAAATTGAATGGCCCTCCTTTTCGATTCAAATTTCTCCCAATTCAATTCACCTTCAAATACTACTTTCTTCCCAATATGATTAAATAGAACCCCCCGCTCAAAATGAGTGTTGAATGCATAAAATGGCTTTTCTAACGAATCCAATACCTTGATGATCTCTTTTCCGAGTTCAGATATTGAATCTTGATCCTTAGCGCATAAGATTCGAATTCCATCCCTATTAATATAGCCAAATATTATGGGAATAATATCTCTGTATCGTCTCGAATCCTCATATCTATCATCAAAATATCCAATGGTCTCTAAATCAACGATCGTTCCTTTGAAGTCTGACTTGATCTCTTCATCGTAGATCTTAATCATATTCAATCCCCTGGATTAAATTAAATCGGGTAATGGAAAAAAATCAAAGAACCCTCAGATAGATGATTATGCTCTGGGTGTAATCATGATGTCTAAAAGTAAATTACCAGAGTTGAGATTTTTTTGCAAATTTGTGTAACCTATGATATCATTTTGATATCAAGGAGGTATTGGAGCAATGGCAAACGTTCTGATAAGAAATATCCCTGAGGGAGTACTTGATAGGTTCAAAAACATGGCAAAGAGTCACAAAAGGTCGCTTCAACAGGAGCTTAGGACGGTTCTCGAAAAAACAGCGAACCAATCCTCTCCTGACATTTTCCAGAAAGCGTTGGACCTCAGGAAGAGACTCGAGAAGAAAGCCATTCGTTTCACCGACAGCGCTAAACTTCTCAGGGAGGACAGGTCCCGGTGAACCTTGTCATTGATGCAAGTGTTCTGATCAAGTTTTATGTCCCTGAGGTCCTCTTTGGTAGAGCTGAGCGATTATTGGCTAAGGTGGAAAAGGGTGATATTGAGTTGTCTGCACCGGATTTGATCTACCCAGAGGTCGGGAATATACTTTGGAAAAAGAACCGTCTGAAAGAACTCACTCATTCTGAGGTTGAAGAGATCACCGATGCCATTCTATCGTTTCCTTTAAAGATTGAAGCCTCAAAACCCCTATTGCCGTTGGCTCTGGATATCGCCATTGCATGCGGGATCACTGTTTACGATGCCATATATGTCAGCCTGGCAAAGGTCTATGAGACTGCGATGATGACCGCCGACAGAAAACTCGTTGATGCATTGGTTAAAACCAAACTGAAAGACGCGATTACATGGCTTGGGAGTCATAAATAATTTTCCCATAAAAAGAGGCGAAAAAATCCATGAAATCAAAGTTAAACAGATTGACAGACTCTCAAATTCGATCAGAAATTCGAGCCGTCCGGAAGGCTCGAAGGCAATAACTCAAAAATGGGATGTCTCCTTATTTTAAAGGACGATAATAGAAAAAAGTCAGCGCACATTACCTCTTCACAAAACAACAGGGCTACTTGGCCGAGTGGAACTCCTCTTCCACTTTCTCTATTAGAAGCATTTTTAACAGAGATTGATAAGGGATATCCCTCTTATTGGCTAAAACTTTTAAATGCTCAATAAGAGACTCCGGCAGCCTGATGGAGATGGATCGAGTCGATGGCTTCAGGTCTGGGAACAATACCCTTTTTGCCTTTGAATAATCTATGTATTCCGTCGAATCATGGGTTGCCCAAAATTCCGATTCCTCTTTCTCACTCCTGAATTTTGGAACCTTCTTCAATTTGCGCATGGTACGCTCTCCTCTCTTTCCTGCTCATATCCATTGCATTTATGACCAACTAGGAAAGGATCTGTCAAGATATGAGGCATTGGTAAAGAAGAGACAATACGGGGAATGAAATATGGGAAGTGAACCTATTTTTAAATCTTGGCGTTGAGGATCTTCGTAAGATTAATCTTCCACATCCCTTTTTCAAAGGACATCCGATAGGTCTCTGTACGAAATTTCGTCTCTCCTCCTCTTGTGGGTTTGAAGCCTATTTTTACTGTGGCATACGCGAGGGTGGCGCTTTTGACATCTACCTGGATATCGCGGATCGTCTCCCATGAGGAGGCCAATCCTATTCCCTTCTTCGTCATCCGGCGCTCAAATTCTTCTTTATTGACGGCCATTCGGATCTTTTGATCTCCGTGATCATACAGGAGATCGTATTTTCCATCTTTCCAGCTTCAGGTTTTGAATAATGGTACTGACAATTGTTTCAGGAGCTGCGGAGATGTCAACACGCAGACCGTCCTTCGGTTCTTCGAAAGCATCTAATTGACTTCTTAGCAAACTCTTGTCCATATAAGGATGTTGGCGTGCTTCAATCCGTTTGCGCAGCAATGGGTATGAGCCTTTTAAATAGACCGTCCTCACCGTTCTCTGGTCCACCCCGAGGATATCCCGGTAAGCCTGCTTCAGGGCTGAGCAAGCCAGGATCGTGTTCTGTTTCTCTTTCAGCCAGCGTTGTATGTGACCCCGTAACTTCTCCAACCAGAGTCTGCGATCTTCATCGCTTAAGGCAATTCCAGCTCGCATCTTTTCAACGTTTTCTTTTGGATGAAAATCATCCGCATCGTAAAAAGGCCAGCCGAGCTTCTCGCCAAGCATTTTCCCGATGGCCGTTTTCCCGCATCCCATCGGACCCATCAGGATGAGTACCATACAGTCTTTTCCCATAGCTTACCGGATGATTCAACGAATCAATGGTCCAGGGGTTCGAGCGAAACTTTTCTATTGATCCTTCTTGAACCCTTGAATTCTCGAATCCTTGACCCCTTTCATGAGCATCCCGGCTCCAGGCGGTGGAGGATCTCCCCGGCGTTATCTACATACAGGATACCTTCGTCCTCTTTTCCTACGTAATCTTCAATCTTGATCTCAGCCGGATCCATATAGCCCAGGCTGATCTGCTCGCATTTTTCTTTCGGGATGGAAGTCGCAAGGACAACTTCGATGCGGGGTTTCTCGATGCCGTTTTGATAGGTGCCGGTTCCGCGAACATGGGTGGAATGGGCTAAAGCGGCCCTGGGGATATCTTTGAAGTGATCCATCTGAGCCAGGAAATAGTCCCGGGTATGATATCCTATTCTTTCAATATATCTTCCCCATGTTCTGGAAATCGTATGAATGTGCGGAGCATAGATGATGAGTTTGCCATTCTCGGCAACAACCTGTTCCAGCTTGTACATCACTTTCCCGGCTGTCCAGATTTCGTCATACATTTCAGGCGCTCGGCCCAATACGATCCGATAGGGTTTCTTCTCGGTTACGATGTGGACCCTTGAAGATAGATCTGCGGCATCCAACCATGCCTCTTTGACATCGCCGGCAAATAAGCCGTACAGGCCGGCCTCCGAATCAACCACCATGGCTAAACAGTGAATGGGCAGATCGATTTTTTCCATGGCGCGGTTGATCATCTGCCGGATCGGAGTATCTTTTTTACCGATGATCTCCCTGCACGTCACAACAGCTCCCAGCCAGTGAAAAAAATCCAGGAACTTGCCGCCCGAGATGCCGGGAAAGAAGTATTTGGCACCCCCAGAGAACCCGACGACTTCATGGGGAAAGACAGGTCCCAGAATGAAGATCAGGTCATAATCATATATCTTTCGGTCAATATCGATCGTCACCTTCTCTCTCAAAAGTCCACCGGAGATTTTTTCAACATCTCTCTCGAACAAATGTCCGATTTGCCGAAAGGTCTCCGGCAAATCCCAGCGGTGGCTGAAAAAGTCGGACCGGCCGAATCGCTCATTTCTGTATCGGGCGGTTATTCCATAAAGCTTTAAGATCTTTTCTTCAGCCAGAAGGGGGTGGGTTCCCAGGGCAACCATAAAATCCAGTTGAGCGGCCCGCTCTCCGACCACCTCACGGACAGCGCGGACCATCATCGGCAGGGGGCAGGTCCTTGTCCCATCGGGCGTTAAAACCAGCACACGTTTTTTCTCATACAGCCTTGCAGGTGTTCCGGTTTCAATAATCTCTTTGATTTTCTCTTCCGAAAGCGACATCTTTGAGCTTTCCTTTCCCGTCCTTACACTCCTACTATTATAACGGATACAAGAATGGAAATCTCTGTGACAAGGCCTGAAGCTCGACTACCCGCGAGACCATTTGAATCGAGCCCCTGTGCGGTCGGAGATGTTATCAGCGGAGGAGGGGTCATTGCACGGAAAAATGTTTGGAGCCATCTCCTCAATCCTTCAAAGCACCCATGGTCAGTCCCTGAACGATCGTCCTCCGCACAAAGAATGCAAACACGGAAACCGGCAACACGATCAGGGTAGCCGCAGCGCCGATACCGGCCCAGTCAATCTTTCCGTAGGAGATGAAATTATATACTGCAACGGGCACGGTTTTGGTCTTTGGGCCGGAGAGGATCAGTGAGAAGAGAAATTGGTTCCAGGAAAAGATAAATGACATGATCGCCGAGGTGGCGATGCCGTTTCGCACCAGGGGTAGAACGATAATGAGAAAGCTTTGCAGGCGCGAACACCCGTCGATCATGGCCGCGTCTTCCAACTCCTCCGGCATGCCTTCGAAAAAAGAAACCATCACCCAGATCACCATGGGAAGGGTAATGATCAGATGGGTGATGGTAAGGGCTGTGTAGGTGTCGATCAGTCGCAGGTGACGAAAGATGATGTACCAGGGCAGCAGGTAGCTCACAAAGGGCGTCATCCTGGCGACCAGGATGATGATTCCGATCTTTCCCTGTCGGTATTTGGCGATGGAATAAGCCGCGGGCAGCCCCAGCACCAGCGAAATACCCGTGGCCAGACCAGCGACGATGAGACTATTCATCAGATATCTGAAAAAATTGTACTGTTGAAAGACAGCCCTGAAGTTCTCCAGCGTGGGCGTAAAGATGAACTCCGGGGGATAGGCAATGTTTTGAACGCCGGTTTTAAGGCCTGTCAGAATCATCCAGACGAAGACGAACACCGGCGGGACGCAGAGGGCAATGGCGCCTGCATAAAAAACGATCGATCTGGAAATCTTCTGAATTGTCATCTCTTGCACACCTTCATCAAGACAAGGTGCCGGCTCCGCTTCAGACATCCTGTGCGCTGAGTCGCAGCCGGTTCATGACCACGTTAAAGACCAGAACGATTAAGAACACCACGACCATGAGGGCCGATCCGTATCCGGCCTTGAAGAAGCTGAACCCGACATTGTAGGAATACAGATACAGTGTCTCGGAAGAGATGCCAGGACCGCCCTGGGTGATGGTGTAAATCATGTCGAACTCCTTCAAGTTGTCCAAGGACCTTAGCATTAATGCCGCAATCAGCACGGGCCGGATCAGGGGCAGGGTGATGTACCAGAAGATTTGAAACGTATTGGCCCCATCCATTCGTGCGGCCTCATAGGGATCATGGGGCAATGATTTGAGACCGGCCAGGACGATGAGGGTGATCATGGGCGTCCACTTCCAGATATCGACCATCGCCAGGGCCGGAATCACTGTCTTCGGGCTGCTCACCCACAGGCTTCCCGGAAGGCCGATGCTTTGCAGCAGATAGTTCATGACCCCGATTTCAGGGTTTAGCATGATCCTCCAGATCAATGCGACCGCCACCGGTGTGGCTGCAAACGGAAAGATGTAGAGGGCCTGAACGATTTCGCTGCCCTTGAATTCACGGTTGAAGTAAAGTGCAATGAGAAGTCCAAACACCAGCTCGAGGGAAAGGCTAAGGCCGCTGAAATAGATCATGACCTTGACGCCGTTCCAAACGCGCTCGTCCGAGATGAGCTCGATGAAGTTGCCGAAGCCGATGAAGCGTGGCTGCCCCAGGCCGATGGTCCACCTGGTAAAGGTAAGATAGAGGTTATACGCAATGGGAATGATGACGATGAAAAAAAGGGCGATCACCGCCGGCGCCGGGTAGACCAGCGATTGGCGGCGATCAAGAAACCGCGTTACTGCGCTGGAGGTGCTCTTCATGAAAGTCGTTGCTGGCTCGATGCCGGGATATGCCCACGGACCAAACGCGAGCAGATCCCGGCCGCTTGACAGTTATCGTTCCATCTTCTTATCCATCAGCTCGGCTGCTTTCTTAGCCGAGGCGACCACATCCTTGCCCTCGATGGCATCCACGATCACCTGGCCGGTGATATCCCGGATCTCGGGGACATTGATGACGGGTGGGTTCCACTGGGGCTGGCCGATCTCAAACGACTTCATCGTGCCTGACGTCCAGTCCGGATGGTCGTCTTTGGATTTATATTCCTTGGAGTTCCATGCCGAGGCCCTTCCTGCCGGCACCCCGGCCAGGAGTGCGCCGAGGGAGTTATTCTTGTTGGTGGCCCACTGGATGAATAGCCAGGCTGCTTTTTGCCTCTCGGGTGTGCTGGTTTTGCTGATGGAGAGGCTCCAGTTGGAAACATGGGGCAGCCTTCCTGCCGGGCCGGCCGGGATAACAGCGTAACCCACTTTCCCCGCAACTTTGGATTCCTTGGGGTTTTCATACAATGCCTTGAACACATTGGCATCATAGATCATGGCGGCTTTGCCTTCCATAAAGATGGAGGTGCTCTCAGCCCAATGGAGCATCGTTCCCCCTTGAGGACCGTAGTTCCTCAGCAGGTCGCCGTAAAACTTGAAGGCTGCAATGTCCTGGGGCGAGGCGAAGTTCGACTTGCCCTGGGCGGTCGTCCACGAACCACCGAAGCTGTACAGAAAATCGACCCACTGGGACGTAGCCGCAGCTCCCTTTCCCCTCAATGTGATCCCAACCATCTTCTTACCATCAACCTCCTTGCCGTAGAAAAACTTGGCCACTTCCTCCAGCTCTTTCATGGTTTGAGGAACCTTCACCTTGAACTTCGTGAAAAGATCCTTGCGATAAGACAAAAGCGAAGTCTCGGCATTGATCACGATGCCGATCAGCTTACCGTCAACGGATGAGGCCTTTGCGAAGCTCGGGAAGAAGTCCTTAAAATTCCAGTCTGCCTCGGTCAGGAAGAGATCTGAGATGTACGCATCCAGGGGCTGGAGCCATCCCGCTTTCCAGTAGTGGAGATCGTCCTGACCCGGCATAATCATGTAACCATCCACCTTGCCTCCGGCATTGAGTTCGATCGTCCTTTTGTTCCGGTATTGATCCTCTGGAAAAGCTTCGATAGTAACCTTGATGCCGGTCAACTTTTCAAACTCGGGCACCTTTGGTTCTATAAATGTGGTGAAGGGATGCTTGTTCATCAGAAAACGGATCTCCGTGCCCTGGAGCTGCTTCCAGTTGACGGCTCCAAAGGTGATCGAAGAAAATGCCACCACACAAAGCAGAGCGACCGACAAAAAACATACGATTCTTTTTTTCATGTTCTACCTCCTCCTTCAATGGTTTTAAATTCTATCGTCAGACCAATCGTCTGCCGGATTGAGTGTCCTGTCTCACACAATGGTTCGGGAGGTCTCCTTGTCAAAGAGATGGGTATTCGCCATTTTCAGATCCACCTCCAGGGTCTGCCCCACGGTCAACGGGCGTTCCGGAGCCTCCATTCGGGCGACAATGGCATGGGGGCCGCAGGTCAGATAGACAAAGGTCTCAAACCCCAGGGTTTCAACCACATCCGCCCGTGCCGTAAGGGTGTTTCCGTTCACGCCGGCTGCCGCAGGGTCATGCTCTGCCATATCCTCGGGCCGCACGCCAAATATGACCTGCCGGCCGGCATAGGGCTCGATTCTTGGATAAAACGCTCCAGGCAACCTCACCTTAAAACCATCGGCGTCTATGAAATAGGCGTCTTTTCCCCTGACCACCGTGCCCTCGATAAAGTTCATGGCAGGAGAGCCGATGAACCCGGCGACGAACCGATTCGCCGGCTGCTTATAGACCTCCAGAGGCACGCCGGATTGCTGCAGCGCGCCGTTGTTCATGATAAAGATCCGGTCAGCCATCGTCATGGCCTCCACCTGATCGTGGGTGACGTAGATAATGGTAGCCCCGAGACGCTGGTGCAGTTTGCTGATCTCGGCCCGCATGGCCACTCGCAGCTTGGCGTCCAGATTGGAGAGCGGCTCGTCAAACAAAAACACCTCGGGCTTGCGCACGATGGCCCTTCCCACTGCCACGCGTTGTCGCTGCCCTCCGGAGAGCTGCTTTGGCTTTCGATCCAGCAGTTCATGGATCCCGAGAATGTCAGCCGCCTCCTGAACCCGCTGGTCGATCTCACCCGTTGGAAACTTGCGCATTTTCAGCCCGAAGCCCAGGTTATCCCGGACGTTCATGTGAGGGTAGAGAGCATAATTCTGAAAGACCATGGCGATGTCCCGATCCTTGGGCGCCACGTCGTTCACAAGCCGGTCACCGATGTAAATCTCGCCGGACGTCACATCCTCAAGACCGGCGATCATCCGCAGCGCTGTGGTCTTCCCGCATCCGGAAGGTCCCACCAGCACCGCGAACTCCCGGTCCTTGACTTCAATGCTCAGATTGTCCACTGCCGCCGTTGACTTGAACTGTTTCGTCACGTTTCTCAAAATGACACGGGCCACGTCACCACCTCTTTTTGTTTTTCCTAATCCTGTACCTTACTGTTCCTTTCGATGAATTGCCTAAATCGAATAAGAAGAAAATCCTCCATCGATGGGCACGATCACGCCGGTCACGAAGCTCGAAGCGTCTGAAAGCAGCCAGATGAGAGTGCCGATCAGGTCGTCCGGCTGGCCATACCGGCCCATGGGTGTGTGCTCGATTACCTTGCGGGCCCGGGGCAAAAGCTCCCCCGTCTTCTCATCGATATGTAAGAACTTCAACTGCTCGGTCATGAAAAAACCCGGGGCCAGGGCATTCACGCGGACGCCGCTGCGAGAAAAATGGACTGCCAGCCACCTCGTGAAGTTCGACACCGCCGCCTTGGCCGCCGAATAAGCTGCCACTCTTGTGAGCGGCACGAAGGTGCCCATGGAAGAGATGTTGACGATGGATCCCCTGCCCTTCTCCACCATACCTTTGGAAAAGGCCTTGGTCACGAGAAACGTGCCCATGAAATTGAGGTCAAACACCTGCCGGAAGCCGGCCGGATCAAGATCGAAAAACGACTGCGCCGCTGGGTCGGGCGATCCGGTGGCCCTGTAGAAATCTTCAGTCGTACTGCCACGGGGATCGTTGCCGCCTGCGCCGTTAATCAAAAAATCGGGAGGACCCCATAAGCGACAGACCGCCTCATAACACTCTCTGATCCGGGCCGTATCGAGAACGTCGCACTGAAGCGCTTTGGCGATCCCTCCGGACTCGCTAATGGTTCGCGACCGGGCTTCAGCCTTTTCCAGATTGATGTCGAGCAAGGCCACCTTCGCGCCCATTGCACCCAGGGCTTCAGCCATGGGGCCGCACAGGTCGCCGCCAGCGCCCGTGATGGCGACAACTTTTCCGGTTAAGTCAAAACGCTTCAGGATATTGCTTTTCATGCTACCCCCATCCCTGCAAATCACAAGCCTCCGCGCTCCTCCACAAAGGCCGTGACTTCTTCCCAAAAGGGCATGGAAATGGAGCAACCGTGCCGGGTCACTACGATCGCACCGCAGGCGTTGCCAAGCCGCGCGGCCTTCCAAAGGTCCCATCCCTTCACGTACCCGTATAGGAAGCCCGCGCCGAATGCGTCGCCAGCACCCAGGATGTTCTGAACCGTCACCTGAAACCCCGGCACATCTTCCGCCGGGCTGTCAACCCGATGAATCCGGCAACCGTGCTTGCCCCGCTTTTCCACAACCACCCGGGACCCACGTTCCATCAGGGCGCATGCATGCTCGGCCGTATTCCCGATCACCCGGGCATCGCTCACTTGTGAATGAGTCAGCCGGACAGCATGCGGGTCGGTGAGCATGGCGGCGTTGATCTCATCCTCGGTGCCCATGATGATATCCACGCAATGGAGGACGGAACGAATTGCAGCGCCAAAAGCACGGGGATCGTGCCACTGATCCGGCCGGAAGTCGAGGTCGAGGACGACCGATGTCCCAGCCTTTCTGGCGAGCTCCGCTGCATAAAGGGTGGCGCTCCGGCTCGGCTCTTTGCTCAGGTTGGTGCCCGCGAACTGAAACACGTGGCTGTCACTGATGGGGGCCGCCAGCACATCATCGATCTCCAGTGCGATATCGGCGCAGTTCTCCCGGTAAAAGACAAGGGGGAACCTGTCAGGTGGCTCGATGCCGAGGACGACTAAGCCTGTGTGCCGGCCCGGTTTTCGGGGGCTAAACTGGACATTCACACCTTCTCCCGCCAGAAAATGGAGCACGAAGTCGCCGACGTGGTCCTCCCCGAAAGCGGTGAGCAGAGCCGACTTCAGTCCCAGCCTCCGGCACCCCACGCTCATGTTGGTGGGAGAGCCGCCCACATAGGCGGCAAAGCTTTTGATATGAACAAACTCGACCCCTATGTCATTGCTGTAAAGGTCCATGCCGGATCGGCCCATATGAAATGTGTCGTAGGTGTGCTGAGACTGGCAAGGGTCCTGGTGTCTCATTCTCCGATTCCCGGTTATTCTAACGGGCTACAAACACGACTCTCGTTACAGTCGTTGCTAATGTCCATCCTATGGCATGACGTGCGCGGTTGTCAAGCAGAGGTGTTCATTCGTTACATGGAGCCCCACGGGCAAAGCCCGTGGTCTTCTGCATAGGCGGATAAATTCTCCGCATTTCACAACTTCCCAATTCCTATTTTCTTTTTTCGGTTTCTTGCTTGTTCCTTCTCATTTCCTATTTCCAATTTCTTGAGAGAAGGAATATTATCTGCAGCAGAATTCCTGGAAGCGGTGAAGGAAAAGATTTGAGAAGTTCTATGCGAAAAAGAATTGGGGGCTGATCTCAATGTTCACAAAAATTGGTTGATTGTCGAGACCTTGATTCTCTCGTTCTCGATCATTGGAACCTAACTTGACATTTGGACGTCTAATTGTCAAGTATGAATTCGCTGGATCCAAACCTGTTTTATTCCAACAATTTTCTTCTCATCCCCTCAACCTGACGCTGTCAGAGCTTCAGAAGATTGCAGGAGGCCATGTCGAGGCCCAAACGTTGTGGATAAAAATTGATAGGAAAACTAAGGGAGAAGAGTGAAAATCATTAACTCAGACAGTCTCAGCGCTATGCTCTTTGCTCCATGCCTGCTCCATCCTCGGTCGGGACCGGGGCCCGCCGTAAACTAGTCTGGCAGGCCCCATGCTTACTAATTCACGCCGTTCGGAATGACCAGAAGCATTAACTCAAAAATGGTCTGTGTCCCTATTTTTACTATTTAAATTTTGGTGGAGAGGATCTTCGTGAGATTGATTTTCCACATCCCTTTTTCAAAGGACATCCGATAGGTCTCTGTCCGAAATTTCGTCTCTCCACCTCTTGTGGATTTGAAGCCTATTCTTACAGTGGCATAGGCGAGGGTGGCGCTTTTCAGATCTACCTGGATGTCGCGGATGGCCTCCCAAGAAGAGGCCAATCCTATCCCCTTCTTCGTCATCCGGCGCTCAAACTCTTCTTTATTGACAGCCATCCGGCTTTTTTGATCTCCGTAATGATATAGGAGATCGTATTTCCCATCTTTCCACAAGGAAAGGATCGTTTTGACTGATTCGATCACGTCGCTTTCGATCTTGTTTCTATTGATTGTTCCCTTCTCCTTCCCTGCGGACTGGTCCTTTGCCCCTTTCCCCTCTTGCATTCTCACCTTCGGCGCTTTCGAGTCTTCCTTCATCGATTTCTTTTCGAGCTGGTCTCTGTACTCCTCGGGGACGCTCGATTCATCCTCTGCAAAGTGAACTGTCCCTTTTTCATCAACCCATTTGTAGATCTCTTTTGCTCGAGAGGGGCACACCACAAAAAGCAAAATCAGGGCTGTTATAAAGACCCAGGCCCCTGTCGCTTTTCGCATCATCATGACTGTTCCTCCCAAAGTGGATTTCATTCTTCTCTGTTTCTTAAATAGCATGAAAGGATGAAAGTGGAAAGCACCTTTTCTTGTTCTCACTTCCCATTTCTTATTTCCAGTTTTTTTGAGGGGCAGAATGTTATCTCCAGGAGAATTCCTGGAAGCGCTGAAGGAAAAGATTTGAGGAATTTTATGCGAAAAAAATTGAGAAGTGTCCCTAATTTCCAAAAAAATTCTTGACATTTCGAAATGAATTGCTTAGGGTTTAATTAAATTTATAAGTCTAAGTGGTCCAGGATATTTCCAATATTCCTGGAGGTGAAAGCTTGGATAGTCGGGCCGCTATCCGAAACCAAAAATTTCGGGGCGGCTTTTATTTTGGGAAAAAGCCAACAAATGTCTTTTCACTTCGCTTGGCATCTCCTTTATAACAAATTTTCCTTTATGTTTGATTTCGCCACGGAGCGCCTCTCGCGGGGTTGGTGGAAGGCATGGGGTCGTACTTCCATACCATATTTGCAGCGGCGTCGCATCCTAGAGATAGGCCATGGATCCGGCCACCTGCTCATCGCTCTCAAAAAAGCAGAATACCAGCCGACCGGAATCGATCTCTCGCCGGGCATGGGAAGGCAGGCCGCGCGCCGGTTGCGCCGGGCTGGGGTAGAGGTGCCGCTGGTTCGCTGCCGAGCACAGATGCTTCCCTTTCACGCCAAGAGCTTCGACGAGGCAGTTGCCACATTTCCCACCGATGATATCCTGAAATTAGAAACGCTTCGGGAGGTGGTTCGGGTGATTCCCCAAGGGGGGCGGCTGATAATGGTTTTAGGAGCCCAGCGGGAGGGGAGCCAGCCGGATCCGCACTTTATCGACTGGCTCAAAGGCCTCATCGGGCAAAATATAAATGGAACGGATAGGACGGCATCCGTGTTTTGCCAAGCTGGGCTGCGGCCACGGATTGAATACCAGTCCGTTGGGAACAGCCCGGTAATCTTACTCATTGCCGAAAAGCACCAACGACAGGATGGTTGGGTCAATATCCCCCCGACCGTCGATGCGGGGTTGAATGTCAGAATTCTGAGCAAAGACCAGTCCACTCAGATCCTCAGCGGCGTAGCAACCGATGCAGACGGAGACCCCCTTACTTCCAGGTGGCTTGCAGAGGAAACGGTTCTAAGTGACTGGAAAGCGGTTGAGGCAGATGGCAAGGTCTTCCTGGAATTGCGGACTCTTCCCTCTCTTCCCGTTGGCAAGCATACGCTTACTTTGGAAGTTTTCGACACCTACGAGACGGCCAGAGACACAATAACTTTAACAATTGAGAATTCACCCCCGGCCGTCGTGCCCATCGGCGAAAGAACCTATGAAGTGAATACTCCCGTGACCCTGGGAGCGCAGGTCTCGGACTACGATGGCGACCTTTTGAATTATTGCTGGCTGGAGGGGACGGCTGTTCTAGCCAGTGGAAGCATACAAACCGTAAAGCTAGGGAATCCGGTAAATCTTACGGCGCTTACAATCAGTAATTTGAGTCTTGACACGCATACCCTTACGCTTCAAGTGAGCGATGGAATGAATCCCCCGGTGTCGGCTAACATGACGGTTTTAATTACTGATACCACCCCTCCGCGATTGGCTCCAGTTGCCAACAAAACCGTCCTCTGGCCGCCAGATCACACTATGGTAAGTATACTGATTAATGCTAATGCCTCCGATAACAGCGGGTTGCCAGTTATGCTGAGAGCCTCCGTGTCCAGTAATGAACCGGAAACCGGATTGGGAGATTGGGACATTGGCCCGGATTGGATTGAGGCGGAAATCGACCAGGAGCGAGGGACTATTGCGTTACAGCTCCGTGCAGAGCGCTCCGAATGGGGAAACGGCCGTCAGTATGCTGTGACGATAACTGCAACCGATCAGTCGGGAAATGTCAGCGCAGCGGATATAAACATCCTTGTGCCTCGCGATCGCCGGGATCACCAGTAGAATATCTACACCTTGAAACAAAAACAGGCAACAGTTGATTTTCATGAACTTGAGATTTGGAATATTATCCCCAGAGAGTTCCTGGAAGGATTGGGTGAGAAGATTTAACAGTAAAGAACCCCGCCCACAGGGCGGGGCTTTAAAACCCAAATTCTCTAAACCAAAAAACCAGATCCCGAATCAAGTTCGGGATGACAAAACACAAGAGGAAAACCCTGTTGTCATGCTGAACTTGTTTCAGCATCTGATTGAGGCTTTTCTGCCTTTGGCAGACACACCTTTCATCCCCGTCCCTGCCTACCGGCAGGCAGGCACAGGACGGGGTTTTCAGGTGTGATCTTAATAAAAACTGAATGGATTACGGACATGGGAGACAGACACGGTCACGCCATCATTTGGGATTAACTTTTCGATGACCCATGAAGTTGAGCTCTCTGCTCCTTGCTCCATGCCCCACGCTCCATGCCTCATGCTTATTAAAGTCCAACGTCAATCTCTGACTCATTTTCTTTTGTCTTAATTCAAGATTCAAGGTCTGACACCTTTTTTCATTCGAATCAGTTTCTCAAGGTCTCCGGCGTAGTCCAGAAGGCTGGTTGTTCCGAGCCTCGGATCTGGAAGTCCATTCGGATCCATGTCGTGAAAACGTAGCGTAGGCACCACGCATCGATAGCCCTTACCCTGGAAGAAATCCCTAAAATTCTCCCAATACGATCCTGTACCCCACATCCCGTGAATCATCACGATTGTCTCAGCCATGGCTCACCTCATGCGTAAAAGAAGGCTATGTTAAAGGAGAATTCGACAAACTTTTTTAGTGATGACCTTGCAATTTGACAAATTCAAAAATAAAGGTTTGTTGATTGTTGACGGGCTGTTGCTCAAAGCTCTATTTTGGAGAGGCTTGGCTCCAAAATTTAAGTTTTGATAAATCCAACAAGAACGAAATCTGGCAACATAATCCTGTTAGTCTCCATGCTTATGAGGCCTTTAATCATGCCGGAAATAGGTCGTATTACCCTTTTAATCGCTCCTTTTACCTGATTGACCTGGACCGAGAGACTTTTCTTCGGCTTATGCCCGTACTTCAGCAGGACCTGAATATTCTGAATGGCAGAAATCAAATATTCCTGTATCTGGACTCGCCAAAGTCCCCGCCATCGTGCCTGGTCATAACCATACCGCGTGCCTCTCGCAAAGGATCGCTCCATCAGATGCTGCCTCGTCTTGATGTCTCGCTTCGCTTTGGCTAAACGACTCGCCTCACGCATCTTATCCAGGTGCTCTTGCCTCAAATGACGCTTGATCGTTCGGCCAGACTTGTTCTTGGTACATTGTTCTCTTAAATGACACGTAGCACAAACCTTCCTGGAGGCAGCATAATCTCTACTCTGCCGGTTGGTGTGCAAGGATCTCGGTTTCAAAAGCTGCCCCGCCGGACAACGATAGGTGTCGCTTTCTAAATCGTACTCAAACCGCTCCTCAGAGAAAATCTTAAGTTTCTCTGTACGCTTCACGGAGGATTCCCTTAAATCCGGCATATGAGCTTGCACCCCTAAGTCATAGCAGGCCAGGAAGTTGTCGATGGTACCATATTTGCTGTCCGCGACAGCCGTGTCAGCACTTATCCCTGTATTGGAATGATGACGCTCAAGCAAAGGAACCATCAGATGGGCTTCATTCACATCTCCAGCGGTCGTCTCTGTCGCAGTGATGATCTCGCTCCCCGCATCGACTGCTCGATGAACTTGATAAGAAAGTTTTGGCTTACCCCGGTTCACAATCGCTGCATCAGGATCCGTGGTCGACATATAACGGCTGTTCTTCTTGACATACCTCCTGGAAGAGTCTGTACTCTCCCGAACCTCTTCTAAACGAGCCTCCAACTTCTTATAATTCTCCCGTAAATGAATCCTCAGAGATTGAGTATCTATCACGGAATTATTCGATGCATCCGCATCCACCAAACTAGAATCCATAAAGATTTTACTGCCCTCCACCAACCCCGCTTCCACACATTGCCAAACGATGCGCTCAAAGAAATTCCTAAACGCCTCCACCCCCCAGCGTGCCCGGGCTTTACTCAATACACTATGATCCGCTACCTCACTGTCCAGATCGTACCCTAAAAACCATAACCAATCCAAACGCAAGGGAATCGTCTCCATCAACTCTCGCTCGGAACGGACATTATAGAGAATTAAAAGAAGCATCATCTTCAGGATCACGGGAGGGGGAATGGAAACGTTGCCATTGCCTCCGTAGGTGCCTTTGACCTCCGCATAGATGAAATCAAAGTCAATCTTCCCTTGAATCTTTCTCAGAAGGTGATCCTTGGGGACTCTTTGCTCGAGGCTAATCTGATGATAAAATATCTTCGGCTGAAACCCTCCTTGATAACCCATCATGGCAAGACTCCTTAATTGTTGTCTTTACCATCCTTATATCTTAAATCTAAAACCCTTGCAAGGATTATTTGGGCAACAGCCCGTTGAGACCTGACCCTTCTATCCTTCTTCTGTCAAATTTCAAGACCAGGCACCATTTTATTTCATCATTTCAGGTTACTTAAATAACTTAAGTACGTCCCCAAGGTCCGTCCCCAAGGTCATCCAAAACGGCTTCAAAAACATGTACCATATATACAAGATTAAGCAGTATTTGCTTCGTCTAATTTTGCTTCGCTTAGTTTCTGGGTGTAGAAACGATTAACCAGCCAGTTTCTCAGAACCTTTTTGAGTTTTACCCATAATCCTGCAATTCCACTTCCGCCGAATGCAATCGGAACGATTAAAGCAAAGACATCAGAGTACCCTTCTTTCTTACAGAATAAGTAGACCCCATACCCGCAGACTAATATTAGCAATGTTAGAATGGAGGCATAGATGATTGAATGTCTATCTCCCTTTTTTTCAGCGCTGTTTCTTAAATTACTTTTAATTCTTTGTATTTTTTCTAACCACTCCGTTTCTTTTTCCTGTTCTTTTCTGGAGACCGTCTCTTTCAATTGCCTAACAAATTCCTCCTCCTTTTCTCGGTCCCTTTCTCTTATTTTCCCTTCTATTATTTCTTCCTTAAATTTAGCAGCTTTTTCAATTTCTTCCACTAAAAAATCTGGAGTAATTTTGTTGACTTCCTGTTCATCAAACTCCCTTAAGATATCTTCTATATAGCCGTGATAAAACAGTGTTGAAATAGCCTCATCTTCCAGTTTTCCTTCTTGCCTTAATTGCTTGAGGATTTCATAAAACCTATCCCATATTCTTCTTTTGATGAAGAGATCCCTGGAATATATTGCTATTATTGATTTAAGAGACAGCTCCGCGTTTGGGTCCTTCAACCATAGGATATTCGTCAACAACCTGTCTAAAATAACCTCGCATAAAGTTCCGTTATCTTTATGCCCCATTTCTAAGAAATTGAATCTGCTAAGCCTTACATCAGAGGTTAGAAAGAATTGCCTGGCGTCTTCTATTTTTCTTACGGGTCTTCCCCGGAGATATTTGATTTTATCTATAGAAGCCAAGTCATGATTCTGATGAAACAAATCTTGAAGCGGCTTATAATTTTTCATACGATTTCTGAGCTCTTCGTCTGCCGGGTAAGTTTTCAGGTCTACATCCGTTACCCATTCTATTCGCATCCCTTCATCGTGTAGAATTTTCTCTATTCTTGTTATGAATTCTCTAGCATCCATCTTCTTCCAGCCTTTTCTGGCTAGGCTGCTATACAAAGTGTCTACTCCGACAGTTGTTGGGTAACGATAACCTTCTCTCAGATATCCGCTGATTACCCTGCAGATTTCGTTCACCGTGAAGCTAAACACTTTAAGGTCAAAACCGTACTTTTTAAGCAAGTCAAAAAGTTCTTTTGCTGGATCGTTGAATTCTGGACTGCGTAAACGTAATAAAGAAAGGACAAAGTTCGTGTCCAAATATACTTGGCAATGTTTGAACCTCTTTTTTGTTATGTCAATTATTTTTGAAGGTTCTTTTGCATAAAGGACTACTGAAATGATTGATCCGAGTACATATCGCGTAAAGTTATGTAATTGGCCGGCCTGGATTGCTCAGCGGTTTTGAAATATTCGATTAGAAGATTATCGTACCGCTCAACTTTTGCAACTTTTGGTTCATCCAAAGCAGTAGAAGGGTTTATGAACTCAATGAGGGGCTCGATATTCTTATATAGAAAAGAGAGAAGCAATGTCGCTATCTGTTCAGGACTCAGGATGGCATCGTGCTCTTTGAAAAATTCATTCATGTCGTTTAGCAATGCGTTTATTCGTCTTTCTGCTTCTTTATGGGTTTCGAATGTGTCAAGGAATGTGAGCCCTTGTTTCGTTAGTTTATATAGCTTAGGTTTATTTGGCTTCTGTTTTACCTTAATATATTTTCTATTTTTAGCCCTACTTAGAACAGTTTCAAGAACATGCAGTGGCATTTCCAAATTATAGTTTTCTTTTTGGCATCGCTGAATGAATGCGGAATCCACAAATTTATCCTGAGGGAACGATTGGATTGCGAAAGGCCAAAAGCAATCGATATAATCCTCCCCCGTGTCGCAGAGCGATTTGATAAGCGCGTAGGTATAAATTAATTTATCCATTTCTTTTCTCCTAAGGGACGGGTTCTCAGGGGTCTCATATTTTCTTTAAATATTAATTAAATACAAACTATTTTTGATCTTCCCCTTTGGTCTTCAGAAACTTCTCTATTTAGTTGAAAGCCTACCACGATATTTTGTGTTGTCAAGGGAAATTGTATTCCAAAAGAAACACCTGCCTATTTTTGCGGCAGCTGCAAAAGCGATGAGCATCCCTGCTCGCATGCCTTCTAATCCTTAGTCGGTGGGTTACAGACCTTGCAGGGAACGTAGCCAGCTTCCAAAGCCTGTTTTGCTGACTTAAATGTCACCAAATTATCTGGATGGATTTTTAATGCCCATTCGCAAGAGTGATAATGATACTTGTTAGACTTCGCAGAACCGACGTATTTATATTGTGCGGCAATCAATAGGCCAACAAATAAGAGAATGACCACCAAAATCATTGCCAATAGAATCTTAGCTCTTCTCATAACACCACCTCCCCATTAGCACCTGTGGAATTCAGCCTAAAAGACTTTTCAAGAAATTCTTCAACTTGGTCATATCTTCTGGAGAGATATCAATGAATCCCACCCCGGTGCGATAATCCCCCCAGTCTTTTTCCAGGTGAATATCCCTCCAGACCACCTTGACCAGCATTTCAGTAGTATTCAGTTCAGAACCAGAAGTGAAAAAGAGTTTCAATGTCAGATATTGGCCAATTTCCATCCGCTCTGGAAGGTAGAGAAGCAGACCTCCTTCGCTCGCATTAATGGCCCGACCATTACGATGAGTGGTCGAATCGATTTGGTAATATTCTACTGGTAAATCGATATTGAGCCTTGGATGTTTTCTCTTTTCAAAATTGACAGTCCCATACCTGTGTTTGGTGGTTTCGTCTATTGATTTCACACGACATTCTGTTAATGTTCGAAAAGATTGCATACTCCTTAATTGGAATTTCTGGCCTCGCTTTCTATCTCTGCCGCCTTTCTTGCTAACTTTCTCAGCAAGTCCTTATCCTCATCGTTCAATTTGTCTGAGGCTTCGATGTCATTTACGAGTTTTACAAATAGGTTCTCATCCAAAGAAGTCACCTCCCCTTGGTATAACAGGCAATTCTGATGCCAAATGTAATACCTTAGAATTACAAGCTCTTTTGAAATTAAGGAGGTTTTAGAACTGACAGATATACAAACAATTGACAGGAATTGTCACTTTAACTTGGAAAGCGATTCGTGGTAACAATGTGGTTCAAGTCTATTTTCTTAGCGTCCACCTTTTCCGTCAAGTTCCAATATTGAGGCCTAAATTTCGGCAACCCACTCCTTCCCCTGTTTTCGAATTCCATTTGTCATAGCGTTGAGAAACGAGGATCGGAGCACGTCACTCATAAGGGCTACCTTCACTGGGGGAAGCCTTAAAAATCCTCCTACGAATCCACGCATGAATTTTTGAGTGATACTTTGAGGGTTATCAAATATCTGATTCTGAAGTGTCCCTCTCTCCAGACTTTGTAGAATGACCCGCTCAAACGTGGTTTCTGGATGGAGGACCCGCTTTTCTCGCCTTGTCAGAGTGACCGCACTTTTATTACAGCTCAGTGCACAAACACCGCATCCAAGACAAATAGAGGTATCAATGACGGGATCTTTTTTCTTCTTCGTTTGGGGTTTATCTATAGGAATCATCTTGATCGCATCGATTGGGCAGGTCTCTGCACACTTCCCACATCCGACACAAGTGTCAGGATGATTCTTAGCGATAAAGCTGGAAGTCACAACCGTATTCGGGTAACCAAATTTGCTAATCCCTGCGAGGGCATTGCAGCAGTCCTTACAGCAGTGACAGATAAAAGTGACGTTTCTTTTTACATTGTCTGCACAGAGTACGAGCTTCATCTCTATGGATTGTGCCAGGTTTTCCAGCATTTCGGATTTTGAAACCTCTTTTGCCAGCTTATTTCTGATGAGATAGTCTGCAGCGAGATCGAAGCTGGAGCATTTCTCCAGAGGAACTTCACACGTTTTTTCACCTACGTGAAACTTTTCATGGCGGCACGAACATATCCCAATTGAAAACTTCTCAGAGGATTCAACAATGCCGGCAGCCTTTTCGTAATCCAGAACCTCCATATACTCCGATGGGTCAATAGCATCCCAGTGAGGCAGTGCCCGGATAACGGAGACCTTATTGCCTTTCTTGGCGTTCATTGCATACAGTGCTCCATTATTAGCGTTCAGATATTGGTGAAATAGATGCGCCAGTGCTTTGGAATCAACGCTCTCCCCGGTTCGCATCATGCTAAACTCAAAAATACCGATCATAATCGGCGAAGGCATGTAGTGATATGCATCGTTGATCCACATGTCCATGACAAGACCTTTCGAGCAAAGGCCCTCGAGGATTTTTGACAGTTCGGAGCTCTCGTATTTTGTCACCTGTGCGACACGATTAAGGTCAGAAAGACCATATGGCATTTTTATTAGCACATCCGCTTCCTTCTCGGAGTAGAGCTTTTTTAAGAGCTCGTAAAATGTTTCATTCCAGGGTGCCCTCAAAGGCAGATTATTAATTTTCCTGCCCAGCTTTCGAAAAATATTTTTACTATCCATGTGTCCCATATTCAAACTCCCTTCTTGCAATGGTTCCTCTCTGTCGCCCTACCCATAATGCCTAATGGTGTCGCATCTTCATTTATCATCAAATATTCTCAAGGAATTAAGGCCCACACCCTACCGTGGAAGAATTTATGAAAATTGCTTGGAGAAGTCAACGATTATTTTTCGCTATGCGCAAGGATGAAAACGTACGGAGCAGAGAGCATATGAATTAATGGGGGTCAGGTCTATTTTCTCAGCGTTCAACTTTTCCACTAGATTACCTAGAAAATAACGTGCCCGTGTCCGTAAACCGTAATATTTTCTTTAGGGCGACGAAGCCGTCATGAAACATTTCGCTAACATCGAAGACTTGATCCTGCATTCCCTCCACACTTCACTAAAATCTTCTGCCAAGTTTCAAGCCCAGGCGCCAATTATTCCTATCCAGACAGAAATAAGCCGCCCCTGTTTTTTTAAAATCATAATGAATTGCCTCCCTTCTCAACAAATGTAGCGTCTGGGTTGAGGAACGCGCTACTTTTGGCCCGTGCGGCCTAACGCGTTGTCAGGCACCGGGAACGGTGCCTCCAAAACTTTTTTCTTAATGACCTCCTTCCTGTTATTTTCAATATCGCGCAAAAAGCTGGGGTTCCTAAACCACCATGGGTGGTACCCGAACTCAAACATTTCGTAAATTGCATCGTCCGCTGCCCAACCTTCTGTAACAATTCGATACGTAGCAACGCTATATTGCAGAACTAAAGGCGTCCTTGAGCGCATCCGCCTGCTGCTGAGTCACAGTCACATCGATTGCCAGCCAGGCATCTACTTTGCCATGCATTGCTTTCATCAAAGCGACCTGAGCCCTAAGGATTTTAAGCATATCCTGGTTTTGAATTCTGGTATTTTCCTCGTTATTGAGGTCATCTTGGATGATCGCCTCAAGTTCCTTAACGTCTTTGGGCTTCTTCGCCAGAACAGTCTGAAGAAGTCTTAAATCCTCGAGGTCTTGGGTCAAAGCCATCTTCAAAACGCTGTCGCTGGTTTTATTAATTCGCTTTTGGAGGTTATCCATCCGGTCAGCAATGTCGGATGAGATGAAAGCGTAATCCACCCATGGTTGAATTTTCTTCTTATAGGCATCGTAGAGTTGGTCTGCCGTGACCGTAACCTTGTCATTTGAGATCGCAACGTCGATAGCCTGTCGAGCGATTTTCATACGCCCCTCCTCACGGATGCGAACCTCCTTGTCACGATGAAATTGGTCGAGTGCCGCTTGAAGGTTAGCGACGGCACTGTCGAGCGAATCGATCAATTGCATCTGAGCCTTGGAAGCATTCTTGATTTCGATCGGCGTTGCACAACCTTGGAAAAGCAATGCAATTCCTAAAACCCAAAAAGTGACAGATGCTGACACCCTTTGACATGACTTCACCATAATAATTCCTCCTCTCTTTTTTGAATAAAGATGCAAAAATGGGGTCTGCCTTTGATACTTGACAAATTTCTCTGAATGTTTTCGATCTCCCCTTTGACCACTTGCTTCTTGTCATCATATATATTCCCATCTTCAAGTAACTTGTGGTCTGTAAATTTCCATTACTCGTGCTTTAATCCCAGCTTGGGCGATGTCTTCAGGGGTTGTGTTCGAAACACTGATCTCATTGCCGAGAAAGTCTTTCCCCGCCTCTTTGTAGCAGTACCTCGTAAAAGCGCTGCAATACATGGCATGGGGATCATCAACGGGATTGGGAAGCCACTGTTTTTTTGTGATGATGGCCCACCATGTTCCGAGAAGCTCATGAATCGGATAGAGCACCTGCTCATCAACGAGTTGTAGTGCTGTAGCAAGAATATCATCTCTTTGATTTTCAGAAAGCCCAAAATCTATGACAGCAGCATTTTCGACCTTCTCCCTACAATGTTTACCAATCCAATTTTCCTGGGCACCATTGCGAAGCTGGGGTTTAAAAAGATCAACATGAAGATCGGATTCGAATAGATAGGGGCTTTTACTCATAGTGCCACCTGTCCCTCTTCGATCGAGCCTTAAATCTCCAAATATGAAGCAATGAGACCAGAGAGAGGGTTTGCCATCCACTGTGACAGCACTCTGCGCCTCCCTGATGGCCATTCCAATAGTCCCGTTGGTCCCTACAAGACCTATGATCCCTGGTTTGTAATGATCTGTGAAAAACTGAAGCAACTGATCATTAATTTTTTCCATAGTGACCTCCTTATATCCGCTCCTTTACCCCCATTGAAATATGGCCATATCTCTTCCTGATAGTACTCCGATCTCGTGTCCACCATTGACCCAGGAACCGCAATCCATAAGATAATAAATTTTCTCATTTTTAGGCATCTTTACCAGCCTGGCTGTATGGGTATGCCCAATGACTGCTAATGATAGATCGACTTCCTCGGGGCCAAATTGGTCATGTGTATCTCCACGGTTATACCTTTCTAAGAGATCAACATAAAATTTAGAATATTCATGGGGACTAAAACCTTGAGGATCTCTGACGGGTGTAAATACATTATACTTGCTAAAGGCCCTCACAACGGAATCCCAAGTTGAGCCAAGGAATACATCTATGTCGGGATAGATGTATTCCATCATTCCTACTATCCTTGTGACCTCTCTCCCAATTGCTCCCAACAGGCTGTCTTGATTATTTGCAAAATCTGCCTGGAATCCATGTTCGTACATAGCCCTTAATCTACCCTCAGCCTTTGAATAATACCTCCACCTTCGGCCAAACGTTTCCCCTTTATCTTTATACCATCGAACGAGATCGATATCGTGATTTCCAACGACATAGATAGTTTTCATTTTGTCGAGCAATCCTAAGATGTTTGGATAAGCTGCAACAATCATGTTTGTGTTCCATTTTGCCTGCCACAAATCAAACATGTCCCCGAGCTGGATGATCTCCAGGCCTTCTCCTTCTTCTTGTCTCAGGTTTAAAAGGAAATCGAGAAGACCTAAGAACCTTTGTTCATAATCTGGCCTGCCATCTAGGAAATCGTCGTTGGGCCCTCTTTCGAGCAGATGCATATCAGGGATGCAAATAGTAAGCTTGTCAGTGATATTTTTATCTCCTTGCAGTCTGAAATCTTTATAAACCTTTAACTTACCTTCGGCCTTCCTGATAAAATCATCCAAAGTTAACATCGTGCCACCTCAATTATTTCTTCTTACAAAAATCAATGTCCGTTACAACTTCTTGAAATCGAGTCTTTCCATCTTCTTTGACTTCCTTCATTTCAATGTAAAAGATGACCATCTTATCCTTGTATATTCTTGTATTCTTGCTCAGATCCGGACCGGGGTCTGGTATAGGGGCAATGTCAGGAGGGCCTATTGCCTGAGATACTTGACTCCAGCTCATTCCTTCTTTGTATTGAATGCAATCTAATCCTGATTTCACTTGACCCAATGTTGTTGGTTTTTGAAGGGTCGTACATGAACTTAAAACAATGACGATGATAAATAAGATAGAAAGTCTTCTCATTCTTTCCTCCTTCAATACACGCAAGGTGTCAGAAGTTCAGTGCCAGATGTGCATTTTTCACCAAGTTTCCTCTTCAAAATAGAACTGCCCCCCGTTTCAGGGAGGGGACGTAGCTTCTAAAACACTTTCAAATTCTCCCCCAATTTTCTTAGCGTTCATCTTTTCCACCAAATTCCGCCAAGAAAACTAACCACAAAATGCTAAGATTGAAGATTCGCTCCGCGCGTCAATAAAATCTCTTACCCAGTTTCAAGTCGTCAGGCATCATTTATCTTCCTACTTTGTTGTTTCCTTTTGGGAACCACCACCTGAGGGTTTTTCTTGCCAGGTAGTAAGAACGCCCATTAGCTTGTCAATCATCTTAAGGGTAAATCTCTCACTGAAGCCAGCCAGAAAGGCAATGACGTAGGGTAATTCAGGAGTTTTTATTTTAATGTCAATGCCCTGAACCGATACTAGACCGATGAAATATATCAGGTATACAAACCAACCGAAAATTCCCCCTATCAGAGGTTTGCAGATATACCATAATTCATATTTCGGATCGAAATCTCTCAATTGTATGTGCTCGTATATCCCATAAATAGCGATGGTTACTCCACCAAGTGCTCCAAACCAGACAGTTTGAAGGTGCATGGCGATGGGATCGTCCATTAGACCATCCCACAAAACAAAATGAGGCCATTTGTATGTAAGGTACCCCAAAAGTAAAAGCAAAACTAAATAGCCTATTTCTATCCAGAGCAGCCTCCAGGCAAGAGGATTTGCTCGGTGACTTATCTCCACAGTTTCCGTTTTGCTCAGGGCTTCATCAAACTTCTTTTCCGACTCTTCGGGATTGTTGTTCAGGAGCGACTCTGACTCATCGATAAGCTTTAAAATTTCATTGACTATACCTTCGGGTTCTTTTAAATGCCTGACCCTTTCCTTCAATTCCTTGAATAGTTCAGGTGCTTTGCCTTTAAACTCATTCTCTTTGACATTGGATGTCATGTTTCCCTCCTTTCTTGAGTTCATATTAAGCTCAAACGGTATAGCCCATTTTCCATTGTATTCTTTCCTTCACGTGAGCATCTGACGTATAAAATAGTGGATTGATGTTGAACCTTCAAAATTCAATTATCACCATTTCCTTCGGAGGGATATATATCCTATGGTTTGTAAAGCTTTATGGTGCCTGACTTGATTCCGGCCTGGGCGACATCCTCGGGAGTAGTATTTGAAACACTCACCTCAGGACCAATAAAGTCCTTCCCTGCCTCTTTATAGCAGTATCTCGCAAAAGCGCTGCAATACATAGCATGAGGATCATCAAGGGGATTGGGGAGCCACTGCTTTTTCGTAATGATGGCCCACCATGTTCCGAGAAGCTCATGAATCGGATAGAGCACCTGCTCATCAACGAGTTGTAGTGCTGTAGCAAGAATATCATCTCTTTGATTTTCAGAAAGCCCAAAATCTATGACAGCAGCATTTTCGACCTTCTCCCTACAATGTTTTCCGATCCAATTTTCCTGGGCACCATTCCGAAGTTGAGATTTAAAAACATCAACTTTAAGGTCGGATTCGAATATGTAGGGGCTTTTACTCTTCATACCACCCGCGCCTCTTCGGTCGAGCCTTAAATCTCCAATTATGAAGCAATGGGACCAGAGAGAGGCTTTTCCATCCGTCGTCACTGCCTTCTGGGCCTCCCTGATAGCCAATCCTATAGTGCCTTTGGTCCCAATAATACCAATGATCCCAGGCTTATAATTGGCTGTAAAAAAATCAAGGAGCCGAGGATTTAATTCTTCCATAATCAACACCTCCTTCCGGGCACACAAATAAAAAACCCCACTTCCTTGACGGAATGGGGTCTAAATTCTTGACCATACAACCACCCTCCAGGTTAAAGGTTACAAAGAGAGCGCCTTAGTTTTTATCTATGATCAAATCTCAGGATGGTTAGAGTATATTTACAGCGCATCAAAAAGTCAACGATTATTTTTCGCTGTGCGTAATCCGTAATGAGGGGCAAGTCTATTTTCTTAGCGTTCACCTTTTCCACTAGATTCTTCCAAGAGGCCTATACATATCATCAAAATGCTAACATCAGATACCCAATGCCGTACTCCCCACTGTTGAAGCAGCTTCCTGGATTGCAATATTTCAAATGTACTCCCAGATCTTCTTTTGTCAAAGTCTTCTGGTTTTCCTTCGATCGAGGGCTTCAGCAAGGATAGGTAAAAGAAAGGAACCTCCGGGAAGAGAGAAGATAGCGATTGCTGGGAGGATCTTCGCTATGTTTTTCAGATGGTTCTTTATCTCTATTTTTTCCTCCCTTGTCCATTTTTCATCAGTGTTCCGGGTTTTCATAAGAAGTTGCATCAGTCCCCTTATCGCAAGAACTTCCATTAGGATGACTTCCTTATTTATAATGATGAGCCTTTTAAGATACCTTTTGATCATCGGCAAACCAGGCACAACCGGTGGTTGGGGTCAAGTCTATTTTCTTAGCGCTCACTTTGCACCCTCGGTCACTTCCCTTATTGTTCATGTGAACAAGCTACCACAATCTTTTGTGTTGTCAAGGGGAATTGTTTTTTAAAAGAAACATCCGCCTATTTTTAAAAATGAGGCAACATTTTTTTCTAACAAATAGGTCTTTTGTAACATCCTATACTTTTTCCTCCATCATGACAAAAAAGGTCTCTTTTTGGATTCTTGAGAAAATCTGTATTTTAGAAAAACCTAATAAAGTCACCAGGTGTATAAGTCATCTACCTCATGGCATTAGTATTGCAGCAAATTCCCTGAATAAATCTGTTTGTGCCGATGGAGTCAAGCCACAAGCAATCGTGGGGCGGAAGGCAATGGGTCCTACAAATCCTAACCGAGAGAGGGCAACATGGGTGGTTCATCTCGTAAGAAAGAAAAAAGGAAACATGTAAGAATCAAGGTTATTTTACCCCTTCATTTTAAGATGGTCGAAAACCCAAATCTCTATCCTGGATTGACCATCGATGCAAGTGAATCCGGTCTTTTGATCCAAACCTTAAAAGACATGCATGTTAAAACGAGACTGAATATTGAAGTTTCGTTTCCCAAAGGGTTTGAATTGTCTAATTTTAAAGGGGTGGCCGAGATTATCTGGAAAGATATCTGCAATTGGGAAGGTTGGGAAGCATATATGTATGGTCTGAAGTTTATTCAGATTTCGGATGAGAATTATTTAAGACTTAAACAACTTTTGGGCGACCCCACCTTTCGAAAAGAAGTTGAATTAATCGATAGCCCTGAACACGATGCAACTTTAATTGTAAAGGTAGAATGATGGGAGAATAGGAGTCAATGGGTGAGTTTCGGTCTCAGGTTCACACTTTACACAAAGTTTCCTCTTCAAGTATTGTCTCAAAATTCAAGCCGGACCCCAATTATATAGTTATTCGGGGACGGTTGCTCGTATTTTCTTTAAATATCAAATAAATACAAGCCATTTTCTCTTTCTTTTCCTCCAACCTTTTGGCTTTTTTCCTTTGCTTATGTGAGAGATTAGCACAGTATTTTTTGTTGTCAAGGCAAATTGTATTCTAAAAGAAACATCGACCTGTTGGGGGGCAATTTCCTATTACATGGCAATGGTTGACAGCGCTGTTCTAATTTGATTTAATGAAATCGTATATTGATTAAACGCAGGCTAAAGCACCCGCCTCCCGCAGGCAGGTGCGGCTACCCAAAACTTTTATGAAAATCTCTGCTGTGATACCTGCACGGTATGGTTCGACTCGCTTCGAGGGAAAGCCTCTTGCCGATATTCTCGGCAAACCGATGATCCAATATGTCTATGAGGCAGTGCGCCAATCGAAATTGATTGACGAGGTGATCGTCGCTACAGATGATCAAAGAATATTAGAGGCTGTTAAATCCTTTGGTGGAAAAGCAATCATGACTTCCCCAACCCATGCCACTGGAACAGACCGGGTGGCGGAGGTTGCCAAGAAGCTCAAATCAGAAATCATCGTCAATGTCCAGGGAGACGAGCCTTTAATAAAAGGAAATATCATTGATAAAGCGATACGCCCCCTCCTCACCGACGATACCCTCCAATTGGCTACTCTTATGACCAGGATCGAGGAGGTACGGGATTGGCTCAATCCCCATATCGTAAAAGTTGTCGTGGATCAAAAGAATTTTGCTCTTTACTTCTCCCGGTCTCCCATCCCCTTTCCCCGGGATCTCCAGATTGGACGGCTGGAAACCAACCCTTTTGGAACGAACAGGCCTCTTCCAAAAAGGGTGTTCAAACACATTGGCATCTATGTATTTCGTCGGAAATTTCTCCTCCATTTTTCCAAAATAAAACCTACTCCATTGGAAAAACTGGAAAAATTGGAACAACTTCGGGCCTTAGAAAACGGTTACCGTATTAAAGTCACCCCTGTTAGCTATGAGCCCATATGCGTGGACACCCCTGAAGACCTGCAAAAAGTAATTGGTTATTTCTCTCGGCCTCAATAAAGCCCTATCCCAACATCCGGAATTTACTTAACTATTTGTTTTATTTTGGTTTTATTAATACTTCTCACTTATTTTCTCCTGAGTAAGAAAGTAAAAAATGTAAACTCTGGGATTGATTTTCTCATAATTTTAGTGTATATTTATAATACTTGTCTAAAGTGAAAAAATGAACCTAAGAGAAACCAAGCCCCGCCTTTTCATTTTTGCTCTCCTCTTTATCCTTCTTCTCGTTTTTGCCTGCTCCATGCCCTCCTGGTTCCCGATCAAAAAGGGATCCCCTCACAAGGCAAAAATGAAAGAATTGCTGGATAAAGAAGTGATCATTATTGATAAGGAAGAATATGTCAAAGTCTTAAACCCAAGAGCCTCTGAAGGAAAGGATCAACCTAAATACCTCTATGTTCCTGTTAATGAATACCTATCCAAAAGAGAAACTTTTGCCACCCCGACCATTCGGAAGGAGGAAGTTAAAAAAGAATCCTCCACTGCCTCCACAAAACCGTCGTCTTCTTTAGAGGAAGAGGTCCTCATCGTATCTCCATCGAAATCTGTGCTTCCAAGCTTAAAGAAAAAAGTTTTGATCGCTTATTTTGATGATCGAACCACTGAGGGCGAAGAGGTGTTAGGAGACTGGGTGGCTGAAAAGCTGATGAAAGAGGTGAATCGGAGGTCTTTACAAGTCCTCTTTACAGACTATCAAATGATCAAAGAATTTTTCGAAAAAAAGGGAACCGATTTAAAGGATCTTGAGACACCCAAAGTCCTCCAATTACTCAACGAAGTCTTTGGGGTTCATGCCCTCGTGGCTGGGCAACTCTCAGGCCCCTATGTCTTCACCACTAAGGCAACTAAAGATCAAGAAGGAACGGCTTCAGCCATTATCAAAATAGAGATGAGGTTAGTGGACACCTTCTCTGGTAAAACCCTTAAAAACCTATCTGCCAGTAATCCCATCTTCTCGGCCAAGGAAAAGGGATCCTTTTCCGAAGAGAAGGCCAAAGTCAAGGCGATCGATCTCACCATCGTTGACCTGGGACGCTCCCTTGCCAAAGAATTAGACAGCATGGATTGGTTTTGCCGGATCGCCAAGGTGGAGGGTGAAGAAGTCTACATTAATGCCGGAAGATTAACCGGTCTTAAGGTGGGAGATGTGATGGAAGTGTTTAAGCCCGGCGGATCTGGAGAACGAGGAGAGGTTAAAGGCAAGATTCAAATTTCAGCCTTCTTTGGAATCGATGCCTCAATGGGCAGGCTGATCCAAGGGAAAAACCCCGATGTAAATGACATTTTGAAATTGGCCAAAAGCAAAGGGACCTAAATTTCCCGCATGGCTTTCCTTCTCTCTCAATAAAAAGTTGGGTTAGCCATTATCAAAACTGTCCCTTTGGGGAGTCTCTCCCCGTTGTCATGACATCGTTCATTCCCGGATTGAGATTGCACTTTTTCTTATTGCCCGGAAGGAGGTATAAATTTTATGTTCCAGATCGGTGATAAAGCGGTTTACCCAGGTCATGGCGTTGGAATCATTGAAGCCATTGAGACCAAGCGGATCTCTGGTACGGAGCAGATCTTTTTCATCCTCCGAATTTTAGAAAACGGGATGACCATTATGATTCCACAGGATAATGTGGAGGCGGCCAAGTTAAGGGGGGTCATTCGAAAGATTGACGTCCGAAAGGTCATTGGGATCCTAAAGGACCGGGATGTCACCATTGATAATCAGACCTGGAATCGGAGATACCGTGAGTACATGGAAAAAATCAACACAGGGTCGATCTATGGTATTGCTGAAGTGCTTCGAGACCTCCATCTCCTGCAAGAGGAGAAAGAACTCTCCTTCGGTGAGAGGAAAATCATGGATACTGCCAAAAATCTCCTGGTCAAGGAGCTGGCCATCGCCCGGGATGTGAAAGAGACGGATATTTTGAGGGAGATTCATTCGATCTTTGGATCATAACCTCTCCAAAATCCCACTCATTAGTTTTAATCGAAATGTTTTCTTATATCATCCATTCATGGAAAGGAGGTGAACACGTTGGGCTCATGGATTCTTCGTATCTTATTATTCCTCATCTGCGGAATCAGCGGGTATACCTTAACCCAGGGCATTTCTCCCTCTCCCCCGATTCCCCTTTTGGGACTCATCGGCGGACTTTTTCTTGCCGCATTGACCCTTCTGATCGAGAAAGGTTTGAAAAAGATTCCTTTGAAAAATCTATTAGGAAGCTTCATCGGATTGATCCTCGGTATCATGGTAGCCAATCTCCTCTCCAATGTCTTTTTCTCCAATCTATATAATCATCAACAAACTGTCTTTTCCCTTTTCGGTTTACTTTATGGGGTTTGTGGATATATCGGTCTACGGATCGGTTTTGAGAAGGGAGAAGAAATTCATCTGCCCGATTGGAAACTCTTCTCGAAAAAAGTCCCTCAAAGTGAGAATACAAAGATTTTGGATACCAGTGTCATCATTGATGGTCGCATCGCCGATATCACCGAAACTGGCTTTATAGAGGGAGCATTAATCATTCCCCAATTTGTTTTGAATGAACTCCAACACATTGCCGATTCCTCCGACTCGATCAAACGGACGAGGGGCAAAAGAGGTTTGGAAGTTCTCCACCACATCCAAAAACAGGCCAATGTGGATGTTCGAATTATGGACAGGGATTTTCCTGCGGTCAAAGAGGTCGATTCAAAATTGATTGAATTGGCTAAAGAGGTCCGCGGGAAGATCATCACCAATGACTCCAACCTCAATAAGGTGGCAGAGCTCCAGGGGATCGAGGTGTTGAACATCAATGAGCTGGCCAATTCTATAAAACCTGTAGTGCTCCCCGGAGAAGAGATTAATGTCAAAATCCTCAAAGAGGGAAAAGAAATGGGACAGGGGCTGGCCTATCTGGATGATGGGACGATGATCGTGGTCGACAATGGAAGGCGACAGATGGGCAAGACGATTGATGTCATTGTCACCAGCGTCCTCCAAACTCCTGCGGGAAGAATGATCTTTGCTCGGCCTAAGGAGGAGGCAAACAGGGAAAACAAGGGGAAGGATTATTATTACCCTCTGGACAGTGAATTTTAGGTCTTTATTTGGAATAAGTGTTTAGGTTGGGCTTCGCAGGTTGAGGTTAAGGTTTAGATTTTCCTAAACCTAAACCTTAGCCTTAACCTTGTACTTCCCAATCGTTCCATTATTCCAATACTCCATAGGGCTTGCATTTGAACGATGAAGGCCGACGTAGTGATCGTCTCTGCTGGGAAGGGACTTCGCTTCATGGAAGGGAGGAAGAAACAATTCTACTTCCTAGGGGGGAAACCCATCCTTGCCCATACCCTTGATAGATTCGAGACCTGTGCTCTGATCCGCTCCATCCTTCTGGTGGTTGGTCAGGAGGATATGGATTACTGTTTGAAAGAGGTCATCGAAAGATATAAATTTCAAAAGGTCTCCCAGATCGTACCGGGTGGAAAGCGAAGGCAGGAGTCTGTAAAAAATGGAATGGATGCTCTTCCGAAGGATGCAGAGATTGTGGCGATTCACGACGGGGTCCGACCTTTCGTCACCAAAGCCATGATCGAAGATTCGATCCACTCGGCTGTAAGATATGGGGCCGTAGTATTAGCCATGCCGGTGAAGGAGACTATCAAGATGTCCAATCCGGATGGAACCGTTCTCAAAACATTGGACCGGGAATCCCTTTGGCAAATCCAGACCCCGCAAACCTTTCAGGTCAATATCATCAAAGCGGCTTACCATCGGGCGACAGAGGATGGGTTTGTTGGTACAGATGACGCATCTCTTGTCGAACGAATAGGTGTAAAGGTCCATATCCTTCCAGGATCTTACACCAATATCAAAATAACCACCCCAGAAGACCTGTTGTTGGCCAATCTATTTGTCAAAATGAATATCCTTACCAAGGAAAATTCAGCCGGAGGGACAAAAAACAGATGAGAGTAGGTTCTGGATATGATGTCCATCCATTCGTCTCCGGCCGACCATTGATCTTGGGAGGGATAAAAATCCCTTATCTCTTTGGGCTTCAGGGGCATTCAGATGCAGATGCCCTTATCCATGCTATCTGCGATGCCTTGCTGGGTGCTATTGCAGAGGGAGATATCGGAAGACATTTCCCGGACACCGATCCCCAATACAGAGATATCAAGAGTACGATTCTTTTAAAGAAGGTATTGACCAAGGTAAGGGAGAAAGGATTTCATCCAATCAATATTGATGCCACGATTGTGGCCCAGAAACCAAAACTCTCTGATATCATCCCCAGAATGGTGAAAGAGATTGCGGATGTACTGGAGATCGAGATGGAGAGGGTGAATGTAAAAGCCACCACGACAGAGGGATTGGGATTTACCGGCAGAGAAGAGGGAATCGCTGCCTATGCCGTGGTCCTCGTAGAAGAAAATTAAGCACTTTAAACTTATGCCGTTGCCAAATCTGAACTTTCCATTTATGCTAAGTAAGCACCAAATACCAAGCACCATATAACAAACAAATACCAATATCCAAATACGAAATTCTAAACAAAATGAGTTTTGGTCATTTGAAATTGTTATTTGGAAATTATTTGGGATTTGGAGTTTAATAGGATGTGGAAAAATAACCTTTTACTGTCACTCCCGCGAAAGCGGGAGCCCAGGAGGGTTTAAAAAGACTGGATTCCTGCTTCCGCAGGAATGACATTCCAAGTCTAAAAAGGCCTTTTTCAGCAGCCTGTTAAATTATCAAACGTGATTGGTTCCGGCCGCACCAGTCCGAGATATGATTAAAGGTCTCAAATGATTTCAAATGTTCGGGTTCGCTTTGCCCCTGCCCCCACCGGGCTTCTCCATATCGGAAATGCCCGGACTGCTCTTTTTAATTTTCTTTTTGCCAAACGCCATCAAGGAACTTTTGTTCTCCGCATTGAAGATACGGATTTAGAGAGATCGACCGATACCTCCATTGATCGGATCATGGAAGATCTCAAATGGCTGGGGATTTTCTGGGATGAAGGTCCCGACCGGGATAGGCCAGATGGTCCTTATCGTCAAACTCAACGTTTATCCTTCTATCGTGAATATGCCGATCGGCTATTTCAAGAAGGAAAGAGTTATAAGTGCTTTTGCTCAGAAGAAAGACTCGAAAAGCTTAGAAAAGAACAACTCTCCAAAGGAAGGATGCCCCGGTATGACGGGCGATGCCGTTCCCTCTCTGTAGAAGAAATTGCCAAAATGGAATCGTCCGGCCTTCAGCCCGTTCTCCGATTTCGTGTAGGGACAGGACCGATCCTCTTTGAAGATCTTATCCATGAAAAAATGAATTTCGATTCTGCTGGAATTGGCGATTTTATCATCGTCCGCTCAGGTGGGATGGCTGCTTATAATTTTGCCTGCGTCATTGATGACCATTTGATGCATATCACTCATGTCATCCGAGGAGAAGACCATCTCTCCAATACGCCCCGACAGATTCTTCTCTATCAGGCCCTATCCTGGCAACCTCCTACCTTTGCTCACCACCCACTGATCCTTGGACCGGACCGGTCTCCGTTGAGCAAGCGCCACGGCGCGACGGCCGTCTCTCAATATCGAGAGGAAGGCTTTTTACCCGAGGCCCTCCAGAATTATCTCGTTCTTCTGGGCTGGACGCCTCCTTCCGGAAAAGAAACCCTTCCATTAGAAAGGATGGTAGAGGAATTTTCAATCCAAGACATTTCAAGAAGTGCTCCCATTTATAATCGTAAAAAATTGGAGTGGCTGAACAGTTATTACATTCGAGAGAAAGAAGAAGCCCAACTTTCCGAAATCTTGATTCCTTACCTCCAAAAGTCTGGCATACAGGTCGATCAAATCGACCATCAATGGCTTAATCAAATTTTAGGGGTTTTAAAAGAAAATTTAGTTGTCCTTTCACAGGTTGAAGAATATCTGGGAATTTTCTTCGATGAAAAATTCTTCTTTGAGGATGGAGCCAAAACCATACTGCAAGATCCCGGAAACCGGGAGACCCTTCATTCAGTCCTCAACCTATTGGAGGACTCATCAGAAATCATGACGGATGAACAGACCTCCCTGCTCTCTCAATTGGCAAAAAAGACAGGAAGGAAGGGGAAAGATCTCTATGCTCCCCTTAGGGCAGCAGTCACTGGAAAAACAAAGGGACCTGAGTTGGTCAAAACGCTTCCTCTCCTTGGAAAGGAAAGGATGATACGTCGCTTAAAAATGGCGTTGGAAATAACTTAAATTTCAAATGTCAAAGCTCAAAGTTCAAATGAAGTTCAAATTCCAAAGTTCAAATTTTGAACCATCTAACATTTAGGCATTTGTCATTCATTTGACATTTGGATTTTGAAATTTGACATTTAGGACGAATTTATGGCAATCCGCATCCATAATACGTTAAGCGGCAAAAAAGAAGATTTCATTCCTCTCCAAGAGAAAAAGGTGGGGATGTATGTCTGTGGGGTGACGGTCTATGACCTCTGCCATATTGGCCACGCCCGATCTGCGATCGTCTTCGATACCATTTATCGCTATTTTCGATATCGTGGATATGAGGTGACTTTCGTTCGTAACTTCACTGATATTGATGACAAGATCATCAGGCGGGCCAATGAGGAGGGAGTGGACTGCAAAACCATAGCTGAGAAATACATTGGTGAATTTAACATCGACATGGGAAGACTCGGCCTCGAAAAACCTTCAGTTGAACCCAGGGCTACAGAGCATATCCCGGAAATGATACAGTTGATCTCAGCCCTCATGCAAAAAGGACTCGCCTATCCAGGCGGTGGGGATGTCTTTTTCTCTGTGGGAAAATTTAAGAATTATGGAAAACTCTCAAAGAGGGACTTAGAAGAAATGCAGGCAGGCGCCCGGGTTGAGATTGACGAAAAGAAAGAAAACCCCCTTGACTTCGCACTCTGGAAGGGAAGCAAACCCGGAGAACCCTCTTGGGAAAGCCCCTGGGGAAAAGGAAGACCAGGGTGGCATATCGAATGTTCTGTGATGAGTCAGAAATATTTGGGGGAGACCTTTGATATCCATGGCGGTGGAAGGGACCTCATCTTCCCTCACCATGAAAATGAAATTGCTCAATCAGAAGCTGCCACCGGAAAAACTTTTGCTCGGTATTGGATCCATAATGGTTTTGTCAACATCAATAAAGAAAAGATGTCCAAATCCCTCGGAAACATCTTAACCATCAAAGAAATCCTCAAGGATTGGCATCCAGAAGTTCTCCGGCTCTTCTTCCTTTCCCACCATTACCGTAGCCCAGTGGATTATTCAGAGGATAGCTTTAATGAAGCCAAATCAGGATTGGACCGGTTTTATATTACGTTAAATGCAATTCAGGAAGAGCTGGCGAAACCTATCTCTCCCCCCCAAAGGAAGACGGATTCTTCTGCCATCGAGAACTGCCATCAAGCCATCGAATCCTTCCAGACCCGGTTTGAAGAAGCCATGGATGATGATTTCAATACTGCGCAAGCTTTAGGATATTTCTATGAACTCCAAACACATTTGAATACCCTCCTAAGCCTTTCGAAAGGCAATCCAACTGAAGAAATCACCTCTCTACTGAAGCAGGGTCTTGACCACTTCTCCAAAATTGGATGGGTATTTGGACTCTTCCGGGAGGATCCGGGAGATTATCTTGCCCGACAGAGAAAAGAAGGATTGAAAAAACTGAACTTTACAGAGGAAGAAATCCTTCGATCCATTGAGGAGAGGAATCTGGCCAGGAAGGAAAAGAACTATAAGAGAGCAGACGAGATCCGAAACGATCTTCTTTCAAAAAGAATTGTTTTAGAGGATACCCCTTCCGGTACAAACTGGAAATTAAAATAACATCTATCCCAACCTTAGGTTTTTAATTCCAAATTCCGCAATCCGAAATCCGCAATCAAAAATCTATTCTCTCTTGAGCCAACGAATCAATGCAGTCACCTGTGTGGTGAGGTAGGAAACCATTATAATCAGAAGGATTAACAAAAACGTATTCGTATTGACAATCCATAATACATTCATGTTCGACTCCTTTCTATGTCCTTAGTCAATCGTCCGTTGTCCGTTGTTTGCTGTTTTTTGCCTATTCTCTTTTGCCTTTTGTCTTTTGCCTCTTGCCCCTCGCCTGCTGTTCGTTGTCTTCTGCTTTCTGCCTATTGCCTTCTATTTTGTGTCCATCGTCCATCGTTCTTCTTTTCAACCCCAGTATGAAGATGAGCCTTTTGCTTGTCAAGTTTTAAAAAGAGTAGCCTGAAATTTATGCGCTTGACAAAATACCACAAGTTTGTATACTTTATATGTAACTAATTTGTTCCATAAGAAAGGTATTTTTATGAAAACGAAAGCTCATCTTGTGCTCCCTCGTGAGATTCTTGAAGAGGTCGATCAGATTGCTGGGAAAAGAAGAAGGAGCCTCTTTATTGCTGAAGCAACCAGAGAAAAGCTGGACAAGGAACGTTTTTTGAAAATCTTGGAAGAAACAAAGGGGGCATGGAGTGACAAGAGCCATCCCGAGTTAAAAACCGGGAAGGATGTGGAGCAATATGTGAAAGAGAAGAGGCAGTCCTATCGGAAAAGGCTGAAGGGGATCGTCAATGAGTAGGTTCCTTTTAGATTCTGATGTGATCATTTGGCACCTAAGAGGTCGAAAGGAAGTCACCGAGATGTTAAGAGATTTACAGAGGTTCGGATTGCCAGCCTGCTCGGCCCTCTCTGTTCTCGAAGTTCAGTTGGGAGTGAAAAAAGGAGAGGAGGAGAAAACGGATCGTTTTTTAAAATCTTTGAGAATTTTTGATGTCAATATGGAAATAGCAAACCGTGCAGCCAGACTGATTCGGGAATACAGGACCAAAGGGGTAACCATAGACTTGCCAGATGCCATCATCGCCAGTACCTGTATAGTAAACGACCTGATTCTCGTCACCTACAACACAAAGCACTATCCAATTGGTGAACTTAAATTCCACCCCCTCCCCCAAAACCAACCCTTAATAGGCTAAAGCCTTTTCGCGAGTTGTTTGTAATCTGTCGTCTTTCGCCTCTTGCCACTCGCCTTTTACCTATTATTCCAATCTCAGTATGAAGATGACTTTTTCTTTGTCATACTTTTAAAATACAGCAGTAAGCTTCAAGCTGCCATTGTGTGGTAGCTAATGGAGGCTGTATCCGATAGGATATTTTACTTTGTCGGAGACTCTTAATGCTGATATAAATTAGAAAAATAGGGACACATCCCATTTATTGTTGAATCCTCCCTCACCCCAAGTCTCTCCCGTCAAGGGAAAATGAGAATAAGGTAATACGTCCAAATACTATTTTCTAATGTTGAGAATAAGGGGCGTCATCTTCATACTGGGGCAAAAATGCGAGGGTGGGGATGAAGAGGACGCCTCCCTTTGTCAAGTTTTAAAACGAGGAACGAGGTCTTTTGTTGAAAGGATCGAGCGGTTAAGAGTAATGAGCAGGAATTGAAGAAGGAATATGAGGTTACATCCCGAGATAGGCTTTTCGAACCAAATCGGATTTTAAAAGGTCCTCCCCCCTGCCTTCTAAAACGATCCGACCTGTCTGAAGGACATAGGCTCTGTGGGAGATCTGGAGGGCTTCGAAAACATTCTGCTCAACGAGCAGTACCGTCACCCCATGCTGACTGATCTCGTGAATAATCTTAAAGATATCCGAGACGAGCTTAGGCATCAACCCCAGAGAAGGTTCATCGAGCATCAAAAGAGAGGGCCGCGACATCAACCCCCGGGCGATCGCGAGTTGCTGCTGTTCTCCACCGCTTAACGTATCTGCCCGCTGGTTTCTTCTTTCCCTTAATATGGGGAAGAGTTCAAACACGTTTTCAAGGGTCTTTTCGACCTCCATTTTTGAGTCAAGGGCGTAGGAGCCGAGCAGCAGATTGTCCAGAGTCGAGAGCCGGCCGAAAAGCCTCCTTCCTTCAGGGATCATCGAAATCCTTTTTCTTACGATCTCATAAGGGGGAGTGGTGTGAATGGGCTCCTGATTAAAATAGATTTCACCCGTTTTAGGATGAAGAAGGCCTGCGATCGTTTTGATGATGGTCGATTTTCCAACTCCGTTTGAGCCAATGAGGCTGACCACCTCCCCTTCCTTGACTTCAAAGGAAACTTCTTGAACAGCCAGAAGCTCTTTATACCCGACCGAGATCTCACGGACTGACAACATTATATTTTTCCCCTAAATAGGCCTGGATGACTTCTTTGTTGACGACGACCTCCTGGGGCGACCCTTCCATGATCTTTCTCCCCGAATTGAGCACGATCACCCGGTCCGATATTTCCATGACCGCCTCCATGACGTGCTCGACCACGACCAATGTTATTCCCTTCTCCCTGATCTTTCTTATTAAATCCATCATCTCTCGCAACTCAACCCTCGTCAAACCTGCCATCGCCTCATCGAGCATCAGTAGCCTGGGTTGGGTCGCCAGAGCCATGGAGACCTCAAGCCTCTTTTTGTCGGCAATGGTCAGTTCTGTCACCGAGAGTTCCTTCTTCTCTTTGAGACCTGTGAAGGCCAAAACCTCTTCCGCCTTTTCAAGGCTGGGTCGGATTTTACTGAAGCGCAGCAATGCACCCGTCATCACGTTTTCGAGAACCGTCATATCGCTAATGACCTGAACGATCTGAAACGTCCTCGCCACGCCCATCTTGCATATCTTATCCGCCCGATAAGCCGTGATCTCCTCGCCCACAAAAGAGATCTTTCCGCTGTTGGGGTGATAGAAACCCGTGACGCAGTTAAAGAGCGTGGACTTCCCGGCGCCGTTTGGCCCAATAATACTCACAATCTCTCCTTCTTCAACCGTGAAGTTGATATTGTCATTCGCAAGAAGTCCTCCAAAGCGTTTGGTCACTCCATTGACTTCCAGACAAGGAACTTTCTTCATTTCATCCTCTTTCCGATTTGCGAAAACAAACCCCACACCCCCTTGGGTTGATAGACGGAGATCAAGGTGATGAGAGCCCCGTAGATGATCATATCGATACCCGTTCCTTTATGGCCCAACATCACCCGGGTGATTTCAGAAACAGGAACTAAAATGGCAGCACCGATGACAGGCCCCATGACCGAACCTGCTCCACCGAGCATCGAGATCAGAACAATCTGTACCGATATAGGTAGGATCATGACGCTTTCTGGATCCAGGTAGAGGACATATTGAGCATAGAAGGTTCCTGTCATGGCGGTTAGGAATGCACTGATCATGATGGCAATCAGACGGTACCAGACGACATGAATTCCCAAGACCTTTGCCACATCGTGGCTTTCTTTGATGGCACGGAAATAGTAGCCCATCTTAGAGGTCGCCACAAAGCGACAAACGATCAGAGCGATGATGAGAAACGCCAAAATGATGTAGTAATAAGGCAGCTTTGAAGAATGAAACATGAAGTTTTCAAACGATTCCTCCAGCATCGGGAGCGTCATCCCTTCTGCAGCGCCGATGAGCTTCCAGTTATTAAAATGGGTTCGAACGATCTCGGCAAAGGCAATGCTGGCAATCGCAAAGTAATGGCCTCTCAGATTCGAGCACGGGTATCCGATGGCCGCCCCCACCAGAGCAGCGATCACTCCACCGACGATCAGCCCCAACCAGGGGTTGACATGATAAGTGATCAGAAGAAAAGACGACGTATAGGCCCCGATCCCGAAGAAAGCGACCTGGCCGAAGGAAAACATCCCCGCATACCCTCCCATAATATTCCATGCCACGCCCATCATCCCGAACATAAAAATCAGGATCATCACATGCTGGGGAAAAGGCTTTGAGAAGACCAGAGGGAATAGGATGACAAGGATTAGGACAATGATGCCAGTGAAGATCTGCTTCAGGGTCAAATTTCGCATCTCCTACCACCCCAGAAGACCTTGAGGTCTTATCCAGACGGTGATGAGATAGATGAAGAAGACGATGGCGAACTTGTACGCAGGGTCGATGAAGAAGCCTCCCAGCGTTTGCGCCAGACCGACGATGATGCCGGCGATAAAAGCTCCCTCGATGCTGCCAAACCCTCCCAGGGCCACAACGCAAAAGGCGATCAGTCCGAAAGTCCCTCCAACCTGGGGGTGGATGTAATAATAAGTTGACAGGAATGCTCCAGCGATGCCCACCAGAGCGGATCCGATTGCAAAAGAAAGAGAGTTGATCCATTCCGTATTGATCCCCATCAGCAACGCGGCTTCCCGGTCCATCTCCGTTGCAAGAATTGCCTTCCCGGTCTTGGTTTTTTTCAGAAAGAGGAAGACAAAGAGGGAGATGATAAAGCTCCCGATGGTGGCGACAAATTTTGGAACGCTCAGCTTAATACTCCCGATATCCCAGGTGCCATGAAGCAGTGGCTTGTCGATAAGACGGAAATCAGGGGTCCACAAAAAAACGGCCAGGTTGGCGAGGAAGATGCTCACCCCGAAGGTGACGACCAGCTGGGCCAGCATCGGCCCCTTCATCACCTTGCTGACGATGAAGCGGTAGATCAAGAGGCCCAGAATAAAGAGGAGAGCCGTGCAGATCGGAATGGAGAAAAGAGGATCCAAACCGTAGAGGGTGTAGAGCCAGAAGGAGGTGAACATGCCGAGCATCAAAAAATCGCCGTGGGCGAAATTGACAATATTCATGACCCCCCAAATGAGGGTCAGACCAATAGCAATGAGGGAATAGATGAACCCGATCAATAACCCATTCACAACCTGCTGGACAAGTTGATCCGTCATGATCTCTTCCCTATGTCAAAGGAAAAGGGGACGAGTTAAAGATATTTCTTCACTCCTCCCCTTTCTCGCTCAACCTATTTTTTCCACCCAGGGAAAGGCCAGATGACGTCTTTCGAAGCCATATCAAAGGGCCATATGGTGTGATACTGTTCATCCTGGATTTGCACAAGGATCCCCGTGGCGTAGATGTTTTGATGAGTCGTGGGATCGAATTTAATCCCTTTCCAGGGGTTGATGATCTGGTCGCCAGGGATGTTCGTCTGGGTCAGGGCCTTCGTCACCGCTTCCGCTTCCGTGGATTTAGCCCGATTGATCGCCTCCGCCACGACAAAGGGAGCCGTAAAACTCCGGGCCGCGTTGCCGCTCATATCCATCCCATATTTCTTTTTGTAAAGGTCATTGACCTGGGCCACGAGGGGTTTCCTTTTGGCGAGATCTAAAGCGAACGTCGAGCGTACGACCATGTAATTGCCATCGGCCTTCACCGTGGCGAGATAACCCGGCTCCAGATATCCGGCCATCGTGATAAACCCTTTTGGAGAGAATCCCAGTTCCTTGAAGGTCTTCGTGTAAAGGATCGCATCCGTGATGTAGGAGGCGTGCAGCAGCACATCCGGTTTGTTTTTTATCAACACCCCTGCTTCACTGGATACATCCGTGGCATTTTGAGAATAGGGAATATCTGCAGCAACTTTGTATTTAAACTCCTTTACATATTTTTGCTCTTCTTTCCCCACATTGGCCCCCCATTCGGTGTTTTCGTAAAGGAGAGCAACGCTCTCAATCTTACTCTTTGTCTTTTTCTTTATGTCCTCCAAGAATTCAAACTGATTCTTCGCAAAGATCGTATCCGTACATTCAGCCCTGAAGAAATATTTAAATCCTCTTTCCGTTAGAGTGGGAGAAGTCGAGTCAGAGCAGACATAAGGGATCTTCAACCTCTCCGTTGCCTGGCTCGCCGTTTTAGTCACCGCACTTTGATAGGCGCCAATCACCGCGACCACCTTTTCCTGGGTGACGAGCCTCTCCGCCTCGGCCATGCCGTTTTTGGGGTCCCCTTTGCTATCAGCAAAGATCACTTCAATCTTGGCTCCGCCTAAATTTGGCAGGCCTTCACTTTTAGCCAGGGGGAGACTGAGATCATATTTGCCGTTGATGATTTCGACTGCCATCTCAACGCCCCGTTTGCAGTCCAGGCCCGTTGTGGCAAGATTCCCCGTCAAGGGATAGATGGCCCCAATTTTGATCACCTTGGGTTGAGCATAGAGAGACGACGCTAAGAATAAGAAGAGTAAGGAAAGCACTACCGTCAATATCTTCTTCGCCCTCATAACATCCTCCTTTCAACCACGGTTTAGGATCAGTCTTTGAGGAGGAGACCACAAAATCTTCAATATGTCAAGATAAATGCATTCATCACTTCTTGCTCCCATTGAAGAAAATAGGGACACATCCCATTTATTGTGGATCGTGTAAATTGGGGACATTTCCAATTTTTTTAAAAAAACAGTCGGCTATCAGCCATGAGCCAATATTTTCCCTTGTCTCGCTGTTGTATTCCTGATATAAGTGAGGTCAATTATGTTAGCCAAGGTTCTAAGCAGTTCGGTTTTTGGAATCGATGCCTATGTGGTAGAGGTGGAGGTGGACATTGCCCAGGGCCTTCCCACCTTTGCCACGGTTGGACTTCCTGAAGGTGCGGTCAAGGAATCTAAGGACAGAGTTAAAGCGGCCGTCAAGAACTGCGGCTACGACTTTCCCTCCCGACGGATCACTGTCAATCTCGCACCAGCCGATATCAAGAAGGAAGGAGCAGCCTTCGATCTCCCCATGGCCATTGGGATATTGGCGGCTACTGAGGTTGTCCAAAAAGGGAAGCTCTCTCAATATTTTATATTAGGGGAGCTCTCCCTCGATGGACAGGTCAAGCCAATAAAAGGGACGCTTCCCATCGCTGTGGCCGCAAGAGATGCGGAATTACGAGGCATCCTGCTTCCCCGGCAGAATTCTAAAGAAGCAGCAGTGGTGAAAGGGATTGAGATCCTTCCCCTGGATACCCTCTCTGACTGCGTTCAATTTTTGAATGGAAATCAGCGGATCAATCCAGTCGCAGTAGATCTTGATGAGATTTTTAAAACCGAAATGAATTATCCGGTTGATTTCAATGATGTGAAGGGCCAGGAGCATGTGAAGCGTTGTCTGGAAGTGGCAGCCGCAGGTGGGCACAATGTCATTATGATCGGTCCCCCTGGTTCTGGGAAAACCATGCTGGCCAAACGGCTCCCAACAATACTACCGGACATGAATTTTGAAGAGAGCCTCGAAACCACAAAAATTCATAGCGTAATGGGGTTAATCCCTCCGAATAGCTCCCTTATCGTCACACGACCGTTTCGTAATCCTCACCACACGATCTCCGATGCAGGCCTCGTCGGAGGAGGGCAGATTCCAAAACCCGGTGAAGTTAGCCTCTCCCATAATGGAGTCCTTTTTTTAGACGAATTGCCCGAATTCAAGAAGAATGTTCTGGAAGTGATGCGTCAACCCTTAGAAGAGGAAAAAGTGACGATCTCCCGGGTAGCCACCTCCCTCACCTACCCTGCCCGCTTTATGCTGGTCGCTGCCATGAACCCCTGTCCATGTGGTTATTATAGTGACCCCAATAATGAATGTATTTGTACGATTCCGCAGATTCAACGCTACCGATCCAAGATCTCCGGTCCCCTAATGGATCGAATTGATATCCATATTGAGGTCCCTGCGGTGAAGTACCGGGACCTGGCGAGCCGTGAAGCTGGAGAGTCTTCCAGGGAAATGAAGAAACGGATCGATACAGCCAGGAGGATTCAGCTCAACCGGTTAAAAGGACTGAAGATTTACTGTAATGCTCAGATGACGAACCGGCACATCAAGAAATTTTGCTCGATTGATGAGGCCAGCCAAAAATTGCTGGAGATGGCGATTGATAAATTCGGATTAAGCGCCCGGGCTTACACTCGCATACTGAAAGTGGCCCGAACCATTGCCGATCTCGAAGGACAGGAAGATATCCAACCTGCCCACCTCTCCGAAGCCATTCAGTACCGCACTTTAGATCGAAATCTGGTTGCATAAAATCCAGGAATGTGCCAAAGTAATGTGATCAAATTTTTATTTTCCCGATGGGAAATACTCTTCTCAAGCCCTATCAGGAGGAAAATGATATCGTGAAGAAGATAGGTATTAAAGGGACCGGTTCTTATATTCCCAAGCGAGTTGTTCCTAATTCTTATTTTGAAAAAATCATGGACACCACTGATAAGTGGATCGTCTCCCGCACCGGAATCGAATCACGCAGAATGATCGAACCGGGTCAGGCACTCACCGACTTGGCCACCCCCGCCTCTGAACGTGCCCTGGAAATGGCTGGCCTCCCTCCTGAAAAACTGGACATCATTATTGTGGGAACCTCCTCAGCAGATTTGTTGACCCCCTCGGCGGCCTGTATCCTCCAGCATCGACTGGGGGCAAAAAATGCTGTGGCCTTCGACGTCAATGCAGCCTGCCCAGGATACATCTATGGCTTGGCAATTGCCCAGAAGTTTATGCAGGACGGTTCACACCACCACGCTCTTGTGGTAGGTGGAGAAGTCATCTCCAATCGGATCAACTTTAAAGATAGGTCCACCTGCGTCATTTTTGGGGACGGGGCAGGCGCCACTGTTCTGGGACATTCCAACGGAAATCAAGAGGGAGAGATCCTGACTATCGATCTCAACTCTGATGGGAACCTCTGGAGTCTACTCTATATGCCTGGAGGGGGATCACGCAACCCTCCTTCTTATCAGATGTTAGATGCAGGTCTCCATTATTTAAAAATGCAAGGAAACGAGGTCTTTAAATATGCCATTCGTACAATGGTGGATGCCGCTCGTAGGGTGATGAAATCAAAAAAAATAACCAGCAAAGAAATAGACTGGTTCATCCCCCATCAGGCCAATATGCGAATTATGGAGGAGGTTGCCAATCGTCTCGAAATCCCTATGGATAAGGTGATTGTAACTGTCCATAAGTACGGTAATACTTCCGCAGCTTCCATCCCAACAGCCCTGGATGAAGCAGTTCGAAGTGGTAAGATCCAACGTGGCGATCTGGTTTTGGTGAATTCCTTTGGTGCAGGCTTTACCTGGGCAGCCGCTCTGTTCCGATATTGATCCCTGAACTGTAAAATTTTTTCCTCGAGCCATGGCCAATCTAAAAGGTAAGGAAAATATTCAATCTGTTCATCTCTTCGAAGCCATCCAGCACCGTAGCTTGGATCGAACTCTCATTTCCTGAAAACCAAATTGATGTCTTTGCATTAAATCGTGGTTTTTATCTCAGTGTGTCTATTTCGTTTGACGTCCCTATATCGTGTTAAAGCAAGCCCTGGCCCCCAAACTGTTTTTCCTATTACAGAGGTACTTTTTTTACTCTTTACAAGCAAGTCTTCAATTTGATTTGCAGAACCGTCGTCAAGAGTCAACCCTTCGACTCCCCGGCCTGAAGGCCGTGGCTTGCTCAGGGTTGACCCTGAGCGGCGCTTCTTTACCCCGCCTTCAAAGGCGGGGCTTGGCGCCGCCGAACGGGTCAAGAGAGATTAATGCAGTCAGAATAGAACCAGACGGTTTAGAAATCTCGGTGCTCTTCTAATTCCTTTAGAAAATGCGGATGGGATAAGATTTCAGATGAAAGTGGTTTTCCTCAATTTCTTACAATTTATCAATTGATTTCAAAACTTGCATGTGCCTATTCTTTGGGCAAAATGGTGGAGAGGGCTTCCTTAAAGAGGAAGAAAATCTAATTCCACAGGTATTCAACATCTTTTGTGGATTTTAAAGAATTAAGAGGGGTTTTGTAGGATTTGTAGGAAAGGTTAGAACCAACCATCCCATGCATCGGCCACCTCTCCAAAAATCTCCTTAGCTCGTTCATCGCTACCCCACGTGGAATAGACAGTCCGGGGCGCTCTATACTTATCTATAATTTTTAGAAGGCATTCCCTAAAGGCATGTTCAGTGGGTGCCGAAATAGTGACGACTGTTTGGGTCACCTCCTCTAAAGGTTTATTTCCAGTCTCCTCCAAGACCATTTCTCCCTCGCTAAACAAATCTTTTCCCTTAACCTCATTTAAAGTGATGTTCACACCACATTGATCAGCGATTTTTTCCAAGTCTTCCCGCCTTATTTCAACTAAGGCATCGCCAGGATACCATCTTAACTTTCCCGTAAGAGTTTGCATCACTATCACCTCCTTTTATACCATATCCTTTTATTCCCAAGCTCTCCCAAGACCCTGATCGCAGTCCTTCACTGCTAAGCTGTCTTGAGATATTCACGGTACCGTTCCCTTCTCCCCTTTGTGATGTCTCTCGTTCTGGTAAAGTAGTCTCGGGAAGGTTTAATGTGATAAGTGAAGTGCCGGTATATGTTCTCCGGAGTGAAACGATGTTTCAACATGGCATCTTCGTCAAAACGAACTCTAATCTTTCCCCCCTCAACAAGTATTTTGCCTCTTATTCCACAAACGCCACATTCTACCGTCTCATCGTCCCGCAGAATTCGAAGTACCCTGTCCTGGCATATAGGGCAGATTCCAGGCTCTCCACGGTAAGAAGCGTCTCCCGTTTTAGCGGCTTTCGCCAACTCCCTACCCATTTCCCGTGCTTTGGCTAAAGCCTTATCATAAAGCACCACTTCATTGATTGCTTGGGTGTGTATCAGGGCTCTATCAATAACCTCCATTCCCAGAAAAAGGAGTAATAGATTGGGTTGTAGAAAAGCATAAGGTGTCCAGCCTCTTGTGGCATAAGGGACAATAATCACAGCAGGTTTACCTCTCGCTTTAGACCGGAAATTAACGGAGAATGCCCTATCAATGAGTTGTTTAATAATCGCTGTGCTCTCTAAGATGTAGCAGGGAGTTCCCAGAACAAGCCCGTCATTCTCAAATATTTTATCCATGATGAAGTTAAAATCGTCCTTCAGGTTACACCGCTTATTTCCGAAAACACATGGGGCCAACCCATCACAAGGCAATACTTTGTAGTCCGTCAGTCTTAGCATTTCAACTTGTGCCCCTTCCTCCTCAGCTCCCATTAAAACTTCTTTGACGAGGATCTCTGTATTTCCCAGTTTCCTTTCGCTTGCATTCAAACCAAGGATTTTCATTACACGCCTCCGATGTAGGGACGGTTCTAATTTTTCTTTGAGATAACAATTAGATATGAACTATTTTCTTAGTCTTCCTTCCTTTGGCCTCTTAATTCACCGAAAATATTTTCGTCAGGTAGATCAATTGGAGGGGATGTTTTAGCATCCCTTCGATCTTGAGATTTCCAAGGAGGAGTTTTTTCATGATATTCCTGCCGGTCCCGTCAAGATAATTGGGAAGGCCCATGCAGATATTAATGAGACTTAGATCTAAAATCGCATCATGATCAGCGATGATTTTTAGATCGGCCCTTCCAACAATACCATTATATATCGTCAGTTTTCCTTTTTTGAAAGCAAGGGTTACTGTGATATCGATATTTTTCGCAACAATCACAACATTCGAATTGAGAGTCTGGAAGCTCGATAGCTTTTGAGGTTTCTGCTCCAGGTTCTGCCGGATGAGGTTAAATACGATTTCTGCAAGACCCACATCCCGTGCCCCTTCATCGAGGACAATTACAGGTTCTTCCATTTATTTCTTACCAAGCCTCCCGATATACTTTTAGAACTTCTGCCGAATCGGAGATGAACTTTGGGTTGTAAACAATTGCCCCATCGGAGAGTGCGATCCCGGAACATTCCTTAAGCCCCTCCTCAAGAACTCCAACGTCCCTAAGCCTCTGAGGAAGGCATAACTTCCTGGTGAATTCGGTGATTTTATCTGCCAGTACATTCCCTGCCTCATCAGGCGAAATTCCTCCGATATCTACTCCCATGGCCGATAGGACGTCCAGATAGATCCCACCGCACTCATCAGCATTATACTTAAGGCAGGCAGGAAGAAGAATACTGTTCGCCAATCCATGGTGCACTTTGAATCTTGCCCCTACAGAATGGGCAAGGGCATGGACCATTCCTACCTGAGCATTAGAGAATGCGACCCCTGCCATGTTGGCTGCGATGAGCATTTGTCCTCTCGCCACCATATCCTTTCCATCTTTTACAGCTCTGGGAAGAAATTCCTTGATAAGTCTGATAGCGTGGAGGGCAATGCCATCAGCGATGGGTTCCCTCTGCAAGGAGTGAAGTCCTTCGATCGCATGACACATGGCGTCCATTCCGGTTGCCGCTGTCAATATGGAAGGTAATCCTTCTGTCATCCTCGGATCGAGGATGGCAACATTGGGGAGGATATTGTAATCCCCAAAGAACAACTTCCTTCCCTCCTGATGATCCTTGATAACCGCTACATAAGTTACCTCGCTTCCTGTTCCTGCGGTCGTCGGAATTACGATATGCGGTGTCTGCGGTCTTGTGAGGATCTGAAACCCCATATAATCTTGAAGTTTTCCCCCTTCTTTCAAAAGGATTGCCATCCCCTTTGCCGTATCGATGGCACTCCCACCCCCGACGCTAACGAGGCAATCGGCTCCCAGTTCTTTGCCGAACTTCGCGCCCTGATTTACAATGTGGATGCCAGAGTCAGCTTCTACATCTGAAAAAATCCCCACGCTTAAATTGCCGAGAGCCTTTTTTATCCTTTCGGGAATATCTGTATTCCTGACAAGATCTCGATCGGTAACAATGAGGGCCTTCTTGCATTTGAGGTTCTCCACTTCAATAGCCACATCGAGGGCGGTGTTTTCACCAAAGACCACCTTGGTGGGGCTCCAAAAAACAAAATTGAGGCTGGCATCATAGGGCATTGCTCGATCCTCCTATTGGTAAAAACAACCCGTGGTCAGGCTCTACGGGAATGAATGCAACGGTTTTAAAATTCGATAGGCAGGACATTCTTGTCCTGCATTCCACTTTCGCCGAGGCTGGAAAGCCTCGGCTATCCCTAAATCTCCGCCCAACGAGCGGAGGACTTTACTCATCCAAGAATTTCGTCTCAATTCTGGTGGTGCATTCAACGAGTTCCTGGGAGGCCTTGACATAACGAACGATGGTTGGCAGGTCCCCTTTCAACTTGAGCTTTCCCTGCATCATCCCTTTCACCGGCTCCAATTCTTTTTTGATGACCTGTTTCCATCGAGCATAATCACCGATGATACAGAAAGGGGCCTTTTGGGCTTCTTCAGCAGTAACTATCTTCGCATCCCTGCAAAGCCCCTGATGAAGATCGAGCCACATCCCGAAATCTTCCTGAATGCCAATCTCCGGTTTCGCCGAAATGATTAGGGCCACTGGTCCGGCGGTCCAGATCGCGCCAGCTTTTTTGTATCCCTCGCTCAAGTTGATCTGTTTCTTAAACTCTTCAACCCACTCAATGCTTGGAAATGATATGGCCATGATATCCCTCCTTCTAAGGAAGTGGATTTATCTCCTTATTCTTTATCGATCATCTTTTATTCATGTAACTTCTTTGCCAAATCGTCGAGCCCAGCTTTGAGTAACACCTCTTTCTTAGGCTTACCCTCTTTGTCCAATCCTCTGATTTCGTAATATTCTCGAAGTAATTTTTCGGCATCTGGAACAGAACCAGCCGCTGCACCCTCCTCCAATGGAGTAAGGATTCTTTTTGGAAGCCTATCATCCTTCCTGCTCACTCCCATCATATTCCCAAGCCCTCTCTTCAGAAGCCATGTTCTCTCCCCGCATGCGAGGAGATCTTTCAATATAAAATCAAACCCGGTGCTCACCCTTACCATCTCTGCCAGCTCATTTGCTGAAAGGGTCCATGCCACGAATTGACAGATCACAAGAGAGTTGCAAGGAAGGCCAAGGTCTTCACAAAGCTTTATCATCTCGGCTTTCCCTTCGCTGGTTTGACCTATATAATTTTCCTGAAACCCGGCTTCTGTAAATGGGCTCATTCCCTGCTCAATTGGAAGAGCGAAGTGCATAAGATGACAGGCCCCTCTGATGGAGGTCATGTAAGCGAGACCCATCCCATGGAAACCCCGTGGATCATGCATCGGAATCTCTAAACCTTTCACCTCAACGGCAAACTCCTCGGCACCTTTACCCAACCTCTTAGCTGCTTCCCTGGTCCCCTCTGATAGAACTGCCCCAATTCCTTCTTTCTTAGCTATCTTATGGAGCAATGCGATGGCCCCGGCTATATTCCCCCATGTGAGTTCAATCCCATCGGTATCCTTTTTAGTGATCAGCCCTTTCTCAAATACTTCCATGGCAAATGCAATGGTAGCGCCACAACTGATGGTATCCATCCCGTATCGATTGCACCACTCATTTGCTTTGATCACACCGGCAAGATCATCGTTCATGATCATGGTCCCAAAGGTGCAGCAGGTCTCGTATTCAGGCCCTGGCCCTTCTTCCGTCTTAAAAGGCCCTTCGTCAACGCTTGACGATCCTCTTGCATGCGATTGGGCAGAAAGAGCAGGCGTGATTTTTGTTAGATACTTTTCGGTCATCGCAGGGTCCGCCGAGATTTGCTGAAAGCAGAAGGTCTTCTCCAATTGTCCAGTTTTTTATGGGAACGTCTCCTGTCATCATCCCCAAATCCATTCCGGCATCTGTTCCCATGGATCGAAAAGACTGGGCAACCATGGCGTCATGGGACTTGGTGGTCAAAGATCTTCTTAGCACAGAATACTGATCTGGATGTGAAACCTCTATCCTTTTTGTACCTTTTACAACCAGGGCCTTCAATCTCTTTGAACCCATCACCGCTCCCATCCCTGTTCTACCGATAAAATCCCCCTTGTCATTGCAGATCGCTGCGAACTTGACCAGATTTTCTCCGGCCGGACCGATTGATAGGACTTTCGGTTTTCTTTCTTTTCCATGCCTTTCCTTCAATAGGTCAGTGAGGATATAGTTATCCATTCCCCAAAGGTCCTTGGCATCTCTCATCTCAATCTTATTGTCTTCGATAATGAGATAAACAGGTGACGGTGATGCCCCTTTAAAGATGATCCCATCAATTCCAGCGAATTTCAGCTCTGGTCCAAAATTACCACCGCATGTTCCTTCTCCCCAGATTCCTGTCAATGGAGACTTTCCACAAACCGCAAACCTCGATGTCCCCGGAAACTGGGTTCCTACCAGAGGACCGGTCATAATCATGAGAGGATTTTCAGGAGAAAGGGGATCAATCCTTGGATCAAAGGAATCGAAAAAAATCTTGGCGGCAAGTCCGCTGCCACCTATGAATTTCTTCTGATCATCTTCTCTAATGGATACGACTTCTATCTTTCCGGTGCTTAGATTGATCTCTAAGATCTTCCCCGCATATACTCCCACAAAATATCTCCTTTCTTTTTCGTCTTATAAAATCTGTATAAATTGGGGCAATGAAAATAAGGTTTTTTTCTTCCTTTTTTCAGTCAGTCGCCTCTCGATCAGCTCAACCTGCTTCGCTAAACTCTTATCCCTTCGCAGAAGAACTTCTTAATAATGGGATGTGTCCCTATTTTCCCATTTTCACCCGACCTCAAAAAGTTCCCTCGGGGTTGTTGTCAATATTTCATTCTTCTTTGCACCTATCAGGATCATATCTTCCAGCTTAACCACCCCAAATTTTTCATCCCTCATGTGCATCTCCAAAGCAAACACATAGCCTTCCGAGATCGGTGAATGGTCATAGCTGGAGAGTGTAGGCGGCTCATTGACCTCAATGCCTATTCCATGGCCGATGATCTTTGATTTTTGGCCGGCTCCGAAATTTAAGAAAGGTTTCTCTACATGAAGTTCTTTGGCCTTCACGATGGACATGTGATAGAGATCAAAACATTTCATACCCGGTTTGGCACGACCTATAAGATGGTCGGCGATTTTTCTTAACGATTGGGACAGTTTTTTCGTCTCATCTTTTGCCTTGCCAACGGCATAAGTTCTTGACTGATCGGCATGGTACCCTTCAACCAGAACAGGAATATCCACGACCACTAAATCCCCCTTTTCGATCTTCCGGGTGGAGGGGCCCGAAGGTACAGAAGGGCTCAGACCGACCCCCGTGATCGAATAGACCGCACCACTCGTCTGATAAAGATTAGGACCGGAAGCGAGCGGCCCTCGGCTCATAAAGAAATCGGGCTGCCTGATGAAAAAAGTGCCTTCATGCCCCGCCAGTCTATGGGCATCTTCAACCGCTGCCGCCAATTCAAGCTCGGTCATCCCCATTCGGAATACAGATAAGACCCTCTCATGGCCTTTATGGATGGTGCTGCACGCCTTCCTGATCGTTTCAATTTCTGATGGATCTTTCCGTTTCCTTTGATGCAAAAGTAAGGGAGAGATATCTACGATTTCAAATTGGCTAAAAATCTTTCTGAACTCCAGGAAACGATTTGCAGGCAGCACATCCAATTCTGTACCCATTCTCCCTCCCTTTCCGATCAGGGGAGAAATTTCCTTGAAGATATTCTCGAGTTGCTTTTCCTCTCTAATATTTTCTTTTTTGATTTTCGCCTCACGGAAGACAAGATCAGAGCCCATTCTCACAAATAGGAAGGTGTGATGAGGTGAGACGAAGAGATAAGAAGGTTGGGCCGTACCCGTGTAATAGAACACATCCCTTGAATAGAACAGAAGGGCGCCTGAGAGACCACCGGTTTTCACCATTTCTTGCAGGGCTTCTATTCTCTTAAGATGCTTCAACACGGGCTCCTTCAACCTGACACTTAGAAAATACTTACGCGAAGGATTATATCCCACTGGTGATGAAGGCCCATAAATTCCGGGTTAGCGTCCATACTTGCCGGTGATGGAGGCTGAGCCTATCACCTTGCCCTCAATGGTCTTTTTGAATGCCGAAAGAGAGGTATTCCCTCCCAGATCGAGCTTCTCTATATTAAGCGCATAAAGGGTCACCACATAGGGATGGTCACCTGTTCCCTTGGGAGGCTGTGGTCCGCCATAACCGATATCCCCCCAAGAGTTCTTGAGTTCAACAGATCCCTTGGGCATTTTCTTTTTAGATGCCCCTTCTTCAATGGAAGTTACCTGCGGCGGAATATTAATGACCAGCCAGTGGACCCAATTTTGGGCAACCGGGTGTGGATCCACAATAGACAGAGCAAATGATTTCGTCCCCTGTGGAACGTTTTTCCATGTCAGGGGGATTGAAATATTCTTCCCGCCTGCCCCCGGCATGACGTACTGAATCGGAATCTTCTCCCCATCCTTGAACGCAGAAGATGAAATTTCCATGTCCTCCCCTCCTAAAACATTTTTCTGGTTAATGAATAAAAACAGAACAACGATGAGTAATAAGAAGCATTTTTTCATTGGGATCACCTCCCTATCATTGAAATCGAATTGAACGAAATGAGTGTACCTTTAAATCGATGAAACGGTCAATGACAATCTCACAGGGAAAAGGATGCGAACCCAGACCTACAAAATTTAAAAAGAGCATTTTATAATTAATAAAGAGAGACGGGAATATGGTTGAAGAGGATGACGGATCTAAAAGATAAAGGAGGTGGATCGTGATGGTACCTTTAATCTTTTGGATGTTCATTCAGTTTCTTGTTGGGTTATGGATATTTATCTCACCGTTTGTTTTAGGCTATTGTGGGATGATGAATACGACCGCTAATAGCATGATTGTGGGAGCCATCGTGGCTCTGGTTGCGTTAGGTGTTGCTTTCTTCCATAAGAGTGTATGCGGGTATGAGTCTATGGAGGAGAAGAAGATCACCTAATGGCTGTTCTTTACCTAAAAACCAAAAAAAGAAAGGTCCGTCACCCATTTCTTCGACCTTTCTTTAACCATTTTTGCTTCCATCAAGTAGCCAGATAATTGGATCTTTTCTTAAGGTGATTATTTTGATATAATTGATAGAAATCTTCTATGAAACTTTCGGTCATTATTCCTGTCTATAACGAAATCAATACCATCGGGGAGATTCTCTCCAGGGTTCTCGAGGTCGATCTTCCTAAAGAGGTGATTGTGGTGGATGACTGTTCCACAGATGGGACAAGGGAATTTTTAAAAGAATGGCAAGCGGAGGAGGAGAAAGGATCGAAGGACGAGATTCGCATCTTCTTTCAACCCCAAAATATGGGCAAGGGGGCTGCCCTCCGCTACGGATTCAAGGAAGCCACCGGGGAGATCATCATCATCCAAGATGCGGATTTGGAATACCATCCCCAGGAATATCCTAAACTTATCGAACCAATTCTTGATGGAAGGGCGGATGTCGTCTATGGTTCCCGATTCCTCGGCACCCCGAGACGGGTGTTGATGTTCCGGCACACTCTGGGCAATAAGTTCCTGACCTTCTTTTCCAACCTCCTAACCGATCTAAATCTAACCGATATGGAGACGGGTTACAAAGTTTTTAAAAAGGAAGTGCTCGACCATATCCCTATCAAGTCTAACCGGTTTGGTTTTGAACCTGAGGTGACGGCCAAGATTGCCAAGATGAATTACCGAATTTACGAAGTCCCCATCTCCTACAGTGGCCGGGATTACTGGGAAGGGAAGAAGATCAACTGGAAGGATGGCTTAAAGGCCCTCTTCTCCATTTTTTGGTTTAATCTCTTTGAACCCGAAACGGAAGACATTGTTTATCAAACCCTCCAGAGGATGAAGAAACTTCACCGCTATAATCAATGGATTTTTTCAAAATTCAAACCCTTTCTGGGGAGGAGGGTCCTGGAGATCGGATCCGGGATTGGAAATATTACAAAGTTCCTTTTGGATCGTGATTTAATCATTGCCACCGATGTGGAACCTATGTACCTCACTTTTCTCAAACATAGTTTTGGTAAATATCAGAAGTTCAGGATTGAACCCCTGGACATCTCAGAATCCGATTTAGGCCCCTTCAAGCAATACCATCTGGACTCCGTCGTCTGCTTCAATGTCCTGGAACATATCAAAGAGGACGAAAGGGCATTGAGAAATATTTTCTATCTTCTGGAATCCGGAGGTCGACTTCTCCTCTTCACACCCTCTCATTCTTGGCTTTACGGAAGTCTGGACCAAAATCTGGGGCATTACAGGCGTTACGGTAAAGAAGAATTAAAAGGGAAACTTGAAAAGGCAGGGTTCAAAGTGACCCTTTTAAAATACTTTAATCGGACCGGAATCCTGGGGTGGTTCTTAAATTCTAAGATCCTCAGAAGAAAAAGCCTGCCTCCTTTTCAACTCCGGATCTACAACCTTCTTGTCCCTCTATTCAAACGGGTTGATCTCCTCCCCCTTCCCTTTGGAACTTCCCTCATTGCTGTAGCTGAGAAGAAGGAATAATGGAGACCATTGAGCAATTCTCAGACTTTTTAAGGAAAATAGGGGCTCCGAATTTTTTAGCCATCGGCATCGTCATCATTGTCATATGGCTTCTGATCTCAGGTTTCAGAAAAGGGCTAAAAAGAGGAGGCCGGGATAAAGAGCCTCAGAAAGATGAAGAAAATAAAAACGAAGACCTATTGGAATAAGCGCTCAGTGGCAAATCTCTTGTGAAAGGGGAAGAACTTCTGGAAGCTCCCTTAAGATTGTTTCTTAAGCATCCTCCAGGAGAGGAGAAAGGACACGGTCAGGGCGATTAACATCCCTGTCATGGAGAAGAAGAAAAAAAGAAGGATCAGCTTTTCCTTCATCGCTGCATATTTGCTCTCCATCATTCCCACATAGAGTATCCCGACGATCTTATCTTGAACATCCCGAATAGGTTCATAGGCAGTGATATACCAATCATCGACCACAAAAGCCCGATGGATCCAGGGCATTCCCTTTCCAAGAACCTGCGATTGGACCTCTTGCATCGCTCGAGTCCCAATCGCCCGATTTCCTTCCCTGTCCATGACATTGGTCGATATCCTCAAATCGCCTAAGAAGATGGTGGCTGTCCCAATTTCCTTCCCTTTGTATTTAGCATCTTTGAAAATGATGTTTTTAATGCGATCGACAATCTCATAATTCCGATTGAGAAGCACTCCTCCTGTCAAGGCTCCCAAAACTTCTCCATTAAAATCAGTAACGGGATGGGCTGACTTCAATACCATTCCTGAAGTCTCTTCTATTTTTCTGGCCGGTTTTTCTTTGGGAACAGGAATCGATTGAATAATGGCCTTTTTGGATAAACTCCTCCCTTCCTTCGACAACTCATCTCCTGAGAGCACCTGGGTCCCTGAAATCTCCTTTTTCTCCAGGGCTATCTTAATAAAAGGATCATGGAGTAAACTGTCTCCTGATACCGGAGGATTATGAAATCTAAATACGACTATTCCTTTTCGATCCACCACTGTCAAAAAATCAAGTCCCTCTTCAGCCATCAGTCCTTCAAGTTCCTCCCGAATAGGAGAGAGGTTTTTCTCCTTTAATCCTTTCTTCAGCACATGCCTGATGGATGTCCAGCGGATCGTCCGATCAATATCTCTAATTTTAGAAGTATAGACATATCTGGCTGTATTGAGGTCTTCCTTTACTCTCTCCTGTGCTTCAAAAATAATCTGATTGGTTATAAGAGAGTTGACAATGATACTTGTGACAACGCCTATTAAACAAGCAACTGCTAAAAAGATCAGGGCTAATTGAGTTTTTGTGAACATCTTCATGCTTATAAATTACCAGAAATAAAGGGGAAAGTAAATAGAAAAATTTCCCTTGCTATATTATTTTTTTTCTGGTAAATATATTGTGAAATAATTCATAAATTCCAATATAGGGGGATTATCTATGAAACCATATTTTGAAAAGATGACCGATTTTGGTAAAGCCTTGACTGAGCAACAAATTCAAAAGGCAGATGAAAATGTTAAAAAAATTAAAGAAGTTGAAAAAACAATTACAGAAGCTGTGGAAAAAGTGAAAAAAGCGGGTCTGGCCACAGAGGAAATTAATAAAAGAGGAGAGATGACCGTATACCAGAGGCTTGAATATTTGTTGGATCCTGGCACATGGTGCCCTTTACACACCCTCTTCGACCCAATGGAAGAAGAATCAGGGACAACTGGCGTGGTTGATGGACTGGGTAAAATCAGTGGAAAATGGGCTGTCGTCATCGGCTTCGACAATAAGGTCATGGCTGGAGCCTGGATTGCTGGTCAATCAGAAAATATCTTGAGAGTGACCGACATGGCAAAGCGCCTCCACCTCCCTCTGGTCTGGTTAGTTAATTGTAGCGGTGTGAAACTCCCTGAACAGGAAAAGGTGTACGCCAACCGAAGAGGAAGCGGAACCACTTTCTTTAGACATGCTGAACTGGAAAAATTGGGCATTCCCGTTCTGGCAGGGATCTATGGAACCAATCCTGCGGGCGGGGGATACCAGGGGGTCAGTCCTACCATCCTTTTGGCTCATAAGAATTGCAACATTGCTGTCGGTGGTGGTGGTATTGTCAGTGGGATGAGTCCAAAAGGTTTGTTTGATGAGGAAGGGGCAGAGCTCATTATTGAGGCAACAAGAAAGTTCAAGGCTACTCCTCCTGGACGTGTGGAGATCCATTACGACTCAACCGGTTTTTTCAAGGCTGTCTTTGAAAAGGAAGAAGGGGTATTGGATGGCCTGAAAGAATACATGAAGTATATTCCAGCCTATGATCCTAAATTCTTCAGGGTAGCTAAACCAAAAGAACCCAAATTCTCGCCCGAAGAGATCAACTCTCTGGTCTCTTTCAATCAAAAGCTTGCCTATAATTTTGATCAAGTCCTTGCCAGGCTGACGGATAACAGTGAACATATGGAGTTCAGACCTAATTATGGTCCAGAGGTCTATACGGGTTTGGCAAAAATCGACGGTCTCTTAGTTGGAATCATAGGCAATCGACAGGGATTCTTACCCAAGGGATATCCCGAATATGCCCCTTATCCCGGCGTCGGGGGAAAGCTTTACCGACAGGGACTCATTAAGATGAACGAGTTCGTCACCCAGTGCGGGAGAGACAGGGTCCCTATCATCTGGTTTCAGGATACGTCTGGCATTGACGTAGGAGACATCGCAGAAAAAGCCGAGCTCCTTGGATTGGGGCAATCCTTGATTTACTCCATCGAACAGACCGATCTCCCCATGATGTGCATCGTCTTAAGAAAGGGGACAGCCGCTGCCCACTACATCATGGGAGGCCCCCAGGCAAACAATAATAATATGTTTACGTTGGGCACACCCACAACAGAGATTTATGTAATGCACGGTGAAACCGCAGCCGTTGCCTCTTTTGCAAGAAGACTGGTAAAAGAAAAGGATTCAAGCCGTCCACTCAAGCCCATCATTGACAAGATGAATGCCTTGGCAAAAGAATACTATGAGAAGTCGAGGCCCGTTTATTGTGCAAAAAAGGGGTTGGTCGATGAGGTGGTCTCTTTTGCAGATATGAGAAAATATATGGTGGCTTTTGCGGGCTCTGTCTATCAAAATCCCATCTCAATCTGCCCTCACCACCATATGATGATTCCGAGACTGATCAAGGGATAGAAAAAAACCTGCCGGTAGATCAAGACATGATAAAAAGGCCCGCCATAAAGCGGGCCTTTTATGTTTATGCATCATCAACCTAAAGGATTATGCATCTTATATAAATTACCTACTTCTGATCTCCCATAACACACCTCATTAAAAAATATAGGGGAGTATGAGACTCTTGTTGTATTGAATCTTATCGTAAAATGATTTAAAATGAACATAGGAGAAACAAGATGAAAAGTCGGTATTCATGGTTTTTACTTCTCTCTTTTATGCTTTTCCTTTCTGGTTGTGCCCATGTTATTTCAAAGGATTTGAGGACAAAATCAGATCTTTCTCTTACTCTTACTCAGGTCCGTCAGAATCCAGAGGCATTTAAGGGGAAATTGATTGTATGGGGCGGAGAGATCATCGAGACGGTCAATCAAAAAGATGGAACCACACAGATCGAGGTTTTCCAGAGGCCTCTGGGATGGAGGGGAGAACCTAAAGAAACCGTTGCCTCAGAAGGAAGATTTTTAATTCTCGCTGATAAATATTTAGATCCTTACATCTTCCGGAGAGGAAAAAAGATCACTGTGGCGGGTGAAATTCTAGGAGAGAAGATCAAACCTCTCGGTGAAATGGATTATCGATATCCCATTGTTTCGAGCAAACAGATCTACCTTTGGCCTGAATACTATTACCAACCTTATCCCTACACCTATTATGATCCATGGTGGGGTTATCCTTATTGGTGGGGGATCGGATTCGGGGTCTATTACCACATCATCACCACCATTAATCTTCTCAGATCATCAAAAATAGATTTCCGGAAGAGAGAAATCTCTCTGAGAAATATACAAGGACTGGTTGACAGACTCGTTTTGGTCAGTTATATATTTTTCCCATAAAGGAGTTTTCATGGCACGAAGTCCCATCACGCGTAACGGATATAACAATCTCCATAAAGAATTGGAGAATCTGAAGAAGGTCATCCGTCCTCAAGTGATCAAGGCCATTGAGGAGGCACGGGCTCATGGAGATATCAGTGAGAATGCAGAGTTTGTAGCAGCTAAAGAGCACCAATCATTCGTTGAAACGAAGATTCGAGAGATTGAACAGAAGTTGGCCAACTCTGAGATTATAGACAGCATCAATCTTCCCAATGGTAAGGTAGGCTTTGGTTCTGTAGTCACTTTAGAGAACCTCAATAATGGAGGTAAAGTCACCTACCAGATCGTCGGACCTGACGAATCAGATATCTCATCCGGCAAGATTTCAATCGCCTCTCCCCTGGGCAAGGCTTTAATTGGAAAGGAAGTGGAGGATGAAGTGAAGGTGCAAACTCCAGGGGGAGCCAAGAACTATACGATCTTAAAGATCGCTTGAAGCAGACGCCCTCTCTTCCTTAACTTTCCCCTTTCCTTATCACTGTGACCGCAGTGGCTTTAAAGGAAGCTCTCACTTCTTTTCCTTCTGCCAAAGATAACTCTTCCAAAGAATGATTCGTCACATAGGCCACGAGTGGAAACCCACAATGAAGATGGACTTTTTGATAGAGCCCCAAGGAGATGATCTTCACAATCCTCCCTGGAAAAACATTTCTGGCACTTGTTCCTTCTTGGGAGGGACGGGTTGAGAGGGTGACATTTTCTGGCCGAATGCATAGAACCACAGTCTCTCCTAAATGGGCATCTCCTACAGCCTCGATCTCCTGGCCTTCAATGGAGGTGACAAAGGTTCCCCCACTTTGTTTAATCACCTTCCCAGTCAGAATTGTCTCCACTCCCTACAAAGGAAGCCACAATTTCATTCACAGGATGGTTCATCACCTCTCCAGGAAAACCAATCTGAAGTATTTTCCCTTCATTCATCACTGCCATCCGATTTGAAAGTCTCAGGGCTTCGAGGCGATCGTGGGTGGCGAAGACTGCAGTCGTCCGTGTCTGTTGAAGGATGTGTTCCAGGTCTTCGATCAGGGAATCACGGGTGGGAGGATCGAGAGATGAAAAAGGTTCATCAAGGAGAAGAATTTCAGGTTGAAGGGCAAAGGCCCTTGCGAGACTTGTCCTTTGTGCCTCTCCTCCTGAAAGGGTTCTCGCAGAACGGTCACTGAGATGACTAATTCCAAACCGATCCAACTGCTCTATACCTTGAGCATGAATTCCACCTCTCTTCATCCCGCGGATTTTTAAACCTGATGCGACATTGTTAAAGACCGTTGTATCAAAG
>CAWGAV010000015.1:0-41797 GCA_963820625.1 uncultured delta proteobacterium
CGTTCAATTACATGGGGTGTAAGAAGGCAAGGGGATACGTAATCCCAATGAAGTGATCGGTTTTTGGCGAAAGAGCAGCTTGTGTTAGCGAGAGAGAAACAGGAGAGCCAAAGGTTAAGGGGGCTTTGGGAGTTTCAGGGAAGAGCAAAGAGAAAGGGTCTTGGTGGATATCTTCGGCGAGTTCGTCGAAGGACCTCTTTGAGACGTTTAGTGGCGTCGACATTCGTTTCTTCAAGGAGTAAAGGATACTCATCAGGGTGCCACGCGTATGGGCGCCAGCGTCCGAGGCAGAGCCGAAACTGACCTTGCGAGCAATGACAGTGGCCCAGAGGTCGCGTTCCGCGAGGTTATTTTCGGCGGGGGTCTGTCGGTTCTGTGCCCAATGATAAAGGCGATGAGCGTTATCCCGGAAGAGATCTTGAACGTGTCGGATTCCGAGATGGAGGGCGGGAGCCTCGACAGCGACGATGATCTGGGCTTTGGTTTCGGCAGCCTTCTGATAAAACTCGGTCTCGTCGATGGGTTGGTGTCGGAGACTCATTGCGGTGGCCAATAAGGGGGCCATGACACTCACAAAGGTTTTGACTTCCTCGGAGTCAGGGAACTCCTTTCCGAGATCCTGGACCTCTCTGAGCAAATGAGCATAACAGTACTGGAGAGGACAAGGGGCCCGGTTGTATCCGGCGTAACGATCCACGACGAGGACGCCCAGGGTAACGGGTGATTGCCTAAGACGGCTTGAGGGGACTTTCCAGAACGGGTCTGACGAAACAAGAAGAGACTAATCGAGTCCGTGGCAAAAAGCCAGACGTAACCATTGTTACCGTTGGTTCGCCAGCCGGTTTCATCGGCGTGCTTGACCGGGGATTGCCGATAGAGTTTCGATTAACTTGGGGAGGATGGGAGTAAAGAGATGGGCTATCCGGTGGAAGCATTCGATAAGACTCCCCGGATTGGCTTGCAGTTGTTCGCAGACGCGTCCCAGAGGAATCCCGTGTAGATAATACATAACCGCCGCATTGGCCATCAGTTGGTTACCATAGAGGGTTTTCAGGGAGCACTCCGGGGGCAGAAGGTAGAAGGTGCGCCGACACTTGGGGCAATAGCGTTTGGGGAGCCAATAGATCAGCGGTTCAGCCCGAAGAGGGCGACTCTCCATCACGAGCCGTTCGGTATAGCCTTTATCCACGAACGGAGAGCCGCACTGAGGACAGAGATCCCCTATGGAAGAAACCACAGTGTTCAGGGGTTCTCCTTGAATGAGATCGGGACCTGGACGTCCTCTTCCAAGGTGTCCAGGACGTGCCCCTTTGGGTTTGCGTCCCTCTTTCTCTGGCCGATTGGGTTTGAGGGGAATCCTGGAAGAGGACGTTGAGGAACCGAAAAAACCTTCCTGAGTTTTTCGCTCCTGATAGCGAAGTTTCTGCTTCAAACGTTGATTCTCTTTACGGAGGGCATCGATTTGTCGTTGTTTCTTGAGACACTCCGGACAACTATTGATCACTCGTTGTCCTCCCGAAGTCCGATGACCTGTCTCTGAAGCAGGGTGACTTCTCGGATCAAGGCTTTGAGCTTCTTATAGTTTTCTACCCACTTTCTGACCTCGACTTCCCATCTTCTGGGCACATACAACAAAAGGGTTTTGCCGTTTTCTTTCCAAGTGAGGTAGAGGACAGGATGCTTCGCCCCGCCCTTATGGCAGACGCAATTCTTCTTGCCACAGCGACGCGAGGTGGAAACGAAGGTACCTTCGATCCAGGGATCGAGGGAGGTGATCCTGCCGACAAACCGACGTCTTTGAGCTTCGAGATTGCGATGTGTCATCTTCATGTCCGTATAGTATTATTACATTACGGAAATGTCAAGAAAAAATAACTTTGTCTCTGAAGTCCCAATCAGAACGGCTCCTAAATCCTACAACTCAAGCTTACATACCTCATCGTTCCTCTCTAAAAATTCTAACTCCTACCCCACGTAACTGAAGGGCCCCTAACAATTACTCTACGAAATTACCGTTTGTGGCAAAAAATAGCATAGCTGTTTAAAAAAAACAATAAAAATCTCCTAAGAATAATGAGTCAGATTGGGTTCATTTCGCTTTTCATAGGAAATCTCAGAAAAAACGAATTTCGTATAGTATCGATAATCCGGCAGATGTCTCCTCAAACAAGATTTTCCCGGAATTTCAGGACCTTCCTATTTCGCCCAGACGGTGCATGAAAAGAGTGTTCTCTGCTGTTTATACACGACCGGCTCGTGACCCCTACCTACCGCAGGCAGGAACGAACCATGAAAATCTTGCGCCCATCAAGGGCTACACTACAAGCTCCATAAAGGGGTACACTACGAGTGTCCACGGACAGGCGGCACGCCTGCCTGCGCGAAGTCTTGCCTTGCGGGACGAAGGCAGGGATTTGGAATTTGCTTATTGGAATTCAGTCTTTTTCGTTTTTGTTAATACTTTACCTCTTTCAGGAACAGGCCGTGGGCAGGTGCAGTTGGACCTGCCTTTTTTCTATCTTTGGACTAAGATCCTTCGAAACTCCTCAGCATTGATCTTGCCTTTTCCCACCTCCACTAATGTCCCGATGATTGACCTCACCATCTGTTTTAAAAAACCATTGGCTTCGATCTCAAAACGGATGAGACCCTCTCGCCCCCTCTTCCACTCCGCCCGGATCACCCTACGGACAGCTGTTCGGGTTGGAGAACCCACTGATACGAAATGATGAGAAGTCGTGTTCCCCAATCAAAATTCTGGTCGCCTTCTTCATCTCCGTCAAATTTAACTTCTGGGGGATATGCCATACATACCCCCGATGAAAGGCTGACCGAAGATTTCGGTTGAGAATTCGATATTCGTAGACTTTGCTTTTGGAATGCTTTCGGGCATGAAAACTTTCTTCAACCTCTTCTATCTTCTGAATCACAATATCACGAGGGAGGAGACTGTTGAGAGCCCTTTGCATCGAGCGGATATCCATTTGGCTCTGCGTCTTGAAGTGGGCGACCTGGCCTAATGCATGGACCCCTGAATCCGTTCTTCCAGAACCGAACAATTGGATGGGTTCTCCTGTGAGAAGTCCTAATTTTTCTTCAAGGATCCCCTGAATGGTCGGACCCTTGGGTTGAACCTGCCATCCCAGATAATTTGTTCCGTCGTATTCAATCAAAAGTTTAATATTACGCATCTGCTTAAAGAATCAATGGCCATTGATCAAATGCTCAATGGTCAATGAGCATTGTTCATTAGTTATTGATGATTGATCATTGACTTTCGACCCTCTGCTTACTGCCTTCTGCCTACTAATTTTAAGGCCCATCCTGGTTTGATCGAGATGGCTCCTTCTGGGCAAACCTCCAGACAACAGAAACAACGAATGCATTTTTCATAATCAAAAAACAAATCCTTTCCCCTTCTTAGCCAAGGCCTTAGGTGGGCAGATCTCTGCACATCGATCGCAGGCTTTGCATACTTCCTCTTCAATCACTGGTTTGGAGGTCAGAGCGTTTTTTAATGCCTTCATCAAAAATCCTGGCAGGTTCCAATCCGGCTGAGAGAGGGTTGGAAATTGGAAGTCGGAAATCTTAACATCTTCCACCCTCTCCCCCAAAACATCAATCTTATCTTTCCCCATTCCCTGTTCAAACGCCACTCGATTCGTTAACAAAGATTCCCTTGAAATCCCTAAAAGGTCACATACGATCTGATCCAAACTTAGCGAATCCCCGCTTGCCAAAATCAATCCCAGCGGAATCGGGTCGACCGCTATTCGGTCCACTCCCATCCATTCCCACAATTCCATCCAAGATGGTGAGGGAAGGCTGAATGATTTGATAGACATCCACCAGTATTTTGGCAAAAGTCTTTCGATCTTCTCCTGCCTTGAGATGCCACAGGGCCTTCCTCGGTCCAGGGATACATCCGAAGAGGTTCTTCACCCCCAGGGTGAGAAGCGTCAGGCTATGGGTTTTCAATTTAGGAAGGTTGATGATGACCTCCGCTTCCAAAACCGTCTGGTCAATCTCTAATTGCTTAAATATTTTTCCTCCCCTTTTCGGAGGGAGAACGGGTCTGTTAAACTCCACAAGAGAACATTTCATCTCATCTGCCACGGCCCTGATGCCAGCCTTCTCAGCAGTCCTTATCAAACTTCCAACCGAAGGACTATCCCCGATGAAAGGGATTCCTCCTGCTTCCCGAACGATCTCGAATCACTCCCCTGAGGATCGAGGGATGGGTGGTCACAGCCTTTTCCGGACTCTTTCCATAGAGGAGATTGGGTTTGAGAAGAACACGATCACCTTTTTTGACAAAAGTTTGAATCCCTCCGATGAGATCGATGGACCGGCGAAGTCCCCTCAAGACCTGGTCATAATCATAACTCTGGCATCTGACAATTGAGACAGAGATTTCATCTATCCTAAATTTTCTTTACTTGTGATCTCCTCAACCGAAATTTCGATCACTGCTGTTTTATTTAGAACCTCTTCCTCAAACTCCCCATAGCCTTCCTCCGGCTGATATTTCTCCATGAGCTTTTTGAGGATCTTTATCTTTCTATCCTCGCTGGCTTAATAAAGTCGCCCTGCCTTTGATAATAATGCTTCGATAATAGTAGCTTGCTTTGCAGGCCAACTCGCCGGCAGCCACATAGGCGATGGGTTCATCCACCTCAAAACTGACTGGACTTCCTCTCTGGATATCTTCAATTTTCTCTCCTTTCATTGAAGAATGAATATAAATATTCCCATCCAGATAGAGAAAGTTGACAGGTTTAATGACAGGAAACCCCTTTCCGTTGACGGTGGCAATTCTTCCAACTGGAGATCGTTCCAATAAGGCGATCATTGTTTCTCTATTCTTCAATTCCCTCTCTGGATGTCGCATGGCTTCTTCCTTATTTGCCTTGATTTTATTCCGCATTCCGCAGTCCGCATTCCGAGTTCATTTAACTTTGATGACTCCATTTTTGAATTCGGGAACGATGTCCGTAATGTTGATTTGGGTACAATAAATCAGGTCTTCCCCAAAACCCCGGTTAATCAATTCTTTTCCGTGAAGCGAAAGGTGAAAGGCTTCTAATAAATTGGCTTCAAATCTTTTATAAAGGATCCGGGCACACTGGGAGGCATCGGTCAGAGAAATGGGTTTTTGCCTTTTTTTTGTGATCAGGTCGACCAACATTCCTCCGCAGATTGTATCTTCCAGAGAAAAACCTCCTTCATCCCCAGAAGGGAAAATGAAAAGGTCTTTGTCCAACCCAAGACATCTCTGTGCTATGGCTCCGATGTTAAAAAAACTTCCCACCAATATTTCTCTCCCAGAAGAAACCAAATGAAATGCCTTTGTTCCATTGGTCGTCGTCAGGATCAATTTCCTCCCGCTTACTCTTTCTGCAACATACTCTTTGGGAGAATTCCCCAAATCAAATCCTGGAATCTTCTTGCTTCCCCTCTCTCCTCCTAGCAGGGTGGCTCCTGAAGGGAAGGTTTTAACCATTTGAAACGCCTCTTCCACCGTGGCGACTGGAATGATCTCTAAGGCTCCTTGTGACATTGCATGGACCATGACAGAAGTTGCTCTGAGGACATCGATGACCACAACGACCCGATCAGAAACAAGATTAGGATTGGGGGGAGAAGGCACCAATTGAATTTCGATGTCCATGGAGAAAAATTATCATACGAGGCAACCCTATTGCAAGTTGTTATGAGGATAGAGGAGAGATTTTAAAAAAATTTGCTTTTTACCATTGAAGATGTTAGCTAATTGTGTTAATGTTTTTTCCGTTAAATTTATTGGGAAGGTTTTTAGTACCCTCAGTTTTAGGATACTTAGCTAAACTCCTTCTCCCCCACCCATTTATCGTTTAAAAATGAAGAAAGTAACCAAAGCCATTGTATTAGGAATACTTCTGTTAGGAGTCTGTTTTACGTCCTTTGCAAAGGGGGCAGGCGAAGAGTTTCCTGTTGCTCCTCCTCCCATGACAGAGGGAATGTTTCCCTGTAGTAACTGCCATGCCTCCATGGAGGTAAATCGAAAAAAACGGGAACTGAAAGAAGAACACACTCAGATTAAGCTTCATCATGCCGAGACCATGCGATGGTGTCTCGATTGTCATGATGTAAGAAATCGAGATAAACTGCGGCTCTACAATGGGGAGCTTATAAACTTCACAGAGAGCTATCGACTCTGCGGGGAGTGTCATGGCCCCCAATACAGAGATTGGAGGGCGGGCATTCATGGGAAACGAACGGGATACTTTGCCGGGTCCGGCAAGAGAACCTATTTCCTCTGTGCTCACTGCCATGATCCCCATGAGCCAAAATTTAAACCGCTGAAGCCCGAACCCCCACCCACGAAACCGAAGGATCCGTAATGGAAAATAAACGTTATACACGGAGAGAGTTCATTCGTAATCTTTCATTAACAGCCTTAGGAGGCCTTGCTGTTCCTTTCCTCTCTTCCTGCACCAAGGAGGAAGCTGAGGACTTTTTGCAGAAACATTTCCGCGAAATGACGGAGGAAGAAAAGAAACGCGTCATTGCAAAGTTGGAACAGAGATACCTGCAAAAATATGGAAGGAAATTTCAGATCAGCACAAAGGAAGCCCTGCCGGACACCTTCTGGGGATATGGTCTGGAACTTTCACGATGTATTGGTTGCCGGAGATGCGTCTATGCCTGTGTGAAAGAAAACAATCATTCGCACCATGATCCTCAACTCCAGTGGATCAGGGTTCTCAGGCTCAAGAGAGGAAACCTGATCAATCTCGAAAACTCTGAACATTATTATGGCCCTGATTTGGTTCCAGAAAAAGGATTCATCTATCTCCCCGTTCAGTGTCAGCAATGTCAGAATCCTCCCTGTGTGAAGGTATGTCCTGTCCATGCCACGTGGCAAGAACCGGACGGTATCGTCGTGGTGGATTACAACTGGTGCATCGGTTGCAGGTATTGCATCGCGGCATGCCCTTATAAAGGAAGGGTCTTTAATTGGGCAGAACCAAACATTCCCAAAGAAGAGATAAACCCTTCTGTCCACTATCTTGGAAACAGGCCCAGGATGAAGTGTGCCGTAGAAAAGTGCACTTTTTGTATCCAACGGGTGAGGTTGGGAAGATATCCAGCCTGTGTGGAGGCTTGTCCCACAGGATCGAGGAAATTTGGGAATCTCCTCGATCCCAATAGCGAAATTCGTTACATCATCGATCGAAAGCGGGTCTTCCGGCTCAAAGAAGATTTAGGTACAGAACCGAAATTTTATTATTTCTTTGAAGCATAGGAAAGCAGATGGAAAAGTTGCGAGAAATGTTGAATGAGACATGGCATTTTTACAAGAGGACCCTTACCCTTGTGGCAAAAGGGAACACATTGTACTACGCCTGGTGTTTCTCCCTCATTGCCATTATCGTCGTGGGCTTCCGATTCTACCTGATGCAGCATGAAGTTGGGTTAATCGCAACGCACATGAACGATCAGGTTTCTTGGGGCCTCTACATTGCCAATTTCACCTATCTGGTGGGGGCTGCGGCAGCGGCGGTTCTGCTGGTCATTCCATCTTATGTCTACCATTTCAAACCAATCAAAGAGATTGTCGTCCTTGGGGAACTCTTCGCCGCATCATCAATCATTATGGCCATACTCTTTGTGATGGTTGACCTCGGAAGGATTGACCGGTTCTGGCACATGATTCCATTCGTCGGTAAAATGAACTTTCCTCAATCGCTTCTGGCCTGGGATGTCCTTGCCCTCAACGGCTATTTATTCTTGAATCTTCTTATTCCTATCTATCTATTAGTCAAATTCTACTACCGGAAAGAACCTAACTGGAAATTTATCCTCCCTTTCATCTTGCTCTCCATCCCTATGGCCGTCGCGATTCACACCGTCACCGCCTTTTTATATAATGGGCTTCCTGCCCGTCCCTTCTGGAATGCATCGATCCTTGCTCCGAGATTCCTGGCCAGTGCCTTCTGTTCAGGACCTGCCATCATTATTATTATTTTCCAGATCATCCGAAAGGTATCCATATCCCATATAGAGATAGAGGATGAGGCCCTCTTCAAGATTTCAGAACTGATCGCCTATGCTATGTTTCTCAACCTTTTCCTTCTCTCTGCTGAGTTATTTAAAGAGTATTATTCTCAAACGGTCCATATTGCATCCTTTAGATACCTTTTCGAAGGCCTCCATGGCCACAACCAACTTGTGCCCTGGATATGGGCGGCGATGGTGATGAATGTCATCGCATTCATCATCTTTCTGATCCCCCAAACCCGGAAACGGTTGACCACCCTCAATCTGGGCTGTCTGCTCATTATCATCGGGGTGTGGATTGAAAAAGGGCCTGGTTTTGTCGTGCCGGGATTTGTACCGGATCCCCTTGGCGAGATCTACGAATATATTCCTAATCTCGTAGAGCTTATGGTCTCCTTCGGCATCTGGGCAACGGGTCTTCTCATCTTTACTCTGTTGATGAAGGTGGCCATTCCTATTGAGACCGGGAAATTCACTCACACAGAGTATGAAGAAAAGATAACGGCTTTAAGACCTCACTAAATACGTCAGATGGATTGGGTGCTCTTCTTCCCTTATTTAGGGAAAAATTTCATATAACTGGAAAAAATTCATTGCATTTCAAATAAACTGCTGTTATAAGGATTTTAGGGGGGGTAAAACAACGAACTCAGGGCTCTAAGGAATGAAATCCTCCCTCATTGGGTTGGCCATAGGGTTTTTTTTACTCCTCCTCCTCATCAGCTTCGGTCTTGGCTCCAAGGCCGAACAACCCATCTCTTTCAATCATAAAAAGCATTTGGAACAAGGATTGGGGTGTGACGCATGCCACCGCTTCTTTAAAACCCAAACCTTCTCCGGGATGCCCGATCTCAACATCTGCCTAGAATGTCATAAGGAACCCGTCACGAAAAACCCGGAAGAGGAAAAAATCAGGCAATCTCCACAAAAGGGTAAAGAAATCGCCTGGAAGCGGATATATGAACAACCGGATCATGTCTTCTTTTCCCATCGCCGTCATGTGGTGTTGGGAAAGTTATCATGCCAGACCTGTCACGGAAAGATTGGACAGAGCGAAAAACCTCCGACCAAGCCATGGGTGAAGATGACCATGAAATGGTGTATGGATTGCCATGCCAAGAACAAAGTGACCAATGATTGTTTGGCGTGCCATGTCTAAAAAATGTGGAATATTGGAATAATGGAAGACTGGAATAATGGGTTCATGCATCGCCTTTTACCCAATATTCCATCATTCCACCATTCCATCATTCCGAATGGATAGATTATGAAGATCAATCGTCGGGATTTTCTGAAGATGGGTGGGGGAGCTGGAGTCGCCATCGCCCTCGGAGGTGGTTTCTGGAAGTGGTCTCAATTCCCTGTGGCAGAAAAACCCAATGCTCCAGGCGTTGAAAAGTGGGTGCCCACGGTCTGTGGCCAATGCATGGGCGGCTGTGGAATCCTGGTCAGGGTAATTGATGGGTGGGCGGTCAACATCGCTGGGAATCCTCTTCACCCAGTGAATCGAGGAACGCTCTGTCCCAAGGGAATTGCGGGCCTTCAAGGTCTTTATGATCCAGATCGAATTCGAACTCCTCTGAAAAGGATTGGGAAGAGAGGCGAAGGCAGGTGGCAACCCATCTCCTGGGTTGAAGCCCTCCAGATGGTCACATCATCCTTAAAAGAGCTTCGAAAAAATGGAGAATCCCACCAGCTTGTGGTTTTGGGTGGAAAGTACAGAGGATTGATGAGATCCCTCTGGGAACGTTTTTTAGAGGCTTTCGGTTCACCCAACCATATCGATAATCAGTTTCAGTGGGAAGGGACACCGACCGAAGGGCTCTTCCTCACCCAAGGAATCTATTCAACGCCAGCCTATGATTTAGAAAATGTCCAGTACCTGCTCTCCTTTGGTTCAGAACTGCTCGAATCTTATTGGTCCCCTGTCCAAGTCTTGAGGGCTTATGGCTATTTCAGGAGAGGAAAATCTGGGCAGAGAGGAAAATTGGTTCAAATCGAGCCCCGCCTCTCTATTACTGGCATCAAAGCTGATGAATGGATTCCGATCCAACCAGGTGCAGAGGGGATCTTAGCCCTTGGCATTGCTCATATGATTATTAAAGAAGGGCTCTACAAGAAAGATTTTGTCTCTAATCATACTTTCGGATTTGAAGGTTGGACTGATGAAAATGGAAAGGAGCATCTGGGCTTCAAAGAGTTTATCCTCTCTGAGTATGAACCAAATGTTGTTTCCAAAAAGACTGGTGTCCCTGTGGATACCATCATTCGATTGGCCCGGGAGTTTGCAACGAATCAACCCTCTCTTGCCATTGGCTATCGAGATCGACCCTTCCATCAGATGGCTGTCTCTGTTCTCAACGGATTAACAGGAAGTATTGATACCACCGGTGGAATTCTGATTCCCAGAAATGTTCCTTATCAAGCTTTTCCTCCTTTTAAAAAGGACACCATTGCACAAAAAGGTCTTGATAAGGAAAGAATCGATGGAGGAAAAGGTCTGCAAAGGGTTATACATCAACCCTATCTTTTCGCCCAAAATGTACTCTCTGGAAGACCCTATAAACCAAAAGCCCTTTTCCTTTACTACACCAATCCTCTCTTTTCCAATCCCAAGCCCGATCTATTTTCAAAAGCATTTGCTGAGATTCCTTTCATCGTTAGCTTTTCTCCCTACATGGATGACAGTACTCATTTTGCAGACCTCGTTCTTCCTGACCACACCCCCTTGGAACGCTGGCAGGATGATCCCCTCTTTTTAAACAACGGCTTCCCCGTCCTTGGAATTCGGCAACCCGTTGTTGAACCTCTCTATCAGACTAAGGCTACAGGCGACGTCCTTCTCACGATTGCGAAATTACTAGGGGGAGAGTTTCGAACTGCCCTCCCATGGAATGATTTTAAAGAGGTGATGATCTATGGTTTCAAGGGCATCTTCGAGGCGAAACGGGGAGATGTCTTCGGCCTTCAATTCGAGGAGGCCTGGACCCGCCTTCTTCAAAGAGGGGGATGGTGGGCTCCTTCCTATAAGACCTTCGAAGAACTCTGGAAATTAATTCAAGAGAGAGGGGGATGGTGGGATCCTCTTTACGATTTCGGAGAATGGGAACGTATCTTCCAAACCCCTTCTAAAATGTTTGAATTTTATGCTCAGGGATTAAAGCGGATTGCCTCCTCTTCTATCTCAAAAAGTAATGGGGATCCGTCCTTTCTCCCACATTGGGAAGAACCAAAGAAGACCGGTGATCAAAAAGGATACCCTTTTCACCTTCATATCTTCAAAACGATGGTTGTAACAGGAAGCAGAAATGCCAATCAACCCTGGCTTTCTGAGAATTTTGGTCCCCATCTCTTTGAAAGGTGGACGACTTGGTTGGAAATTAATCCTCATACTGCAAAGGAGTTGGGAATCTCAGACGGGGACCGGGTCTGGGTAGAATCAACGTTTGGAAAAATTCAGGCCAAGGCCAGGCTATATCAAGGGGCGATGCCTGATGTTGTCAACATTCCTTTTGGATTGGGCCACACTTCAGGAGGTCGCTGGGCCAAAGGTTTGGGTGCAAACCCTTATCAACTTCTCGGGGACGATCTGGATCCGTTGACAGGCAATCCAATACAACGATCCACTCGAGTCAAAATTTATAAAGTTTAAGGAGGTGTCTCTTGCATCGTTGGGGGATGGTGATTGATCTGGATAAATGCTCTGGATGTCAGGCCTGCGTTGTTGCCTGCCATGCGGAAAATAATATTGGGATCATCGGACCCGAAGAATCAGCGGAAGGCCGCACCATCAACTGGATCGAACTGATCCCTTATATCGAGGGAGAATATCCTCATATTAAGGCGAGACTTCTTCCCAGACCCTGTATGCATTGCGATCACCCTCCGTGCACCAAGGTGTGCCCAGTAAATGCTACTTACAAAAACGAAGAAGGCCTGGTGGCACAGATCAATTATCGATGCATCGGCTGTCGATACTGTACAACTGCATGTCCTTACACCGTAAAATATTTTAACTGGTACGCACCCCAATGGCCGAAAGAGATGAAAGGTTCCCTCAATCGTGATGTCTCGATTCGGACAAAAGGGGTCGTGGAAAAATGCACCTTCTGCAGTCATCGACTTCTCAAGGCAAGAGAAAAGGCGAAGGCAGAAGGAAGAGATCTTCTACCAGAAGATTATATCCCAGCCTGTGTCCAGGCATGTCCAGGCGGCGCCATGTACTTTGGTGACCTGAACGACCCCTTCAGCGCCGTATCGAAACTCTCCAGGGAAAGAAGGGCATTTCGATTGATGGAGGATTTAGGAACAGAACCGAAGGTCTACTACCTTTCAGAAGGAATGTGATGAACGAGAAACATCTAAATTTGGAAGAAGATGCTATCTTATTTGAGCCTGTCAGGCGAACGGGGAAACCTTTTTATATTACCCTCTTGATCCTTGTAGCTATCGTCCTCTGGGCCGTATGGGCGTACCTTCACCAATACCGGGATGGTCTGGGTGTCACAGGCCTGGCCAGACCGATTTTCTGGGGTGTTTATATCACCAATTTCGTTTTCTTCATAGGAATCAGCCATGCCGGAACACTCATCTCAGCAATCCTCCGTCTCGCCAAAGCAGAATGGCGAAGGTCGATCACCCGTTCCGCAGAGGTCATTACAGTCCTCGTCCTCTTCTTCGGGGTGGGAAATATTTTGATGGATCTGGGAAGACCTGACAGGATGTTAAACATCATCCAGTTTGCTCAATTCCAATCTCCTCTACTCTGGGACGTTTTCAGCATCACCATTTATCTCACAGCCAGTTCTATCTATCTTTACCTCCCTTTAATTCCAGACATTGCCCTTCTCAGGGATCATAGTGGAAAACGGAAATGGTTTTACCGGATTTTTGCTCTGGGTTGGAAGGGAACAGAAAAACAGCATCACTTGCTGGAAAAAGGGATCGCCTTCATGGCCATTCTTGTGATTCCGGTCGCTGTCTCTGTTCATACAGTCGTCTCCTTTGTCTTCGCCATGACCATCCAACCCATGTGGCACAGCGCCATCTTCGGCCCCTATTTTGTTGCCGGTGCCATCTTCTCGGGAATCGCTGCACTCATTGTGGCAATGAATGTAATCCGCAAAGTCTACCATCTGGAAGACTATTTAAGGCCTGTCCATTTTAATAATCTTGGTATTCTTCTACTGGTGATGACCCTCCTGTGGTTTTATTTTACCTTCACCGAATATCTCACAACTTACTATGGAGGGGAGCCCATCCACATGGCCATTTTTTGGTCTAAATTCACAGGAAGGTTTGCTCTCTACTTCTGGGCAATGTTCCTCTTCTGTTTCGTCATTCCTCTGCCCATTCTCAGCTTCAAAAGAACTCGAACCCCTTTGGGGACATTAATCGCTTCGATTTCTGTGGTCATCGGGATGTGGCTGGAGCGGTTTGTGATCGTGGTGCCTACCTTGACCAACCCAAGGATTCCCAATGAGGAGGTCATTTACCTTCCCACCTGGATAGAGTGGTCTATTTTCGCTGGCTGTATCTCCTTTTTTATCCTCCTCTATATGATCTTCACCAAACTCTTTCCCATCGTCTCCATCTGGGAGGTAAGAGAAGGAAGGGAAAAATCGATGGCTGAAGTTCAAGAGCGAATCAAAACCTACCTCCCTGGAATTGGGATCGAATAGAAGACTTGAAAAGTGCAAGAAAATTTCAAACTGCGAATCCCTATCCTCGGGCAAGAAGGTTAAAATCCTTGAAACTGCTTTAAGAACTCTTTTAAAAATGATGGGGGAGTGAAGCTTCTTATGTGTAGAAAAAAAATCCTTACGGCAGGAATGATTTTGATTCTGATTTTGATAGGCTCATTGACCTTTGCCCAGCTTCTGCCTGAAGATCCAACCAAAGGATCCCGTCTCTTCGTGAATAAAGGGTGTGTGAGGTGTCATGCCCTCAAGGGAGAAGGTGGGAAGGTTGGACCCGACTTTGGCAGAGTGGATCTCGGAAATACCCAACTGGATATGGCAGCCAAACTCTGGAACCATATCCCCTCTATGAATGTTGGAATGGAGAGGGCGAGGATGATCAAACCCAATATGACCGGACAGGAATTCGCCGAAATCTCTGCCTACCTCTACTTTCTCAAATTCTTTGACGAGCCTGGAGATGCGACGCGAGGAAGATCCATTTTCAACGAAAAAGGTTGCAGCTCCTGTCATACCCTCTCAGGTAAAGGCAAGGAAGGTGAACCTGGTCTGGATCAGTTCCCCCAAAATATCTCTCCAGTTTTTTTAACCCAGTCCATCTGGAATCATGGCCCGGTCATGATTGCCCACATGGTCAAACTCGGGATGAAGTGGCCAGTCTTTGAGGGAACGGAGATGATGGATCTTCTGGAGTACATCAAATTGAATGCCAAAGGGGCGAAAGAGACCGCCTTCATCACACCGGGAAACCCAAAAGAAGGAAAGCAGGTTTTTGCTGCGAAAGGTTGTATCAAATGTCATGCTGTGAGAGGCGAAGGGGGAAAGGAAGCAGAGGATTTAGGCAAGAGGGCTAAGACTTTTTATAAAAGCCTCACTCAGATTACCTCCATCATGTGGAATAAAGGGCCTGCTGTTTTAGGTAAGATGAGTCAAACTCAAATAGGGATTCCAAAATTCACTCCGAAGGAAATGGCTGATCTGATCGCTTATCTCTATTTCCTCCATTTCATCGATGAGCCAGGGAACTCGGTCAATGGGAAAAAGATTTTTTCCGAATCGGGATGTTCAAAATGTCATGGAGTGGATGGAAAACCAGGTGAATTGATGACCCTTAGCCTTTCCAAGTACCAGAAGGCTGGCAATTCCATGGATATTGTCGCGAGTCTCTGGAACCACAGCACCGAGATTGAGAAGGCGATGAAGGGAAAAGGGATCTCTTGGCCCCGATTTAAAAAAGGAGAGTTAGCGGATCTCCTCGAATTTATCCGGACTCCTAAGAAGACAGAAAGGAAATGATAAATGAAACGAATCGGCTTCTGGTTCTTTATTAGTGTCCTCTTTCTTGCTGGCAATATCATTTCTTTGGAACAGGCAGTTGGGGCCGAAAAGAAAGGAGAGTACCTCCTCCCGGGGGATATCAAAGCAGGATGGAAAGTTTTCACTACGAAGAAGTGCAGTACCTGTCATTCCATCTGGGGCGAAGGCGGCAAGGAGGGACCTGATCTCGGCACCCTTCCAGAATCTTATGTCAGCCCCTCGCAGCTGGCCGCTTTAATGTGGAATCATGAGCCAGAGATGTGGGGGAAGATGTCAGCCAGAAAAATTCCTCTTCAGAAGATGGAGAAAAAGGAGATGGCAGACCTCTTCGCCTTTCTCTACTTTATTCGGTATATGGATGAGCCCGGAGATCCTAAAAAGGGAAAGATCGTCATGGAGTCAAAGGGTTGCGTGAAATGCCACGCTGTGAGAGGTGGAAAAAGAGAAGACCTTGGCCGCTGGGGAATGTATGTCAACCCTATCCTATGGGCTCAGATGATGTGGAACCATGCTTCGCAGATGGAAAAGGAAATGAAAAAGCAAGGTCTTTCCAGGGTCGAGTTCAAAGGAAATGAAATGGTCGATCTCATCGCATATGTCCGGAGCGTCAGTCCCAATGTCGAAAAGGTGTATCTCCCGCCAGGTGATCCACAATACGCGGAGAAATTGTTCATTGGAAAGGGATGTTCTCAGTGCCATACACCCGGAGGTGAACTCGATCTCGCAAAAAGAAAGGATTTCCCCCGAACTCTGGCTCAGTTCGCAGGACTGATGTGGAACCACTTACACAAAATGTCGAAGGCAATGGAGGAGAAAGGGATGGAACGTCCAACCCTTTCTCCTCAAGAGATGGCCGATCTGGTCGCTTACCTTTTTTCAACCCAATATTTTGATGAACCAGGTAACCCTGAAGAAGGGAGAAAGGTTTTTACCAAAAAGCAATGCAACCTCTGCCATTCCAAGAGTTCCAAAATGCCAAACCTTTCTGGTTTGAAAGGTCAGATCTCTCCAATCTTTATGGCTCAGACTATGTGGAATCATGGACCGGAAATGTTAGAAAAGATGAGAAAGGCCAAGGTGCCCTGGAGGAAAATTGACGGAAAGGAAATGGCGGATCTGATGGAGTATCTCAACCGGGGAATGCCCTAAACAAAGATAGCAGATGGCAGATTCCATCGGTCTATTTGTTTTCTTTAGTTTATTTGGTCTTTTCGGTTAACAAAGTTAAGAGCCCCGCCCACAGGGCGGGGCTTTAAAACCCAAATTCTTAAAACCAAGATCCCGAAATCGTTAGATCGAATTCGATAGACCCTGAACTTGTTTCAGGGCAAGGTTCAGGACCTGGTTCGGGATGACAAAAAACGAGAACCAAACCCTGTTGTCATGCTGAACCTTGTGCTGAACTTGATTCACTATCGTTTCAGCATCTGATTTAGTTTTTTTCTGCCTTCGGCAGACACACCTTTCATCCCCGTCCCTGCCTACCGGCAGGCAGGCACAGGACGGGGTTTTCAGGTGTGATCTTAATAAACTAAATTAACTGATAGTCTGAAATTTGAAATCGAGATGGGGGGTGGGGAGGATAAGATGGTTTCACCAGAGTGGTTGAAAAAGACAGAATTGTTTGATACCTTGGAAGAATCTCAGTTAAATGCCTTATTGTCAAATTCGAGCGTAAAATCGTATTCGCAGGGGGAGACGATCTTTCAGCAAGGAGAAGATGCAAAGCGACTCTATATCCTAATCCAGGGAGAGGTCGATCTGACAGTGAAGGCACAGGAAGAGATCGGGTTCATGACGTCGAAGATCGAGAAAGAAGGAGCGGTCTTCGGAACTCCCTCTCTGATGGAACCTTTTCGTTATAATGTGACGGCGAAGTGTTTAAAGCCGACAAAAGTATTGGCCATTGAGGCCCATCATATTAGAAAAAAGATAGAAGAAAACTCAAGGATGGGAGTGGAGATTATGAGAAAATTGGCCTCCATTTATTTCAATCGGCTCAATGAACTGCGTTCAGGAGTTTCAAACCTTGTCAAATCCTTTAAACTTAAAAAATCGTGAATCGGCTGGTTTGCAGCAAATACAACCTACCTTTTTTTAACGATCGTGCGAGAAAAAAAGACAGAGAGGAATAATGCTCGTGAAAGATAGATCCCAAGGTCGGTTCCATGTTCGGGTCCCGGACCAGCAGTGGTTCGAGGAGAATGTCGGATGCGAGAACGCCTGTCCGGTCAATACCCATGCCCCCCAATACATTTCAGCAATCCGGGAAGAGGATTATAATCTGGCCTTTGAGATCAACCGTGGTGATAACCTCTTCCCAGCCATTTTGGGACGGATCTGCATCCACCCCTGTGAAGAGAAGTGTCGAAGAGGTTTACTGCTTGATCTCCCTATTTCCATTTGTTCATTGAAAAGGGCTTCCGCGGATTTCAAAACTCACACTCCTCAAGAAGAAACAGTGATTAATAAGAGGGGTAAGAAGGTGGCGATCATCGGTGCGGGACCCTCCGGACTTTCAGCCGCCAATGATCTCGCCAAGCTCGGTTATTCCGTCACGATCTATGAGACATTCCCCATTCCTGGCGGAATGCTAAATGTCGGAATTCCTCCTTACCGTCTTCCCAGGGAAGTGGTGCGGCAGGCGATTGAGGAGGTGAGACGATTGGGAGTCGAAATCATCACAGGTGCTCCCATCGGAAAAGAGTTTAATTTAGAAAGTTTGAGAAAGAAGTATGATGCCGTCTATATTGCTGCAGGGGCGCATAAGGCTGAAAAATTAGGAATCCCAGGGGAAGATCTCCAGGGAGTGATCCATGGTGTGACCTTCATGCGAATGGTCAATCTGGAGGAGAACCTGAATATTGGGTCAAGTGTTGCTGTGGTCGGAGGCGGAAACACAGCCATGGATGCAGCCCGTTCTTCTCTTCGATTGGGAGCGAAGGAGGTCTTCATCCTCTATCGAAGGACAAGAGAGGAAATGCCTGTGGATCCCCGTGAATTGGAGCAAGTTGAAGAGGAAGGTATTAAAGTCCATTACCTCACTCAACCGATTCGGGTCATTTCCAGAGATGGAATAAGGGTCTCTGGCGTCCGATGCATCCGAAATCGATTGGGGGACCCTGAAAAGGATGGCCGGAGAAGGCCGATCCCCATTGAAGGAACTGAATTTGACATCGATATCGATCTCCTCATTCCAGCGGTCAGCCAATCCCCTGATATCTCCTTCCTTCCAGAGGTGATCGGTCTTGAAATCTCCAAATGGGATCGCCTGTCCGTCAATCCAGAAACTTTTGAGACGAATGTGCACGGACTCTTTGCCGGAGGAGACTTTGTCACAGGCCCAAGGGATGTGATAAGGGTAATTGCTGATGGAAGAAAGGCAGCCCTTTCTATCCACACCTATCTCAGTGGAGAAAAGTTCGAAAAGAGACCTGCATATTTTACTCCAGTTTCAGAGGTTAAGATTGATTCGAATCTGGAGAAAATACCGCGGCAGAAAATAGATACCATTCCCATACAGGAAAGAAAGTCTGTAGACAAAGAAGTGGAATTGGGCTTTTCGAAAGAGGTGGCGGTGAAGGAGGCTGTTCGATGTCTCCAGTGCCACATCTTTACCATCTTTGATCGGACAAAATGTATTCTCTGCGGTGGCTGTGTCGATATTTGCCCAAAATCTTGTTTTCGAATGGCAAGGTTCGATGAGATCGAAGGGAATGAAAGTCTCTCAAGGTTGGTGAAATCCTTATATGGCATATCCTACGAAGAAGCGGAGAGACTCAATCTGGCCACTGTCATATTCAAAGATGAATCCCGATGCATCCAGTGTGGTCTCTGCGTTAAACGGTGCCCAACCGGTACCATTAACATGGAACAGTATCACCGCGAATCAACCCTTTACAGAGGGAACCAAGGATGAAGAAAGGAATCTTACAGCGCATTTCAGATTCGGTGGTGTGGCGTTCGATCTTCAGGACAGGAATACCGGATACCGATCTGAAACGCTCCATGTTCATCTATCATAACTTCTTCCTCCACATCTTTCCGGCAAAGATCAAGCGCCATGGCCTTCAATTCACCTACACGTTCTGCCTGGGAGGGATCTCCTGTCTCCTCTTCATCATTCTTACGGTCACTGGCATACTCCTGATGTTTCATTATACGCCTTCCATTGAAAGGGCATACTTCGATATGCAAGCTCTGGCCCTTATTTTCAATGGCAAGATTTTAAGAAATTTGCATCGATGGTCTGCTCATGGGATGGTTGTGACAGTCTTCCTCCACATGGTCAGGGTATTTTACACCCGTTCCTACCGACCCCCCAGGGAGTTTAATTGGGTCATTGGAATTGGCCTTCTCATCCTTACCCTGGCCCTGAGTTACACAGGATATCTTCTCCCCTGGGATCAACTTGCTTATTGGGGAATTACAGTCGGGACAACCATCATGAGCTATACTCCTTTGATTGGAAATTATCTTCGTTTCTTTCTCCTGGGAGCAGATGAGGTAGGCCATGAAGCCTTGCTTCGTTTTTATGTAGTCCACTGTGTTGAGCTTCCTCTTATAATCGGCGTCCTGATGGTCGTCCATTTCTGGAGGGTGAGAAAAGATGGAGGAATATCAGGACCGCTTTAACAAAGCAGTTTTGAGTTGCAAGTTTCAAGTTGAAAGTTGACCCTTTAAACCTGAAACACGAAACTTGAAACTTTGTGGAGGTTGGAATTAGATGGAAAAAAATGGTCAGCCTGCCTTTATTAGAGATCCCAACAAGACTTATGGCCTCATGGAAATGGTGGAAGGAACTTCACCGATGGTGGAGAAGGCTCCAGAAGACACGGTGGAGACCTTTCCGCATTACATCATTCTTCTAACTATCTGCTCTTTAGCTGTCACCTTCGGCCTTTTACTTATCTCCCTTTTCTTCGATGCTCCCTTGGAAGATCTCGCGAATCCTCTCGTTACCCCCAATCCTGGCAAGGCACCCTGGTATTTTACAGGGATTCAGGAGTTAATCCATTACACGAATAAACCTGTCATCCCCGCCATCATTATTCCTCTGCTCATCATCATTTGGCTTTTCCTGATCCCCTACGTCGACCGAAGATCAAAGACCCGGTTTGGCTCCGTTTTAAACCGGTTCTTCGTCGGTGGTGAGAAACGAAAGGTATTGATTCTTTTATTCACCCTTTTCGTATTCGGAGCCCTAATCCTCACTGTCATCGGTTCCCTCTTCCGAGGGGAGAATTGGAGTTTTGTCCTGCCATGGAAATGATGAAAAGCGAAATGGATGTCAAATCGCAGGCCGACAAGAAACCTATCTCAAGAAGGAAATTGATGGCATATGCCTGGATTGGGGCAGCGGCCATTGTGATGGGTGAACTGATCGGTGGCACTTTTGCATTTCTCTGGCCGAGACGAAAGGGACCCAAAATTGAGACGGTCTTCATTGCTGGCAAGGTAACCGATTTTAAAGTAAGTGAGGTCATCCCCTTTCGTAAGGAGAGAACCTTTATTTTGAGAACAGAAGGAGGGTTTTTAGCAATTTCGGCTATCTGCACCCATCTCCGTTGCGTCGTCAATTGGAATGAGGTGCTCAAGAAGTTCGAGTGTCCTTGCCACGGTGCTAAATTTAATCAGAATGGGGAGGTCCTTGAGGGACCTCCTCCCCGGGCTTTAGATCTTTATAAGCTTCAAATTGTCGCGGGAAACGTGGTGGTCGACAAGGCCAGCCCGATCGAAAGGAGTAAGTTCGAGCCCTCCCAGTTGGTCAAGGGTTAGAAAAGTTGATGGAAAAGAAGATTTTCATAGCCATGGTATTGACAGTTGCCATCGCCGCCTTTCTATCTGTTTATTGGCTATTGGAACCCCATCGTGTGAAGGTAGAGGCCGAAAAGATGAGATCGGAGGCTGCCGAAAAGGGGAAAAGCCTCTACATGACACACTGTGCTCGATGCCATGGAGAGACCGGAGGCCCTCAGAAGGGAATCAGGGCCATCAACTCGAAGAACTACCTCAAGGCCGTAGATGATTCCATCCTTTATAAAATCATCGAACGGGGAATCCCGCGGACGGGAATGGTTGCTCTCGGTGACAAAGAAGGGGGCCCATTGAATCCAGAACAGATCAATCAGTTAGTAGCCTTCATTCGAAACTGGGAAAAGACAGCACCTGTTTTACCGGAAGAAATTCCTCCGAAGGAACGGCCTTTGTTCACTCAGGAGGAAGCTGGTTATGTCGGGTCTGAGTCCTGCATCGGATGTCATGAAAGCCTCAACAAAGAACATATCGACAATTGGAGAAGATCGCCAATGGCCCAAAAAGCCTTTTCACTCATCCGAAACGAGGCAGACAAAACCAAATGTATCCCTTGCCACACCACCGGATATGACCCGGAAAAGAAAACCTATAAAGAAGAGAATGTGGGTTGTGAGGCCTGCCATGGTCCGGGTGAGAAATATCAAGAGATGATGATGGGAGCAAATGCCCAGGAAGGGGGGAAGATAGCGAGAGAGAATGCCCTCAGATCCTGTACCCGATGCCATCATCCCCATACAGGAAAGGAAGAACATATTGCTCTGGCGAGGAAAGGGCGGCTACCCTATCCATAGCGAAAAAAGGGGGATAAAATAATATTTGTTTTTTCCAGAAAGGTTGTGTTACTTTACAATTAAGTATTTTTAAGGGGGGTGTACGGATTATTTCGGTCACCCCTTTTTATTTTTTGGCAGAGACGAGTTGAAAACATTCCCAGCTCGAATTACTTTAGAGAAAGGAGGATAGATTTGATGAAGAAATTTTTAGTATGGATATGGCCTTTTTTCCTCTCCCTTCTAATCCTCACCCCTTCCCTGACTATGGCTCAAGCCACTTATGTCGGTTCTAAAAGATGTATGTCTTGTCACAGTTCGATTTATGAGACATGGAAGGATACCCTCCACAACAAATCTCAACAGATCTTAAGTCGCACCAACGATACACTGGTGGTGGATTGGAAGGGAATGATCAAACTGAAAGCCGGAAACATCCCTGAAGTCATTATCAAATTGGAGGACGGGCCCGGAGGCGTTCATCAAGCCATCTTAGTGGATGCAAAAGATCTTTCTAAAGAGGTTACTTATAACGTGGCGAGGACTTTTGGGGGATGGGGCTGGAAACAACGCTATCAAGTCAAGATTGGGAATAACCATTATATCCTCCCCTTTCAATGGAACCAAGCGACTTCCCGATGGGTTCCATATAACCTCCAGAACTGGTATAAAGAAGATGGTAGTCTCAAACAACCCCCTGTAGAAAAATCCTTTGAAATGAGCTGTGCAGGCTGTCATAATACCGGGCTCGAGTTGAAGAAGGTTGACAGAGGGTACGAATCCAAATATATCGAGCTCAATATCGGATGTGAAAAATGCCATGGCCCTGGTTCCGAACACGTCAAGTCTCCCAGGACCAAAGGGAAAATCATCCATCCCCGAAAGCTACAATACGAAAGAACCTTGGAAGTTTGCGGCCAATGCCATACGAGAGGGGTCAGTGTTCCGAACGGGACCTTTGAATTCCCGTGGAATGACAAAGACAACAAACCTTATAAATTAGGAGAGCCCTTATCTAACTATTACCAATTTAAACCTGGAATCTGGGGAGATCCGCAAGCCCATTCTAAATCCCATCATCAGCAATGGCTCGACTTTCAAAAGAGTGGTCATTTCTATGCGCGGGTCCTCTGCTTCGATTGTCATAATCCACATGGAGGGCCCAGTCGATCCCAACTGACCAAAGCAGATCACAACAACAACCTCTGTCTCTCTTGCCATGGCAAAGACAAAAAATTTGCTAATTCTTGGGCCATCCGGATTCATACCAAGCACAACTATGCTCCAGAGACCAGGGGAACCAGCCGATGCTCCTCCTGCCATATGGTGAAAACGGCTGCTTCAGCAGAAGCTGGAGATATTCACAACCATGACTTTAGAATCATCAGACCCCGGTTGAGTTTGGAGATGTTCGAGAAAGACCCGAAAAACGTGGTCCCAAATTCATGCAATGGGTGCCATACCGAATGGGGTAAAGATGAGGCAGGGTACAAGGCTGGTGCAAAAGCCTACGAATCTCTCTTCTGAAGGTAATTTCTTGGGGAGGGCTCCTCAAAGGCCCTCCCGCTTCTCTTCTTCGATTCTTTTGATTCCGGCCCAGTTTATTGAGAAGACCAGAGTCTAAAGATCTGCGCCAACATCTCCTTCTTCTTTTTCAACATCTCCTGTTTTGATTTACAGCGGACCGTTCCTGCAGCCGCCCCAGGATGGCCATCTCCGATGTTGAGGGTTCGCATAATCTCGCCGATATTTTTACTATGGTCTTGCCTATTTCCATTAATGGAAAGGGACATGGAGAGACCGAGATGATTACTCTTCACCCCTTGGGGGTCCATCAGGTTATAGACTTCCAAAACTGCAAGAGCCTCGGGATAAACCAGAAAAGCCAGGTTTTTGATGAGATGGGGTCTTCGTCGATAAGAGGTGAGATCGATCACGACGACCTCCTTCCTCTCATCCTGCTCAATAAAATAAGAAGTCTCCCGGATGATTCGAAGCATCCGCCCCTCTTCTTCCCGATATTGTTTTAACCGTTTCTGCACAAAGTCGAGATGGGATACCTCTTCGAGGGGACGGTCTCGAAGTTGTTGAACTAAGTTTCTCAAGTAGCTTGCTTGATCCTCGGCCGATTGAAAAGGGGCCTTCAACGTTAAATCGATCATCCTTCCAGGGGTCTCTCTCCTCCAATCCTCTATCGAAGAATAAGAAAAACTGTCAATGACATCCGCCTCCTCTACCTCCTTCAAGAAATAGGAAGGAAATTCTTTTCTTTCAGAAAAATATTCATAAACAACCCGGCTGCAACTGGGTTTTAAATCGAATCGGCCGGGGATCGATTTCGGATCGATCTTACGGTAGGCCAACTCCTGAAGATTTCCTTCATGATGATCGAACCAGAGTCCACACTGGAGGGGATAAGGTAAATCGCAGACCACGTCTCTTTCTGTGATCGTGATTTGAGAGCGAGCGATAGTTAGAGGGCCCGCAAAGATCACCTTTTGAATTTTTAAAACCCATGCGCAGAGGGAAGCGCTCACGATGCCATCGAAGTCATTGTGGGTAACGATCTTATCGTACCCTTCTAAATTGGGGCTGTCAGAAGTAGCCATAGGCGGAACCCTTTCTATGAAAAATATTAACAGAGTGCAAAGGTGAGGTCAATTTAACTTGCCCACCCCCGGTTTTTCCTCCTCTTCGCCGGTGCCCTGGGCAAACCCCTCTTCAAGACTTCATAAGGCCAGGCTCCGGATGGGCGGGGTCACCAGCCTTCCACACCCAGGGGATTCCTGTTTCTCATTGAAAGCAATCTGCTCAACCCGAAAGCGGTATTGGCCGATGAAGCCTCTCCAAGGGATTCGCCCAGGCCGCGTTGTTCCGAAGTCCTGAAATCTCTGAAAACTGTTTTGCCATAGACCAAGACATAGGCAGGCGGGTTGAAGAAGCTTTAGAGCGGCAACCTTTGGTCGATCGGGCCCATGAGCCCCAAGCCCTTTTGAGTCTTGGTTTCCGATGTCAGTGAGGGTTATCCATCACATTCAGTAATGACCGCATTCTAAAGCTTTGGAAACTCGCCTGCCTACCGCAGGCAGGCCTGCCTGTGTCGTTGTGACTTTTTCACTCCTCGATGATTGAAAAAACTGGGGGTGGGTCAATTTGAGCATTGACAAATCGGAGGAGGTGGGTTAAAGTGAAATTGAAATTCAATTTCAAAATGAGGTTGGTCCATGGAAAACGATCTCTTTCGAACACGGATTTCTGAAGAAGGACTGAAGGCAACCAAACAACGGGAAGGGGTCCTCCACATTTTTATGAATTCGTCCGGTCATAAGAGCCTCGCACAAATTTATGCCCAAGTCGCAAAAACAAATCCTAAAATCGGCTACATCACCGTTTATCGCACCCTAAAACTCCTCACCCGACTCGGTTTGGCAACCCAACGAAAATTTGCTGACGGAGAGACCCGATATGAACCTGCTTCGGAAGGGAGCCATCATGATCACTTAATTTGTCTCAATTGTGGAAAGATTATTGAATTCGAGGACCCAACGCTTGAAGCCCTTCAAAATGGGATTGCCAAACGTCACCATTTTAAAATCTCCCATCACCGCCTGGAGCTCTATGGTCGATGTGATGAATGTCGTCAGAAGAAAAGGACCAGTAGGAGAAAAAGTTAAGGAATGGAGTCTTGCAGCGGAACAGAAGCAAAACAGACCGGCGCTTCCGGTGAGAAAGTGATCCTCATTGGAAATCCGAATGTTGGAAAATCGGTCATCTTCAATTACCTCACCGGTAAATATGTAACCGTCTCAAACTATCCAGGGACAACCGTGGAAGTTTCCACCGGAACGCTGTCAGCCCATGGAAAGAAGTTTCAAGTGCTGGATACCCCAGGCGTGAACTCCCTCATCCCCATGTCAGAAGATGAGAAGGTCACCCGGGACATTCTTCTCAAAGAATCAAAAAGTTATCTGATCCAGGTCATGGATACCAAAAACATTCGTCGGGGCCTTCTCATCTCTCTTCAACTTTTGGAGATGGGACTTCCCTTTCTCGTCCTCTTGAATATGTGGGATGAGGCAAAGAGCAGAGGTATCGAAATTAAAACCCAGGCCTTATCCGAGATCTTAGGGGCTCCCGTCCTGAAAACAGTGGCCACGAGACAGAAAGGTCTGGAGAAGATTAAAGAAAATCTTCAGGCTCGACCTCCCTCTTCGATCTCGGTCAACTATCCAGATACCATTGAAAGTGGGATCTCACGAATGACCCCTCTCCTTCCGGAGGCGTCTATCTCCAAGCGTTCTCTGGCGCTGATGCTCCTCTCCGGGGATGAAAGCCTTGCCGAATGGCTCCACCATAATCTTTCAGAGAATGAGATTCTACAAATTGAAAAGATCCGGCAGGAGATCCAGATTCATCTTGCCGAACCGATCGGCTACTTGATCAATCGGGCCAGGCTCCGAAAGGTGGATGAACTGCTATCACAAGTGATGGGGTTAAGGGGAGAGGCACCTCCATCCATCTCCTCCTTTCTCGGAAACCTTTCCATTCACCCCTTCTGGGGGATCCCTATCCTTCTGTTCATCCTCTGGATCACCTATGAATTTGTCGGAGTATTCGGAGCACAGACCAGTGTTAAATTTTTGGAGGAAACCCTTTTTGGAAAATGGCTCCTTCCACCCATCACCACCCTCATTCAGCGTCTCCTCCCCATCCCCTTCCTTCAAGAAATTTTTGTTGGCCCTTATGGAGTCATTACCATGGCTCTTACTTATGCCATTGCGATTGTCCTCCCCATCGTCGGCTGTTTCTTTCTGGTCTTCGGACTCATGGAGGATTCTGGATATTTACCCAGACTGGCCATAATGACCAATCAGATCTTCAAAAAGATGGGCCTCAATGGCAAGGCGGTTTTGCCCATGGTTCTGGGCCTGGGATGTGACACCATGGCCACCATGACCACACGGATTTTGGAGACCGAAAAAGACCGGACCATCGTGACGCTCCTGTTAGCGCTCGCCGTTCCCTGTTCTGCTCAATTGGGGATCATTCTTGGGATGTTTGCAAGCCTTCCTGCCCCTTACTTCTTGATGTGGATCTTTATTATCTCAGGGATTCTCATCTTGGTGGGCTACTTGGCGTCGCGGGTGATTCCGGGTGAAGGTTCTGATTTCATCTTGGAGATCCCACCTTTGAGGATCCCCTTGCTCTCCAATGTGGTGGTCAAAACCCTGGCTCGAATCGAATGGTACCTGAAAGAAGCTGTTCCTCTTTTCATTCTGGGCACCCTCATTCTTTTTGGTCTTCATAAGACAAAAATATTAATTCTTTTAGAAAAGGCTGCTACTCCGTTGATCGTCTATTTCCTGGGCCTTCCCCCCAAGGTCACGGAAGCATTCATCATCGGATTTCTTCGAAGAGACTACGGAGCAGCAGGCCTATTCGTTTTGGCCAAGGAGGGACAACTCAATCCCCATCAAATTCTGGTCAGTTTGGTGACCATCACGCTTTTCCTCCCCTGCATTGCCCAGTTTTTTATGATGGTTAAAGAGAGAGGTTTAAGAAAAGCTCTGGGGATATCGGCGGTGGTCATCCCCATTGCTTTTGGAGCGGGCGGGATGGTAAACTTTTTATTAAAGATTTTTGGAGTTTGATATGACGAAGACCTACTTCATACAAATGTCCCCTCTGCGGAAAGGAATTTTTAGAGGGCGAGATGAAATGTCACTCGGGATGCCTCCTTTCGAAAAACTGCAACCTCCTCTGCTGTCCCCATTGTGGATATAGTTATAAGGAGCAATCCGCCATTGTCGATTTTTTAAAATCCTTATGGAGAAGAAAGGCGAAACCATGACGAAAGAATCTGAACCTAAAAGGGGTCTCCATCCAAGGATGGGTGCATCCATTGACGGAGTCGAAGAGGACCGGATCGATGAACTCCTCGAGCTCATCTGGACCTTAGGAGAAGAAGGGGTTGCTGATATGGACCACCTTCTTGAGACGACCCAGGACATTGAAGCAAACTCCATTCTCCGTAAGATGATCAAGGATGATCTTTTTCAAATAGAAGGGAACCGAATGATCCTCAAAGAACGCGGGGAGGAGAAGGCGAGAGAGATCGTTCGACGTCACCGTTTGACAGAAAGGCTCCTTTTTGAAATTTTTGAGATGTCTGAAGAGGAAGTAGAAGAAGAGGCTTGCAAGCTCGAACACATCCTGAGCCCTGCGGTGACGGAAAGCGTCTGCACCTTCCTTGGCCATCCACCGACCTGCATCCATGGGAAGCCCATTCCAAGAGGGGAATGTTGTACTAAATTTAAAAAGGAGATGAAACCCCTCGTCATTCCTCTTGAGGAATTGGGATTGGGGGAGGAAGGTCGGATCGTCTTTATCGCACCCAAATCACACCAACGGCTTGACCGGTTGAGCACCCTGGGGATTGTTCCAGGAAGTATCCTAAGAATGCACCAGAAAAATCCTTCCTATGTCTTACAGATTGGAGAGACGACGCTTGCGTTGGATAGGGATATTGTGAAGAATATTTATGTCAAGAGGGTGTAAGGTTTAATCCCCCTCCTTTTTGGGGGGTAATCCTCCACCTCGTTTTTCCATCTCCTCCTGAATCAATTCTCCCAGACTGTGAGAAGTGGATCCTTGGTTCGAGATATATTTTTCGATCTCTGCCTTCTCAGCCTTCTCCTTTAGCCCTTTGATGCTGAGGCCGATCCTCCGTTCATAAGGATCAATGTGAAGGACTACGGCCGACAGGGTATCCCCAACCTTCAGGACATCCGACGGTTTCTCTACTTTCTCTCGGCTGATCTCAGAAACATGGACGAGCCCTTCAATGCCCTCTTCCAGTTCCACAAAAGCACCAAAATCGGTCACATTGGTGACCTTTCCTACGACCACCTCTCCTTTTCGATATCGCCGGGCAACATCCTTCCATGGGTCAGGAGTCAATTGTTTAATGCCTAATGAGAAGCGTTCATTTTTGCGATCAATATTTAAGACCACTGCCTCTACTTCCTGGCCCTTCTTATAAAGTTCGCTGGGATGCTTGATCTTTTTTGTCCATGACATCTCGGAGACATGGACGAGCCCATCCACGCCTTCATCAAATCCGATGAAAATGCCAAAATCGGTCACGGTTTTTACCCTTCCCACCACCTTGGTTCCCACCGGATATTTCTCCTCGATCAGGGCCCATGGATTCGGTTCGATCTGTTTCATCCCTAAAGAGATTCGGCGTTTGACCGGGTCGCAATCAAGGACCATAACCTCGACGGTGTCACCAATGTGGACCATTTTGGAAGGATGTTTCATTTTCTTGCTCCAGGTCAACTCTGAGATGTGGACGAGCCCCTCGACTCCCTCTTCCAACTCCACAAAAACTCCATAATCGGTCACATTGACGACTTTTCCCTTGATGCGGGAACCCAACGGATATTTCCGGGGCATTGATTCCCATGGATCAGGGAGGGCTTGCTTTAATCCCAAGGAAACCTTTTCTTTCTCTTGGTCAAAGTGAAGGACCTTCACCTTGATCCGGTCCCCGACGGAGAGTTTCTCTGAAGGATGCCCAATTCTACCCCAGGAGATATCCGTAATATGGAGAAGACCGTCCATTCCACCCAAATCGATGAACGCACCATAGTCAGTGAGATTCTTCACCGTCCCCTCTACAATGTCTCCCTCTTTGATATTTTTTAAGGTTTCTCCTCTCAACTGTTTCCGCTCCTCATCGAGAAGAACACGGCGGGAGAGGACAATATTATTCCGTTTCCGATTGAATTTGATCACCTTAAACTTTAATCGTTGACCGATCAAAGCATCCAGGTTCCGAACCGGTTTTAAATCAATTTGAGAACCAGGTAAAAAGGCATGAATCCGGCCAATATCTACGGAGAGTCCTCCTTTCACCTTGCCAACAATCTCCCCTTCTATGACCTCCCCTTCCCGGCAGGATCGGCTGATATCCTTCCATACCTTTATTTTATCTGCTTTTTCCTTCGAGAGGGTCAATAACCCTTCCTCACTCTCCTTCCTTTCTAAAAGGACATCAATCCGGTCTCCGATCTTCACATCAACCTTCTTATCCCTTTTCAAAAATTCCTGCATAGGGATCTGTCCCTCGGACTTATATCCCACATCCACAGTCACGTGATCTGGAGTAATATCGACCACTATCCCCCTAAGGATCTGACCTTCTTCCAGGGTCTTTAGGCTCTCTTCATAAAGTGTTTGAAAATCCTCGGGTTCATCCCTGCGAGGAAGTTCTTTTCCCTCTCTCTTCTCCCCTTCTCCTCCAGGAGAGGCCTGCTTCTTATCTTCCTCTGAAGAAACCAATTCTTCCTTCACCATTCAAAAACTCCCTTCTTCCGATAATTTGAAGATATATACCACACCGGTTAAAAAATTACAAATTTTTTAACCCTTTAGGCCTTTCAGGTGCCGGACCTTCCGCTCTACCTCTTTGATGATCCAAGACGGGGTCGAAGCGCCAGCGGTGAGGCCGATTTTCTTTCTCTGAGCCAACCATTTCGGATGGAGTTCTTGAGATGTTTCAATATGATAGGTATGGGGTTGGATGTCTCGGCAGATGCCAGCCAACCTTTGAGTGTTTCCGCTATTGTAACCACCGATCACAATCATACAATCCACTTTCTTGGCGATTTCCACGGCCTCCATTTGGCGAATCGTTGTGGCGTGACAGATCGTATTAAACACCCTCAACTCCTTCGCCCTCTCTAAACAGACGGCTACAATCTCTTTAAAAAGGTTAAAAGATTGAGTGGTTTGAGCAATGATTCCCAATTTTTTCCAAGGACCTAATCCTTGAGCTGCCTCTACATTTTCCACCACATCCACTCCTTCTTGGATATAGCTTTGAATCGCCTCCACCTCTGGATGTTGAGGATCCCCAACAATTAATAAGGAGTATCCATGCTGGTGAAGGTATTTTGCAAAGAGCTGTGCCCTCTTGACGATAGGACAGGTTGCATCAATGATGCGTAACCCCTTCTTTCTGGCCTTTATCAGATCTTTCAAAGAAACCCCATGGGACCGGAAGATCACTGTCCCTCGTGGGATACGTTCTATTCGGCCTTTCACCTCTACCCCTAATCTTTCAAGGAATTCTACGGCTTGAGGGTTATGGATTAAAGGACCCAGGGTGTAGAGGTCCCTAGGATACTTTTTCGCAGCATCCAGAGCAATGTCCATTGCCCGCTTGACACCAAAACAAAAACCAGCCGATTTAGCAATGACCAGTTTCACTTCATTTTACCTTTGCCTTCACCATGCGGACCATCTCTTCCACGACCTCCTCCACAGACCGATGGGTGGAGTCAATGAATAGGGCATCGTCTGCTTTTTTGAGAGGAGAATGAATCCGATGCATATCATTATGATCCCTTTGTACCAATTCTTCTTCTGTTTCCTTAAAATCTACTTTGACTCCCTTTTCGACCATTTCATCATATCTTCTTCTTACCCTTTCATCACTCTCGGCATCTAAATAAAATTTAGCATCTGCGCCAGGAAAAACAACCGTCCCGATATCCCTCCCTTCCAGGATGACGCCACCTTCCTTTCCCATCTCCCTCTGCATCTGAACCAGAGCTTTTCTTACCCCCTTCTGTTTCGAAATGGAAGAGGCGAGACGGCTGATTTCAGGTGTCCGGATGGCTGATGTAATATCTTCTCCATCACAAAAAACATGAGTTTGTTCCCCTTCTGTGACGAAGGCAATATGAAGGGAGGAAGCCAATTGGTTGAGCGCCGATTCATCTTTTAGAGAAATACTCTTCTCTTTTACTCTGAAGGCAACAGATCGATACATCGCTCCTGTGTCAATATAAACGTAACCCAATCGTTTGGCTAAAAGCCTCGCTACAGTGCTCTTCCCCGCACCAGAAGGGCCATCGATGGCAATGGTCAATCTTTTTCTTTTAGATGCTTCCACCATTCCATCACCTGAAAAAGGTAGGAATGGTTTACCCCGTATAGAAAGATCAGCCCCTTAAGGGAGGATGATTAGAAAAAGGACGTTTACTCTTTCTTAAGACCGGGGTATAAAGCCATTCCTTTTCTAACGGGGTTTACCATATCAGGAAGGAATTTTCAAGGAAGGAGGAGAAAAGGGGTTTTGTATAAATGCCAATCTAAAACTCTCAGCTACGGCTTGATAGACAACCTTCCCGTCAATCAGATTAAGACCCCTTCTCAACGCCTCATTCTCTTCCATTGCCTTTTCAAAACCTTTGTCTGCAATCTGAAGGACGTAAGGGAAGGTCGCATTGGTGAGGGCGAACGTGGAAGTTCTTGGAAAGGCGCCTGGGATATTGGTCACGCAATAATGGACAATTCCTTCCTCGATATAGGTGGGATTCTCGTGAGTGGTGGGGCGTGTGGTTTCAAAACACCCACCCTGATCCACCGAGATGTCCACCACAGCAGAACCAAGACGCATCCTCTTCAGCATCTGGCGGGTTACCAGTTTGGGTGCATGGGCACCCGGAATAAGAACCGCTCCAATGACGAGATCGGCCCCTGCAATCTCTTCCCCGATCGTCATTCGATTGGAAATGAACGTGGCAATATGACCTTGCGTAATATCATGGAGATAACTCAGCCTTTCCGGGTGGATATCGAGAATGCTCACACGAGCACCAATTCCTAAGGCAACCTTGCAGGCGTTGGTACCCACCACCCCTGCTCCAAGGATGACCACTTTAGCCGGTGGAACGCCTGAGGCCCCACAGAGAAGAACCCCCCTTCCTCCATACCTCGCTTCCAAGCACATTCCTCCTGCAAGGACCGAGGCCCTTCCCGCAATTTCGCTCATCGGTCGAAGAAGAGGAAGAGATCCATCTTGTCCCTGAACGGTTTCATACCCGATCCCAACGATCCAACGCTCCATCAATTTTAAAGTGAGTTCTCGATCAGCAGCCAGATGAAGATAGGTAAAGAGGATTTGGCCGGGTCTCATCAGGGGAAATTCTGGCTCTAAGGGCTCCTTGACCTTCACTACCATTTCGGCTTCGCTCCAAACATCCTTTGCCTTGTCGACGAGAACGGCCCCCGCCTTTCCATATTCATGATCTGAGAAACCGCTTCCCAACCCTGCGCCTTTCTCAACCAGAACACGATGGTGGTGAGAAACTAAGGCATCGACACCTTGAGGCGTCATGCCCACCCTTTTCTCCCCCTCTTTAATCTCTTTTGGTACTCCGATGATCATGGCATCCCCCAATCAAAGCCTCTGCCCATAGGACAAGCCTCAGTGACAAATTCGATGAAGTTGTGATAACTTCTTTTCTTTTCCAGCATCAGGATGTTCCTATTGAGCTGTTTATCTTTCTAAATAACTTTTATAACCAAATTCCAAAATTGTCAACGACAAGGGACTCCTTGCCTACCCCCAGTTTTTATGGTTCGCATACGACTGGAAAACAAACAGATCTGGCCGAGCCCCTCGGAGAGGCTTCATCGGCCGCACTGCTTTAGCGATTAGGCATGTAGGTTCCAAACATAATCGAACTCCGAGCTTAAATAAGGCCGGTTACCTCATCCATTTAAGACGTCGGCCTTATGAAGCCTCGAAGAGGGGTTTGGCCAGGGGACAAAGGGCATCCATTCGAACCAGTGGGGTCGGGAGAAGAAAACTGGGGGTGGGCAAGCAAGGGACTCCAATGCTTTTTATAAACCCCTTCGTGCCAATATCCTCTTCCCAAAAATGGGGTGATATGTTATGAGTATTTTTCAATCAATCCAAGATGTTTCTTTATGCATTATCCTCTATGCGCTTTGCGATTTCTATTACTGTGACGGAGGAAAAAGATGAGCGGAAAAAGATTTGATGCTGAAAAACTGGATGAAGGATCTCTCAAAAAGCTATCCGAACTGGCGAGATGGGCTAGAGGCGATATATTAAAAATGACCACCCTTGCTGGATCAGGACATCCTGGAGGGTCCATGTCATCCATCGATTTCTATCTGGTTCTCTATTCATACGCCAATCTTCATCCTCAATCTCCATCTGATCCGAACCGGGATCGGATTGTCATTAGCCATGGCCACACTTCTCCAGGAGTCTACGCGGCCCTTGGAAGAATCGGTTTTTTCCCAATTGAAGCGGCGATCATCAACTTTAGAAAAGCAGGGTCTCCCTTCGAAGGGCATGTGGAGAAGGGGATCCCGGGAGTGGAATGGAATACTGGAAATCTGGGACAGGGATTGTCAGCGGGTTGTGGGTTTGCCCTGGGGGCAAAGTTACTAAAAAAAGAATTCCATGTTTTCGTCGCCATGGGTTGTGGAGAACAGCAGAAAGGCCAGATTTCTGAGGCCCGTCGATTTGCTATAAAATATGGCCTCGACAACCTGACCGTGATCATCGACTACAACTGCAGACAAATCAGTGGTGTCACTCAAGAAATTATGGCCCAGAACATCTCGAAAAATTTTGAATCGGACGGATGGCGAGTGATTGAAGTGGATGGTCATCAATATCAAGAGATCTATTCCGCATTTCGAGAAGCGACTCCTTCCAAACACCCCACGATGATCATGGCCCACACCATCATGGGGAAAGGGGTCTCTTTTATGGAAGGAAAGGAAGAATTCCACGGAAGGGCTCTCATCCTTGAAGAATATAAGAAGGCCATTCGGGAATTAGGAGTCGAGGATGATTTAGAACAGTACCGGAAAATTCAAGAGTGGGGGACTCTTTCCTTTGCAGGAAGAAAATATTTTGTGAAAACCCCCTCCATCCAAATGGGGAGCCCGAGAAACTATGGAAAAGATCAGAAGCTGGACAATCGGTCAGCCTTTGGAAATGCCCTGGTCGACATCGCCAAAGCCAACATTCAAGAGGATTCCCCTCTCCCCATGGCCGTCTTCGATTGCGATTTAGCCTCCTCTGTAAAAACGGCAGGGTTCGCCAAACAGTTTCCCAGTCATTTCTTCCAGGGAGGAATCCAGGAACATAATACTGCCACCCTTGCAGGAGCGATCTCCACTCTCGGCCTTCTCTCTTTCTTTGCCGACTTCGGCGTCTTTGGCGTGGATGAGACGTATAACCAACATCGCCTCAATGATATCAATGAGACGAACTTCAAACTCATCTGCACCCATAATGGCCTGGATGTGGGTGAAGATGGAAAAACTCATCAGTGCATTGACTATGTTGGAGTGATGCAAAACCTCTTTGGATATAAAATCATTATCCCAGCAGACCCTAACCAAACCGATCGGGTCATTCGATATATCGCAAAAACCCATGGGAATTTCCTCGTCGCCATGGGCCGATCTTCCATCCCAATCCTTCTCACGGAGGAAGGCACCCCCTTGTTTGGTACCCCCTATGAGTTTCAATATGGTCATGCCGATCTGGTACGAAAAGGTAAGGATGCGGCGATCATCACTACAGGAGGAATGGTTTACAGGGCGGTCCAGGCTTGGCAGAAATTAAGAGAAAAGGGAGTCGGGGTCCAAGTAATCAATATCTCCTGCTTAAGCGATTTAGATAAGGAAGCGATCCTTAATGCTGCCAAGGCAGGAATCATCATCACCTATGAAGACCACCATATTCAAACCGGTTTGGGAAGCCTCATTGCGAATGTCCTGGCAGAGCGTGGCTTAGCGATCCGTTTTCGTAAGATGGGAATCACTCGATACGGAAGTTCTGGCAAACCGGACGAGTTATACCAGATGCAGGGGTTAGATGTTGAAAGTCTTGTCCAGGCAGTGATGGATGAAATCAAGAAATAAAGGATCAGGTTAAGGTTGAGGTTAAGGCTAAGATGCCAGTCTAAATTTATTGATGTCAAATGGTAAAGCCCTCACGAAGTGATGAACCGAAGGTGAATCAATGTCAAATCAAATCCAAAGCTCTAATGTCAATTTTTTTTAAATTTGACCCATTCGGCGGCGCCAAGCCCCGCCTTTGAAGGCGGGGTAAAGAAGCGCCGCTCAGGGTCAACCCTGAGCAAGCCACGGCCTTCAGGCCGGGGAGTCAAAGGGTTGACTTTGACATCCATTTGATATTTGCCTGCCTGCCGCAGGCAGGGATTTTGACATTTGAAATTTTGGTTTCGCAATGGATATTCTTATTTTCGATATGGATGGGGTTCTGATCGATGTCTCAAAGTCTTACCGCAAAACCATTCAACGAACCGTCCATATCTATCTTGAAACCTGTCTGGGGTTTCAAAGAGGTAGAGGAGATTGGATCATGGATGAGGAAATCTCCCTCTTTAAATCAGTGGGTGGATTTAATAATGACTGGGATTTGACCTCTGGACTCCTCCTCTATCTCCTCTCCATTTCGGGAATTCCTCCCCTTCCGAAACGGAAAAGATTTTCCTCTATTCAAGAGATTGTCTATTATCTCAGAACAAAATCTTCCCTCTCTCATCAGAAAACAGCCATCCGATTAAAAAGGAAGCCTCTCCTTTCTTTCTTAGAAAAGGTAAAATCAAGAGGGGGTGGATTGAGGGGGATTCGCCGGATATTAGGAACTTCTTGGGAGGGTTGGGTCTATCGATTCGGGGACCTTGATCAAGAAAATTTGATCAAGCGGATTTTTCAGGAAGTCTATTTAGGGAAAAAATTTACTGCTTGTTACCATCTTCGCCCCCTTTTTTACAAAGGAGAAGGGTTTTACCTGCAAGAAAAGACTCTGATCCCCAAAAAAATCTTGGTGGCTCTTCGAAAAAAAATCCAAATGGGAATCGCCAGCGGTCGGCCAAGATTTGAAGCAGAACTTGCGCTGAAACGGTTTCACCTTCGTCCCTATTTCAATAGTGTGGTGACACTTGATGAATGTGAGTTAGAGGAGAATCGTATCTTTCGTTCAACAGGAAAGAGAATAAAATGCTCAAAACCCCACCCCTATTCCATCTTAAGGACAGTTCAAGAGATCGGCGTCCCTCACTCTCGTTGTGGATATGTAGGAGATGTGGTCGATGATATGCTGGCCGCCCGGGCCGCGAAAAAAGAGTTAGATATAACCGCTATTGGTTTTCTCAGTAGCCCGGCGAATCGAAGGGCAATGAAAAAGGTTCTCATTCAAGCCGGTGTCGACCTCATCATCGAAAATCCCAAAGAACTCCTCCAATTAATCGATTGACCCGTTCCACGGTTTACATATTTCATTAAAAGAAATGCCAGATAGCTCGGATCTCTCAATGACAAAAGACAGGACCAGACCTTAAGGAGTGTATCATTGACTCCTTCCTGAAACTTTCGCTTCCTTAAAATTTAAAAATGGTGTATGTTATAATTACTAATTGACAATTCAAATATGCTTCAAACTTTACTATGAATCTCGAAACTATAAAGTCACGACTTGAAGCGCTCTTGGCGATGCCCATTGACCAACGGGAGAAAGTGAGTGAGGTTTTCACGGGGGCATTAACTGTCCTCTCGGCGGTGTACGGTCCTGAAAGCCATCAGGTCCTCGCACTTCGTCATGCTTCCCAAGATCTTGGCAAGACCCCTAGCCATGATTACAGCATCGGCGTGATCGCCCTTGGTGCCCTGAAAAACCTCAAAGGCGAACTTGATTCGGGACTTTTTGGCTCACTTCAGAAGCGACTTACGGGAGAGGTTCTTGTCGACTTTGTCCAGTTGGCAAGGGCGGCGCTTGACCAAGGAACCGCCGATGGCAAGAACGTTGCGGCCGTACTCGCAGCGGCCGCGTTTGAGGACACCATTAGAAGAATGGGTGCAAATCTCGCTGGAATCATCGGCCGAGACGACCTGTCCGACATTATCGAAGGTCTAAAGAAGCAAGCTATTCTCGTCGCACCGCAACTTGGCATCGCAATTTCTTATATCAACTTTCTAAACCGCGCACTTCATGCACAGTGGGATCAGATTGAACGAGAGGGTGTCGCCAGTGTACTTGCGTTTGTTGAGCAGTTACTGCTCAAACATTTTCAATAGCAGGGCGCTCACCCAAAATATTATCCACTCTTTTAATCAGTAATCATCACCTTCCCGAACTTCATTGAGGTGAACAGTTGTAGGTGTACTTCACAATTTTACACGGTTAAAGAATTTTTAACTCAGATTATTCCATTGATTAAAAAGTTCTTGAAGCAAACGTAAAAAGAATTTGATAAAATGAAGAGGATCTAATCTTAAATCGAGTGAAAGTCTCTAAATCTACAACAAGGAGGTCATCATGATGGAAAAGAGGATAAGTCGAAGAGAATTTCTGAAGGTATCAGCTGCTACTGGTGCCGTCTTGTCCATGAGCCCGAATATCGGTTTCGCTGAGGAACCTAAGCCGATTCAGCTTTTGAAACCACAAATTGGGAGTGGAAATCCCTTGATGCAGTTGTTATGGAAAAGAATGTCTTCAAGGGGATTCGGCCCAGAATCGTTCCCCGTCGAGGTTCTTTCAAACACGCTTTGGGCAGCCTTTGGAATCAATCGTCCCGACGGAAGGCGAACCGCACCTTCTGCGAGTAACCGGCAGGAGATCGATATTTATGTGGCTACACCCAGCGGACTTTATCTATATGATGCCAAAGCCAATCTATTGAATCCCATTTTAGCAGGAGACATTCGGGGCGTGACGGGACGTCAACCTTATGTCAAGGAGGCTGCTGTTAACCTTATCTATGTGGCAGATTATTCGAAGATGGGAACAGCCACCGATGAAGAAAAAGCTTTCTTATCAGCCGCTGACACGGGATTCATAAGTGAAAATGTCTATCTTTATTGTGCCTCCGAAGGGTTAGGAACGGTGGTGCGTGCGAACATAGACAGGCCAGCCTTGGCAAACGCAATGAAGCTTCGACCGGATCAGAAGATTATTCTTGCCCAATCGGTAGGGTATCCCAAAAAGTGATCGTAGAGGAGTGTAACGAATAAGGGGTGGGTTGTTGTGTTAATGCAAGACTTGCCCCTAAATCATCAACTGCCTTTACATTCTATCTTCCTGAAAGCGAGAATTGACAGACATCTCCAAAAGGTGTAGATTTCCTTTCATAATCCTCAGAAATTGAACACGTATGAACAGCCTGGCAGTTCCCTTTTAGCGATCAACGGAAGGGGTCTTATGCGGAAACCATATAATCAAAAGTTATGCGCTGGGCAGCATGAGCCCACCAGACGTTCATCGGCTGTGACAAGCACTGGCCAATGTGATCGCGTTCTTGCGCAAAATGAATTCAGGGTACTGGGCCAACTTGCTGTCCAGAACCTGGAAATTTGGGAATAAGGGAGGATCACAATGAGGCAGACACTTGTACGTTCTTTGACTGCTGCCGTGATTGCGTGGCTGGCGTTCGGTGCAATAGGAGCCGACTTGTCGCCGGCAACGAGGCCACCACGCTTTCCACAACTCACTATGCAACAACTGAATGAGCAACAGAGGCCACTCGGGGAGCAGATTATGAAGGTGTCAAGTGTGGGACTGGGCGGTCCCTACAATCCATTGTTGCGCAGTCCGGTACTCGGACAACGCATGTTCGACCTTCTTCATTATCTCCGGTGGAACACATCAGTGCCGTTGCGGCTCAATGAATTTGCCATCCTGATTACGGGGCGGCTGTGGCGATCTCAGGTCGAATGGTTCGCGCACGCGCCGCTTGCGATCAAGGCGGGGCTCCCTCCGGAAATCGTGGCTGACCTCAAGGCTAATAGGCGGCCGGCGAACATGAAACCGGACGAGGCGGTGGTCTACGATTTTGTTATGGAACTCTCCACAAAGCATCAAGTCTCCGACGAAACATTTGACCGTGCCAAGCACCTTCTTGGGGAGCAGCAGGTCGTGGACCTTACCGCGGTCACTGGAACATACGTGACGGTTGCCATGTTGCTGGCAATGGCAGAGGAGGGCGTTCCGCCCGGCAAGGAGCCGCCATTCAAGGTCGGCGAGCCGTAACTGGGGTCGTGCATTAAAGACAGGGCTTCTAACTTTCCCTTGCAGCGGACCACGACAAGCGGCGTCCGCTGAAGTCAGACGTTATACTCGATTTCAATCGGAAATCTTCAGATCATATAAAAAGCCGCCTTGACTCTTTGTAGGTGTAGCCGCCAAATCATTTTTCCCCCACCCATCGCACCTTCCGCTGCCCCATTCGCAATTCACTTTTTCTTGATTTTTAAACAGGATCACCCCTCCCAGCCTATAATTTAAAAAGTATATAATCGAGTCTCCCCTTTCTAATTCGTAATTAGGGCGTCAAATTGAATCGCCTAAATCTTGTTTCAGTGTATGGGCTGGGTTTCTCTTTCCTCTCACCATCGGACAGTTTTTCTTGTCGCTGTCCCTTCTCTTGCTCTCGATCCAGTGCTTGTCTCGCTTGCCTGAGCAATTGCCTGAATCGTTCTCGCCGGGCTATGGAATCCGCCAGTTGGATGGCCATGCTTTCTAGCCATTCAATTGCATCCCCTTCGCCTCCCGCTAATTGGATTAATCCGTATTTCTCCAACAACTGTCTGAACTGTAATCGAGCTTCCATCAGGTCCTCCCTTCCCTGTTCAATTGTTGCGGTATATCGGTCCTGCACAAAATTACCTGCCCATCCTGAGACTTTTCACCATATATATGGGTGAAAAGTGAAAAGTCCCTGGTATTTGGGTTTTCAAATATCAAAAATCAATATCCTGAAAACTGAAAAGTGTCTTCAATTCCATACTCTTATTCTTCTGAAAAGCTTGAGACTTTTCAGGGTTCTTAAAAAGCCTTAGGATTTGGCATTTAAAGGACTTTTCTTCGATGACGTATGTTCCGACAAAGGCAGCCACAAGGATAACACCCACCAGAATCCTCTCAAAATTGTATATAACGAATTGTTTGAATTGCTCCATAATTATCCGTTGTGTCGGCTGGTACATAAGAAATGGAGAAGCAATGAAGTTATGAGCAATTTTCATACTGCATAGGCTAAGTAACATAACTATTTGTTATTATATCTCTTTCAAAAGATCAAGTGATTCCTTGGAATACAAAGTGGTAAATTTTTTACCAACAATGTTGTTAAATTTGTAACCCTAGTTTACTTACAAATCCCTAAGCACAAACTCTTGAATGAGATCGGTATCTTATACAATAACTTTACTTGCGATTACTCATTTTTAACCGACCTCATCTCAAAAGAATGGATGGGCCTCGGCTTGCATACAACATGTGCGCTATGAAATTATTTTCTATTCCTGTGACACGCTACGCCTTTTTTCCTCATACCCGAACGTACCGAAATCTACTAATTCTTTTAAATTTCTTATATAAATTATATAGTTAAAGGAATATATGGTTATTTGGCAAGGAAATTGCTTAAATATGCTTATCGCTAAAAGGAGCGGAGAAACGCAATGAACGGGAAAGGGTTTACATTGATCGAAATCTTAATCGGTATCGTTATTCTATCAGTTGGTCTTTTGGGCCTTACCGGGCTACAAGTCAGTGCAACCCGCGGAAACTTTTTCAGCAAAAACATTACACAGGCTACTTGTTCCGGACAAGCTGGGTTGGAATGTCTAGCCGCTATGGACATCGCTTCCGCTGCATTGCAGCCTGGGAAACACAATGATACACCGGTGAAGACGAATGACCTTGTATTTAACCGTTCCTACACCATAACAATGAACGGGAATCTCACGACAATTAACTATACGGTCACCTGGAATGACGGTACGGATCGCACTATTTCGTTTTCCACGTATCGGTTCCAATGATCATGGTAGATATGCGGACAACATTAAAAAAACAAGGTGGCATGACTCTCATTGAATTGTTGGTGGCGATGGTTATTGGCGCCATCCTCATTGGGGCGATATACCGAGTTTTTATCTCCCAACAAAAAATCTTTATAGTCCAAGAAAATGTAATTGATATGCAACAAAATTCGAGGTTTGCTATTGATCGAATGACCCGAGAAATCAGGATGGCTGGGTTTGGCGCGGTCGCAACCGTTTTGCCCATTCAATTCGTAGATCAATCGGGCGGAACCGTTACTCTCAACAATATCATAAACCCTGATACACCGGTTCCCGGTGCACTGACCATTGTCGAGGCTGGAAATGAAGCTGCCAAGCTTACTTCCCTCGCTGCCCGCCCTGATAATCAGATCACTGTTTCGACCCTGACGGATGGCCTGGGAAATGCCCTCTTTGATAGCAATGCAAAGAAAT
>CAWGAV010000016.1:0-101749 GCA_963820625.1 uncultured delta proteobacterium
CATACCGGGAATGATTGAAGAAAGTTGGTCCAAGAAAGAAAAAGCCATTGCGAGGCGGGCATTCGAAGATGCTTACGAAAAGGAATGCAAAGACCTGATCAAAGAGATACAAAAGAGAGCCAATGAGGCCAAGGACCCCATTGACATATGGCGTTTGCATGATTTCCTCACCAAAAGGATAAAAGAAATAGAGGACAAATACGACTACAGATACTCAATGCTCATCCTTGTATTCGCAAGACTGATCAAAGAAGGATGGATAACGGTCGGTGAAATAGAGGGCCTGAACGAGAACAAAATCGCTAAGATTCGGTATTTAGCAAAGAAGTAACAGGATTTGGGCTCGGGCCATGGTAACGGCTAATAAATCACTCCAGCGGACGACTGACAGCCGCTGCTGATTTCCGCCGTTGGTCCAATAATATTTATAAAACTTTTGTTGACAAAGTATTCTTTTTGGGGTATTTTTTGTAGTATGAAAGTCAAGACATCTATAACCTTGTCTGAAGATTTGCTGAAAGCGATCGACGAATATGCAGGGGAATACAAAAACCGATCCGAATTCATCGAAGATGCTGTCCGGGCTTTTATTATACAATTGATCCACAGGCAGGAAGATGCCAGAGACCTTGAGATTATCAATCGGCATGCGGATTATCTAAACCGAGAAGCAGCGGATGTTCTTACCTATCAGGTCGATCTGTGAAGCGTGGTGAATTGTATCGTGTTGCTAACCCTTCAGCCAAGGATCCCAAAAAATCCAGAGTCTTTGTTGTTGTAAGCCGCCAAGTTCTCATCGATTCTCGCTTTTCCACAGTCATATGCGCCCCGATTTATTCAACTCATGACGGTCTTTCCACTCAAGTACTGGTTGGTGTGGATGAGGGATTGAAGCACGATAGCAGTGTTCACTGCGATGAGCTTGTAAGTTTGCCTAAGTCGCTTCTGACCAACTTTGTCGGATCGCTCTCTCCACAAAAAACCGAAGAGCTTAATAGGGCTCTAAGCATAGCCTTGGATATTCGGGATCTTAAGAGCTAACCCTGCTGCTTGGTTCCAGCTCTCAGCATAATCGCCCCTATCCATCAAGGACAACCACGTACCAGATGCCGTGACAGCAGCTTTCTCAGCGACTTCATTTGCATGCAGGGCTCCGATGAAAATCTGACCTCCTAACATGGTAAATATTAAAATCGCACTCCATCTTTTTTTCATCATCATCCCCTTTTTTCGTTATCATTATCCTATTCATTCCAACCTCCCTTCCTGCCGGAGTTGGGTAATGATAGCCATAATCTGGGGGAGAGCTTCGATCGCTGCCTTTTCCCCCTCAAGAATCGCTTCATGTTTTTTTGAAAAATCAGCAGAGCCGATATGGGCCACCTTCGGCCTAATCACCACATCAGCCTGGGAAATTTGTACAGATGCAAGTTTGGAATACATGATATTGATGGATTGCAGGATGGTCTCAATCGTTCCCTCCGGTTGGGTACGTTCAATCCCTGAGGAGATATCCACGGCAATGACGACATCAGCCCCAAGCCTTTTCGCAGCCTCTACAGCCACAGGGCTGACCACTCCTCCATCGACATACATCTTATCAGAAATTTTTACGGGCCTGAATATGCCCGGGATGGAACAACTCGCCCTCACTGCTGTTCCTGTATTTCCTTTCCCAAAAACCATTTCCTGACCCTTTTCCAAGTCTGCGGCCACAGCATAGAAAGGAATTTTCAACTTTTCCATCGGGGTATTCTTCACTGATTTATTAATAAACTCTTCAAGTTTCTCCCCCTTGATAAATCCATTGCTGGGGATATAGAGAAGATCGACAATATCCTCCTTTTCTATCGAAAAGGATAACTTCTGGAGTTTAAAAGCATCATAGCCGTAGGCATAGAGGCTTCCCACAGCACTTCCCACGCTGGTTCCGACGATCATGTGAATTGGGATTTTGTTCGATTCCAGGATCTTGAGCACGCCAATATGGGCAAACCCTTTGGATGAACCTGCCCCTAACACCAAAGCGATCTTGGCTGGCTTGGGAGGAGGCTGAACCGGAGGTTGAACAACCGGTGGAAGTTGTTGAATTTCCTTCACCGTACAGAAAGTGGAAACCAGCATTAAAATAACGAGAGTGCTGAATAATATAATTGGATGATGCTTTCCCTTATTCATTTTCTTTCACCCCCATGACCCTACCCACTTAAATCATTAAGGGAGTATTGCTCTTCAAATCTTTCAAACTCTTCCAAAACCGTCATAGAATCAGCTGCCACCACAGCCGACTCTCTGATTAACTGCTTCTTAAGGAATCCTCTTTTAATGAGTGAAACGTTTTTGGCTATTGGGTGTTTCTTCAATGGTATCATTATTGGAAATATACCACTATTAGCCGTTTTATCAAGATATTCATCATGATTCTTGCTCAAAAGCTATTTGCAGGCTGCTGAAAAAGTCCTTTCTATCATTAGGATGTCATTCCTGCAGAAGCAGGAATCCAGGGTTTCCTGCGAAAACAGGAATCCAGTTCCTTTTTATAGTTTCCTGCCTTCGCAGGAACGACGTCTGGACTCCCGCTGGAGTTTACCCCTGAGAAAGCAGGGGCGGGAGTGACAGTCAAATGGTATTTTTCAGCACCCTGCTAAATTATTGTGGTTTCAAACATCTGGGAGGCATGATATGAACTGCGGACAAAGGGACCTGAGGCAACAGCTCTAAAACCCATCCCTTCACCTATCTTTTTATATTCTTCAAATTCCTCAGGGGGAACATATCGCACTACTTGCAATCGGTCCGGACGGGGTTGAAGGTATTGGCCAATGGTTAAGAAATTACATCCTACCTCTCTTAAATCTTGGAGGAGTTCTAAAACCTCTTCCTGGGTCTCTCCGAGTCCAAGCATAAAACCTGATTTCGTGAGAATATGAGGAAAATTCTCTTTTGATCTTCTCAATAAATCAATAGATCTTTGGTAGTGAGCTTGTGGACGGACGGTGGCATAAAGCCGAGAGATGGTTTCGATATTGTGATTCAGGACATCCGGGCATTCTTTTAGAACAGCCTTCAAAGCGGTTAGATCACCCTGAAAATCGGGAATTAACACCTCAACTTTTATCTTCTGATCCAATGCTCGAATGGCCTGAATCGCTTCGGAAAATAGATATGCTCCCCCATCGGGAAGATCATCCCGGGTAACAGAAGTAATCACAACATAATGGAGCCCCATCTTTTGAACACCCTGGGCAACCTTTTCCGGTTCTGTTTCATCGGTCGGAGCAGGTATTCCATGTTCCACGGCACAAAAACCGCAATTCCTTGTGCATACCCTTCCCAGAATGAGAAAGGTTGACGTCCCTCTGGAGAAGCACTCACCCAGGTTTGGACAACGAGCCTCCTCACAGACCGTATGAAGGTCTGTTTCACCCAAGATTGCTTTGACTTTAAAAAGATCCTGATAGGGAGGAATCCTCTTCTTCAACCACGGAGGTTTTCTCAAATTCTTCAATTTTCAATCCCTAAAATTTCTCGACTAAACTCTCTCCCCTCCCCTGGCGGGAGGGAATTCACCCTGTTAGATAGAACGTTCCTTGGATAAAATGGCTGAATAGAGAACCTTATCTAAAAGGGTGAAGGGAAGGGGGATAAAATCTTCTTGTCCACCCCCACCCTTTCCCTCCCCCGTCGAAAGGGGGAGGGAAAATTGAGGCCCTATGCCCTATGCTCTTTGCTCTATGCCTTAGTTCGCAGTGGCCTTGGGAGATGGATGGCCAAACCATCCCCGTCAAGAAACGCCTCTTTCAGAGCCTCAGGAGTGGTTGGATGGGCTTGAATGAGTCTGGAAAATTCATTGGCTTTAACATCCTGGCTCATCAGGGAAGAGGCTACAGAGATCAGATTGCTGGCATTGTGGCCAATGATGTGAACTCCCAAAATTTTATCATCCTCTCGACCGACAATCACTTTAATAAGACCATCGGTTTCTCCTGAAATCATAGCAGTTGGATTGGAACGGAAAGGGAAGCGGCCTATCTTTATTGTTCCCTTTCCCCTCGCCTCTTTCTCGGTAAAACCAATGGAGGCAATTTCTGGATAAGTGAAGATACAGAGAGGAATGAGATGATCTTCGATTTCATGGCCGATCCCCATCACATTTTCTGCAGCCACCACCCCTTCTTCCATTGCCACATGGGCCAGAAGAGTTCCTCCAATACCATCACCGATCGCATAAATATGGGGGGTCGTTGTCTCCATCCGGCGGGTTACACGAATCCCTGCTGAGGAAATCTCAACACCTGCCTTTGGAAAATCGAGGTCTAAATGGGGATTCCTTCCCACGGCTAAAAGCAACCTTCCAGTCGCAACATCCTGAACCCCCTGCGGAGTGTTTAGGGTCAATCTCAATCCATCTTCCATAGGACGGAGATCCTCGACTTTGGACTTTGTCAAAATCTTTACCCCATCCCTTTCTAAGAACCTTCGAAGATTTCGAACCAGTTCATCTTCAAGACCAGGCAGAATATTATCCAGAATTTCAACAATCGTTACCTTTGAACCTAATGCATTGAATATCGTCGCGAACTCAACGCCGATATACCCTCCCCCCACAATAACTATTTCAAGAGGGATCTTTTTGATTTCCAATGCTTCATCGCTGGTGATGATTTTTTCGCCATCAGGCATAATGTTAGAGAGGGTTTTCGATTTTGAACCGGGAGCAAGAATGATCGCATCAGCTTCGATGATCTCCTTTTTCCCATCACGGTGTAAGGAAACCACCTGATTGGGACCTAACAGGTCAGCATCACCCTGCTTAACAGTCACGCGATGGGATTCGAGGAGCATCTCCACACCCTTCACCAACTCCTGTACCACCTTCTTCTTTCGATCCATTATTGATTCAAGGGGATCAAATCTTTCGTTAAGAAGAGATTGAAAGACTGGGGAATGTCTGAGTGAGCGAAGCATTTTAGCATCGTGGAGAAGAGTCTTAGTGGGAATGCAACCCCGATTAAGGCAGGTCCCTCCGATTTTATCTTTCTCTATCAGGGTAACCTTGGCTCCCAGTTGAGCAGCTCGAATGGCTGCCACATAACCACCCGGTCCCCCTCCAATGATAACCACCTTCGTAGGGTTCATACCCTTTCTCCAAACAAATGTATAATCCCCTTAAATCCCCCTTTAGTAAAGGGGGATTTAAGGGGATTTGATTTAAACTATACCTTAATTATTTTAAGAATGTCTTGCTCTACAGGGTATTCTGTTAAAACCTCTGACAAATCCCTTTGCTCCCAGTCCCTCTGAAAGACCTGCTTGAAATGGAAACCTACCCTCTCACTCAATCGCTCCCGGGAGATTTCTGTTCCGAGGATCTTTGCCATGGTGGTCATCTTCTTTCCTTCGAGACCGCATGGGTTGATCAGTTCAAAATATTTCAGATTGGTTTCGTAGTTTAGTGAAAAACCATGAAATGAAACCCACCGTTTGATCGCCACTCCCACTGATGCAATCTTCTCTCCATCTACCCAGACACCTCGGTTCAAAGGGTCTCTCCTTCCTTGGATTCTAAAATCATTAAGGACACGGAGAATGACCTCCTCGAGTTGGCCAATATATCGGATGAGACGATATCCATATTCCTTTAGATCAAGAATGGGGTAGACCACCATCTGCCCAGGACCATGGTAAGTGACATCCCCGCCCCTCTCCACATGGAAGACAGGAATCTTCATTGCCTCCAGAACTTCTGAAGAGGCAATCAGATGTAATCGATTTCCACGCCTTCCCAGAGTAATCACATGGGGATGTTCGAGGATGAGCAACAAGTCTGGCAACTCTTCTTCTAATCGCTTCGACCAAAGTCGATGCTGGAGTCCCCAGGCCATTTCATAATCGACCAAGCCTAGATCTATGATGTATCCTTTGCGATCCATAAAGTTTATTTATAAAATGTCAAATACCAAAGCTCAAATGCCAAATCAAATTCAAAGTTTAAATGAGATGCCGAAATCCTTAGATCCTGAATTAAGTTCAGGACCTGGTTCGGCATGACCAGGATGTCATTCTGAACTCGTTTCAGAATCCCATTTTGGAATTTGACATTCATTTGACATTTGTAATTTGAAATTTTGATTTTATCTCTCCTGGTTCCATTTCAATTTCGGTTTTCTTGCTGCCAGGACTTCATCGAGCCTCCTTACTTTAACCCTCTGAGGTGCCTGTCGAAGGAGATCCGGATTCTCCTCTGCCTCTTTGGAAATCTCGATCATCGTTTCAATAAATCGATCGATACTTTCCTTGCTCTCTGTCTCTGTAGGTTCCATCATCAGCGCACCTTTAACGACCAGAGGGAAGTAGATCGTGGGGGGATGAAAGCCATAATCGATCAGCCTTTTAGCAATGTCGAGGGTGCTGACATGATACCTCTCCTGAAATCGGTCTGTAAAAACACACTCGTGCATGCAAGGCCGATCATAGGGAAGATAATAATGGTCTTTTAGCTTTTTCATCAGGTAGTTGGCATTGAGCACAGCTATCTCACTCACCCTCTTTAGCCCTTCGGCTCCCATTGAGAGGATGTAGGCATAGGCTTTGATGAGGGCTCCGAAGTTTCCATAGAAAGCCTTCGTCTTCCCGATACTTTGGGGCCGATCGTAATTCAGACGATAGATCTCTCCATCCTTTTCGATCACCGGAATCGGGAGATAAGGAGCAAGCTCTTTTTTTATGGCCACAGGACCCGCTCCGGGTCCTCCTCCACCATGAGGGGTGGAAAAGGTTTTATGGAGATTGATATGAACCACATCCACCCCCAAATCACCCAGTTTCACAATCCCCATGAGGGCATTGAGATTGGCTCCATCACAATAGACAAACCCTCCTTTGCGATGGACAGTCTCAGCGATCCTGCTTAGATGCTCTTCGAAAAGACCCAATGTATTAGGATTCGTTACCATGATGGCTGCCACTTCTTCATCCATCAGCTCGGCTACCTTCTCCAGAGGGATTACCCCTTTCTCATTCGATTTGATCTCTATCATCTGATAAGACACAATCGCAGAAGTGGAGCAGTTTGTTCCATGGGCGGTGTCCGGGACCAACACTTTTTTTCTCTTCTCTCCACGGGCCTGAAGACATGCCCTGACCATCATCATCCCAGCCAATTCACCGTGTGCCCCTGCTGCCGGCTGCAACGTTACATCATCCATTCCTGTGATTTCAGCAAGAAAGCCTTGTAATTCATGCATCAATTTCAGAATCCCTTGAGCGAGGTCTTCAGGAGTGTAAGGATGGATGTTAGAAAACCCGGTCATTCTTGCAATTTCTTCATTCACCTTTGGGTTATACTTCATCGTACAGGAACCCAACGGATAAAGTCCGCTATCCACTCCATAGTTCCATTGGGAAAGTCGGGTGAAGTGCCGCACCACATCGACCTCGCTCAATTGGGGAAATCCTTCCAGCTCCTTGCGCAAAAGACTGGAGGGAATAAAATTCTGAACCTTCACCTCCTCAACATCCCATCGAGGCAAAGAATATCCCTTTCTTCCTTTCCCTCCCTGCTCAAAGATCAGAAGCTCATCTTGAATCAAACCAGAATCTTTTCTCTTTCCCATCGCAACACCACTACATCAATGTAGCGCCCTCATTTATTGGGGGCGAATTAGATTTCCCATACTATATCTCGTCGGCAATAAATGCCGACGCTACATTTGATTTGCATTATTTGAACTTGATTCACCTTCGGTTCATCACTTCGTGCGAGCTTTGAAATTTGACATTGATTTTTTAACCCAGTGCTTTCTCCAGTGCCTCTGCCCAACGATCGATCTCTTCCTTTTTATTCATCTCAGTCACTGTGACGAGGAGATGATGATCGAGTTCAGGATAAAGTTTTTTCAAGGAAAAGCCTCCCAAAATCTTCTCCTTCTTTAACTTTTCCAGAACCTCTTCAGGCTTCCTTCCAATCTGCAAAACGAATTCATTAAAAGTAGGCGCAGTAAAATTCAGTTTGCAACCACGAATTCGAGAAATAACCTTCTTTGCATACTCCGTTTTGCTCAGGTTCATCAGGGCTAATTCTTTCAAACCTTCTTTTCCAAGGCAGGATAAAAAAACCGTTGCCATCAGGGCACAAAGTCCTTCATTCGTACAAATATTGGAGGTGGCTCGCTCCCTCCTAATATGCTGCTCCCTGGTAGCAAGGGTGAGGACAAAACCTCTCTTCCCTTCCAAATCAATCGTCTCGCCAACCAACCGGCCAGGCATATTTCTGACAAATCTTTCAAGGGTAGTGAAGATACCAAGGTAAGGACCACCATAAGAAACAGGCATACCCAGGCTCTGACCTTCGCCTGTAACGATATCGGCTCCCATTGCGCCAGGGGGTTGCAAAATTCCATAAGCGATGGCTTCACTGAACCCTACGATCATCAACCCTCCACAGTCGTGGATTCTTTCCCCAATGGGTTGGAGATCTTCAATGACACCAAAAAAGTTGGGGCTCTGAATTACCACTGCGCTCACATCTTCTTTGAGGAGATCAAACAAGATCTTCTCGTCCGTTCGACCCTCATCCTTCTGATAAGGGATCAGAATGATCTCCTGTTGATCAGGGTCGATGTAAGTCTGAATCACCCTTCGATATTCTGGATGGATTGCCTGTGAGAGAAGGACTTTCTTCCTTCTCGTGATCCGGTTTGCCATCAAGACAGCTTCTGCTAAACTTGAGGCCCCATCATAAAGCGATGCGTTTGAAACTTCCATCCCCGTCAATTGGCACATCAATGTCTGGTATTCGAAGATCGCTTGAAGTGTCCCTTGGCTGATCTCAGGCTGATAAGGAGTGTAGGCCGTGTAAAACTCGGAGCGGGAGACCAAGTTAGGAACAACAGCAGGAATGAAATGATAGTAAGCCCCTGCTCCGAGAAAACTGCTCATCATAGGAACCTGGAGCTCTTGGAAGTGGCGAAGTAGATCCGGTTCGGAAAGAGCTTCAGGAAGGTTCAGAGGTTTGGAAAGCCTGTATTCTTTGGGAATGGTCTGGAAGAGGTCCTCCAGCTTCTCGACGCCAATGGCGTCGAGCATCTTTCGGATATCTTCTTCGGTATGAGGGATGTAACGCATAAAGTCTTGCATCTACAATTCCTCGGGTAAAAACCCTTGATAGGCTTTGGAGGATAAGAGTCCTTTTAACTCCTCTCTGTCTCGAATCTCCATTTTAACCAACCATCCTTTCCCGTAAGGATCTTCGTTGACGAATTGGGGATGATCCTTGAGGGTAAAATTTGCATCCATCACTTTACCTGTAATCGGGGAGTAGATATCAGCAACGGTCTTTACAGATTCAACCACTCCTATGCTATCTCCCCTTTTAAACTCAGATCCGACTTCAGGGATATCCACATAGACGATATCCTTCAATTGGCTCTGAGCATAGTCCGTCAGTCCGATCGTCACCTGACTTCCTTCGTCTTTCACCCATTCATGGCTCTCTGTGTAAAGCAAATCCTCTGGAAATTTCATCACGCCCCCCTTTTAAGCATTATAATCCTTTATCTCAATTTTTCTAAAGGAATATTGATGACCGTTTCGAGGATAGAGATATGCTTCAGCTCGCCCTTGATCATGATCATATGTTTAGAAGTCTTAGGGGGCATCCTTCCCCCCGTTAAAGCTGTTTCGATGATCATTTCTTTGGTAACGGTTTCCCCCTCCCTGTGAGGAAGTACCTCGATCTCCGGCGATTGGTAGTCGAAAAGAATGACAGGGATCCTTTTACACCCTATTTTTTTTAAAGCATGAAGACGATGATGTCCGTCTAAAATGATGAATGTATTTTTATCCACAGCGATGGGCATTTTAAGGATTCCATCGAATAGGATCTCATTTTTCAATTCCTCCAAGTAATCGGGCCGAATCTCCTCGTGTTCTTTTAATGCTTCTATTTCGATGAAAACAATATCACCCACTTCTGCAAGCTCAACCGTTTCGAAGGTTTAAATCTATGAGTCTTTAAGAAAGCTTTCCTTTTTCCCATGATCAACCGACCACTTTTTCTTCTATTTCATTTCCACCTAAAATAAAAGGAGGAAGGACGATTGAATTCATATCGCCTTCCTCCTGTCTTTTGACCTGAGAGATTATCCCTTAATAATCGGGGTTTTTCCCCTTCGGTGTCTAACCCTTCGACTGAAGCTCAGGGTTTACTTTGAGCAAAAGTCAGAGGTTCAGATCTTTCCAGGATTTAATCAAGTTACAGTCCTTTTGCCTGAGAGTTTCGTCCCGATCTTCTCTGGATTTGCCCCTTCGGCGCCCCTTTTGATAAGGGGTCTCTCCTGTAACTAAAAAAATTTTCTAACAATTGTAAGGTGATGTCAAGAGAAATCTGGGAGACACTTATGTAAACAATCTTGTTTGAGAAGAGAGGGTCATCTTTTTATTGCTTGTAATCAATTTCCCTCTTACATCCGGCATAGCTTCATGATGATAAACATTGTAGTTTCTTAACCCGCGCAGGAGTTCCTATTTTGAAAATGTCATCCTTAGAAGTCAGCGCTTACAGATTTCCATTATTGACTTGCCCCACGAGCATAAATCTCAGCCACAGATTCCACGTAATCGTTACGGATAATAATATAACGATCATGGAGGGGGATCGTTGTACAGCCATGACTTGGAATCAATTCGATTTTATCCCCGACGGATAGATCATGGTCCGGGTTTTCTATTCTCAGGTGGCCGTGTTCCTCATTCAGTCTGGAGACAGTGATCCCAGCCTCTCTACAGACAGGGAGCCCTTCATCTGTTGAAAGAGACTTCATTCCGGCATCGGTTACAGCCCTTTCTTTCTCGGGTCGACTGATGACCGTCGTCAAAACTGTGATGGTCTGCTCAAAATCGAGCCCATAAAACTTATTATGACTGTCCATGGTGACGTAGGAGCCGACCTGGATGTCCGTAATTCCGGAATAAAGGCCTGTAAGGTTAAACGTATTTGATCCACCGGCTGTGACAATTTCGACAGAAAAACCGTTCTTTTCAATGAGGCCCTTTGTCTCCACCAATAATTTATTGCATTCGGTGCACTTCTTCTTCTTCGCTTCGATGTCATTGATAAATAAACCACCTTCATAACCCATTAAGCCCCAAAAGACTAAATTCTTTAGTTCCATTATTTTTTGTACAAATTCTAATGCTGGTTTCCCAGGCCTGACCCCGCACCGATTCAATCCGACATTAATCTCTACAAGGACATCCATCTTCCCACCGATCTTTCCCGCCGCTTCAGAAATATTCCTTGCGTTTTCAAAATTATCAACACATACGATGAGGTTTCCATAATTGGAAAGATTAACCAGTCTCTGAATTTTTCCATTCCCTACAATTTCATTCGCGATCAAAACATTCTTAATCCCTGCCTCGAGAAATATCTTCGCCTCCCCGAGTTTGGCGCAAGTAACCCCAATGGCCCCTGCCTCGATCTGTTTATGGGCAATCATGGGGAGCTTATGCGTTTTGATATGGGGCCTGAGTTTGCAGGGTTTGTCAGAAAAGAAACTTGCCATCCTGGCGATATTTCTTTCCACAGCATCCATGTAAAGTAAAAGGGCAGGCGTATCCACTTCAGTCTTATGTCGGCCAATGATGTTCTCCAACATGGGCTTTTCCTCCGTTCCTTAATTAAAATTAAGCGAAAAGGGCAGGGTATCAAGCCCTGCCCTTTTTATCTTTCGAATGGGGTTCGATTTTTCTTCATCGGAGTTCAAGAAATCTCTCCTCATTCCTCTTTTTTAAGCCTTTCTTCCCACGTTGGAGCCGGCCAAATCGGTTTAGCACTTCTCATATTCAACGGCCAAACAATTTCATGACGGCCTTTCTGACGTTGCTGTATCACAGCCGAAGCCAGGATGTTTTCACCCGTTGAATCAAATTTGACCCCTTTCCATGGGACGATTACCTGATCTTGATTTAAGTTGGTCTCCGAAAGGGCCTTGATGATGGCCTTAGGATCCGTTGATCTAGCGCGGTTGATAGCATCACCAAGAACCAATAGGGCTTGAAGAGCACGAGCGCCGAGGTCGCTCATCCGTAAGTCTTGGCCAGTTCTCTTCACTCTCTGCTTAAACATTTCGTTTACTTGCTGCATTTTTGGCTGGGTTTCGACAAGCCGCGGCGGGAAGATCCCTGGAGAAAAGATATAGTCTGAATCTCTGCCAGTAGCATTTAAAAAATCTGATAGGTTATAAGAGTCCGGGTAGGCCATAAACACTTTCGCATCTACCCGATATTTTGCAAATGCCTTTTGTAAAAGGATGGCATTCCCTGAATAATGATGAAGCAGAAGAATTTCAGGCTGCATGGACTTTATTTTGAGAACATCCGATGTAACATCAGTTACCCTATCTTGAGTGGCAACAGCCCCTATAACTTTATAGCCTCGTGCTAATGCTTGTTCTGTGCCAGCCTTGGCAAAATCATTGCCCTGAAAAGAAGTATCATGTGAAAAGACACACCTCTCATATTTTGTACCAAATTCCTTTTGACATTCATCAATCATATCATGTGCATTCCTTACATAGGCCGTATTGATGGGCGTTGTCCGGAATACGACTTTGTAACCTTTCTTGCATATATCCGGGTTTATGGCGTCAGCAACAACAAAAGGGACTCCATACCTTTCCGCTACTGGGATGGCCGTTATGGCTACTGCACTCTGATAACAACCTATAACGGCCACCACCTTTTCAACGGTGATCAATCGCTCTGTTTCCGCCCGGCCGATTTCAGGTTTTCCTTCGGTATCTCCCCATACAATTTCAATTTTGGCTCCTCCCAGATTCGGGAGTCCCTCGGTTTCGGCCAAGGGGATCCCTTTAAGATCTGTCTTGTTGTTGATGATGTCTTTGGCTAACTCAACCGCAGCCCTTGCCTCCTGGCCTTCACGTGAAACAGGTCCACTCAATGGCCAGATCGCTCCAATCCTAATCGTTTTTTCCGCTCCTTGAGCAGGAAACGACCCCAAAAGAACAAAACACACTAGAAATAAACTGATAAAAATTTTCCTTTTCATAATCATGTCCTCCTTTCTTTTGGATTTTTATATGAAACGCTCGGTCATTTTATCTCCTATTCACCGCCAAGGTAGAGTTTGATGACCTCCGGATTGTTTTGAATTTCCTGTGTGGGACCCTCCATTCTGTTCTTCCCATTTTCAAGCACATATGCCCGGTGCGATATGGATAATGCACTTTTTGCATTCTGTTCGACAATCATCATTGTGATTTGAAGTTGCTCATTGATCTCCTTAATCTTCTGGAAAATAGTGCGGACAATGGTAGGGGCCAAACCCAGAGTGGGTTCGTCCAAAAGAAGAAGTTCAGGCCTTTGGATCAGAGCTCGAGCGATTTCGAGCATTCGTTGCTGGCCTCCGCTCATCGTGCCCGCCAATTCATTCTTCTTTTCTGCAAGAACAGGAAACATCTCCAGAGCTGTATTAATATCCTTTTTTATCTGAACTTTGTCTTTTCGTGTAAAGGCCCCCATTTCAAGATTTTCTATCACCTTCATCCTTTGAAAAATGCTATGGTGCTGAAACACATACACGATCCCCTTTTTCATGATCTCTACCACATTCAGATAGGTAATATCATCCTTTTTGAAGTAGACCGAACCCTTTCGAGGATGTAAGAAGCCAGTGGCTGACTTAAAAACCGTTGATTTTCCTGCCCCGTTCGGCCCAATGATACAGATACATTCCCCTTTATCGACTTCAAAGGAGACGCCTTTTAGGACATCAAACTTTCCATATGTAGAAAAAATATTGTCTATTTTAAAGAATGAATTAGTATCCAAAGTAGGCCTCGATCACTTTTCCATCACATTGCACCTCGGTACTGGTCCCCTCACATATCTTTTTACCATGGTCCAGGACATAAACACGCTCGCACAGATTCATCACCACCTTCATATTGTGCTCGATGATGAACATGGTCTTTCCCTGATCATGAAGTTTCCTGATCAATGACATGATTTTATTGATCATGACAGGATTGACGCCCGAGGTCGGCTCATCGAGAAGAATCAATTCAGGGTCTGGTATGAGGATCATGGCAAACTCAAGAAGTTTCTGCTGCCCATACGAAACCTCCCCTGCCAATTCGTTTCGCAATCTTGTCAGACCAACAAATTCAAGCCAATAGTCTACCAGGTCACATAAGAGTTGATCAAAACTTTTCGTTGGCGTCCGAAGGAAGTTCTCCCCAAGATGATTCCGGGCCAATACCATATTTTGGAACAAGGTTAAATCATGGAAGACCCGGGCAAGCTGAAAAGTTCTGGCAATCCCTTTTTGGGCAATTTTGTAAGGGGAGAGGCCAATTATGTCTTCATTTTTAAACACGATTTCCCCTTTATCGGCTTGGTAAAGACCTGTGACACAATTAAAAAGAGTTGTCTTTCCTGATCCATTTGGACCGATCAAACCCACGATTTCCCCTTGTTTCACGGTAATATTCACTTCATCAACGGCTATTAAGCCACCGAAACTCTTTGTCAATCCATGGATACTCAGGACACTCATGACTTATTACCTTCTCCGAAAAGTGGGCCCGAGTTCATCCTCATATAACTTGAAGGTCTTCCCGAATCTCCTTTTAACAATCCCAATCAGCCCCCTGGGCTCATAGAGAGCTAATAGAACGATAACAAAACCGTAAATCAAGATGTGAACTCCTCTCCCTCCTCCTCCAAAAGCCGTACGCGCGTATTCGGCTAAAGGGATTAGAAGGGTTGCGCCCAAAATTGGCCCCAATACCGTTCCCATCCCACCCACCATGGGTATGATGATAATAAGAAGAGCAAACTCTAAATTGAGCAGGCTATCAGGATCAATATAAAGAATGTATTGAGCATAAAATGTACCAGCAAATGAAGTGATCACAGCACTGATGACAAAGGCAAGCAATTTATACCTTCGAGAATCAATCCCAAGGCTTTTGGCCCTTTCCTCATCCTCTTTAATGGCCTTTAAATAAACCCCAAGGGTGGATTTATCTATCTTCCAAAGAAAGGCTACCACCAAAACGGCCATCGTTAATATGATATAAAAATAAGGTTCCTTATTTGCCCACTGCACATAATAGGTGGAATGTCCCAGAATAGGAATTTGGAAACCGAAGGCTCGATTCACGAAGTTCCAGTTCAGAAATATGATATAGGTAATTTCTGCGAGCCCGAGGGTTCCAATAGCAAAATAATGTCCTCTAAGATCAAAAAAGATCTGCCCGATAAAAATGGCCGCAATCGAAGCCAAGATAGCACCCGGTATCACACCTATCCAAGGAGGCAGACCAACTTTTAACAACAACATGGTCGATGTATAGGCCCCGAGAGTAAAAAAGATGTGATTCCCCAAAGAGATCTGCCCTGAATATCCTCCAAGGATGTTCCAGGCCTGACCGAGCACCACATACATGAGCAAAATAATCATGACATGCCTAGGATGAGGGTCGGTAAAAATCCAGGGATACGAAACTAAAAAACCCAATAGTAAAATTATGCCCCAAATTTTATAACCCCTTATTTTCTCAAGTACTCTTTCCATCCCACAATCCCATAATGCAATGACATTAAAATTTTCCGAAAAGGCCTTTAGGTCTGTATATTAAAATAAATATGAATGTCGCATACACGAAAACCATTTTAAATGTTGGAACGAAGACCGTGCCCAATACGTTCTCAATGACGCCAATCATCATTCCTCCGAGGTAGACTCCCCAGAAACTCCCAAAGCCTCCCAAGGCAACGGAGATATAGGAAATCAGGGTAAACATCCAGCCCGAATATATGTGTACTGGGTAGTATGTGGCCAGAAGCACACCTCCGAGTCCAACACACATAATTCCGATTCCCCATCCTATGGCGTTGACCTTGTCCGTATAAATCCCCATCTCCATTGCTGCCTCTTTATTCTGAGAGGTTGCCTGGATGGCTTTTCCAAGTTTTGTCCTTTTGATGAATAAGAATAAAAGAGCAGTTGCTGCAAAACTTCCGAAAAATGCTACCAGTTCGGCCTTGGTAATATAAATATTACCAATATCCAGAATCCCTGACAGCAGATTGTCATTTACTTTTCTAACATCAGCACTCCAGAAGAAATAGGCCCCGTAACGTAAGAACAGGCCTAAACCAAAAGTACTGAACATCTGTGCTACCATGGGGGCATCGAGGATCCGGCGAATAACAACTTTGTAAGTCGCTGCTCCAGCGAAAAACCAAATAAACAACACAAAAGGTAGGGTGACCAAAGGATCCCATCCCAGAAGGTAATTTGCCCAAAAAGTCGCATACATCGCCAGCATGAGATAATCTCCATGGGCAAAATTGACGATGTTCATAAGTCCGAAGATAAGGGAGAGACCCACAGCCACCAGGGCATAGATCCCTCCTATCAACAACCCGCTGATGCTTGACTGAAGAAGAAGTTGAAAGGATATCATTTCTTATTCTATTAACAGGTTTTCCCATTTCACTTGGAAATGAGGTCGCCATAGAAAAAAGGTTGAAGTTTAAGAAATCTTCCAGGAGACTGTATTATCTCTCTCATCAATTCAATCTGATGATTGTGAATTTTTACATCCAGATAATCGATGCAGGGATTCCTCAAGCCAGAGGGACCATCAATAGCTCCTCGATTACATGCCGCTTCAAGAATCCGAGTCTCCATTTCAGTACTTTGAAGAATCTCGGGCTGAGATAAGAGATACGCCAAACAGGCCAAAAAGGCATAGGTGGCATCTTCCGAAATAGCGCCGAAAATGGTCGCCTCAGCGGGATAGGAAGCTCCAATACCCCCACTGCAACCACATCGACATTTTTCTCCATAAAAGATCGTCTTTTTTGTCGCTTCTTTTAGGACCCCCATTCCTAACTCATTGCCCAAATCGCCTATCCCAATGGTTAAGCCACCTCTCTTCCCAACACCTTCGAAAAGTTCATCAATTTTTGCCACAAAATCGGTGATCGATCGCCCATTGGCCATGTGATAAAACCCCTTTTCGTTTCTTCCCGGACGCTCAATGGAAATGGCTGCCTTGGGGTTCATCTCATCCAATATCCTATTGGCTTCTTCCGGGGCGCTTTGGGCATCCTTGGTAAATGGAAGCACAGTAACCGTGTGGGGCATCAATAGGCTGATTTTAAAATTATTGAATACCCTGAGTCCGGCTGCTTCACAGCAGCCTTCGACAATATGTACACTCTCGTCTTCACAAAAAACAACGGGTTTCCCTTTAAATCCAAGATCAACTGCACGGGCAATCAAGGCTGCCGCAACAACTCCATCAGTTTCAGTAGCTAACATATTGCTACTAAAGGTATGTTCCTTGAAGACCCTTCCATCCTTTAGGACATCAAAGGGCCCTACTGGAAAACCGGCCATGATAAAGACGACATCTCCCTCTTTGATCTTATCCACGAACTTCTGGGCTGCACGCATGGTCAAAGGCCCATCCGATTTATCGCGAGCCGCTTGGTACAGGGGATGAATATGTCCCTGTCCTCGCCAATCGATCGTGATCAATCTATCCAGATTTGCGCCAATTATATTCATAAACTTTTTCTCAACTTTTTTTTCCATTTGTTCTATCCTCACGATCAAAAGTTTTTTAATTTTGGGGATTTATGCAACACAAATCAAATATATTTGTGCTGCATCATCCATTAGTTTTTACAAGCGAATTATGGATATTTAAGGATGTCATCTAACAAGATCTGATTTTTCAATTCTTCCAAGTAATTAGGTCTAACCTCTTCGTGTTCTTTCAATTTTTCTATTTTGGGAAGAAGAATATCCTCCATTTTTCTATCTACTGGCCCTCAAAAGTCAAGATAAATTTTTGGATGAAATTGGGCTAATGGATAGATGTTAATCCTCCTTGTTGAATTCCAGGTTTTGTAGTCTCTTATTATTGAAACACCTTCTCATTCACTAAGTTTGGAGGCCGCTTGCCCGTGAGCCCTGCCACCAAATTTTAAGCCGCCATGGTAGCCATCCGAAGACAGGTCGGATGGGAAGCACTCACAATATGGGGCGCCAGAACAAAATTCTTTATCGGGATGAGGGCTGGTTCAACTTCGGGCTCTTTTGCGTACACATCCAGACCCGCTCCAGCAATCTTCCCCTCCTTCAGGGCATAGAGCCCTCTCATCAACCGCAGGGTCCCGAGAAGTAATGCCAAATGGCAGTAGGCTTCATAAAAGCCATCTCAGCTGGAGATACAGTGCGTTGTTTGAGGGACCAGCGGCACATGAAGCATCACAAAATCAGATTCGGTCAGCAAGTTTTCTTGTCTGCAATTGGATCTTTGCATTCTTCTTATGCTCCTTTTTTCAAGACCAAATCGATCATCAGCTCATTGGCGAGACGATGGAGGTCCTCTCTTAACCCCTGCTCAGATATCGACCGGGGTACTTCCACCTCCATATCCATCTCAAAAAGCGGCGTCCCGCTCTCTGCAGAGAGCACACGATGGGTTTCCATGTCAATGATATTGACTTTACGGTCAGCCAAAAGGCGGCAGACCTTGAAGACGATTCCGGCGTGATCCACCCCTGAAGTGGTGATTTTGAACCGGTCGGTCTCTTCCTTGATTTTGGGATAAGCCTCTTCAAAGGTGATCGGAGAATAGAAGACGGTCAAATTCTTTTCCCCTCCGAGTCGTTTCAGGGCGAAAGAAAGTTTCTGATTCACCTCCTCCCTTTCTGTAGAAAAAAGGAGGAGAAGGGCGAAGTGGTTTCGAAGAAGACTCATGCTCGAATCCTCGACATTCCCCCCACACTCATAAATCACTTCCGAAACATCGGCTACAATTCCTGGCCGATCCTTCCCCATCGCCGATAGGATAAAATAGGTCTTCATGGTTTCCTCCAATTTCGCACAGCGCATGGAGCATAGAGTAACTCAGGGCTTTAGCCCTGAGGTCAGCCCTGAAGGGCTGGAGTTACACCCTATGCCCTTTGCCCTATGCTCTTTGCTTATTACTCAAGGATCTCCAAATTGGCATACCTGACTTTCAATCGTTTAGCTCCCACACTTTGAAAAAGAATCATTGCTTTCTGATTCTCGTCCATCCCCTCCACGGATTTGACCCTCCCTTCCCCAAATTTTGGGTGTCTCACCCGCATCCCTATCTTGAGTGGATAAAACCCCTCAGGACTCAGGACGACTCCATCCCCTTCCGGATAGGGACTCTCTTGTGACAGGTCATCCACCCTTATCTCGGTCTGATGGGACTCATCTCTCCACGGAGTTTCCTGCGAGAATAAACTCTCCATTCTCCCCTTTTTCTCTTCGAATTGCATCAATTCCATAGGGAGTTCATCAAGAAAACGAGAAGGAAGATTGGCACGGCCCACGCCAAAAGTGGATCGCTCTTCTGCCCGTGAAAGAAAGAGCCTCTCCTTCGCACGCGTCATCCCCACATAGAAGAGCCTCCTCTCCTCCTCCATATCTTCAATCTCCTCACCCCGCCGGTAGTGAGGCAGAAGGCCCTCTTCTATTCCCACGATGAAAACTACGGGGAACTCCAATCCTTTTGCGCAATGAAGGGTCATCAGAGAAACTCGATTCCCTTTATCCTCATAAAGATCCACGTCGGTCACCAATGAGACCTTATCCAAAAAGCTTTCCAGGGAAACCTCCTCTTCTCCCTGCTCCAGTCCCATCATCACGTTGATTAATTCATCAATGTTCTCCATCTTTGAAAAAGCCTCGTCCGTTCCTTCCTCTTTTAACCTTTGGAGATACTCTGTCTTGGCGAGAAGGGCTAAAGTGAGTTGGCTGAGGGTGAGGAATCCTGCATCTTTTCGGAACTCTTCTATCAATTGGACAAACTCTTTTATCTTTGCTTTGACAGCAGGAGGCAGCCAATCTTCTCCGATCGCCTGCCTCAACCCTTCATAAAGGGGAAGCCCCTTTTCTCTGGAGAAGGCCTCTATCTTCTCGATCGTTTTCTCCCCAATCCCCCTCGAAGGGACATTGATGATCCTTTTCAGACTGAGACCATCAGAGGGATTATTCATTAACTTCAGGTAGGCCAGGACATCCTTAATCTCTTTTCGTTCATAAAACTTCATCCCTCCCACCACCGTATAGGGAATCCGGTTTTTAACCAGCTCATCTTCCATGGCACGAGACTGGGCATTGATCCGGTAGAAGACGGCAATATCATGATAAGGCCTGACCGATTTCCCTGTGGAGGCATGTCCCATGATTCTCCGGACCACGAAACGTGCCTCGTCCGTTTCATCCTCAGCCACATAAAAGGTGAGGAGTTCCCCTTCAGGATTCTCCGTCCAGAGTTTCTTCTCTTTTCTGTAGCGGTTTTTCCGTACGACATGGTTGGCAGCTTGGAGGATGTTCTGAGTGGAGCGATAATTCTGTTCCAGAGTGATGACTTTGGTCTCTGGAAAGTCCTTCTCAAAATTCAAAATATTTCCTATCTCTGCTCCTCTCCAGCGGTAGATGGATTGGTCATCGTCTCCGACCACACAGATGTTCCGATGTGCCTCGACCATCTGTCTGATGAGCTGATATTGGATCTGGTTGGTATCCTGAAACTCATCCACCATCACATAGCGGCAGAGTTCCTGATAAGACCTGAGGATCTCTGGAAAGCGTCTGAAAAGAACCGTCACAAAGGTGAGGAGGTCTCCAAAGTCGAGGGCATTATTTCTGTGGAGGTCCTCTTGGTAGCGCTGATAAACCAACGCCAGCCTCTTTTGGAATATATTATAGGGGTTTGGAGAATATTGGTCCGGTGTGATCCCCTCATTTTTCAATTGTTCAAGGCCGGATTGAATGGCCCGGGGAGGAAACATCTTGAAGTCGAGGTTCAATTCTCTCATGATCGTTTTGAGATGTCGCTCCTGATCCTGATTATCATAAATGACGAAATTTCTTTTAAAACCGAGACCCTCAATATGCTGTCTTAAGATGCGGGCACAGGCTGAATGAAACGTGGAGATCCAGGTCCCCTTTGCCGATCTTCCAAGAAGTCTCTCTACCCTTTCCCGCATCTCATCGGCCGCCTTATTGGTAAAGGTGACCGCAAAGATATTCCAGGGCTGCATCCCTTTTTCTTGAATGAGATAAGCAATTCGGTAGGTCAGAACTCTGGTCTTTCCACTCCCGGCCCCTGCAAAAACGAGGAGTGGCCCCTCTGTTTCCAAAACCGCCTTCTTTTGAACAGGATTGAGTTCGTTGAGAAGAGACATTGTTTTAAATAAATGTCAAATGTCAAAATCCAAATGCCAAATTAATGTCAAATTCCAAAATGAAGAGATTTTAGGCTTTGAAATTCGGAATTCATTTGTACCTTGAGCTTTGACATTTGGCATTAATTGGCTCCATGTTGAAAAAGATTCGCCTCAATAAAATACTTGCCATCGGAAGGAGTGGATATGTTTATTCCACGGTGACGCTCTTGGCCAGGTTTCTCGGCTGATCCACATCCGTGCCTTTGAAGTCAGCCATATAGTAGGCCAGGAGTTGAAGAGGAATGGTGAGGAGAATGGGAGTAAGAGAAGGAACCGTCTCGGGAATGAAGATCACATCGTCCACTTTTTTGACGATCTCTCGATCAGATGGAGAAGCAAGGGCAATCACCTTTCCTTCCCTTGCCTTCACCTCTTCGATATTCGAGATCACCTTCTCATAGACATCATTCTTGGTGGCAAGGACAACAATCGGCATCTCCCGATCGATCAAGGCGATGGGACCATGCTTCATCTCACCTGCTGGATAGCCCTCTGCATGGACATAAGAGATCTCCTTCAATTTCAGCGCCCCTTCCAATGCAATGGGGTAGTTGATCCCTCTCCCAAGATAGAGAAAATCTCTGGCATGGAGGTACTTTCTGGCGACCTTGGCTACTTGAGGCGATGTCTTCAGCATTTCTTCCATGAGGTGTGGAACCCTGACCAATTCCTCGACCAAGGTCTTCCCTGTCTCGTTGGAGAGGATGCCCAACTCCCTGCCAATTCGAAGGGCAAGAAGAAAAAGGATGACCAGTTGGGTGGCAAAGGTCTTGGTGGAAGCTACGCCGATCTCAGGGCCTGCATGGGTGTAGATCACATGGTCTGCCTCTCTTGCCAAGCTTGATTCCACCACATTGCAGATGGCCAAGGTCACCGCTCCTTTTCGTTTCGCTTCTCTCAAAGCAGCCAAGGTATCGGCTGTTTCCCCGGATTGGGAGATTGCTACAAGCAGGTCATTCTCTCCAACAATAGGATTCCGATATCGAAACTCAGAGCCGATATCTGCCTCCACAGGAATTCGACAGAACTCTTCGATGAGAAACTTTCCCACGAGGGCGGCATGATAGGAGGTGCCACAGGCAATCAGGTTGATCCGCCGAATTTTCTTTAGAAACATTGGGTCAAAGTGGATATCTTCGAGAACGGCATCACCCTTCTCCTCTGAGAGCCGACCCCGGATGGTATCGGTCACTGCCCTGGGCTGTTCGAAGATCTCCTTGAGCATAAAATGTTTATACCCACCCTTCTCAGCCATCAAGGGACTCCAGTTGACTCGTTTCGGTTCCTTTGAAACTTCATCTCCCTTGGCATCAAAGACTTTTACTCCCTTGAAGGAGAGAAGGGCCACCTCACCATCCTCCATAAATATGAAGTCCCGAGTGTAAGGAAGGATAGGAGGGACATCTGAGGCGATGAAATACTCTTCCTTTCCAAGGCCTATCACCAGAGGACTCTCCTTTCTGGCAGCAATCAAGCACTTCTCATCCCCTTCGAAAAGAATTCCCAATGCATAAGAGCCCTTGATCTTATCTAAAGCTATTCTCACCGCCTCCAGGGATGAATTTCCTTCCTGAATGAATTCATCGATCAGATGGGAGATGATCTCCGTATCGGTTTCAGAGGTGAAAACATGACCCTTGCTTTTGAGAATTTCTTTGAGAGGAAGATAGTTTTCAATGATGCCATTGTGGACGACAGCGACCCTGCCTGCTTTATGAGGATGGGCATTCTCGTCCGATGGCCTTCCATGGGTCGCCCATCGAGTATGACCTATCCCTACCTTCCCATCAAAGATCTCCCCCCCGATCAACTCTTCCAATTTTGTTAATTTCCCTTCTTTTCTTCTGATCTCGACTTTGCCTCGATGGAAGACCGCGATGCCTGCGGAGTCATACCCTCTATATTCGAGCCGTTTGAGCCCCTCAATGAGAACTTTTACGGTTTCTCTTGGGCCGATATATCCGACAATGCCACACATTTCTCAATCCTTCCTTTCTCTCGATTTTTTACGGCGGTGTTCTATCTTTTTATTCCACCTCTTGATGTTCTTCTGCTTCACCCGGCTGATCGCCAGTGCCCCTTCAGGAACATCTTTTGTGACCGTGGTGCCTGCACCGATCGAGGAATCGTTTCCCACCTTGACCGGAGCCACCAACTCCACATTTGATCCCACAAAGACCCGATTGCCGATGATCGTCTGGTGTTTCTCGAATCCATCGTAGTTGCATGTAATGGTCCCAGCGCCAATGTTGACGTCTTCTCCGAGAAAGGAATCGCCAATATAGGCCAGATGGTTGGCTTTTGAACCTTTACCGATGACCGACTTCTTCACCTCCACGAAGTTTCCGATCTTTGCCTTGGTCTTCACCTCGCTCAATGGCCTCAGATGGGCAAAAGGGCCGATGGAGGCTCCCTCTTCAATTTTGCTTTCCGTGATCACAGAGTTTGAGCGAATGGTCACATCATTGCCGATAATAGAATCTGAAACCTTTGAGCTGGTTTCGATGATACACCGTTCACCAATTCTCGTCTTCCCTTGCAGATGACAATTTGGATAGAGGAGGGTATCTCTCCCTACTTCAACGGTTCGATCGACATAAGTGGTTTTGGGGTCGACAATCGTCACGCCAGAAAGCATCAGATCTCTCAACTTTTCCAGTCGGAGTTTTTCGTTGGCCACGGCAAGATCCACACGTGTATTGATCCCCATCACTTCCACTGGATCCACCACGATATGAGCAGAACACCTCAAACCTCTCTTCTTTGCAATCTCGACCAGATCGGTCAGATAGTATTCACCCTGAGCATTCTCTTTTCCAATCTCTCTTAAACCTTCCATTAAAAAGGGAGCCTTCACACAGAAGATCCCGGTATTGATCTCTCGAACCATCTTTTCTTCTTTTGAGGCATCTTTTTCTTCCACAATCTTTTCCAGCCAACCTTCCGAGTTTCGAAGGACACGACCATACCCGAAGGGTTCCTCAACGACGGCTGTCAGGACAGATAGGGTGGATTCATTTTCCTTATAAGCATCGATAAAAGACCGAAGGGTTTCCACCTTCACCAAAGGCACATCCCCGCAGAGGATCAAAACCGTACCAGGGAATGACTGAAGAAATGGAATGGCTTGTAAGACGGCGTGACCCGTGCCCAGTTGTTCTTCCTGGGAGGCAAAGTCAATCTTGAAGTTTTTAAACACTTCCTGAATGCGGTCCGCCTGGTGACCCACGACCACAATTGTCTTTTCGGCCTTGATCCCACTCAAGGAAAGTTCAATGGGATAAGAGAGCATGGGAAGTCCCAAAAGGGGATGAAGGACTTTCACAAGTTCTGACTTCATCCGGGTTCCTTTCCCCGCTGCAAGAATGATGGTGGCAATACTTTCCAAGTCTCAATCCTTATCAGGTGATTTCACCCTTTTTTATACTATGGATGAGACCTTTCGTCAATCCTGGAAAGTTGATTATTAATCTCGGAATAGTTTTGGCCCCTTATAAGACTACGACCTTTTCTCAAAATTGCGCCTGACGTTCAAGGCTAAAAGAAGTGCGTAGCATTTGGATGTCAATCTTTTGGCCTGCTGTTATCTGAAGCGTGCCGCAAATTCGTACTTGATTTTATCATAATTAAGTTTTAATATGAAATACAAATAGTAAGAGGAACTTCTCAAGGAGGAAACGATGCCAATAATAAAATCCATTTCAAGCCTGCGCAACCGGACGAGAGACATAGCCTCCTTGTGCCATGAACGAGACGAACCTGTTTATTTGACAACGAATGGTGAAGGCGATCTTGTTGTCATGAGCATTGAGCATTATGAAAGACTCAAAGCAAGGGTGGAGCTTTTTGAAAAACTCGCTGTTGCTCAAGCCCAAGCTGCGGCAGGGGAAAAAGGGTTTACGCATACGCAAGTGATGAAAAAGCTTAGGCAGCGCTTGCATGGGAAATAAGTACACACTTCGTTACCTTCCTGTTGCCGTTGACGACCTTGTTTCAATATTCGACTGGATCGCAAATGACAGTCCCGCAAATGCGGCAGCGTTTGTTGAAAAACTCGATCAGCTTATCGGCAACCTCAAAACACACCCCTTCCTTGGTCACATACCACGTGACGAAAAACTCAAGAATTCAGGTTATCGAATCCTCGTCATTGAATCCTATCTCGTATTCTACATAATTCGTGGCAAAACCGTTGAAATTCATCGTGTTGTTCATGGCTCCCGGAATTTGGACGATATTATATAAGACCTCTGTTTTTTCCCTTTGCGGCGCATTTTAGATAACGTTATTGATGCAAAAGAAGCCAAAACGTTCGGACGTAAGTCTTTTGCAATGTGTTATCTGCAGGTACGTGTATCCTTCTCTATCTTTTTGTAAAGTGTATAATTTAGCCTTGACCCCATATCTAATTATCCATTCACTAAAAGATGTGTGGCAAAGCTGTGCCTCAGCGTGTGCACCGATGCCTGTTTGGTAATAAATTGCGAACTATTATCCCGATGATTGAGTCGATTTTCAACAACAAATCAGCAATCAGCAATCATTCGCGATTCAAACGAGAAATGGAAACAGATTGGCACTTGGGAGTTCTCCCTCGACGCTCGCTCATGGGGGGAACTTACTAATCGCGGTACAGGTTGCTATGTGAATCCTAAAGGTGCTCCACAATACGGTGAGATATGTCAACCACCGGATTTGCATAAATACACAGGTTCTAGAGAACAAATTCCTGAAGATGGCTTTGGGGCACCTCCCTCATATTTGGATTTCCCGAAAGGTCAAGAAAACGAGCGCGATAAATCATAAGTTTTGCACAACCAGCGGCTGAAGAGGGACTGACAAATCCACTGCGCTCCTTTGCCAGCCTCTTAGCCACGGCGTTAGCCCGAATAGACTTTAACATATCATAATGATATAATGGATTTATGATTACCGATACCGACAAAAATATAATTGAACAACTGGCCCGGAAGTATCACGCGAAGCGTGTGGTGCTATTTGGATCCAGTCTATCCCCTACCCAGGAATACCGGGATATTGATATTGCAGTTGAAGGCATCGAGGAAAAGGATTTCTACACCTTCTATGGCGAACTATTGTGCGCTTTATCAAAGCCCGTTGACATCATTGACCTGTCTAAGAAGACCCGTTTCATCGAACTGATTCTACGGGAGGGCATACCTCTCTATGCCTGATTAGCGTCTTCGTATTGAAGCTGAGTATGAGGCTATAAAAAACATACTCTCTGCCCTACCTGATCGTCCTCTTTCAACACTCTCTCAGCTCGAGCTCGCGGGTGTTGCCGCATTGCTGCACAATTTCTACAACGGCATCGAAAATATCGTCAAACAGGTTTTTCAGGAAAAATCATTATCAATTCCTCAAGGAGAATCATGGCACAGAGATCTCTTGCTTGCGGCAGCCGAAAAGAACATCATATCTGACCTATTGCTGAATAACCTGAAGCAATATCTTGCTTTCCGCCACGATTTCAGCCATGCTTACGCACTGGAGCTCTTTCCAGAACGTATGGGACCACTTGTCAAGGATGCAGTTGCTCTGTTCAATGAGTTCAAGCAACAAATTGATAAGATAATAGGCTAACAACGGCTTCAACCCGGACTGCCAATTCCGCTGCGCTCCATTGCAGCCGGTTAAGCCGAGCGTTATCTGACTCCGAATACCTTCCTTAAAATAGAGTTCTTCCTTTCTTCGCTGAACTGCTTTTTTGAAGACCTTGAAAAATAGTCCAAAACTTTGTAAAAAGAAAATCATGCGATTCAATCTTCCTCTTCAAAACAAACCTTTTGATGTGGTAGGGATGGGCCTCAACTCTGTGGACTTCCTCAGTGTGGTTCCAGAATTCCCTACTCCGAATTCAAAAATGAAGATGCTCCGGTTTTCCAAACAGGGAGGAGGCCAGGTGGCTACGGCCATGGTGGCCCTGAGTCGATGGGGTGTAAAAACGAAATATATTGGAGAAGTCGGGGAGGATGAGTTGGGCCAGTTTTCTCTCCACTCCATTCGTCAGGAGGGAGTGGATGTTTCTTCCGTGACGATCGAACCCAATACCACGAACCAGTTTGCCATGATCATCGTGGATGGTCCCTCTGGAGACCGAACAATCCTTTGGAATCGAGATGAACGACTGATTTGCCGCGAAGGAGAACTTCGAAAAGAGGAGGTCTGTTCAGGAAAACTCCTTCACTTGGATGGTCACGATATCCATGCCGCTCTTCAGTGTGCGAGGTGGGCAAAGGAGGAAGGTATCCCAACTGTCGTTGACCTGGATAAAGTAGAACCTCTCACCTCTGATTTGATTAAGGAGATTGATTTCGTCATCACCTCTTCACGGTTCCCTATGCTCTACACTGGAATTCCAGATCTAAAAAAAGCTCTTGGGGAACTTCAAAAACACACCTGTGGATTTCTCTGCTCCACGTTGGGTCATGAAGGCGCCGTCGCTCTGGTCAATGGAGAAATCCTCTCCGTCAAAGGATTTGAAGTGAATGTGGTGGATACCACCGGTGCAGGAGATGTCTTCCATGGAGGATTCATTTATGGCCTCCTCAAAAATTGGGAGGTAGAAGAAATTCTGAGGTTTGCCAATGCCGTGGCTGCACTCAAATGCCGAGACCTCGGTGGAAGAAAAGGAATTCCCACCTTAGAAGAAGTCCAACGATTCCTTTCCGTGTAGAAGTCAAGGGAAAAAACTTGACAGACCATTTCAGAATTTGTTAAAAGGAACCATTCAAACGGTGATATCCGGGAAAAGGGAACCCCGTGACTCCTCCGAAAGAGGACAAGTCGGGGACGGACCCGCCGCTGTATTCGGGGACGAAACTTGCAATAAGCCACTGCCCTTCGACGAGCTCAGGGTGGGAAGGCGCAAGGAGGCCTGAAGTACGAGGAAGACTTCAGGCCAAGTAGGAAGATCCGAGAGTCAGAAAACCTGCCTGGATATTCTTCACTAAGAGGTCTTCGAGGATAAGACTGTGAAGGGTGCAAGCGGGTAAAATCCCCAGTCTTCAGTGCGAAGGCTGGGGATTTTTTTTGAACCCTTCTCCCCAGCCCCGAACCTGGTATGGTTCGGGGTCAACCAAAATCTTTTTAGGCCCAGTCGATGGGGCGAGGAGGTGCTTTATGAAACATTTTATTTCCATCCTTTTATCTTTAACCCTATTTGTAGTATTCCCATCCTTTTCTCTTGCACAAGACAAAGAAGTGACGCTTGAAAAGGTCGTTGTCACCGCTACCCGGGATGTCGAGGAAATCAGAAAGATTCCTGCCAATGTCACTGTCATCACGAAAGAGGAGATTGGACAGTCCAATGCACAAAACGTGGTTGATCTGCTCCGAAACGACGTAGATATTGAGGTCCGGGATTTTTACGGAAATGGAAAGTCAGCCTCCGTTGATATCAGAGGTTTTGGAGAAACAGGTCCTCTCAATACACTCGTGTTAGTAGATGGGAGAAGGGTGAATGAAATCGACCTCAGCGGAGTTGACTGGACTCAAATTCCTCTTGATCAAGTGGAGCGGATTGAGATCATCAGAGGCCCTGGAAGTGTTCTCTATGGTGATAATGCTGTTGGAGGTGTAATCAACATCATTACGAAGAAGCCTGAAAAACCTTTTTCTGCCAAAGCAGAAGTAGTGGGGGGAAGCTACGGCTACAACAAAGAGAGTGCTTCCGTGAGTGGAAAATGGGGTCCCCTGTCTGCCATTCTCAACGCGAGTCATAATGCTACGGACGGATATCGTGAGAATGGATTTTTAAGAGCAAAAGATGTTGGAGGAAAGGTTATCTATGACTTGAATGAAAACATCAGCTTCAACCTGAGCGGAACTTTCCATCAGGATGATCAAGGCTTGCCAGGTGCCCTTCCTAAAGCCATTTACGAAGCGGACCGGCAGGCAACAATTGCCCCTGACGATAAAGCAAAAACGAATGATTGGTATCTCGCTCTGGGAGCAAAGGCCAAATTATGGGACCTCGGTCGATTGGAAATGGACCTTTCCTACCGAAATAGAGAAGTAAAGGACCTCTTTCAATCCTACTCCTTCAGTGACAAAAGAAATTTAAGCACCTGGGGAGTGACTCCAAGATACATTCTCGAAAAACCCCTCTGGATCTTGCCTAACAAATTAACTCTCGGGCTCGATTTCTATCATTCGGATTCCAACGTCTTCTCCGAGTCGTCCTTCGGATCAAACCGGGTAGAAGTTACGAAGCAATCGATAGGCGCCTATATATTGGATGAATTGTCTCTCCTCAAGAGCCTGATCCTCTCCATGGGTTATCGCCAGGAGTGGGTGACTTATGACCTCTTTCAAGATGTACCCAGAGCAAAGGATAAAAAAAACAATAACGAGCCTGCCTGGAATGTTGGTCTAGACTATCTATTTGGCAAAAAATCTTCTGCCTTTCTTAGTGTCAAAAGGAGCTTCCGCTTCCCCGTTTCTGACGAATTGATCCAATTCTTCCCGACCTTTCAGGTGAACCCCGGGATGAAACCCCAAACGGGATATCAGTATGAGGCTGGTGTCCGCCATGCTTTTACAGATCAGATCGAAGCCAATCTGACCCTCTTCTGGATCGATCTCCACGATGAAATTTTTTTCAATCCTGAAACATTTACCAATGAAAACTTTCCCAAAACTCGGCGTCAGGGAATCGAAATAGGAGCAAAGGTGAGACCCCTCCAATGGCTCACTCTTTGGGGTAACTACAGTTATATTAAGCCTACCCTGCAGGAGGAACCCTATTCAGGAAATGACATTCCCGGTGTTCCAAGGCATAAAGGCTCAGTCGGCGCGGATGTCCAAATATGGGGCGGTTTATCCTTCAACACCAGAGCCAATCTTGTAGGGTCCCGATACTTTATCAGTGATTGGGCCAACAAGGTGGATAAACTGGATGGATATTATTCCATCGATGCAAAGCTCTCCTACGCCTGGAAGGGATTGAAGGCATTTATCGGTGTGAATAACCTGACCAATCAAAAGTTTTCAGAATTCGGCGTTGTCAATGCCACGGGGGCACAATTTTATTATCCTTCACCTGAGCGTAACTTTATCGGAGGTCTCTCCTACACTTTTTAGAGACTCGAAATGGAATACTCTCTACTGCAAAAATGTTATAAAAGGATGTTCCCATTTAGATTGGGGACCACCTCTTATATCTATCCTGACCAAATTGTTCCAAACGTGGCTAAGCTGACTCCCTTCCTCGATGAGATAGAACTGGTCCTTTTTGAGAGTGAAGGCCAAGATAATTACCCGGATGAAGTCGAATTGAGAAGCCTGATGAATTTCTGCCTCAATGGGGAAGTGGATTTTAACGTCCATCTTCCCATCGATATATTTCTTGGAGATAAAAACGAGGAAGTCAGGTTCAAGGGAATCTCGGTTGTCAAAAAGGTGATCGAACGAACCCTCTGTATTAACCCTTCTGTCTACACCCTCCATTTCGATCTAAGAAAGAGTGATGGACAACAAGAACGCGATATCAACGCCTGGAAGAGTCGCATTATCCGAAGCATAGAAGAGATGGTGGAATATGGAATCGAACCGAAACGTATTTCCATTGAAACCCTTTCATATCCATTCGAATGGATTGAAGACATCGTAAAGGGATTTGGCTTTTCGATCTGTCTCGATATCGGTCATATGTTGATCTATGGCCAGGATTTTCGAGGCTATTTGGACAAATATCTCCCCCAAACTTCCATCATCCATCTCCATGGTTTTCAAAACGGTGTCGATCACTTGGGAATTGACAGATTAAATGACAGAATCGTTGATCTGATCCTTTCCAAGCTTCAGAATTATACGGGAATTTTGTCCATTGAGGTCTTCTCATTTGATGACCTGAAAAACTCTCTGGAGGTCTTGGAGCAAAAATGGGAAAAAAGATGATCTTTATCACCGGAGGATGTCGGAGCGGCAAGAGCCGCTTTGCTTTGAACTATGCCAATCAACATTCTACCAAAAAACTCTATCTGGCTACCTGTGAGCGCCTCGATGAAGAGATGGCTCAACGAATAGAGGATCATAAAAAAATTAGGGGTCCAGAATGGCAGACGGTGGAGGAACCTATAAAGGTAGTAGATAAGATCAGGAAATACGGAAATGTGGTGGACGTGATTCTTTTGGATTGTCTTACCCTCTGGCTTTCTAATCTTCTGATGAGACGAAATGATGATCCGGAGATAATGGATGAGGTAAGCAGATTAATTGATACTATTAAGCAGAGCCAAACCTCACTCATCCTTGTATCTAATGAGGTAGGGATGGGGATTGTCCCAGCAGATCCATTAAGCCGTCGGTTCAGAGATCTTTCAGGAATGGCCAACCAGAAGATTGCTGAAGTGGCAGAGACGGTGATTCTTATGGTTTCTGGAATCCCGGTATTTTTAAAGGGTGTAGAATGAGAGACTTTCTTCAGGCTATTTCCTTTCTTACTATTCTACCTGTTGGCCAAGTTTTACCTTCAAAAGATAAGGTATTGGCTCGTTCGATGGCTTTTTTCCCCTTAGTGGGCCTGGTGATCGGGTTGCTTTCGGCCCTTGGCAATTATCTCCTTTCATTCTTCTTGCCCAAACCCCTTGTCCTTTGGTTAACGATCGGACTTCTGGCACTCTTAACGGGAGGCCTCCATTTGGATGGATTTGCAGATACCATGGATGGTTTGTCTTCGGGTGGGACAAGAAAAAAGATTCTCGAAGTAATGAGGGACAGTCGAATAGGTGCCTTTGGAGTAATCAGTCTGATCTTGCTAATCGGAGCTAAATATCTTTCTTTGGATCAAATTTCGAATCCTTCCATTCTCCACTCCTTAATCTTGATGGCTGTAATGGGAAGAAATTCTATGGTTTTGGTTTGTTATCGTTCACCCTATGCCAGATCCGGTGAGGGGTTAGGTAAACCTTTCACTGAAAATCTTGGTACTCTGGAGATGGTCTTATCCTTAGTCTCGGCATTTGGCATCGCCTTATTGCTCATGGGCCTTAAGGGGATTTTGGTATTCTTGGGAATCTGTCTTTTCAGCCTCGGATATCGGTTCTTTTTCATAAAAAAATTAGGTGGGGTGACAGGTGATATTTTAGGGGCAGCTAATGAACTGGCAGAACTTCTATGCCTCACCTTTTTTGTGATTATAGAGCATATTCGTATGTAGAATTTGAAGGAGAGAATAATGGATAAAATTAACCACGTAATCGCCAACATTAAACCTTTGGACGAAAAGGCCATAGAAGAGGCCAGAAGGAGGCAGAACAACCTAACAAAACCACACGGCTCTTTAGGCCAACTGGAATCTCTTTCCATTCAGGTTGCTGGGATAAAAGGGAATCCAAGGCCTCGAATCATCCACAAAGTCATATTTACACTGGCTGGAGACCACGGTGTCACCCAGACAGGTGTGAGCGCCTATCCATCTGAAGTGACTCCCCAGATGGTCTATAACTTTCTTCGTGGAGGTGCTGCGATCAATGTCTTGGCACGACAAGTAGGGGCAAGGGTCGTCGTAGCAGACTTAGGAGTTGCCTCTGTTCTTGAACGACACCCTCAATTGAAAGATAAAAAAGTGGCCATGGGCACTCACAATATGGCCGAACGGCCTGCCATGAGTCGGGAGGAAGCCATCCGTTCCATCGAAGCAGGAATCGAGTTAGTGGAAGAGGAGTTAACGAAGGGGATCGATATTTTGGGAACGGGTGATATGGGAATTGGAAACACCACCTCCTCCAGTGCGATCACAGCTACTTTAACAGGAGCTGATGTTACCACAGTGACGGGAAGAGGGACAGGCCTTGACGAAGAGGGATGGGGGCGAAAGGTGAAGGTGATTCAAAAGGCTTTAGCACTCAATCGACCCGATCCAAAAGATGCGATCGATGTCCTGTCTAAAGTAGGAGGGTTTGAGATCGGAGGAATCGTGGGAGTGATTTTGGCAGGGGCCAGATATCAAATCCCTGTTGTAATCGATGGGTTCATCTCTGGTGCAGCCGCTTTGATTGCTGCATCCCTTTCACCTCAAGTAAAGCCCTGCCTCATTGCCTCTCATCAATCAGCTGAACCAGGACATAAAAAAATATTGGAACACCTCGGCCCGATACCTTTGCTCAATCTCAACATGAGATTAGGTGAGGGAACTGGGGCGGCCTTGGGGATATTTCTGGTTGAGGCCAGCCTTAAGATTCTTGACGAAATGGCAACTTTTGCTGAAGCGGAAGTTTCTGAGAAAATATGATTAGAAAATCGCTTCTCTTAGCCTTGGTGATTAGTCTCCTTCTTAATATTTCTGTTGAGGGGGAAGAACGCCTATTGACCGACGAGATAGGGAGGAAGGTTAAAATTCCTCATTCTGCAAAAAGGATCATCTCTTTAGCCCCCAGTATTACAGAGATCCTGTTCGCTTTGGGATTGAATGAGGAAATAGTGGGGGTCACCAGCTTTTGTGATTATCCAGAAACTGCTTCGACCAAACCGAGAATCGGAGGGTTTATAAATCCAAGTATTGAAAAGATTGTTTCATCGAAACCGGATCTGATCATTGCTATCAGAGATGGCAACCGATGGGAAACCATCCACAGACTAAACGAACTGGGGTTCCCTGTCTATGTAGTTGATCCAAGAAATTTTGATGGAGTGATGAGGACAATCAGGAATATTGGTGAAATTGTGGAAAAACGAGATGCATCAGTAAGAATTATACAAAATATGGTTACAAGAAAGGAGAACATCCTCAATCTTACTCAATCCCTCTCTAAGCCCAGGGTTTTCTTCCAGGTCGGGGATGTACCTATTATAACGGTGGGAAGGGGGACACTCGCTAATGATCTCATCCGTTTAGCGGGAGGGGAAAATATATCGGAAGATGAACCTGTGAATTACCCTCTTTACAGCATCGAGACTGTCATGTTGAAAGCCCCAGAGGTGATTATCATCAGTTCCATGGAAAGTAAAAGGGATTGCATGAGCTTAATTAAGAAGTGGCAGGACTGGAAAAACATCCCTGCGATAAAAAGGAAATCGATTTACGTCATAGATTCGAATTTGGTCGACCGGCCGACCCCGAGGATCATAGAAGGATTGGAAGCGATGGTGAAAATGATTCATACAGAATCTTTTGGAGAGAAGAGATGAAGTCGCTGATGATCCAAGGAACAGGTTCCTATGTCGGAAAAAGTTTGATCGTAGCTGGACTCTGTCGGATCTTCAAAAAGGATGGATTCGATGTCGTTCCCTTCAAGTCCCAGAACATGTCACTGAACTCATTTGTGACAAAGGAGGGGGGAGAAATGGGAAGGGCTCAGGTAGTGCAGGCAGAGGCAGCCGACATCGAGCCCCATGTCGACATGAACCCCCATCCTGATCAAACCCAATACGGATATCGGCGCTCAGATCATCATCCATGGAAAAGTTTACAGAAACATGTCTGCCATCCAGTATCACCAATTTAAGAAAAGGGCCTTAAGGGCTGTCAAAGAAAGTTTTTATCGTCTGAAAGAAAGATACGAACTCATGGTCATCGAAGGTGCTGGGAGCCCTGCAGAGATCAATCTAAGGGAGAATGATATCGTAAATATGGGAATGGCAGAGATTGCAGATTGTCCTGTTATTTTGGTGGGCGATATTGATAAGGGAGGGGTCTTCGCCTCTCTCATCGGAACCCTTGAACTCTTGAGCAAGGAAGAAAAAAAGAGAATCAAGGGGTTTATCATCAATAAGTTTCGGGGGGACATCCGATTATTAAAACCAGGGCTGGACTTTCTTGAGAAGAAGACGGGTATCCCTGTGATCGGCGTCATCCCTTACTTTAAAGATCTGTACATACAGGAAGAGGATGGGGTCTCAGTGGAAAAGATGGGAATGGGTGTGGTGAGAGGGGACATCCGCATTTCCGTCATTCTCCTTCCCCATATCTCAAATTTCACCGATTTTGACGCCTTGGAGAAAGAACCGGATGTAGAACTCCTGTACATAAGGCCCGGGAGTCAAATTCCCTCTTCCGATTTAATCATCATCCCAGGAAGCAAGAACACGATTGATGACCTCCTCTATCTCAAACACCACAAGTATGATCAGGCGATTCTTCAACATCATGCAATTGGCGGATTCGTCACGGGCATATGTGGGGGTTACCAAATGCTGGGTAAGCGGATTTTTGATCCTTTCAAGATCGAGACAAAAAAGAAGACCATCTTAGGGCTGGGGCTGCTCAAGGTCGAAACGACGATTGAAACGGACAAGGTGACTTCTCAGGTAGAAGCGAGGATGTTACAAAAGGATTGGGTCCCGTGGAGGTCTGGGGCGATTCTTGGATATGAGATTCACATGGGAAGAACCCGGAGGGAGGGGCCGGTTCATCCGGCCTTTTTGATTGTCAAAAAAGGAGGCCGAAAGGTCTCTGTTGAAGATGGGGCGATCTCTGAGGATGGAAAGGTGTGGGGAACCTACATTCATGGAGTCTTCGACAATGATAAATTCCGAAGAGGCTTCATCAACCATTTGAGGCAAAGAAAGGGATTGATTCCTTTGCGCAGTGGCGATATCCTCCGTTACCACCAATTGAAAGAGGAGGGATTTAATAGATTAGAAAGAGGGCTTAGAGAGAATCTGAAGATGGACATCCTTTATCGGATCATCGAACAGATGCCCGTACAATACAAAACTAAATCTTGACACATCGGAGGGGTTGTAATATAAAAACTTTAATTACTCAGGATGCCGGGTTAGCTCAGTCGGTAGAGCAGAGGACTGAAAATCCTCGTGTCCGTGGTTCGATTCCGCGACCCGGCACTTTGTTTTCAACTTAGGGCAATTTCAATTGCCCTATTTTTTCATCCCTGCCTGCGCCTGCCTGCGGTAGGCAGGGTAAGCAGGTAAGGGGGTATGGGATGTTCATTTCACTCATCATAAAAGGGGGACCCATCATGATCCCCATCATTGCCTTATCGATCATTGCCCTTGCCATCATTTTGGAAAGATTTTGGACCCTCTGGAAGATTCGACTCAACTTTCAACAGTTTGCCCAGGAGATCTTCCTCTATATGGAAAGGGGTCATTTTCAGAAGGCCTTAGAGCGATGTGAAAAAGTGAAGCATCCTATTGCGGAGGTGTTTAAACTGGGAATTCTCAACCGTACTTTGAAACGAGAAGAATTAGAGGCGATGATGGAACGAGAAGGTGACGAACAGATCCAATACCTGGAACGATACTTAGGGGCCTTGCTCATCATCATCGGTGTTGAGCCCATGCTTGGATTTCTTGGAACCATCGTCGGTCTCATTCAGGCTTTTATGACCTGGGAACAGTTGGGGACCAATATTACCGTCAGCGCCTTGGCGGCAGGGATTTATCAGGCCATGATCACCACGGCAGCGGGTCTCATTGTTGCCATTCCTGCTTATATCCTCTACCACCTCATTGTCGGGAAAATTAAGAGCCACGCCCAGGAGATGTCTTATTATGGAAATGGGTTGATCGATATTTTGGCAAGGACCAAATAGGAGAGCGTTGAAAAACTACTTTACGCTCTCTTGATTAGAGATTTCTGGATTTTTTCAGAAATCTCAAGAGGGAGGAGCGGGATGAAAATTAAAACCCATCGAGATTCGGTAGTCTCATTAGAATCCATTGCCCTCACCGATATCATTCTCAATATCTTCATCTTCTTCTTCACCGCATTCAGTTTGGTCTACACCTTCAACCCGACAAGAGAGTCTCGAATCATCGTGAAACTTCCTCAGGCCGATATCAAAATGCCTGCTGACCAGAAAGAGCCCATCGTCGTGACCATCAACAGTAGGAATGAAGTCTTCCTCAATAACAAACCCAAAAGCCTCAGAAATTTGAAGACAGAACTGGAATCCCTCATTGCCTTTAACAAAACGAGGTCTGTGATTGTCAGGGCGGACAAGAGCGTGGTTTTCGACCGAGTTGTTCAAGTTCTCGATGTAGCAAAAAATGCAGGGGTGGAACGTCTTGGCATAGCTATCGAAGATAAAACCTCCTCAACCAGTCCCAATCCTTAAAAAAACCCTTTTTAAAAGCTTCCAATTTCTGTGTATTGTTTTATTCCTTCAAATCGGAGAAATCGGAGTATATCCCTTAAATTTCATTAAGATGATTTAAAAAATTATTGTTTTACTTTTCTTTAAAACTGTAACTATTTGATATTTAAAGTAATTTATTTTATAAAAATTTGAATTTTTTTCTTGACATTTCCATATTTTGTGTTTTAGAATAGGCACAATTCTAAATATAGAATACTTGGTTCCGTCTAGACTGGTTGCCAATAGGTGGAAAGGGGGATTTAAAATGAGTTATCTCATTTGTGATAAAAGGAAAGGAAGCCCAAAAATTCATGTTGAAGTCTGTCGGAGAAAGTGCAAACTTATCCAAGAATGTAAGACCTATAAGGAATTTGTCGATAATTTAGAGAAAAAGGCTGCTTAAATACCTCTTCTTCATACCCCTCCTTTCTGGTTGGGCCGGTTCTTGGACGGAATCGGCCCTCTTTTTATCCTATATCTCCCCGTTCATATTGAAGGATGCTGAGAAGGCATAGACTGGATGTTTCAGCTCTTAATATCCTCCTCCCCAGTGTAACAGGGATGAATCCAGCTTTTTTTGCCTCTCCAACTTCCTCCTGGCCAAAACCCCCTTCTGGTCCGATGATAAAGAAAATCTTCATCTTTTCTTTTGATCTTTCCAATACTTCTTTCAACCTGATCCCTTCTTTTTCCCAGAGAATAAAGCGGAGGGCATCCGGGGAAGCTATTTGGAGCATCTCAGAATAGTCTCGGAGGGATTCAATCTTTGGGACCACCCCCCTTCCGCATTGTTTGGAGGCCTCAATGGCAATTCTTTCCCATCGATGATGGCGCTTCAGTCTTTTCGATTTTTCTAAAAGGGGTACTGAGCGGGAGGAGAAAAAGGGAATGATTTCTTTGACCCCCAACTCCGTGGCCTTCTGGATCAGGGTGTCCATCTTCTCACCCTTAAGCAGGCTTTGGGCCAGAGTAACTTCTAAGGAAGAATCCTTTTTTGAGGAGAAAATATTTTCAATCTTAATCATGACAGAGGAGGGTCTTTCTTCAGCTATCGTACCCTCATACTCCTTGCCCAATCCATCGAAGACAATGATCTCATCTCCTGTTTTGAGGCGGAGAACCTTTCGAATATGTTTCACCTCATCCCCTTCAATCCTGAGCATCCCTTTCTCAATCCGGGGCTGAGGAACATAAAATCTGGCCATCCTTTGACTCCTAACTCAACCAAACTTTAGCCGAGGAAGTTATTGAAATCCAAATTTCAAAGTTCAAATGTCAAATGAATGACAAATGCTTAAATGTCAAAAATTGGATTCGGAATTTTGTAATTTGAACTTTATTTGAACTTTGGACTTTGAAATTTGACATTTGATTCTTTCACTTCTTTTTGAAGGTAAGGCAAACCCACTCTCCTTCTTGAGTGACTTTGCTCAATTTTAAGAACCCGGTCTCCATAAAATGTTGACGAATTCTCTCTTTTTCCTCCTCCAATATTCCTGAAAGGATGAGAAACCCTTGGTCCTTGAGGTGGTTCGGAAGAGGCCTTTTCATCCTCCTCAAACTCTTGAGATCGATATTGGCTACGACCACGTCAAACTTTTTTTCAAGAACACCAATGCTTCCTTTCCTTATCTTGACGATATTCGAAACATGGTTCTTCTCCACGTTCTCTCTGGCAATCTCTACTGCTACCCCATCGATGTCTATCCCCCAAACCTCCTTAGCCCCTAATTTGGCGGCGATAATGGAAAGAATCCCTGAACCTGTTCCCACATCAAGAACGGATAGCCCCCTCTTCTGAAGCCTTTCCTCCAATGCCTGGATGCAGAGGATGGTTGTGGCATGAGTTCCTGTGCCAAAGGCCATTCCTGGGGTGATGTCAATGGCAATCTGCCCTCTTTTCAATCGAATCTTGGACCAGGGTGGCCTCACCACAAATTTAGATGTTACCTGAACAGGTTTAAAAAACCTCTTCCAATTCTCACCCCAATCCTGTTCGGGAATAGAAGCCGTCTTAATTTGTGAGCGGGAAGTTTCAGGGGCGATCTTCTTTAACGATCTCAAATAATGATGGAGAGCATGAAGAATTCTGTTCTCTTTTCCGTCCTGCGGGAAATAAGTCCTCAGCCTTTCCCATTTTAAATCTCCATTGATCTCTTCAATACCTGTAGCTCCTTGCTCAATCAGGAAGTTTGAGACCGCATCTCCGAATTCCTTGGGAATAAAAAGTTCTACGACCCACCAGCGCTTCATAGGTTCTATCACTTGACCCCTTGAATCCTAGAATCCTTGAACCCTAAAGAAGACTTTGAATCCTCTTATTTCGTTAATATAAATTCTCCAATCTTTTCGTTGAAGGCCTGAGGTGATTCCATCATGGCCATGTGACCAGCATTTGGAAGGACCTCCATTTTCGAACCTTTGATTCGACTTTGAAGGAATTGGGAATACTTTATGGGCGTGAGTTGGTCATCATCCCCGCAGAGGATGAGCGTGGGAAGATTAATTTTTCCCACCTCGTTCATGAAGTCAAATCGGTCACAGGCCAGAAAGTCGCCATAGAGAACTTCTGCGCGACATTGCAACATAGTGGAAACACCCTTTTCAATTAAATCCGATGAAGCCTTTTGAGAGTAGGCAAACTGGTTTATCTTCTTAACCGTTTCCTCAAAGTTATTTTTGATCCCATCCAGGATCATAGGGAGAACCTTTAACCTTGCCCCGGTTCCGACTAAAACAATCCCTTTGATCATCTCTGGATGGGTTAAGGCCAATGTCTGAACAATCGTTCCACCCATTGAATGACCAACGAGAAAGACTTTTTGGAGACCTAGAGTCTTTAAGAAGGTACGAACATGCTCAGCATATCTTCCGATCTCTTCCTCTCCTTCTTCTCCTGATTCTCCATGACCAGGCAGTTCGATGACGATGGGATTGAACTGCTTCTCAAAAAAACCTTTTTGATAACTCCACGTGTATTGCCCCCCTCCCGCTCCATGGATGAAGAGAACGGCCACCCTTCCTTCTAAAAGACCTTTTCTCCCTGTCCAGTAACTGATCTGCTTTCCGTCGATTCGAGCGATTGGCATGGATTCCTCCCCTGAACGAAATCGAAATAGGAATGGATCGCTTCAAATAAAGCCTCTTTCTCTCTTAAGCCTGATAATTTCGAATGGAAGAAGGCACAACAAGGGAGCCCCTTCGTATACCAGTAAATATGTTTCCGGATCTTTTTCACCGCCCCTTTTTCACCATAGTGGGTTTGTGTCAGCAAAAAATGATGATGAATCATGTTTTTCCTCTTCTCCAGAGAAGGAGGAATTGTCGGTTCTCCTTCCAGAGGCATGGAATTTTTAAAACCAAAGATCCACGGGTTCCCTAATGCCCCTCTTCCAATCATGACCCCATCACAACCCGTCTCTTCGAACATCTTCTTTGCAATAGACGGTGTGATCACATCTCCATTTCCAACGACAGGAATACGGACCGTCTTTTTCACCTCACCGATCAAGTTCCAATCCGCCCGCCCGCGAAACCCCTGATCCCTTGTTCTGGGGTGAATAGAGATGGCATCCGCGCCACAATCCTCAGCGACTTTAGAAATCTCCACAGCATTGATATGTTTTCCATCCCATCCAGAACGGATTTTAATGGTAACAGGTTTTTTTACCTTCTTTCTTACTTTAATCAAAATGCCTTTCACTTTTTCTGGAAACCGCATCAAATCAACACCTGCTCCAGTCATGACCACCTGCTTTGCCGGGCATCCCATATTGAGATCAATAGCATCTGCACCCATTGCCTCAGCCATTCCAGCAGCTTCGGCTAATACCTCCGGATCTGAACCGAAGAGTTGAACAGAGACCGGATGCTCATCCTTCTTGATTTTTAAAAACGCTTCTCCCCTTCTGATTAACCCCTCTGCACTCACCATCTCCGTGAAGACCAGACCACATCCCATCTCCCTTGCCAGTTGGCGGAAGGGATAATCTGTAATCCCCGACATCGGTGCCAGAACAAGGTTACTATTCAGACGAAGATTTCCAAGTTTCATACCAATTTATTATCTCATACTAATCCCCCCCTCCCCCCCTTTAGCAAAGGGGGGATGGGGGGATTTGCCATCTACGATTTTTTCGCGTCGTCCCAGTGCTTCTTGATGGATTGGATCGCCTCATCAATACGGAGGGGATCTCCAAAATCGAGCCCTTCCTTTTTTAATCCCTTGAAGAGTCTCGTCAGGGTGGGTTCTTCCAGATTAAAACTTTCTAAATCCTTAAATTTCCCGAAAATCTCATCTGGCCTTCCTCTTTCGCTGAGATCCCCATGCCCGTGCATGAGGTAGAGAATATCGGTTATCTCCGGTACCAGATCAACTTCATGGAGTGTCATGATAAAGGTGATCCCTTTCTCTTTATTCAATTCATTCAGAATCTGGACCAGATCTCTTCTGGAAACAGGATCCAATCCTGTAAAGGGCTCATCCAGGATGAGTAAGTCTGGCTCCATGACCAAGGCTCCGGCTAAAGCAACTTTCTTCTTTTCCCCACCCGAGAGGTAATTCACTATCTTCTTCTGGATCGATTCAAGATTCAACCTCTCGATCACACTCTTCGCCATCGCTTCTGCCTTTTTCCTCTCGATGCCATAATTTAATGGAGCAAAGAGGATATCATCATAAACGGTCGGGCCAAGGATCTGCTCATCCACATCCTGCATGACCATGCCAACCTTTTCTCTGATCTTCGAGAATTCCTTTCCAGGATCCACCCCAAAAACCTTGACGCTTCCATCCTTTGGCACAAGTATTCCCAAGAGGTGCTTGAGCAGAGTCGTCTTTCCACAGCCATTGGAACCCAGGATCGAAACCCTCTCTCCCCGATTGACAATAAAATCTAGACCGCAAATCTGCACTTTGGTCATATCTGGATAGACATGGGTAATACAATCTACTTCGACAATCTTTTCATCTTCCTTCATGGTCCTATTCTCCCCTGTAATAAATCTTGTTTTTGAATCCTCGGAGCACCATGGATTCGTACATCTTTTCGCTGGCATCGATGCCTTTAATGATCAGATGGCCGAAGGCATTGGAAATATTGATCAGGCTTCTCCACGGATGTCTCCACTGGAATCCTCCGCGAAGGTAGAGGGCATGTTGTGTCTCCTCGAGAATATTGAGGAGGATAAAGATGGATCGGTAGGTCAAAAAAAGAGCCGTTACAAAAGAGGAGGGAAGGACTCTCCCCAGGACAGAAAAGATCGAGGGATAAGGAGTGGTAGCCAGAAGCAGAACCACTCCCGTAGAGCCGCAGAGAACCTTTAAAAAGATGAGAAGAATAAAATGGATTTGAAACCCAGAGATAAAGATGAAAAGAACGGCAAAGATAAGGGGATAGAGTGTTAAAGAAAATATTTTTGTTGGAATTCGTGATAGGAAAAAAAGAGCAAGGAGAATCCCATAAAGGAGAAGGAATCCGGGAAGGTTTCTCAACGTGACAATGCCCAATAAAACAAAGACCATTCCGATGATTTTCAACTTCGGTGAGAGACGGTGAAGAAAGCTCTTCCTCTCCATAGCGATATAATCTAAATAGGAAAGCTGAATCATGGGGATTCCTTCTATAAATGCAATAAGTCTGGCCGCAGCCGATAGATGTATCTGGCGATTAATGTGGTGATCACACCTTCCATTATCCATCCGATAAAACCCAAAGGAAGGACAATGGCTATGAACCGTCTTAAATTTATCTCACTCTTTTTTTTCTCCCCTTCATGATAATCATTCTTTTCCTTTGAAAGATGAAATTCAAATATACCCTTCCCTTCCTGATGAATCAATTTTTCATAATGAGGTGTGCCCAGGCTGACCACTCCGATCATGGCAAAGGTGGAGAAAATAAGGGCGATGAAGGTCGCTAAAAAAGCAGCAGGGGTTAACCTTTTTAAAACCTTCCAGAAGAGGCGGAAAAGTAAATATCCCAATACCCCTTCGATCGAGAGGGTAAGTGTATTAAGCCCGATGACGGTAATTCCACCATGTCCAAAAAGAGCCAAGATGACATTGACGACAAGGGTGGCAAGGAAGATGAGAGAAGGTCCTAATAAGATTCCTGAAATGACTGTCAGGTTGACATGATAAGCGATGGGAACAATCTCGACGGAAGCACCCAAGACCATTACCGCTGCCATCATTCCCAGCAAAGGCAGCCGCCTGGTTAATTCTTCTTTCTTAGTGAGTCGAAGAAGAATTGTCCCGACCAGAATGGCAACGATAAATCCTGAAGCCCAAAGCCAAACAGGTAAAACTCCATCGGGAAGATGAATATGGGACATCCATTCCTCCTTTAAAAACAAAGCATAGCGTCTGCCTACCGGACAGAGCATCCTTTGGCGGGGTTAGAAAACCCCGCCTATCCTGATAGGCGGGACATTCTTGTCCCGCTTAGTGCTCTGCGCTTGGCGGTCTTTGTAAAGGTTTACAGGCTTTGCAAAACCCATAAAAACTCAATTGATGATCGATCACCTGATAACCTGTGGACTCCGACACCTTTTTGGACCAATCAGAAATATCACAAAAGTCCAATTCGACCACACTCCCGCATGCCTTGCAGATGATATGGTGATGGTGTTCGTCTATTTCACAGAGTTTATATTTAACACTCGAACCATTGATGATTTTAAAGACCATGCCCATGGATTCGAAGAGATCAAGAGACCGATAAATAGAGGTCAATCCAATCTTCTTCTGCTCTTTTAGAAGGCTTTGGTAGAGCTCCTGAGGACTCAAAGGGGTTATGGCATTGGAGAGCTCCTGATAAAGCAAAAGTCTTGGATGGCTTAGTCGGAGTTTTTTATCCTTAAATAGGTTTTTAAAAAGTCCTTTATTCATAATAAGTTAAGAAAAGAATGAAAATATTTTCAATTAGAAAATAAGCGTTCCCTCCCTCTTTGTCAAGAAAATAACTAATCCCCCTTGCCCCCCTTTAACAAAGGAGGGAGTGGGGGGATTTAACCCAATATTTTCTTTAACTCTTTTTCATCTTTTACTGGAGGCAGGCAGGTGAATCCTTTGCAGACGAAAGTGGTTGGAACCTCGGCGACCCCTTTCTCCATGAGAAATGGGAACCAATTCTCTTTAATGGGTTCTTGAGGGTCCCTCAGGCTCAGGATTTTGTTAGGAAGGTAGGTAAGGTAAATTTCTTTGAGCATGGATTTTGTCTTAAGATCGTTCTTTGAGCCGATGATCCCGATCTCCTCCGGATTCAAAAAGAAGGAGAGGCCGGATAGCATTTGGGTAAATCCAGAGGGATGTTGGTCTAGAAAGTTATAAAAGAGGTGAAGAGTTTGTTCAGCCTTCTGTTTCAAAGATTCTTCTCCAGTCAGATACCCAAGCCTGATCAAATTAAATGCGGCTATAGAATTTGCTGAAGGGATGGCATTGTCATAAGGGTTTTTTGATTGGGCGATCAAAGATTCGTTCTCCTTTCCCGTGAAGAAGAACCCTCCGTTTCTCTCATCCCAGAATTGTTGGATCATTCTCCGATTGAGGTCATCTGCTTCCTTCAGCCATCCCGTCTCAAAGGTGGCTTCATAAAGATCGATAAGGGCCTGGGTAAAAAAGGCGTAATCTTCTGAATAGCCCTTCACCTGGCATTTCCCCTTATTAAACACCCTCATCAAGTGGCCATCCTTCCTCATCTCATGGAGGATGAAGAGGGCTGCCTCTTTTGCCCCATTAAGATAGTGTTCATTTCCAGTGACTTTAAATCCATCAACAAAACTTGAGATCATTAAACCATTCCAGGAGGTCAAAATCTTCTCATCCCGTCCAGGTCTTACTCTTTTCTCCCTTTCGGCATAAAGTTCCTGCCGTCCCTCTTCCAATACTTTTTCCAAATCTGTAGTGGACATTCCATATAATTGAGAAACCTTTTCTAAAGTGGAGGCAATACTGAGTACGCTCGCTCCTCCCTCAAAATTTCCCTGAAGACCCACCCCATAATAAGCACAAAAAGGTGTCCCTTTCTCTTTGCCCAATACTTCCTTAATCTCGTCTCTTGTCCAGACATAAAACTTCCCTTCCTTGCCTTCGCTGTCTGCATCCTGGGTTGAGTAGAAACCTCCCTCTGGGCTTTTCATCTCACGAAGAACATAATTGAGGATTTCTTCTCCCACTCGGCGATACCTCTTCTTTTGTGACGCCTGATAGGCTTCAAAATAGGTTCGGGAAAGCAGGGCGTTGTCATAGAGCATTTTTTCAAAATGGGGAATAAGCCATCGTTCATCTACAGAATAGCGATGGAATCCTCCTCCTAAATGGTCGTAGATTCCACCATTGGCCATCTTCTCCAGTGTTTTTTCCACCATCTCTAAAGCTTTTTTTGAACCTGTACTCTTCCAATACCTGAGAAGGAAAGAAAGGGTCATGCTGCTCGGGAATTTAGGAGCATTACCGAATCCTCCATAAATTGGATCAAATTGATTCTCCAGAGCATTAAAAGCCTTCGCCAGGACTTTGTCGCTCATGGCTTCCTGGGAAGGAACAATTTCAACGATCTGATGGAGGGCATTCTTCATCTGTGCCTCCATCTTTATAATCTCTTCTTGATGGGTCTTGTAATAGGTGGAAACCGTAACGAGCACCTTTGGAAAACCCGGCATTCCCCCTCGATCTTCAGGAGGAAAATAGGTTCCCGCATGAAAGGGGACAAGGTCAGGAGTTAAAAAGACGGTCATTGGCCATCCCCCTGAACCCGTCATCACCTGAACGGCATTCATATAAAGTTCATCAAGATCTGGACGTTCCTCCCGATCAATTTTGATATTAATGAAGTGCTCATTCATGATTCCTGCAATGGCCTCTTTTTCGAAAGATTCATTTTCCATCACATGGCACCAATGGCAGGAGGAGTAGCCAACGCTGAGGAGGATAGGTTTGTCCTCTTTTTTTGCTCGAGCGAGGGCCTCCTCTCCCCATGGATACCAATCCACTGGATTATGAGCATGCTGCAAAAGATAAGGACTGGCTTCGTGAATCAGCCGATTCGTATATTTATGCTCCATTTCCTCTCCCTATTAATTCTATCTATAATTTATTTATAACCACAGGAAGGACGAATAACAAGGAAAAACACTTATTTAAAAAATAGAAAATAGGGACACATCCCATTTATTGTTCGGAAAAAGGGATGTACCCTTATTTAAATGAAGCCTAAAAATTCAAAATCCCCCTATCCCCCCAGATTAAGAATTCTTAATTTAAATTTAATCCGGATTTAACCTTTTTAAAGAATAATGAATGATCAAATAGTAATAGATCTGTCACTTAAAAACGGATTAAATATGAATCTGCAGAAAATCTATAAAGGCCGTTTTGGCCTTCTAACTTTATTCTTTTCTATTTTTTTTAGCTCTCTCATTCATTATAAGAACAGTACTTCTCATTAAATCCTGGCCTCTCCTTGACCAATCTCTATGGCTCTTTATCAAAATTTACGGAATTGGTTTCTTCTATGATGTTTTCACAATGATCTATTTTGCCATCCCATTTGTTCTTTATCTGATTTTCGTTCCGGATAAAATCTTTCGACACCGTTTTCATCAACCCCTCATTTATCTCGTTTCTTTTATTACGATTTACATAATGGTCTTTGATGGGGTTGCAGAATATTTCTTCTTTTATGAATTCGGGGCACGGTTTAATTTCATCGCCATCGACTACCTCATTTATACAAGGGAATTAATAAATAATATGAAAGAGTCGTATCCCCTTCTTCCCCTCTTTCCAGGGATAGCCCCCATATCCTTTTTCATTCTTTTATCTGTTAGAAAATGGCTCGTTCTGCCAATGGAATTTACAACCTTTTTACTGCTTTCAAAAATAACCAGATCCATTACAAAACCTTTTATGCCAACCTGGATGACCAGATGGTCTTCAAAAATCTAAAGACATTGTTAGCAGAGAAAAACAACTCCTTTGCAGCGGATGATATTTTTGATATTACCCAGAAGATAAAGAATTCTGGAAAAGAAAAAAGACTGAATATCGCGGTCATCGTTGTCGAAAGCCTCAGTGCAGAGTACCTGGGTGCCTTTGGAAATCGAAGGGGCCTGACCCCGAACCTTGATCAACTGGCAGGGGAAAGTCTCTTTTTTACCAATTTACACGCTATAGGAACACGGACAGATAGAGGTCTCGAAGCTATCACTCTTTCTGTTCCGCCTACCCCGGGCAGGTCGATCGTGAAACATCCAGACAATGAGAACATGTTCTCCTGGGGTCTTCTCATGAAGGAAAGAGGCTATGATGTAAAATTTATTTACAGCGGATATGGGTATTTTGATAACATGAACTACTTTTTCAGCCATAACGGGTTTGAGACCATTGACAGAAAAAACTTTTCTAAAAATGAGATTATTTTTGAGAATGCCTGGGGTGTCTGCGATGAGGACTTATTTAATAAGTGTATCAAAGAGTTCGACAGGTCTTTTAAGAAAAATACCCCGTTTTTTGCACTGATACTGACCACATCCAACCACAGACCTTTTACCTATCCCGAGGGCAGAATAGACATTCCCTCCCAATCGGGAAGAAGTGGGGCGGTGAAATATACGGATTATGCCATTGGCAAATTTATCAGAGACGCAAAGGAAAAGCCGTGGCTTGAAGACACTCTTTTTGTGATTGTTGCAGACCATTGTGCAAGTTCGGCTGGGAAAACGAAACTCCCTGTGAAAAAATACGAGATCCCCCTTTTCATCTACTCGCCTGCTCATGTTCCCCCTCAGAGGATTGATAAACTAACCAGCCAGATCGATATTGCTCCCACAGTTTTGGGGCTTTTAAATTTCAATTACAAGAATAATTTTTTTGGTAAAGATATTTTAAAAATGGAACCGGACCAGGAAAGGGCATTCATCGGGACTTATGAAAAACTCGGATATATGAAAAAGGACAGACTAGTCATCCTCGATATTGAAAAAGAGATGAGCCTGTACCAATTTGACAGAAAAACAGGAGAAACAAAAAAATAATCCCCGATCAGAACCTAATCGATGAAACCATCAGTTATTACCAAGGAGCCGATTACGTGAATCAAAACCATCTCAATCGGTGGGACCTCAACAAGAAAGATTAAGGAAAGTATTTTTGAAGCAATAAAAATAGGGATCATCCTATTTATAAAAAATGATGAGTCCCTATTTTAAATTACTTAGCCTGGTTGATTGCTGATAATTGCCACGGGTTATTCCCCACCGGCCGGGTAAATGTCCAGTACTCCTCAAATTTTACGGGTTCTGTCTTGCTGCCTGACACCACCTGACCCGTGGTCTCATCAACCGTATAATCCAATATGTTGGCGTAGAACCTTACGGTGATGTAATCCCTTCCCGATTCCTGCCAGGCTTCCACAATATCGACCGACCTGACGGCAATATTTTCAAGCTTGTTAATTTTTCTTTCTGACTTCAATTTCTCTGCATCGTCCTGAATAATTTTGGACATCTCTTCTGTCAATAAGTTTCTTACTCCAGACATATCTCTATTTGCCCAGGCTCCTTGAATGTTGAAGAAATGATCCATACATAAATCCTGGAATTTCTTTTCATCAAAGGATGAATCCATCTGCCGGATGTAACCCAAACCTTTTCCCAAGTCCCGCTCTTCTTCACGTGGTTGTTCATAACTCTGCCCATAGGAGGGCTGATAGGAAGGCTCTGCCGTTCCCATTGAACTCTGATAATATGCATTTGCAAGGGCTGCCTGACGTCTCCTCTTAATGTACCAGTAGACACCAAAGAGTAAAGCACCAATCAGCAAAATCTCAAACAGTCCGATACCACCACTTCCCTCGGCCCCCAGGTCACCTCCGAATCCCAGGCTTCTGAAAAGCATCCCTCCTAATATTCCACCCATCATACCACCCATCACACCTCTCCAGAGGCTGCTTTGTGGCTGTGGTGAGGGTTGTGAAAGTGGCTGTGAAGGAGAAGAGGGTTGTGTGGATCTTGGAGTTGAATATGACCCAGGAGGTGTTGAAGACCGAGAGCCTCGGCTACCCGATGACCTTCCACCACTGACTCTTGCAAAGGCATCCAGTGGCAAAACATAGAAACATAAAAAGTAAAAGATAAAAAGAGCTAAACATCTCTTTGCCCATCTATTTTTGAACATACATCCTCCCGGTTAAGGATTTGTTTTTTTGTATTCTAACACCTTTAATTTCTATTATACAACCCCGTCAGCTGAGCCCGAGAAATGATGTGACCTTCTGACTTTTTCCAGATCTTTTTTGGTTAAATTGGGATTCAGATTGAGAAGGGTATCAAGAGCATAGATTTTAAAAACATACTTGTGAGCCCGCCTGGGTGGGCAAGGTCCCCCATAATTAGGTTTCTTAAAATCATTCACCTCCTGCACCACTCTTTCAGGAACAGAATTTTCTTTAATCTCTTTTACACTTGGATCAATGTTCCACAAAATCCAATGGACATAGGTACCTCTGGGGGCATCGATATCATCAAAGACCAGGGCTAACGATTTTGTATTCGATGGAACATTTTCAATCTTAAGGGGCGGATTAACATTTGCCCCATCGCAAGTGTACTTCTTCGGGATCTCTCCACCATTTTCAAAGGCAGGACTGGATACCTTTAATCCCTCTATCTTTGTTACGCTTTGGCCCATTGCATAGGAAAAAAGAAAAACCTGTAAAAAAACCAAAAAATAGATCAGCAGGCGCTTCATTCTCCCTCCAACAAGTAAAGAACCCCGCCCACAGGGCGGGGCTTTAAAACCCAAATTCTTAAAACCAAGATCCCGAAACAAGTTCGGGATGACAAAAAACGAGAAACAAACCCTGTTGTCATGCTGAACTCGTTTCAGCATCTGATTTAGTTTTTTTCTGCCTTCGGCAGACACACCTTTCATCCCCGTCCACAGGACTGGGTTTTCAGGTGTGATCTTAATAAAATGCGTTCAGAATTATAACACAAATCTCCGAACCCATTAAAAAATGGCACATTTACCTTTTTATCGCGGACCTCCCAGCTCTTTTCCCCTCTTAAACTTCCAATTCTATACGGTGCACCGAACCAGAAAGACCGGCTTAGGTGTGTGTCGAATGACTTTCTCTGCCACACTTCCACGGAGAAAACGCTTGACCCCTCTACGACCATGGGTAGACATTGCAACCAAGTCAATTTCTTTCTGGGCAGCATGATCCAGAATCTCCTCGACCTCATTCCCGTAACGGACATGGGTATCTACGTCAAATCCTTTGGCTTTGAGGTGTTCCTCCAAACCTTGAAGATATTCTTTCGCCTCCCCGACAACCTTCACCTGGGCATCTGTTTGATCCACTCCGGGAAAAGTATGAGCTAATGCAACCCGCAAAAGGCAAATACCTGCCTTCAAATCGGAAGCCAATTCCTCGACCTTGGGGATAATATTTTCTCCATATCTTGATCCATCAAGGGGAACAAGAATCCTTTCGTCCTTTTCCATAAAAATCTCCTCCTTTCAATTCCCTCCCTACCCAAAATTTAATAATTCCAACTTTAAGTGTCAAACACCAACAAACTAAATTATCCCTCAAATTCAAAAATAAAAGCCCTATAAACCCCTTACTCCCCTTAAGGGAGTGAATCAAGAGGGGCCAATAGGTAGAACCATCTCAGAGATTCCTTACCTGCTTTTCTATATTGTTAGTGGTAAAAGGAAAACACCAGAGGCTATAACAGAAAGATACCAGATGTAGCAATTGTGGCTTCTGACAGGCTTAATTCTTTCACCTACTCGATTATTTCTGAATAATATCGAAAAAAAATCTTGACAAAGGTTTAACGTGTGCACTATATTATTAGATAATTAGTGAAAAGTTACACAGCCATGTTAACGTGAAACCGAAATTAGTTTCCTAAGACTTTGGGCCCTATATATCTTTTAAACCCCACCTACCAAACCCCACCCAAGACAAGATATATAGGGCCTTTTTTATTTGAAGATACCCCTTTATCACAGATTTTTTAGGAGTCAAAAAATATCGTGGTATTTCTTCATCTTCTTTGCAAAGAAGTGTCACTTTTGTCAATCAAAGAATTCGATTAATTTTATGAATCAACAAATACAAAATGAGGTTTAATGAGGACTAACAATTGTAAGTTTAAATCTTTAGTATTCAGAGAAACCGTATTGAAAACAACTCCAGAAGGAAGAAGTTAATATTCTATTTAACATTTTCTGTCAGGTGGAGCATCAACTTTTACTAGTGATTAATCAGGATTTTCTCGTTGTTTAACGCCGCAGGTTTTTAAGAATCTTTCGAGAGCTTCATAGGGTTGGAATCCCACGGTCGCTCGATGATCGACCAAAAAGGTAGGGACCCCTGTGATTCCAAGGGTACGAGAACGCAACCAGTCGGCATCCACAGCTTCCTTAAAGGCTCTTGATTCAAGGGCTGATCTTGCCTCCTTCTCTGGAAGACCTATCGGTTTCACCAGAGCGATAAGTTCATCCACCTTGCCGATATTTTTACCATCGACAAAATAGGCTCGAAAGACGGATTCGTGAAATGGGTCCCCCTTCCCCTTTGATTCTGCCCATTTTGCCAACTCTTGAGCGAGGCGACTGTTGTAGGTTTTTCTCCGCTCACCAAGGGGCAAACCCAATTCTTCAGCCACCTGTTTCAAACGTGACATGATCTTCTTGATATCTACGGGCTGTCCAGCAAAAAGTTCCTCAAGCGTGAGCCCGCTTTCAGGCGTCTCGGGATGGAGAGGAAAAGCTGTCCACCGAACTTCAATTTCATAATTCTTCCGCAATGGATCAATACGCACGGTACTGAAATAGCACCACGGTCAAACATAATCGGAGAATATTTCAAGAATCACTCGCACCACCATGGGCTTCTCCTCCTATTTCCTCTTCAATTGAGCCAACTTTTTTATGGATGACACCAATGCGATGTTGATTGTTGAGATCTGACCATTCGTGTTTTCTTCTCCTTTCTTCAAGAACTTCGTCTGGTATTCTATCTCTGGATATCATTCCTTTTGCCTATCCATTCCATTCTCATCCTTCTGTTTTCTTCATTATTTTAGAATCGTATTTCCGAGCCTTATCCTTTCCTAAATTACCTTTAAAATATTCATTGAAACAAACAGGACATATTAAATCCTCTCCTACAAACCGACCCAACTTATAAAAAAATGGATAATTTTTTAATTCCGCTCCACAATAATCACAGTAGATTTGGTTTGCCATTTTACTTAGGTATTATCCCCTTTTCATTCTTTCTCTTCATCTCCCTATCCACCACCTTCACCATTTCAAGAAACTTTTCCTTGCTGAATATCCCCTTTACCACAAGTAGCCTGGTTAGTGCTTCTTGCTAAACTACCTGGGACATGAGGAGTTCTTCGAATGAAACGATTTGTTTGGGGTCAAGGGCGGTTGCCATAGAAGCCTCCGAAAAGATCATTTAGTTTGCTTTAAGAAATTTCAATAACTCCTTATGGAAGAGTTCCGGCGCTTCCAGATGAGGGATATGGCCAACGTCAGGCAATTCAATCAGGGAAGAGTTTGCTATCAGTTTTGCAGTCCTTCTGCCTAATTCCGGGTATTGCCCCACCAAAGAGAGCAGTTCTTTTTTCACTTTTGCTTTACCGACAACCGTTCTGTCGGATTGCCCAATGACCAGAAGGGTCTTTGACCTGATATATGGAAATTCATAGCAAACGGGTTGTTCGTAAATCATCTGGGATGTGAGTGCTGAAGACATGGCCAGCCTCGGGTATTCACCGCTTGCTTTCCACCTGAGAAAAACTTGAACATATTCTTCATAGTCAGGCTTCCATTTCACATAGTAAGTTTTATGGTAATTCCGAATTCCTTCCTCTGTTGTGTTCAGTTCATTCCGATATGCTTCTTCAATAGGAGTATAGGGCACATATATTCTATAGTCTTCCAGACCAATGGGATTCTCGAGGATCAGATGGCTAACCGTCTCAGGATACATGAGGGTAAATCTTGTTGACAGCATTCCTCCCATCGAGTGACCAACAACCGCAACTTGCGTTATTCCGAGGTTGTCCACAACTTTCTTGGTATTGATTGCTAATAAATGAAAACTATAATGGATATTCGGTTTTGACGATTTCCCGAAACCGATCTGGTCAGGGACAATCACTCTGAAGCCGTTTTGAGACAAGATATGGATAGTCTCTTTCCAGTAGGCTCCGAAGAAATTCTTTCCGTGTAAAAGTAATACGGCCATGCCATTTGGGGTTCCTTCAGGTAGTATGTCCATATAGGCCATTCTTAAGTCCTGACCCTCTATGGTAAGGGGAAGTAATTTTACCGGGTAGGGATAGTCATAATTTTCCATTGATATGGATAGGGGTATCGTCTCTTGAGCAATTGTGGTGAAGGGCAGTGAGAAGATCCAAATCAATAAGCCGTAATTCAACATTTTCGTTGACAAACTGACAAAAGCCTGTGTGATACATTTCATGGTCAATCCCTTTCTTCAAAGCGCTTGATATGTACTAGAATTTTAACCATTTGCTGTCTATGGGGTGAAAAAATTTTCATTTCGTTTCACCTCTTAATTCCTCTGTTCCGAGGAGTTATTCGTCCCGCCTGAAAGCCAGCCTCCTTTTCACTCATACTTCTCAAAGCAAACTATCTGATTCAGGCTCTTTCTGGATTTTTGCGATGGGGGTTGATTTGGATATCCCAACGGAGTCATGGCCACAACTCTAACATGTTCTGGAATGCTCAGAATTTTCTTGGTCTCATCCTCTTTAAAGGCGCCGATCCAACACGTTCCCAAACCCAGTTCATAAGCCTGTAGGATCATAAACGCACAGGCAATGGATACATCCACCGTATAAGCGGGTTGACCACAGGCCATGATTGCCTTCGATTCCGTCCCGCAAGCAACAATGACGACAGGTGCTTCCCCGATAAAAGACTGTCCGAAGGCAGCCTTAGCCAGTTTCTTCTTTGTTTCCTTGTTCCTGACAACGATAAATTTCCATTCCTGGCGGTTGCTGGCAGAAGGGGAAAGTCTTACTGCCTCCAGTATCTTTTTTAGTTTATCCTCTTCGACATCAGTTGCTTTGTAAGCTCTCACACTGCTTCTTTGGCTAATGGCAGCAAAAACATCCATTTTTTGTTTCCTCCTTGTCAACCAAAATCATGTCTCTTGTTAGTAGAGCTATGCCGTGTTTTTAGCATAGATGAGGTAAATATCCCTTTCTCCACAAGCAACCTGGTGAGGACTTCTTGTTCGACTGCCTTAAAACGGTTCACCGATTATCTATTTGCTATCTTCCCAATATAGTGATTCTTGTGACTGCATTCCTCCCCAGTTTATCCTTCACATACTCGACCCTCACCCTGTCTCCAAAGAATGGAATCCTGGAATCAAAATGGGTCCGGTGTCCCATCCAAAATACTGAGACCTTGCCGTCATCTCCTCGAACCTGGATCACAGAGAATTCCGTGCCCACAACCTTGCCATAGTAGATCCTGGGTTCAGCCGAGGCAGGAGTAGTTAAGAAGGAAAAAACCATTAAGATCCACACTAACACCAAGGTGAAAATAATTCTCTTTCTCATGCCATCCCCTTCATGAAATTTAATCCAAAAATTTTGTCAAACAACGAATGGTCCTACTCCATTCTTGCTCATTACCAGTCCATCCTCTTTCAATTGAGAAAATGCGATTGCGACAGTTACTCTGCTCACATCGAAATCTTGGGCTATTCTCTCCTGCAATAACCTCTGCCCTTTTTTAAATTTCCCAGAAAGGATCATTCGTTTCAGGTGGGAATACACCTGCTCTGAAGCTAAACTCCTACTGAGCTTTTTTGGGAAAGATTTCTTCAAGAACTTCTGCCGGTATTCTATCTCTGGATATCATCACTTCTCCTTCGTCAAATCTAAAAGTTCAAATTCTAAACTAACTTATTTGATTTCCCCTTTACAACCATTACAAACATATGGGTTTTCTTCCAAATCATCTGATGTAATAGCACGGTCAATTTCCTTCATAATTTCTATGTTCTTATTTATACAATCTATGCAATAGATATTTCCATCTTCAGTGTAATAACCGATTACCTCTTTCTTATTGGTCATTTTTCTCCCCTATTATTTAACTCCTTTTTTACTTTCTCTTCATCTCCTTATCTACCACCCTCACCATCTTCAAAAACTCCTCCCTTGTAAATATCCCCTTCTCCACGAGTAATCTGGTAAGGGCTTCTTGTTGGACTACCTGAGGCATGAGAAGTTCTTCAAAGGAGACGATTTGTTAGGGTCAAGGGCAATTGACATAAAACCTCCTTCACTCTAATTATTCTCCACTTTCAATCTTCAATAGTGTTTCAGATATATTTTTTATGAGCAAGGCAGCAATTCCCCATACGAAAGGTAACCATAAGGGGATTAAATAGAAGGGTTTAGAATATTCCCAAGCCCCAAAATATACTGCTATTGACTCTGCTATAGAGCCAAGGATAAATGCAACAAAATAATAATATAGGTTTCTTATCGTATGCCATTTAAAGAGTATAAGTATACTAATAACAGCATAGCAGACCGTTAAAACAACTGGCTTATTCCAAAGGGCTACTACTAATATGAGGGATACAACGTATATGGATAATTCAAAAATGAGTTCTTTTTTCATTGCCTTTAAGATAGTAGCTGAAATTCTTCGTGGGACATGAGGAGCTCTTCAAAGGAAACGATTTGTTTAGGGTCAAGAGGAATTGCAATAGAAACTTCCTTTGATTCCTATTTGAGACAATACTCCCGAAGAAATCAACAGTTTGTTGAGACCAATTCCCATACACCGGACCTTAATGTTATCTTATCAGAGTTGGACTTCCAAGGCCAAAGAACAGCGAATATAACTTCGTTCCCATCTTGCCTATAGAAGAAGGATTGCTCAATCCGCAAGCCACCCAAAGAATCAACCATTTTCTGAATTTCTATCGGCAGATTTGCTTCTTTTCCAGATTCTTTAACTGCTGGACCTAAATGGTTTTTTAATAAAGATTTAAGCAAATCAAGGTCCTTCTTGTTAATGACTGCTTCAAGATACTCCAGTCCTTGTGAGTTTGGTCTGATTTCCATCCGGAGATTTTTTTTAATCTCCTCAATCGGGTTCATCACTTTCACCCTATAAAAATTTCTTTGTTACCCCCAATATGTTACCTGTTCAGCACTCTGCCCGTTTAGACCTCCGAGTGCTGAGCGTGGTCTTGCCAGTTCTTTGTATAGAGTTCAGCCAATTTCTTATCATGGATTACGAGGAGATTTTCAGCATTGTTATCCTCGGCAAGCACAGGAATTATGCCCGCTCTCTTTTTCTCCTGCTCATATACCCCAACCTGGCAGCTTTGCGACGGTTCTCGCCTTCGAAAACGAATTTGGACGGGGGGAGGTCAAACCCCTTTCTCCGATAGCGATCTCTGATCGACTGGAAATTGGCAATCCCTGTCATTCTGCCAATCCTTGACATGGAAATCGGCGTCTCCAAATAAAACCGAAAGGCTTTTGAATACTTCTCTTTCTGGATGGTCGCAAATCTCTTCTCGACAAGACCCCCTTTTTTCAATTTACGCAGATGGTCTCCAAACCTCACCCTATCTCCCCCGATGTTGGGGTTTAACCCCACCAACCGCATAACCCTTTTTCTCGTAAGAAATTCAGATCGGACTTTCCTGCTAACCTCCATGATTTTTCCGCACAGATCACATGTGCCGACCTTGTGACCCGCAACTCTGAGAACGTAAGGAGTGGGCGGTCTTTTTATCCGGTACCTCTCTGTAAACTGATTGACCGCCTGCCTCGACACGCCGAAAATCCTCCCTATCTCCTCAAAGGACAGGGTGGTCTGCGACAAATACCTTATGACCTCTCTCTTGTGTCTTTTAAGTGCTCCCCGATTTCCCATACTTCCTTACTCCCCATGCACGATAGCTCAAGGATGCTCTCCACTTCCTCAGTAGCGTAATACTTGGCGTCGTTTCTAATTAAAAACCTATTTCTCCTTTACGAATGACCCTACTCCACGCTTTGAAATTATCAAACCATCCTTCTTCAGTTTGGAAAATGCGATGGCAACAGCCATTCTACTCACGTTGAACTTCTGGGCAATTTTTTCTTGTACCAACCTTTGCCCTTTCTTTACTTTGCCAGAAAGGATCATTTGTTTCAGGTGGGAATACACCTTTTCCGATACCTGATACCTGTTCAGCTTTTTGGGGAAGATTTCTTTAAGGACTTCATTGGGTATTCCATCTCTGGATTTCTTCATTTGTTCCGCCCTGAACTTGTTAGCCCAAATCTACTACCGTTACTCCATTCCGACGGCTTCCTCTAATTTTTAAGCTTGGCTTTACTAGGCATGCAAACATATTTTCACCTTCGTAGGCCTAGCCATCAGTTTTTCCATTCTGACATGGATCTTACTCGTTTCTGGAACATTTTCATATTTTTCCCAGTCATCGACACTCTGCCATGTTGTGATCACAATATAATTTAGAGGGTCATCCCGGTCTCGAAGCATCTCACCTGAAATATAACCTTCCGAGAAAATTGCTTTCGATCTCAATTTCCTGAGGAGTTTAGCAAAATCCGCTTCCTTTCCTTTCTTTACCTTCCGATCGATAATGATCCTCACCGACACTGCCCTCCACCTCCTATAAGCTATTTTATCATTCTTCAAACCCTTTTAAAACAATACTTAACCATCCTCTTTTCATCTCCCGATCTTCCACCCTCACCATCTCCAAAAACTCCTCTTTGGTGAATATCCCTTACTCCACGAGTAGTCGGGTAAGGGCTTCCTGTTGAATCACCTGTGACATGAGAAGTTCTTCAAAGGAGACAACTTGTTTGGGGTCAAGGGCGGTTGCCATAGAAGCCTCCATAGAACTACAGTAAAAGTTAGACCTTATCGCAGCCAAGATATCTAAATAGACCAGCGATATAATTCCCCCACGTTGGAACCAATTTATCTATTTCATAGGAAAGCATAGTTATTTCCCCACTGTGAAATTTATTGTGCACTCCTTCCAACTTCTGATATTTCAAGGGCCATGTTATTTTCCCTAATTGGTTAACCACATAAAAACTTTTTTGCTTTTCGTCAATTTCGACTATTCGCAATAGGTTAAGGCCATCCGCTGCCCAAAATTCAATTTTATTATCCTTCATCTCCTTTAATTTTTCCCAGCTAAAGAAGCACTTAGAAAAAATCTCTGTTATTTTTTCCATAATCTCTTGTTCTCCTTGGTCTTCCTATAAACCTTCTACCGCCCTCTCACTGCATGATTTTCTGAATGCTCTGTATGCTCCTCCCAATTCTTAATATAGAGTGAAGCCAATTTCCCATCATGGATTATTAGCAAATTCTCTGCGTTGTTCTCCTCAGCAGCCTTCGTGAAATTGAAGGACCCTGTGATCACGGTTTCCCCATCACCAGTAAATTGGAGTGCTTTTTCTTCTATTATGTCAATAGATTTTATATCTTCAAGCGAGAGGATTGGATTATAGAACCGTTGAGTTTCAACACCTACCGCCTCAATCCTAATCTGATTCTCTCCGATGGTCTTGACTGAAATTACTCTGACCTTCTCTGGCCAAAAAGACCCCTTCAGGATATTGCCTTGCTGAATTTGAGCCATTCGACACCTCTTTTGGTTTAGAAAATTAAAAAGTCAAGCTTAATTAGAAATGGGCTTTAGATTTATCTCTTGACCATATACCCACCCAATTTTTAGGGGTCAAAAACGGCTGTCTTCGGTTTCGATTGGATTGTATTGTATTAAGAATCAAACAGGGTGTCAATGAGAATTGGGACATCGCTTTTAACAGGACGATAATTTTCAGACTGGAATTTCAGATAAGCTCTGAGTGACGGTCCAGCAACGCTATTCTTAGGGTAGGAGAGTAGGGAAGTTACTGAAATTATTATGGGTGAATGGTGGTCCCAACGGGATTCGAACCCGTGTTACCGACGTAAGAATGCCTTCCTGCTCCTTTACCACTTATTTTTATTGAGCGACATGGAATGAGTAAGAGATTGATGTTTAAAAGTTTTTCAGTGAAGGACTATTTTTACTGTTTTATACTGAATCATACGATTTTAGACACCGAATAGTCACTATTTGGACACTGGGTATATATGAAAATCGAGCATACCTACAAAATACTTCAAGCTTATTACTTTCACTAAAATCTGTTTCCCTCTTAGGAAAAACATATGCTCATTTAAGGCCCCCTATATTGTTGGATAAGATGGTCTCGGGATTACGAGTATCCCCATTTTCTTTTCCAACATTAAACGCCGACGCGAAAACCTCTCCAAGGCGATGGTATTTCATGGTACTCCTGATGTAGACAGGGGGATCAATCTTTTCTGGATCTACCTTTCCATCCGTCAGACACCCACTAGTTATGTAGGTTTCAATGATCTCACCAACAATGAGGATATGGGTTCTCATATCCAGATAATGGAGTGCCTTGCACTCAAGGTTTATTGGGCATTCATGTATGAGAGGAGCCGTTTTCAGTTCACCGTAGAAAGTTTTAAAAATTTGCGACTTATCTTTCTCCCTCCCAGAGTAAATACCACAATAATCGGTCTTCTTGATGATTTCGCAAGAGGGGACATTCACAGAAAAGGTCCCGTTTTCTCTAATACCTTTCAGGGTATACCGGGCCTTGTTCATGGCAACAGTAATAGCCGGTGGTTTGAATGCAGCGATTCCACACCAAGAGGCAATCATAAAATTTGGCTTTCCATTTACGTTGGCGCCAACCACTAAAGCAGGCATGGGCATAATTAGAGGCTCTGGACCAAGTTTGCTCTTTTCCATGCTATTTCTCCTTTTGCGTGTTTTATTGTTTGGTTAAGAACGTCACTATTTTGAATTATTAGCACTGGGATTGTCAACCAAACGTGCTCTGTGTGGAGAGATCGTTGATCAGGTGATTTTAGAGAATCGTCAGGCAGGGGCAGGTAGGCAAAACAGAGGGAGAAGAAGAGAATGTGATGCCTGATGATGACTATTTTATCCTTGGTAAATGGAAAAATTTTAGAGGGAATCAATTACTTTCACCCCGTGTCTACCGCTCATGTTGAACCGTCTTTGGTCAGGTATCCTCTCCAATAACTCCCTGAGAACGGGTCGCATATAAATTTGATCATGGTCGAATTGTTTTAACACCATTCCTAAAGTGTTTATTTTATCTCTGATCGTAGCTTTGGAATTAATTATTAGAACGTACTCTCCTTTTAACAAGCACAAACCCCCCACTACTTTGACTGAATCTTCATCTTGCTTTATGGCTTCATGGCGGATTTGTACGCCAAATCCTTCTATTAATTCCTCAAGCTGGTCTATGATGGTATTTTCGTCCATGCCGGGAGTTTCCTTAAAGAATTAACCTGCCAAAGGAGGGCTTCCGTTTCAATTGGAGTGTACTGAATTCCGAAGAGAGTGTCAATGAGAATTGGGAGAGGTGGCAGGGGATCGATGAAATAAAAGATTTTTGTGGGTTGGAAAGCGTTTGGAAAGAGAAATTTCGCTGAGGTAAAAAAGGAAAGCCCTTGTAATTAGAGGGCTTTCCTTTTTTAAAATGGTGGAGGCGGCGGGAATCGAACCCGCGTCCGAGAACCTTCCGACAGAGCATCTACATACATAGCCTGTATTTTAAATTCGCCCCACAGGCCTCCTACAGGCAGGATTCCCGAGAGGCTATCCTATGAGGTTTCGCCCCTCTCCCATAGGCGTCGGAGAGGAACTATCCTGTTTTTCTGACATCCTGATCCTGCCCTACAGGCAAGGACAGGGAGGACGCCTAGCTGCGCTTAGGCAGCCAGGGCATAATCGTAGTTGTTTGCGATTATGTTTATTCCCATTTGTTTTACGAGCCAATGGGACCTCGGTATGCAGCCCTGACGTCAACGATCCCCGTCGAACCCTTTTCGCCCCCTTTCCATCTCACGTTCCATGGTTTTCTTCTTGAGGGTCTCCCTCTTATCGAAGAGCTTCTTTCCCTTTGCGAGAGCGAGATCCACCTTAACCTTTCCATTGACAAAGTAGAGCTTGACCGGAATCAGCGTATATCCCCTCTGCTCCACTTTGCCAATGAGGCGTTTGATCTCCTTTTTGTGAAGGAGGAGTTTCCTCGTCCTCAATGGACCGTGATTCAATCTGTTAGCCTGGGGATAAGGGCTGATATGAGCATCGACAAGGAAGACCTCGCTCCTTTTGATATCGCCGTAACTATCCCCCAGGTTGACCTTTCCTTCCCGCAGGGATTTGACCTCAGACCCAAGCAGGGAGATCCCGGCCTGGTACGTCTCTTCGATAAAGTAGTTATGAAATGCCTTCTTGTTCTGACAAATCAACTTTTCGCCCATCTCTTTAAATCACCGCAGAGCGCATGGAGCATAGCGCAAAGAGTAAATGAAAATCCAAATTGTAAACCAAAACCTTAATTAATTTTAACGAATTGCGGGGATTAAATCAATGACAAATAATTCGTTCTCTGTTTTGTCAAGGAGGTTGGTTTGCGCATTCGGCTTTGAGCTTTGAGCTTTGAGCCTTAAACCTTGAGCCTCGAGCTCAGATGCGGACGGGCAGTTCGATGAGGAAGGTCGTCCCTTTGGGCTTGTTGTCCCGTACCCGGATATATCCGTTGTGATCAGAGATGATGGCGTTGACAATGGTCAGTCCTAATCCTGTTCCACTTTTTTTGGTGGAGAAATAAGGTTCGAAAAGCCTCCCTTTGTCTTCGTCAGAGATCCCACAACCATCGTCACTCACCTCAAGGCGAACGATTTGCAATTTAGGATCGTAATTCGTCTGGATTCTGATCTTTCCTTCATTTTCGATGGCAACAAGACTATTTTTGATCAAATTGATCATCACCCGTTTCATCTGATCCCGATCGACGTTTAGGACAGGAAGTGCATTGGGAATAAATTCAAAACGGATTTGTTTCTGGATTCCCTGAAAGAGAACGAGGGTTTCCTGAATGATCTCGTTGAGATGATTGGGAGTAGGTTGGGAAGCCGGCATTCGAGCAAAGTTCGAAAATTCATTAACCATCCCTTTTAGTTCTTCAACCTGTTTCACAATCGTACGGGTACACTCATCAAAGATTGCCCCATCTGGTTGAAGTTTTTCCAAATACCGTTTCCTCAATCGTTGAGCAGAAAGTTGAATAGGGGTTAAAGGGTTTTTGATCTCATGAGCAATCCGACGAGCCACCTCCCTCCAGGCCGACATTCTCTGGGCTTTGATCAACTGAGTGAGGTCATCAAAGACAGCTACAACACCGAGGGAATTCCCCTCCTCATCCCTGAGGGTCGTCAGATTGATCAACAGGGACAGAGATTTCCCTTCCATGTTCACAGTGACCTGTCTCTCAATAGAATCCTTACCAGAAGATTTGAGTTCACCCAATAAATGTTCAATTTGTCCCACATACTCCTTGGGCAATACCTCTGAGAACTTTTTCTCCAGAACAGTTTCTCCTCTGATCTCTAACATCTGCTCCGCTGAGGTGTTGATCGTCGTCACGCTCCCCTTCTCATCGATGGAGATCACTCCAGCAGCCACATTTTTCAGGACGATCTCCATGTACTTCTTCCGTTGTTCCAACTCAGAACGGCTCACCTGGAGATCTCCGGTCATTTGGTTGAAGGATTGGACAAGCATCCCAATCTCATCTGCTGCTTTCATCTGAATTCGGAAATTGAGGTCTCCTGAAGCAATCCGATGGGTGGCCTCTGCCAAATCTTTGATGGGAACAGTAATATCCTTGGCTAAATGGAAACCAAACCAGGTGGCCGAGAAGACGATGAGAAGAGTAACCATCAGCAGAGCCATCATGTAGCTAAACTTGATCGGCTTTTTCAAAATCTTCAATTGTTTGTATTCCACAAAGGCCTGTGAGATCTCTCGCATTTTGGCAGTCAGACTTTTCGGAATAAAATATGAGGTGGCCACTACTCCCACCACCACTCCTTCTTCCGAAGGATTGAAAATAGGGGCGATGCCAGTGATCATCTCTCCTTCTCCGACCGACAAGATTCTGGAAACCTCCTTTCCTGAAAACCCCGCTTCTAACAAATCTTTCGGAAGATGGAAGGAAACGGGTTTGAGCGTGGGATCCTCTACTCCAATTGCATTCCCTTCTTCTTTTAAAAATATCCCAAGGGTACTGAGATGGTACTCCTGCCTTCTTGCTTCCAGCTGCTCTCTCAACAGGCTCATCTCTTTTGATCCTTTGCCAATGCCTTGTTTGGAGAGGGACTTACTGATTTGTTGTGCGGTTGAAACTGCGTTGTTGGCAAAATCTCGATAATAGGTCTGGGCCACTCCTAAGGATCCTTCAAGGGACTGCTCCACCTGGGCGCTAAACCAATGTTCCACACTATTGGTGATGAATCCTACTGCTACCAAAAAGAGGAGAATGGTTGGGACGAGAGAAAGGCTGACAAAGGCCGCCACCAGTTTGGTCCTGAGCTTGGCTCCCAAGACCTTCCGTTTTCGCTCAAAGGTCAGTTTGACCAGATTTCGGATCACCAAAAAGATCAGGAGGAGAATCAGGATGATGTTGATATTAATCAGACTGAAAATAATGATATTGTTGGCGACAGGGATTTTCCCTCCCACCTGGGGAAATTTCATCTCGATGGTTGTAAAGATGATGATGAGGATGGAGATGATCCCGATGATGATCAGCTCATTACGTCGTCTTCTTGCTTCAGGGGAAAGTACTTTCTTCATATTCCTTAATTTCTCACATCATCTTCTTAATCCCCTCCACCCCCCTTAACAAGGGGGGGAGGTGGCATTTTTAAGGCAAGAGAGGTTCGATATGCCAATCGGTTTCAAAATCCCATACGGAGACGAAAAAGAGGAGATACTCTAAATGAAGAGGAAGTTTAACCGGATCCAATTCAGCCTTGATTCGGAAATAAGCAGGAACCCCTGGATCGAGTTGCGAGGAAGATCGGATTTCAAATTCTTTCACTTTTGACATCAGCTTCTTAGCTTCCTCCAAACTGGAAGCGCCCAGAGAGGAAGGGTTTTCTTCCAGTGTCACTTGATAGGCTTTTTGAATGGGATGGTATTGGACCGTGTGATGAAACTCAACAGAGGCCACTTTCCGATCCTTCCACCAACCTCTTTTCTGGTAAAGATGAATATAAAATGTGAAGGTCGTCCGTATCCCCGACTGGATGGCCTCCTCCATCTTCTCTGTAAAACAGTTCTCCACATCGAAACTGACTTTCCAGACCCCGTTCGCCCCCTTCACATTGACATCTTTGATGGAGGCTTTTTGACAGAAGGCTGGGAGGGGGAAAATCAAGAATAAAAGGAAGACAACCCCTCCGATTATCCATCGTTTTTGAATCTTCTGCTTCATAGAGTTTATTTAAAATTCGAAATCCGAATATCGAAGCTCGAAACAAATTCAAAATTCAAGTATCAAAATTCTAAACTTTTTATTTGGGCCATTCGTATTTTGAACATTCGTGCTTGTTTCGCCTGCCCACCGAACAAGTTCTTTGGCAGGCGGGGATTTAGTGCTCCGAATTTAGGATTTATACCAAAAATGTATTCTCCCCAGCCTCAGAATAGTAAATGAAAAGGGGGATTTTCGAAGGGGACCATAAGCCGAGTTCTGTCCTCCCGATCCCGCTTTTCAGTGGGATTCGGGGGGATGGTCATTTATCTAGGGCCCTGATTGCTCAGGGTCTCAAGCGACCTCACCCGTCCCGCCTTTGCCCGAATCATCGGGTAAATTTGAATGGGCTTTTCTCACCCCTTTTCAGGGGAGCGGAATCTATTTGGTCTTGCTCCGGGTGGGGTTTACCTATCTACCCCAATCACTCAGGGTACTGGTGAGCTCTTACCTCGCCTTTTCACCCTTACCCTGTGAAGTGGCGGCTACGCCTACTTCACAGGGCGGTATCTTTTCTGTGGCACTTTCCTTACCCCCTGTGAAATAGCGGCTACGCCTCTTTCACAGGGGACAGTCCGTATTACGGACCACCCTGCCCTGTGGAGCTCGGACTTTCCTCCCCTCCCGTTTTAATGCTTCGCATCATATCAGGAGGAGCGACCATCTGTTCCCCTTCGATTTCCCCCCTTTCCTGAGATTTCTGAAAAAGTAAAGAAATCTCTGATTACACCGATTAGGAACGATTACGCAGATATGAATTGAATTGAAAAATCTGTGCAATCATTTTTTGGAATCTGTGCAATCAAGAGAGCTTATCGTAGTTTTTTTGAGCTCTCTTCCTTTTTCCTTTGCGATCTTTCTCTGGATCGCTTGATTCGCCAAACGGTCTGCCTCTTTGTTCTCTTCCCTTGGAATGGATTCGATCTCAAAGGATGAAAATGTTTTCAAATTCTGTGTGACTGCGTTATGGAGAGTTCTTAAATTCAAATCCTTCACGCGATAGACCCCTTTAATTTGTCTTTCGACCAATTCTGAATCTGTGAAGATTTGAATGGGGTCACCTCCCAATCGCTTTGCTTCTCTCAGCCCTAAAAGAAGAGCCCAGTATTCTGCCTCATTATTGGTCTTGTGGCCGAGATATCGGCTCACCTCCGAAATTTTTTTCCCTTCTCCATTCGTAATCCAAATCCCTGCTCCTGCCCTTCCTGGATTTCCCCTGGAGGCCCCATCAATATAGAGGATCAACCGATGTCCTGGTTCCAAGTCCTTCATTTTGTATTTCGATCTCCATCCCAATAAAGAATGCGGTTACAGTTGGGACACCGGACGAGGGCATTGTTTTTTTGGACCTCGATGAACATTTGAGGGGGAACGTTCACAAAACAACCCTGGCAGGTCTCATTCTTGACGCTGACCACCCCCATCCCCTGTCTTTTTTCCTTCAGGGTGTTATAGAGTTTGAACAGTTTGGATTCGATCTGTTTAGAGAGGACCTCTCTTCGCTCCATCTGTTCATTCCAAACCCTCTCGTCATGGGCCATCTTTTCCTGAAGCTTTTTTCGCTCTCCTTCAATTTTTTCCAGAGTGATCCCCATTTCCTTTTCCCTTTTGGAGAGATCCTTTTTGAGTTCATCAATCTCGTCCAAGACCTGGAGGATCTCCTCTTCCATCCGGCTGCTCGCTTCCTTGATCGCATCGATTTCGCTGAGGAGGGCCTGATACTCTTTGTTGGTCTTCACTTCGAACATCTTTCCCTCTGCCTTCTTGATTTTCTCTTGCTCCAAATTGAGGTGCCCCTCTTTCTGCCTCCGCGTCTTCTCTAACGACTCGATCTTTTCCTTTTCCTTCTGAATCCTCTCCTTCTCGATCTTTTGTTTTTCATCCAGTTTTTTCATCTCTTTGGGATACCGATCTTTTTCTTCCTTGATACTCTTCAGTTCAAGGTCAATTTTTTGAAGTTCCCAAAGGAGTTCTAATTGTTCCCTCAACCCTTGCCTCCTATCTGACAAATTTTATAGGAATAAATCCTAAAATGGTTTGCCTCCAAACAAAAAGAGTGCACCCCTTTGGTGCACTCTTTTTGTCCCGCCCATATTCACGGAGCACCTTTTCTTTTATTCCAAAGGAGTGCATAAGAAATTTTTCCCCTTCGTGGTGGGCCCACCTGGGTTCGAACCAGGGACCTACCGGTTATGAGCCGGTGGCTCTTCCAGCTGAGCTATGGGCCCCATCCTTAATTATTAATTATATGTTATCCCCCAAGTGTGTCAACCCCATACCTATTCAAAAACCGTCTTAGCGTCTTTGCGTCATAGTGTCTTAAAGACTCAATGACTCTATAACCCAATGACCCAAAGACCTTAATAAGTTTAAGTTTCAAGGAAACTTTTTAACTTTTTGGCCCGGCTGGGATGTCTTAACTTCCTTAATGCCTTTGCCTCAATCTGCCGAATCCTCTCTCGGGTAACATCGAAATCCTGTCCCACCTCTTCCAAAGTATGGTCGTATTTTTCTCCAATCCCAAATCGCATCCTCAAGACCTTCTCCTCTCTGGGGGTGAGACTGGCCAAGACTTTCCGGGTTTGTTCTGATAAATTGGCACTGATCACAGCCTCCTGTGGGGAGATGACCGCTTTGTCCTCGATGAAATCCCCTAAGTGGCTGTCTTCTTCCTCACCAATGGGCGTTTCAAGAGAGATGGGTTCTTTGGCAATCTTCAATACTTTCCTCACTTTATCCAAGGCCATATCCATCTTCTCAGCGATCTCTTCGGGAGCGGGTTCTCTCCCCATCTCCTGGACAAGGTATCTGGAGGTCCGGATCAATTTGTTGATCGTTTCGATCATATGCACGGGGATTCGGATAGTCCGAGCCTGATCGGCAATGGCCCGTGTGATGGCTTGCCGGATCCACCAAGTCGCATAGGTGCTAAATTTGTAACCCCGTTGGTATTCAAATTTATCCACTGCTTTCATCAACCCAATATTCCCTTCTTGAATGAGGTCTAAGAATTGAAGTCCACGATTGGTATATTTTTTTGCGATGGAGACGACCAGCCTCAGGTTCGCTTTCACCAGTTCACTCTTGGCCTCCTTGGCCTTTGTCTCCCCCTCTATGATGGCTTTCACCGCTGTGGCTATCTTGTCAGCGGTCAGACCACATTCAGTTTCCACCTTGTGGATCTTCCTTTGGACATTCATGGCCGCTCGGGAAATCTCTCGGAGATCAGCCTTGCTCAATTTTCGGGTTCGAAGAAGTTTTTTCTCGCTCACACTTCTTGCCTTCAACTTTTTCAGATAGGTTCTGGATTCCTGAACAGAAACCCCCCACTTCTCTTCAATCTTCTTGACTTCGCCCTGCCCTTTTTCCACCCGATTCAGCATCTGTTTCATTTTCTGGACAATTTTATCAATCTGGATGTCTCTCAAATTCATCTGATTGAAATATTCTAAAATCTCCTCCTGTTTCTTCCTAACCTGCTTCTGAATCTTGCTCCTCGGGACCGACCTTTTTTTCAGAAGCCGTCGAACCTCCTCGTCCCTTCGCTTGATCCGATCGGTCAGGTCCAAAATCTTTTTCTTCTGAACCTGTTCTTCTTCGAAGCTAGTCTCTTCCTCGTCGATTTCGTTGGTCACTTCACGGATCTCTACCTTGCCAGCCTTAATCACATTGCCCAGATTGATAACTTCTTTGACGGCCATGGGGCAGTTCAAAACGACGCTCAGCACTTCTCGCTTACCGCTTTCAATTCTTTTGGCAATCTCCACCTCTCCTTCTCGGGTGAGGAGAGAAACCGATCCCATCTCGCGGAGATACATTCGCACGGGGTCCGTGGCCCTGCCAAAGGTCTCCATCTCCAACTCATCGCCTTCCTCCTCTTCCTTCTCCACAGCTTTCTCTTCCTCTACTTTCAATCCCTGGAGGTCATCCACCACATCGATGTCCATTTCGTCGAACATCATCAGGACATCATCAATTTGATCGGAGGAGACGATATCATTGGGAGGAATACCATTCCCCTCATCGAAGGTCAGAAATCCCTTTCCCCCTTCCATATTAATCAATTGCTCAACCTCTTTGATCTTTCCTCCCTTTACCATGGACCTCTCCTTCTACCCTTTTCGAAAGCTATCTTTCTGAAGGCCTCTCTCCCTTTTCACCAGTTCCTGGCGTTCCTTTAAAAGAGGGACTAGCTTTTTTCCCTCTTGCTCTTTCTCCGCTTCTTTAATCCTTTTGAGCAACTCGCCTTTTTCCCTTTTCAATCTCTTTTCATGAATCTTTTGGACACAGTCCTGCAAGATCTTTCCTCGGTCCCCTCCCTCCAGTCCGCTCTCCTGAAAGGCAAACTCACACAATCTCCCCTTGAGGTCCTCATCAAAATTGGATAGGGCTTCTGGTAGGTCTATCCTTCCCTTTTTCTGATAAAGATCTTCCAGAGCCTCAGCCATTTTTTGCAAGATCGGGTTTTCAAATTCTTTGAAGATTCCTTCCTCTGAAAGGGTCGTAATCAATTCAGGATGGTGAACCATGAGACGGACAACCATTTCCTCTGACTTTGGGAAAGTCTTTTCCAAGGATGACTTTTTTAAATCCTCTCCCGCCTTGGATGGCTCCTTGGGAGAGGATCGGAGCATCTCATAGAGAAAGGACTCTTTGACATCCAGCCTCTCTGCTAAAGCCTTGATATAGAAATCCCTTCGAATCTTGTCTGGGATCTTACCGAGGAGGACCATTCCCTCCTTGGCTACTCTAACCTTGCCTTCGATGGATTTCAAATCATGAGTCTTCATCAGCCGTTCAAAAAAGAAATCGACGAGGGAAATGGCACCCTCCACCCTTTTCCCGAAGTCTTCTAAATTTCCCTTTCTTAGAAACCCATCGGGATCTTCCCCTTTCGGGAGGACGATCGTTTTCCCCACCACCTCCTCTTCTAAAAAGAGAGGAAGGGAGCGAAGGGTGGCCTGAATCCCGGCCGGGTCCGCATCAAATAGGGTGATCAAATTTTTTGTATATCGCTTTAGGGTTCGAATATGTTGGGGTGTCAGCGCCGTTCCTAAAGTGGCAACGCTATGCTTTAATCCATATTGGTGGAGGGTTAACAGGTCAAAATAACCTTCGACAATGACAACACAATCCTTATCCGTAGCATACCGCTTGGCCACCTGAAGGCCGTAGAGAACCTCTCCTTTATGATAGATACTCGATTCCGGAGAATTGAGATATTTGGGCTGTCCCTCTTTGATCTCCCTTCCCCCGAATCCGACTACCCGTTGATGGAGGTCAAAGATGGGGAAGAGGATCCTTCCTCGAAAAGCATCGTACCAGCCTTCTCTCTTCTTGGGAAAGATCAAACCCAGTTCCCACGCCAGTTCGAGAGAAACCTTCTTCTCCTGGAGATACTGCACCAATCCATCCCAGCGGTCGGTGGAAGTTCCCAGTCGGTGTTCCACAATGACCTCCTGGCTGATCCCCCTTTGAGATAAATACTTTCTACCCTCCTCACCTTCTCGCCTTTTGGTCAGGAGATCATGAAAATATTCCGAGGCAATCTGGTTGATATGGAAGAGGGCCTCTCTTTTGGCCATCTCCTTATTTTGGGTTGCAGAAAGTTCGCGGGAAGGGAGTTGCACTCCATAGCGTTTTGCCAGTTCCTCCACGGCCTGTGGAAAAGAGAAATGTCCCACTTTCATTAAAAAGGTGAAGGCATCTCCCCCTTCTCCGCAGCCGAAACAATGAAAAATTTGTTTTTCCTCATTGACCATGAAAGAGGGAGTCTTTTCAGAATGGAATGGGCAGAGCCCTTTATAGTTCTTTCCAGTCTTTTTAAGGGTCACATAATCCGAGACGACTTCCAGAATGCTGGACCGGTCCCGAATTTCGGAAACCTTCTCTTCGGATAAAAATCCAATGGCCAAGTCATTTACCTCAATTCCACGATCGTGATCCCACGACCACCCTTCATCGTCTCCCCAGGAGAAAAACTTTTAACAGTCCGGTTTCCGCTCAGGTATTGACCGACCGCATTTCGCAACCTTCCAGAACCCACTCCATGGATAATATAGACTTTCTCCAATCCATGGAGGAGGGCTTGATCGATAAATTTATCGATCTTTGGGAGGGCATCTTCCACGGTCATACCGATGACATTTAATTGAGAGGAAGGCTCTTCGACATCCCCCTTTAAAAAAGGCTGGCCTTTTTGAATCCCCATCTCCTTTTTTTCTTCTCCATCAGTCACCTGAACGATCTCAGAGAGGGGGGCTTTTACTTTGGCCTTATCGGTCAATACCTCTGCTCGATTCAACGGCTCTTTTATGTTTGTCAGAATCCCCGTGCTTCGAAGGCTTTCAATTCTAACACGTTCCCCCACCTTCAAGCCACCCGGCATTGAAGAACGTCCTTTTCTTCTGATGAAAGGGAGAAATTTCTCCCTGATCTCCTGAAGTTCTTTACGCTGAAGACTGAGAGGGGTCTTTTCCTCTTTCCTGCGACGAACCCATTCCTTTAATTCCTCTTCAACCTTTTGGACCGACTTTCTTGCCTTCTCCTCAGCCTTGGAATAAATTTCCAGTCTCTTCTCCTTGATCGTCTCCAGTATTTTTTTCAACCTCTGCTGTTCAAGCTCAACCTCCTCCTTCATCTTGGAAGCTTGCAGTTTTTCTCTTTCCGCATCCCTCTTCAACCTCTCCAGGTTCTCTAAAGCGCGTGTCACTTCCTCACCACTCCCATCCTGATGAGTACGGGCCGCTTCAAGGACCTTTTCTGAAATACCCAGCTTCTCAGCGACTAAAAAGGCATTGCTCAACCCTGATGATCCATAGTCGAGGGTATATTTGGGCTCCAAAGTTTCTTCATCAAACTCAACGGCCACGTTCTCCACATCTGGATGAAGGTATCCATAGGCCTTGAGCCGATCGAAGTGAGTGGTGACCACGATGGAGGCTCCGCTCTCCCGGAATCGGTCCAGAAAACCCATGGCCAGTGCACATCCCTCCTGGGCATGGGTTCCCACTCCCAGTTCATCCAAAAGGACGAGGGAATGGGGCCCTGCTTTTTCTAAGATTTGATTCACATGGAGAAGATGGCTGGAGAAGGTGCTCAGATTCTCTTCGATATTCTGCTCATCGCCGATCACTGCAAAGATGTCCTGGAAGATTCCGACCTGGCTTCCTTCTGCCACAGGGATGGGAAGACCGGATTGAACCATCAAGGTGAGAAGTCCCAATGTCTTCAAAGCAACGGTCTTTCCACCTGCATTCGCTCCGCTTATGATGAGAACCCCGATCCCGTCTCCCATTCGAAGGTGGATGGGAACCACCCGATCTTCATTTTGAAGTGTGAGGAGAGGATTTCGAGTCTCCTTCATCTCAATCCTTCCTTCCTCGTTCAAGAGAGGAGAAACCCCCTTCAAACAGATGGAGAGCTTTGCCATCGCATAGAGGAGGTCCAATTCTCCTAATATCTCAAAGTCGTTCCATAGGTTCTGTCTTTCCTCTCGGACCTTCTCCGAAAGATCTGCCAGGATTCGATATTCCTCCTCCTTCTCCTCTCCCATGAGGATATTGATCTCATTGTTGAGGGCGACGACTTGAAGGGGTTCGAAGAAGAAGGTCATCCGGCTTTGGGACTGATCATGAATGATCCCTTCCAGTCGATGTTTGAAATCGGATTTGATGAGAAGGACATATCGCCCATTTCTTAAAGTGATGAAGTGCTCTTGAAAAATTGGCTGAAGTTCTTCTTGATGAAGAAGAGTTTCAAGCACTCCCTTCGCTTTTTCTCTGACCCCTCCCAGCCGAGTGCGGATGTCCAAAAGGGCTGAGCTGGCTCGGTCGAGAATCTCACCTTTTGTATTGATCGCTTGAAGGATCTCCTTCTCCAACGCCTTTGGGTAAGAAAGTCTGGAGATCTTCTCCTGAAGATGAGGAGCCTTGACCTGCTCCAACTTTTGAAAGAATCGCTTGAGTCCTTTGCACAATACCATTTGATGATAGAGATCCAATAATTCCTGAATATCGAGGACGGACCCTTCGACTACTAATTTATTTAAAATTCCCTCAATATCTTTCAGCCCTCTGAGGGGAATTTCTCCCTCTGTTTCAAAGATTTTTTTAAGTTCCATCACTTCGGCTAATCGGGATTGGATCAAAGGAAGGTTGTTGGAAGGTCTCAAGGCTTCACAGCGTTTTCGACCTAAGGAGGAGATGGAATATTCTTTCAAGATGTCTAATAAATGATTGAACTCTAAAAGCTTGAGGGAGCGATCATCCATAAAGCGCGAAAAAAGGGAATTGGATTACCTATCAAGAGGAGGAATTTATGGGGAAAGCCTTTCTTTCACCAATTGATTGACCAATTTTCCGTCGGCTTTCCCCCCAATTTTTGGCATGACTGATTTCATCACTTTTCCTATGTCCTTCAGGGATGAAGCTTGGGTCTCTTCAATGCTTTGATCGATGATCTTTAATATCTCTTCCTGGCTAAGGGGTTGAGGTAAAAAGGATTTTAATATTTCTATCTCTTTTTTCTCCTTTTCGACCAGGTCCATCCGTCCACCTGTTTGAAATTGTTCAACGGACTCCTCACCTTTCCTCACCATGGCCTGGATCACTTTCACAACATCTTCGTCCTCCAATTTCTTTCTCAGTTCAATCTCCTTATTTTTCAATGCTGAACGGATCATCCGGATGGTGGAAAGTCGCAATTTATCGTTCGATTTCATGGCTTGTTTCATTTCCTCGACCAGTCTCTCTTCCAAGCTCATCCTCTATCCCCTCTCCATTATTTTCCTCATTCTTTTCATTGCCCTTTTCTTGGCGGCCAATGCTTTCTTCTTTCTTTTTATGCTGGGCTTCTCAAAATGCTCCCTTTTTCGAATCTCTGACAATATCCCCGTTTTTTCTACCTGTTTTTTAAACCGCCTGAGTGCATTTTCAAAAGATTCGTTTTCCTTAATTTTAATCCCTGGCATCCATTTTCCCCCTCCTTCCATGACTTATTTTAAACAAGTAATTATATTATTTTATATTATAAAGTCAAATATTTTTATCATTGCCTCCACCCTAAAAAAGATATAGGAATTTAGGGAATAAAAGAACCCCCTTTTGGTTTGGAGGTTTTGGTGATATAGAATATCACCTGCAAGGTGAAACCAAAAAAACCAAAAGGAGGTTAATGGTCATGATACAGCAAACGATATTCCCTTTCAAGATAGAAACGACGAAAGAGAGATTAACGGCTCACGGAGGGCTGGCGTTAATGGCCGAATTCAATCATGGGATAGGATTGAGAGAACTTACGGATCGGTATCTTCCAGTCCCTGGGAGCAATCGAGGATTTGATCCTTCAGTGGTTGTGGATAGCATGGTATTAATGCTGCAAGGGGGAGGGAGGGGTCTGGAGGATCTCCGGGAATTAAAGGATGAGGAAGGGTTGATGAAGTTAATTGGTCGTGATGAGATTCCTGAGCCAGATACGGTGGGGGATTGGTTAAGGAAGATGGGAGATCCGGGGACAGGGCAAATTGGGTTAAAGGGGTTAGATCGGGTGAGAGGTAAAATTAACGGGAGGATTTTGAAAAGAGATGGCGTGAAAAAATACACGCTGGATGCGGATGCGATGGAGATTGTGGGGGAGAAGGCCGATGCCTTCTTTACCTATAGAGGGAATAAGGGTTACATGCCGATGCTTGGATATTTATATGAGACCCCTGTTTGTATCTATGATGAATTTCGGGAGGGCAACGTTGCGCCGGCCTATGGGCAGAAGGAGTTTTACCTTGAATGTAAGGGACGAATGCCAGCGGGTAAGCGGATCCGGTATTATCGTTCCGATAGGGCATCGTATCAGGCGGATCTGTTCAATCAGTTAGAGGCGGATGGGGTGAAGTATGCGATTACAGCGGATCAGGACAAAGCGGTGAAGGCGTTGATTGGGTTGCTGAAGGCAAAACAGTGGAAGGAACCGGTCAGGGGGTGTGGTGATGAGTTGGCGGAGACGGTTCATTGTATGAAACAGACGAAGAAGGCATTTCGTTTAGTGATCAAGCGGGAGGTTCGGAGGCAGGGGGAGTTATTTGGGAAGGAGGGGCAGTATTTTTATCATGCCGTGGCGACGAACTGGTTAGAGGAAGAGAAGAATACTCAGGAAGTCCTGGCGTGGCATAATCAAAGGGGGCAGGCAGAGAACTTTAACAAAGAGTTAAAGATCGGTTTGGGGATGGAGCGGATGCCCTGTGGGCAGACCCACGCCAATGCAGTCTTTTTCAGGATAGGGGTGATTGCGTACAATCTGTTTATTGGGTTCAAACGGCTTTCTTGTCCGGAGTCATGGATGAAACAGACCATAGCTACCTTTCGGTGGAAGATGGTGCAGGTGGCGGGTCGGATCGTCAGGCATGCTGGGAAGATGGTTCTGAAATTAATGATGGATGTGGAAAGATTGGAATTATTTTGAGGGATCAGAAAAAAGTCTTTTGAGTTGAGTTTGTGTCCAGATGGATGAAACGGAGAAGCATTCGGAAAACGGAAGGACAAGGGAGTGGTTTGTGCGAAAGGCATTGAAAACTGGGGGAATGTCAGAAGGCCTAGCTGAGTGACATTGGACAAAGGAGCAATTTGAAAAAACAAGAACTTTTCATTCAAAAAATTCTCCTAAATCCCGCAAAGCATACATCTCTCAATTTCTATATCGGGATTTGGGTCCACTTTTCCCTTGACAAAGAACCTCTACTCTTTTAACGTTACAACTTATACAACATCCCCACCAGATTCTCTCAAGAAAAAAGCGAAACGAAGGATATGGAAAAAGAGAGACAAATGATTAGGACTGCCGCCGAAAAAACTGCCCAAAGAATTGTCCAACCCCGGGCGGCAAAGATCGATGCCACTGAAGAATTTCCCTGGGATTTGGTAGAGGCCTTTGGAAAACAGGGTTTTCTCTCCCTGCTCCTCCCTGAACAATATGGGGGGACTGATGGAAACCTGAACTCATTCTGTATCGTCGTCGAAGAGATTGCAAAGGTTTGCGGTTCTTCATCACTCATCATCCTGGCCCAGGGGCTTGGCACCCTCCCCATTTTATTAGGAGGGAATTCTTCCCAAAAAGATCTCTATTTCACAGATATTTCAGAGAAGAACAGCCTCACTGCCTTTGCACTAAATGAACAGGATGGAGAATCAGAAGTTTCCTCCATCGAGACGATAGCTGAAAAGCAAGGAACGGATTATTTGATCAACGGGCGTAAATGTTTCATTACCCATGGGAGCCTGGCCAAATTTTACTCTGTCTTTGCTGTGACCCAACCAGAACAAGGGGCAAAAAGAATCTCTACTTTCGTCGTGGAGGATGGAACCCCTGGCCTCCTTTTCGGGAAGAGAGAGGAAAAGATCGGGATGAGGGGGACGGTGACAACCGATGTGATCTTTGAAAACTGTCGGGTGCCTCAAGAAAATCGTCTCGGCAAGGAAGGAGGGGGTTGGAAGATCGCAATGGACACGCTCAACATGTCGAGACCAGCCATTGGGGCCCAGGCAGTAGGCATTGCCCAAGGAGCCCTTGATTTCGCCATTCACTATGCCAATGAACGGATTCAGTTTGGGAAACCCATCTCCTCATTTCAAGCGATTCAATTCATGATCGCTGATATGGCCACCCGAGTGGAAGCCGCTCGAGCCCTGGTCTATAAAGCGGCCTCTCAGATGGATGAAAAACTTGAGGACGCAGAAAAACTCTCAGCCATCTCAAAAACCTTTGCCTCCGAAATCGCCATGAAAGTGACCACGGACGCCGTCCAGATCCTCGGAGGTTATGGATACATGAAAGATTATCCTGTGGAGCGGATGATGCGGGATGCCAAGGTCACCCAGATTTATGAAGGAGCCAATCAGATTCAACGGTGGGTGGTGGCCCAACAACTATTAAAAGGTTGCTGAAAGAGTGTTTTCCCCCAGGCTGCTCAAAAATGTCTATATGCAAGGCTCCCGAAATTCTGAGGAGTGAGGCGTACTTGGATGTACGCCGCAACGACTTGCCCTGTTAGATAGAATCCTGATTGGTTTTGCAGCCATTTGAAAGCTGATATATTCACTGATTCTCTCCAAAATCTATCTGCTCATCTAACAGGGCGAGGATGAGGGAAACGCAGCAGACGGACGTTTTTCAGCAGCCTAAAAGGTTGATCCGCTTGAGGCGGAGATGAGCGGAGCCTTTCGCCTTCCTCTCATTCCTATCTTAATTGTCTACACCATTGGTATTTATTTTGGCCATTTTGACCTTCCCTTCCCTACTCAAGGATGGATTCTCCTTCTCCTGACGCTTTTGGGTCTTTGGACTCTTCTCCTCATAATAAAAAGAACCCGAATGGGTTCTTGGATGGTCCTCTCCATTTTTTTCCTTCTTGGAATTTTTTCTATCCAGCTTTATCTCCATCCACAACACTCCCCCTCTCACATCTCTCATTTCACCGGCCAGGAAAGAGTCTCATTGGAGGGAATCATCGATCGCCCTCCTGAGACCTCCCGAGGAAGAACCCAATTACTCATTCGCTCACAAAAGGTCATCCTTTCAAACCGTCACATCCCTGTGGACGGTCTTCTCCTGATCTTCCTTAAAGAGGAGGATCCCTCGCTTCGAGTGGGGGATTGCCTTCGGTTTTTGTGTAAACTCTTTCCCCCTCGCGGATTTCATAATCCAGGCGGATTTTCTTACGAACGCCACCTTGCCTTTGAACGAATCCACACGGTTGGATTCTTATCCGAGAAGAAAGGATGGGTCAAATTGGGGAAGGGATTTAAAAATCCTATTATTCTCCAAGTGGAGAGCTGGCGGGATGGTATCCGGGATTTTCTAAACCAAGAAGCCAATGCTCCCACTTCTAGTATTTTCAAGGCCCTTGTATTGGGCGAACAGGGGGATATTCCAGAAGAGATAAAGGAATATTTTATTCTTACCGGGACAGCTCATCTTCTGGCCATTTCGGGAGATCAATTCGGAATCGTCGCTCTCCTTTCTTTTTCTCTGCTGATCTGGATTTTAAAGCGTTCAGAATTTCTTCTTCTCTCCATTTCCGTTAGAAAATGGGCGGCTGGCCTGACGATCCCCTGCATCATTCTCTATGCATTCATCGCAGGCGGAGGGATCTCCGTGATCCGAGCGGCAATCATGGTGATTACCTTCCTCTTCTCCATCTTGCTCAATCGGGAGAGAAACCTGCTCCACACACTCGCTCTGGCAGCCTTTCTCATCCTCATCCTCTCACCTCCTTCCCTTTTCGATGTTTCTTTCCAGCTTTCCTTCCTCGCTGTCCTTTCCATTCTCTATCTGGTCCCACGCATCCTTCAAGAGTTTAAACAAGAGGGAATTTCCCTTCTTCTAAAAACTTCATGGAAGAAGAATATCTTGAAATATATCATGCTCTCCCTCCTCGTCACTGGAGTGGCCATTTTAGGGACCGCACCTTTTGTTGCACTCCACTTCAACCGTTTCTCCCCCATTGGATTTTTCACCAACCTCTTCATCATCCCATGGGTGGGCTTTCTCATTGTCCCTTTGAGTCTCACCGCTTCCATTTTTTCTTTCTTCTTCACTCCCTTAGCTACCTTCCTGATCAACATCAATGGTTTCATCACCCTGATCCTGCTCAGAGTACTGGCCTTCTTTGCCTCTCTACCGTTTGCTTCGTTCTTTGTCTCAACCCCAACCGTTTTTGAAATCGTCCTTTTCTACATTCTCCTTTTCCTAGTAGTTCACCTTAAGAAACGGAAGATGGCCCGATATCTTTTTTTGGGACTCTGCGTTGTTCTCGTCTTCGATTTGGCATTTTGGAATCTGAAAGATTTATTCCAAAAAGATCTCAGGTTAACTTTTATAGATGTAGGACATGGAGATTCCATCCTCATCGAATTTCCAAGAGGAAAAAGGATGCTGATCGATGGAGGAGGTCTTCGTGAGGATCGTTTCGATATTGGAAAGAATGTCATCGCCCCCTTTCTATGGAAAAAGAAGATTCGAAGGGTTGACACCCTTGTCCTCACCCATCCTGACCCAGACCATCTGAAAGGTTTAAACTTCATTGCTTCCCAATTTTCGATTGGCCAATTCTGGGATAACGGGTTTCAGACAGACTCAGAGCCCTATCTCCAGTTGAAAAAAATTCTTGAGGAGAAAAAAATTAAGATCCATTCTCTGAATGAAGAGACACCTTCTCAAATCATGAATGGGGTCGAGATTTCTTTTCCAAACCCACCGGTGTGGAATGCAACACAAAGAAAAGTTCGGAGTCTCTGGGATCTGAATAATGCCTCACTGGTCATGAAGCTTCGATTTAAAAATGTTTCTGTGCTTCTGACAGGAGATATTGGAAAGGAAGCCGAAGAACGAATATTGAGAAAGGGTTACCTCTTGAAGTCAGATGTATTGAAGATCCCCCATCACGGAAGTTCTTCCTCGAGTTCCCCGCTTTTTCTGGAAAGGGTGAAACCTACTTATGCCATTCTCAGTGTGGGTGAAAGAAATATCGGCCGGCTTCCCCATCCAGAGGTATTGAAGAGATACCTGCAATTGGGTTCGAGGATTTTAAGAACTGATAAAGATGGAGCCATCACAGTGATGACGGATGGGGAAAAAATGGAGGTAAAGACATTCCTAAAAGGTGATCTTTAGGAGGGAAGTTGAGGGTTAATTATGTTCTAAACTTCACATGGCAAAGAACAATTTTATATTAACTTTCCGTTTCTCAAAAAGTCTTTACACAATTTTTGAAAAATCTATGTACCGGCCGCGATCAAACCCCAAGCGCTTGAAGAAGCCTTGTAATTCGTTATCCCGTTCATCGACCATGGTTCGGACAAGCTTTATCTTTTTTGAACGACATTTGTCTAATAGCGCCTGGATTAGTTTTGAAGCGATACCCTGTCTCTGGTATTGGGGGTCGACTCCAAAAATTTGAATGACACAGGCTTCTGAGACCTGCTCACGGACATAAGTGAGATAGGCCATGACAAACCCTGCAAATTGATCGCCAACCTCGGCCACAAAGCTCATGTCTATTTGTCCTCCCAGGGCTTCCCGGACCAAATCTCTATAAGTAAGAGCCCTCTGCACGCCGCTGATCTTCCGGTCGACTATTAAAATGCCACTGATATCCTCCGGCTCCATCGGTCGGATCTTCACTTCTTTACCAACCATCACGTTCAACTCCTTTCTTAATGTGAAGTTATGGATTTTGAAGTTTGATATTCCATATCATCGTCAAACTGCATTAAGAAGTCAACGAAAATTAAGAGATTGTTCGATTATTCACAGCGTAATTATTTTTTTATATCTTTCAGGTCCCGGACACAGTCAGTTCATTTTCTAATTTATTTCTAATTTGACTTTTCTTTATAAATTCAATAAATTCTAATTAACAAAGCTATTTACCAATGACCTTATAAAAATAAAACTTTGAATGGGAATTTTATCCTCAAAAAATGGAAACGAACTTAATAGAAAAGCTTAAAGAATACTTTAGTCAAAGGGGAGATATCGCTTTTGCTTTCCTGTATGGTTCACAGGCAAAAGGACATGCCAACAGATTATCTGATGTTGATATTGCGGTCTATTTTTATCCTCTGGAAAGACATCCCACAGAATTTGAAAAAGAGGTTTTTTATGACGGAGAGAATGAGATATGGGGAGACCTTCAAAAGCTCTTAAGAAAAGAGGTGGAACTTCTTGTTTTGAACAGGGTTTCTACCAGCGTGGCGGCAAGTGCCATTAGGGGAGTCCCTCTTGCAATAAAAAACTGGGGACTTTATTTGGATTTTATGGAAGTGATAACGGACATGGCAGAAGATTATAATGATTTTGTGATAAGGGATTATAGAGAACGGATAAACCTTGAAAAAGGAGATTCAAGTAAGGTTTATTAAACATATCACCTTTCACCAATCATCTCACATGAATATCTGGATGTAAGATGGAATTAGATTAAGAGATTTATTGAAGAAACCGAGCCTGTCTATAGAATCTTCCTCGATAAAGTGAAAGTATATATCAAAGAAAAATTCTGAAAGTCCCATCCACCAATAATCTTTAAGCCATTGGATGGACATATGATCCGGAACTAATGAAACCGATTCCTTAAGAAGAAATGGGTTTTATTCACAGGGGGTGAGCATTATGACCAATCCAAGCGATTTAGATCGGACTTTCCACTTTATTATGAAAAGAATGGTGGAATCCGGGCAGGCGCCACACTATACGGAGATCGCCTCTGAGTTGGGAATTCCCGTGGAAGAAGGCCGAAAAGCTCTTCACGACCTTTTTGCAGCAGGGATTCCTGGATGGCTATTTCCAAATACTGACTACATCGCCTCTTTTGCCCCGTTTAACAATCTTCCCACTCAGTACCGGATAACCATCGAGGGTCAACAGAAATGGTTTGGCCAATGAGGGTTCGAATCGCTGGCAGTCTGCTGGCTCTTTCCAGGGAAAACAATCCAGATCGATGCTCCCTGTCTCGATTGTGGGCTCCCGATTCGTGTGGAGATCCGCGACGGGCAGATCCTTCGAACCGAGCCTGAAGGTCTGATGGGGTATGTGGCTGTTCCCTTTTGGAAGTGGTTTGAAAACGCTCCCTATGCCTGAAGCACGATGAACCTCTTCCGGTCGGAAGAGCATATTCGGAATTGGGCCCGTTTCGATCCTGCCACAGCCGAGGGTATCGTTTCACTTTCAGACCTGGTCAAACTCTTTTCGGGCAGCTATTTTCGCAGACGCCTCGACCTTGATTGGGTCTCACATAGTCGAGAGTATGTCCGGGAAATGGTTACAACGCTTGCGGAGCTTGGAAGAACCGACCCTTTCTGGAAGCGACCGAAGCCATAACCTTGAAGGGTTTTCCCTGGTGAAGGCATGATTCGAGGTTTTTCAGAATGAGGATCACGGCCAGAGTTTTTCTGGGAGATCGGGCGTCACTACTTCACCGGTCATTAGTTTAAGTATTTAAGTTTCATCCATAAAAAGTTGACTCTCGTCAAATAAAAAATCATTTTCGATCAAACGGAGGAAAACTTCATGAAAGAATGGCAAGAGCTTGGTAAAGAACTTAGGCGTTACATTAACCCTGAGACTTTTCCGGTAGCGATAAGGATATTAAGAAACAAAGGAGAGATTCCAAGTGGAACCCGAACTCCTCTAAAAGATCTCAAAGTCAAAATGGCTCACTGTCAGGCCCAATCCATTGCCCGTAAATATGGATGGACCATTGCCATGACCAAGGAGGACTTAGGTTGTGCGATTTCAGGGCACACCTACGGGTGGGAACCCGTAAACCAGGAAGAGGCGTTCAACTTTTTCATCCGAATGAATTACGCCGCAGATACCACTGTGGCTCTTAACATCTTTCAATCCTTCAGAACTCTGAAGCCGGGCCAATGCGAGGCAGTGGTTTATTCTCCCCTGGAGTGGACCAAGATTGAACCAGATGTCATCCTGATCTATCTGAATCCTGCTCAACTCATGCGCTGCTTGCACGGAAGCACTCAACGTACAGGTAAACCCATTACCAGCTCTTTTTCTGGTCGGGCTGCTTCATGTTCCGAGGGGGTTCTCGGAGCTTTTTTAGATCAATCCCCCAAAGTGGTCATCCCTGGAAACGGTGATCGAGTTTGGGCCACAGCCCAAGACCATGAAATGGCTTACGCATTGCCTGCTTCATCTCTGAAAGACCTTGTTGAGGGTCTCTCAAAGACTCACGAAAAGGGAATCCGATATCCTATACCCAGCTTTTTACGCTATCAACCTGAGGTGGGACTTACACTCCCATTGACGGATATCTTTAAACAGGTTGGGGAAAAGAAAACATAGTTTGATGTGGGTTCAAACCACGCCCGCTGCGTCGATATACTGCCACAGTCCCATCTGTTCGAGGGCCTGACGGACAGGGTCTCGTGAAGGTTCAGGTGTACCCATCCAGAATGCGAGGACGACTGCCTGCGTGCCGACAACTCCATTGGTGCCGGATTCCTCCCTGGCCTGTTTGGCGGCGATCTGAGCAGCGCCATTGATGGTTTTCAATCGTGCTATTTCTGCCAATGGAGGCGGCACAAACGCCATCAATCTTTCCAACACCGAAGCAGCTTCCGGACTCAAGCGAACGTGGCTCACATCCGGCAGAATGTTTTCTCTAAGTGTCTGACGTCCGATGATTGCTTCGATGAAAGCATCAAACTTCTTGAGAATGGCTTGATGCTTTCTCTTTATCAACTCGTACCACCTTCTCCGCCCATCGCTTGCAATAACCACATTCATCGCATGAACTGTGATAGCAATCATGGGTTTTAAAATGCTCGGCGAATCCGTCAAGGGTACGGTTATCGATCTGCATCACATCAGAGAAGGAGTAGCCAAAAATGTCAGCCATCTCCAGCATCATGTCGACGTTCACAAGGTCGGGCCGTATGAGATATTCCAAATTGGGTGGATTATAAGCGTTGCGACGCGGCAGGGTCAACAACTCCACGAGGTTCCCCTCAAAATGCCGCTGTCCATAGGCGCGAACCACCTGCATCATGGTCTCAGTGGTCCGGAATCGTTCGAGCAATTTCAGCGAATCAATACCTATCTCGTCGTAATCGCCCACATCTTCGGGGCGTATCCAACGGGCTTTGATGAGTTCATCGGGTCTCCCTAATTTCATTCTTTGGCAATAGACCTGACAATGGTCTAACACAAAGCCCCCACTGATATGGCCTCCCTGTGCCGAGTGCGACATCATGTTGATATGGTTCGTATCAAGATAACACATATAAAGACAAGATGGGTTGGCTATGACCTCCAGTTTGCAGTGAAGAGCCCTTCGCATCGAACGGAGCGCAGCGAAATCACGAGTCGCATATTCAGCCAGAATGATTTGATCGGCGCCGATGTCCTCCCAATATTTAGCCCGTTTGACATTGGCAACGCGTGCCCAACTCGACACTACAACCTTGAAATGAGGGAAATGGCGTTTGATCCATATGAGCATGATCGGCAAGGTGATCGTCACTATATCAGCACCTGTTGAAGCCACCCACTCGATATGGTCGAAGAGAACGCGGTTCCCCTCACGAGTCATTTCGAGGTTGTCCTGACAGGCACCATTGAAAAGATAATTGAAGTGGAAACCCCGCTTCCGCGTATCGGCGATGAATTCCTTAGCCTGTTCGCGTGCGACTTTCGGTGCCAGAAATGAGCCCCGTCCACCACCGAATGGGTCATCGGTAATCTGGCCAAAAAGTGTATCCACAGAAGAAGGTTCACGGCTCAGACATTCCAAAATCTCTGGGTCCCAATTACAGGCAACTGAAAATTTCATTTGAGGCAACCTCCTTCTTTGTATTACCCCCCTGTCTTCAATTCTTGATTTTTCATCTTAACCTTAAAGTCCTTCTCTTTCAAATTTTTCTCTTTTGAAGGCATAGCTCAGTGAAAAGCAGAAAACTACCGCATTGACAATTCATCTCGGGAACGATATGTTAAAAAAAAGTCTTTGGGTCATTGAGTCTTTGAGTCATTATGTCTTGAAGATTCTAAGACCCTAAGACGCTATGACCCTACGACATCTCTAATGACCCAATGACACAAAGACGCTTGAGGAGGTAAATCATGGAGCTGAAGACCGAGCGGTTGGAGATTCCGGAAGGATGTAACATCATTTTTGGTCAGACCCATTTCATCAAGACGGTCGAAGACCTTCACGAGATCATGGTGGGGTCTGTTCCCAGTGCCAAATTTGGAATCGGATTCTGTGAAGCCTCTGGGGCCTGCCTCATCCGGCTTGAAGGAAACGATGAGACATTGAAAGAGGTTGCTAAGAAGAACGCCCTGAAGATTGGTGCAGGCCATACCTTTGTCGTCGTTTTAAAGGATGCCTTCCCGATCAATGTCCTCAATGCCGTGAAGATGTGTCAGGAGGTCTGTACCGTCTTCTGTGCCACGGCAAATCCTGTTGAAGTGATCCTGGCCCAGTCAGAACAGGGCAGAGGCGTCCTCGGTGTCATTGATGGTTTTTCTCCAAAAGGGGTTGAAAAAGAAGACGGAATTGCCTGGAGAAAAGACCTCTTGAGGAAATTCAAATACAAGTTGTAAATAGGTTTATTAAACGCTATTCCCTTTGCGCCATGCGCTATGCGTTTTTATCCAATTAGCCCTCGTTTTTCACCAGACATTCCAGGGCAGTGATATACTCCGCTGTCATGCAGGTGGGAATCCGATGCTTCTGCAAACATTCAAAACATTTGCTCGGTTCATAGAGAGGAGTGCTCACATATTTCTCTCCACCATCCGGGAAGACAGTCACCATCACACCCCGATCTAACTCCATTGCCTTCTGTAATGTCCCCCACATCGCTGCCCCAGAACTGATTCCACAAAAGATTCCTTCTCGGACGGTGAGGGCCCTTGCCATCTCGAAAGCATCCTCATCCTTCACATTGATTTTTTCATCCAATCGGCTGGCATCATAGATCTCCGGGACATACTGGGAGCTCAGGTTTTTTAACCCCTGGATACTCGAATTGGGATAGGGCTCCACACCAACGATTTTGATTTCAGGGTTGTATTCTTTCAGTCGTTTAGAAACACCCATCAGGGTCCCGGTGGTTCCTAAACCTCCAACAAACATCGTCACTTTTCCTTTCGTCGCTCTCCAGATCTCCCCTCCCGTTGTCTCATAATGGGCAAGCACATTATACTTATTCTCAAATTGGTGAGGCATATAATATTTAAGGTCTTTAGCCATCTCCTCGGCCAAATCAATCGCCCCATCCATTCCCTTGGAACCCTCGCTTAAAATGATCTTCGCTCCAAAGGCAGTGAGGATCTTTCTTCTTTCCATGCTCATCGTCTCCGGCATCACCAATTCCAACCGATATCCTTTGACCGCGCAGACCATCGCCAGAGCAATGCCGGTATTTCCGCTGGTGGGTTCGATGACGATCTTATCTTTCGTCAGGAGACCTTCCTTCTCCCCATATTCAATCATGTATTTTGCAATCCGATCTTTGACCGAACCGACTGGATTATATCGTTCCAGTTTTGCATAAACCTTCACCTTTTTGTTGGGAACGATATGGTTAATCCTCACCAAGGGCGTATATCCCACTAAATCGACCATATCCTTAGCTACTCGATACATATCTTCTCTTCTACCTCCTTATCAAAGCAAAAACCATTTTACAATGCAAATGGTAAAGTGCAAGTTGCAAAATTAAGAAATTTTTATAACCATTTTCCATTTCTCAATTTTCATTTTGCATTGGGTCATTGATGTTTAAAGAGCACTCAATATCTCAGCGCTATCTTCAGTAATGGCAATGGTATGTTCAAAATGGGCGGAGCGTTTTCCATCTGCCGTCACGACGGTCCAGCCGTCAGAAAGAACCCTGACTTCATGGGTTCCTTCATTGACCATGGGCTCCAGAGCAAAGATCATGCCCTTCTCGAGTCTCGGTCCTTGATGGGGCGCCCCAAAATTTGGTATCTGCGGTTCCTCATGGAGATCCCTCCCAATCCCATGTCCTACAAAATCCCTCACCACAGAAAACCCATGGGATTCCACCCATCTCTGAATAGCATAGGAAATATCGAAAAGTCGATTTCCAGCTTTTGCTTTCTCAATACCAATATAAAGAGCCTTCTCCGTAACTTCAAGAAGTCTTTTGGCTTCTGGATCCACCTCTCCCACAGGAAGGGTGACGGCTGCATCTCCAAAATAACCAATAAAATTGACTCCTACATCCAGGCTTACAATATCCCCCTCGTTCAATCGTCGTTCACCGGGAATGCCGTGGACCACCTCCTCATTGATGGAGATGCAAAGGGTTGCAGGAAATCCCCTGTAACCCTTAAAGGCAGGGCGGGCTCCTTTTAATAAGATGTATTCTTCAGCGACCTGATCCAGCTCCTTTGTGGTGATCCCTGGTAAAATCATCCCCTTCAGTTTCTCAAAGACCTCTGCCACAATAGCATTGGATCTCTTTAATTGCTCAATCTCCCTGGGGGATTTGATGATAATCATAGCACTAATATGCATTTGAACCAAGGAATTGTCAATAATTAACAACCCGTTTTTTATTGACTTTTCAACACCATCCAGTTAAATAGTTATATACATTCTGTAAGGAGCCTGAGATGATTCCAAGATATACCCGGCCGGAGATGGGAAAGATTTGGACGGATCAGAGAAAATTTGAAACCTGGCTCCAGATTGAACTCGTGGTCTGTGAGGCCCTTTCCCAATTAGGTGAGATTCCAGCAGAGGTTGTCCGAGAGATCAAAGAAAAAGCCTCCTTTGATATTCACCGTATTGATGAAATAGAGAAGGTGACGAAACACGATGTCCTCGCATTCCTGACCAATGTGGGGGAGTCTATCGGTCCCCTTTCGAGATATCTCCATTATGGTCTCACCTCCTCTGATATCCTCGACACCTCCCTCGCCATGCTTTTAAAAGAGGCTTCTGAAATCATTCTCCAAGACATCCATCGGCTTTTAGAGGTGCTGAAGAAAAAGGCCTTCCAATATAAGGAAACCTTAATGATCGGCCGGTCCCATGGTATCCATGCTGAACCCATTACCTTCGGCCTCAAAATGACCCTCTGGTATGATGAGATGAAGCGAAATCTCCTCCGCATGGAGAGGGCCAAAGAGTCTGTGAGTGTCGGAAAGATCTCAGGGGCTGTCGGGACGTTTGCCCATATCCCTCCCTTTATTGAGGAGTTTGTTTGTGGAAAGTTGGGACTTAAACCAGCGCCCATCTCGACACAGATTGTTCAGAGAGATCATCATGCTGAATTCTTCACTACCCTGGCCATCATTGCCTCCTCGATAGAAAAATTTTCTGTGGAACTCAGGCACCTCCAGCGAACCGAGGTTTTGGAAGCTGAGGAATTCTTTTCCAAGGGGCAGAAGGGCTCCTCTGCCATGCCACACAAAAGAAACCCCATCTCTTCGGAAAACCTCTCCGGCCTGGCACGCCTTGTGCGATCCTACGGTCTGGCTGCTTTGGAAAACATTCCCCTCTGGCACGAGCGTGACATTAGCCATTCCTCAGTAGAAAGGGTGATCGCTCCTGATGCCACGATTTTAATCGACTACATGCTCAACCGCCTCACCTCCCTTGTCGAGAATCTCATCGTCTATCCGGAGAACATGAAAGCCAATCTGGAAAAGATGGGAGGTCTTATCTTTTCGGAATCAATCCTTCTCCATCTGACCAAAAAAGGCCTCTCGAGGGAAGAGGCTTATGGAGTGGTTCAAAGGAATGCGATGAGGGTTTGGGAAAAAGGTGAGGATTTCAAAACCCTCCTTTCCCGGGATGAAACCATCAAAGGTCTGATGACCCAAAAGGAACTAGACGCTCTCTTCGATGTCCGGACTCATCTTAAACGCGTGGATGATATCTTCCGAAGAGTCTTTGGAGATTCTTAAAATGAAGAAGGATCAAAAACCTACCTCTGACCTGAGAGATCTTCTTGGCATCAAAGGACCTTCAGATCGAGGCGGAAAGAAACCCATTCTTAAAAAGACCCACTTCACAATCTGGTATATCGTGATTGCCTTTCTCATCGTCGTGCTCATCCAGAATTACATCATGACAAGAAAGGTTGAAGACGTCATCCCTTACAGTGAATTTAAGGAGTTATTAAGGACGGACAAAATCAAAGACCTGACCGTTAATCCGGAATCGATTAATGGCGAGAGGGAAACGGAAAAGGGCCTCCGAAAGTTTCAGACCGTCCGGGTGGAAGATGCAGACTTGGTGAAGGAATTGGAGGCCCACCATGTGAAATATACAGGGAAGGTCGAAAGCAAGTGGTTGGCCAATATTTTTTCGTGGATTATTCCTCTCGTTTTTTTCTTTATATTATGGAGGGTCCTCTTCTCCCGAATCGGACCGGAGACGAGTGTGATGTCCTTTGGAAAGAGCCGGGCTAAAATCTATGCGGAGAAGGAAAAGAAGATTACCTTCGCCGATGTGGCTGGAATTGACGAGGCGAAAGAGGAATTGAAGGAGGTGGTGGAGTTTCTTAAAACCCCTGGAAAATTTCAACGCCTCGGCGGAAAGATCCCCAAAGGAGTTCTCTTGGTGGGAATGCCTGGAACAGGAAAAACGTTGCTCGCCCGGGCAGTGGCCGGAGAGGCGAATGTTCCCTTTTTCTCCATCAGCGGTTCCAATTTTGTGGAAATGTTTGTCGGCGTGGGAGCAGCAAGGGTCAGAGACCTCTTTGCTCAGGCTCAAAATCATGCTCCCTGTATCATCTTCATTGACGAACTGGATGCCTTGGGAAAAGCCCGCGGGGTCAATCCCATGGGACGACACGATGAACAGGAACAGACGCTCAATCAACTCTTATCGGAGATGGATGGTTTTGACCCCAATACAGGGGTGATCATCATGGCCGCTACCAACCGGCCTGAAATTTTGGATCCCGCTCTTCTCAGGCCAGGGAGATTCGACCGCCATGTGGTGGTTGACCGACCCGATATCATTGGTCGTGAGGAGATTCTGAAGATCCATGCCCAAAATATCAAATTATCTCCAGATGTCGACTTGAAGGTAATCGCTTCAAGAACGCCTGGATTCGTGGGTGCGGATCTCGCCAATATCGTGAACGAGGCTGCCCTTCTTGCCGCCCGGAAGAATAAAGAGGCTGTAGAAATGGCCGATATTGAAGAGGCGATTGACCGCGTGGTGGCTGGATTGGAGAAGAAGAGAAGACTGATGTCAAAGAAGGAAAAGGAGATCGTTGCCTTTCACGAATCCGGTCATGCGATTGTGGCCTCCCTCTTACCGAATGCCGACCCAGTTCGTCGTATCTCGATCATCCCGAGAGGGATCTCTGCATTGGGCTACACGCTTCAATTGCCTACGGAGGATCGTTATTTGATGACCAAAACAGAACTCCTCGACCGCTTGGCAGTATTGCTGGGTGGAAGGGTTGCTGAGGAAATTGTTTTTGGAGAGATCTCCACCGGTGCTCATAACGATCTCCAGCGGGCGACCGATATTGCCACCAGCATGGTGAAAGCATTTGGGATGAGCGAAAAATTGGGCTATGTCACGTTCGAAAAAGAAAAACAACCTCTGTTTCTTCCCTCTTCACTTTTCCCCACGAGGGAATACAGTGAGGACACAGCCAAACAGATTGATGAAGAAGTGAAAAAGATTGTGGATGAAACCTATCTAAGGGTCAAAGAAATACTGACGGCAAAAAAAGATAAATTGGAAGAACTCGCCCGTCTCTTACTGGAAAAAGAGGTGGTCGAGGAGGGGGATCTGAAAAAGATTCTCGGATTAACACCATCGAATCCATGACAAAAAGAATTTTTAAACATCTTCGAACAAAGATCTTTACGGGAATTTTGGTCATCTTGCCCCTCGGGATTACTTTTCTCGTCTTGAAGTTCGTCTTCAACACACTGGATACTATTCTCGATCCGCTGATACCTGAAGTGACTGTCTCTCTGTTTCGTCGCGTTTTCCACCTTCCAGGGATAGGAATCATTAGCTTCTTCCTCTTGCTCTACCTGATCGGAGTGATCGCCACCAATGTGTTGGGTCGTAAACTGGTGAATTGGGCAGACCGCCTCTTCACGAATATACCGGTTGTAAAAAATATCTATCTTTCTTCAAAACAATTGACCGATGCCTTCTCCACTTCACGAAAAGGCGCATTCCGGCAGGCTGTCTTTGTCGAATTTCCACAGGAAGGAAATTATGTGCTCGGTTTTGTCACAAATGAGTTGACCGATCTTGAACAACAAAAGAGGGTCACTGTTTTTGTCCCGACAGCTTTTGTCCCGCCTCAAGGTTTCCTCCTCTTTCTTCCTAAAGAGAAGATCCTCCCTTCCCAGTTGACCATCGAAGAGGCGATCAAAACCATCATGTCTGTGGGGATTGTCACTCCTCATACCCTATCAGTTCCATTATCCAGCCCGAAATCCGAAAAGGAATCGGTTGAAAATTTTAAAGGGATGAAGTATCTTAATTCAAAAATTGAAGGAGGGCCTTGATTATGGAGGGTATCACGCTTCTCATAGCAGTGGTCGCACTTATCATTTCCATTCTCGCCTATCAACGCACAGGAGGAACCGTAGAACTGAAACGACAGATCGAAATCGGCGCCTCCTCCCCTGACCTGAAGAAACAGATAGACGCATTGGTGGCGATGACCGATTCCTTGAGAGAGAAGACAGCCGATGCGCTGGATCGTTTAGAAAAGGTCGTCCGGAAAACAGAAAAGGGCGAATAGGCTCAAGGTTAAATCAATGCCAAATGTCAAAGCCTAAATTCCAAATCTTGAACTTTGTCTGTCTACCCTGCCTACCGCAGGCAGGCGCAGGCAGGGATTTTGGCATTTAAATTTGGAATGAATTGTAAAGGCCTTCATGCCTGAAATATTCGAAAATATCACCACCTGGCTCACCACTTCCGGAATCAAGGTTCTCGGGATCCTCATCGCTTTCATCACTCTGTCACAAATGTCCAAATGGATTGTGAAATGGCTCGAGAAATTTGTTCCGGACAAGGACCCTCTCCAGGCTGCAGAAGCAAAGAAAAGGGCGCATACCTTGGGGAACATTCTTCGACATGCCCTGATCATTATCATCTCCTTCATTGCCCTCTTGATGATTCTTGGAGAGCTTGGAATACAATTGGGTCCTCTATTGGCCACTGCCGGCATTGGAGCATTAGCCATTGGTTTTGGGGCTCAAAGTTTAGTCAAGGATGTGATCAGTGGATTCTTTATCACCCTTGAGAATCAGTATCGGATAGGAGATGCGATCGAGGTGGCAGGAGTATCCGGTCTGGTCGAATCCGTGAGTTTGAGAAGAACGGTTCTGAGAGACTTGGAGGGAAAAGTTCACACCATCCCGAACGGTGAGATTAAGATTGTCAGCAACCTCTCTAAAGAGTGGGCAAGAACGGTTTTGGATGTCGGCATCTCGTACCGTGAAGATGTGGACCAGGTCCTTGAACTCCTTGAACAGATCGGGAGGGAATTGGCAGCGGACGAACCCTGGAAGAGTGCGATCCTCGAACCGTTACAAATCTTCGGGGTGGAGCGATTCGAAGATTCCCAATTGGTCATTCGGATGGTAGTGAAAACGGTCCCCTTAAAACAGTGGGAGGTGGGAAGGGAATTGAGGAAAAGGATTAAAAATCGATTTGATGAAAAAGGGATTCAAATCCCGTTTCCACACCGCGTCCTGATCTGGGGAGAAAAAGTAATTAAGAGTGAAGAGTGGTGAATGATGAGTTTCAGTCTTACACCTCTTAATTCATAACTCAAAATTCATAATGGATGGCAATGAATAAACCTTTACAAATTCTCTTCGCAACACCTGAGGCCGTCCCTTTTGCTAAGACAGGAGGGTTGGCGGATGTGGCAGGAGCCCTTCCTAAATTCCTCCAAGCATTGGGATGTGAGATAAAGTTATTCATGCCTTATTACCGAATGGTGAAGGAATCCGGGCTTCCCCATCAATATTTGGGTGAAGACATTGAAGTTCCCATTGGGGATGAGAAGCTCAAAGCGGATATCTATCTGGGCCATCTGAGCCAGGACATCCCAGTCTATTTCATCGGTCGGGAAGAGTTCTTTGACAGGGAATTTCTCTACAGCACACCCAAAGGCGATTACTTCGACAATGCCGAACGTTTCATCTTCTTCTCAAAAGCCATCCTCATCTTTTGTCAGCGTATGGGATTCTCCCCTGACATCATCCACCATCATGAATGGCAAACCGGATTGATCCCCGCTTATCTTAAATCGGTTTACCAGAACGATCCTCTTCTCTCCCATACCGCGGCGGTGTTCACCATTCATAACATTGCCTATCAGGGATTGTTCAAAAAGGAGAAATTCTGGCTCACTGGCCTCCCCGCAGAGATGTACAATCCAGAAGGAATCGAATTTTGGGAGAGGATCAACTTCATGAAGGCGGGTATTGTTTATGCCGATGTCATCAATACGGTAAGCCAAAAATATAGTGAAGAGATCCAGACCCCTGAATACGGCTATGGGTTGGAAGGCATTTTGAGAAAGAGAAGGGAAAGCCTTTATGGAATTCTCAACGGGGTGGACTATGAGGATTGGGATCCTTCTCATGACCCTCACCTGATCGCCCGATACGACTCGAAAGAAATCTCCGGGAAGAGGGAATGCAAAAGGGACCTTCTAAAGGAATTTCATCTCCCCTCTTCCCTTGAGAATGCTCCTCTTTTAGGAATGATCTCTCGATTAGCCGACCAGAAAGGATTCGACCTTCTGGTGGAAATTTTAGAGGAACTTTTTGCGCTTGACATTGGATTCGTTCTTTTGGGAACAGGGGAGCAGAAATATCACGATCTCTTTACCCAGGTCGCTCAAAAATATCCTCAAAAAGCAGGGATCCGAATCGCCTACGATGACCGATTGGCCCATAAAATCGAAGCCGGGGTGGATTTCTTTCTCATGCCATCGAAATATGAGCCGTGTGGTCTCAATCAAATTTATAGCCTGAAATATGGGACGATCCCCGTGGTACGTGCCACCGGAGGGCTGGACGACACCATCACCCATTACGACCCTGCCACGAAAAAAGGAAATGGTTTTAAATTTACCCGCTATGATGCCAAGGAATTCCTCAACACCATCAAAGAGGCTATCCGTTTTTATAATCAGCCAGAGCATTGGAGACAACTCCTCCGAAATGCCATGACAGCGGATTTCTCTTGGGAAAGATCGGCGGAGGCTTATCTTCAACTCTATCGAAAAGCGTTGGAGAAGAAAAGAGGGAACATCATAAGTTGAAAGGTTCAAGGAGGCTGGTATGGAGGAACGAAGGTCACATATTGTGATAGGAGGAATCCTGGTCTTAATGTTTTTTGCCCTCCCAGACTTTCTTTCTGCGAAGACCCCTCCCTTAAAAAATTTTGACCATCCCAGACTTATTGAAACACGAGAATTGTTAAACCTGACCAGTCATCCTTCCATTCGTATCATTGACATGAGAACTTCGCTCCTTGATTATCTCAAGGGCCATATTTCAAGTGCCGTCTATCTCCATTTTGAAAATCTTAAGATTCCAGAAAAGGGTATACCCAACCAGGCACCCGATCGGATCTGTTTAGAAAGGTTATTAGGAGACAATTTAAGCCTTTCCAATCCCATGTGGGTGATCCTTTACTCCGAGAAATCAAATCCTAATGCAACGTTCCTCGCTTGGACCTTGGATTACTTGGGCCACAAAAAAGTGGGGATCCTGAATGGAGGCTGGGAGAAATGGATCTCAGAAAAACTACCCACCACTCAAGAGTATCCGTCTCTTTCCCCTAACAAATTTTTTGGGAAAGCGATCCGTGACACGTTAGCTGAAAAAAAATGGGTCCGCGATCGACTCACAGCAAAAAATGTTGTGATCCTGGACGCTCGCCCACCCAAACAATACAGCGGCGAAGAAGGGGAAGAGATCCGGAGAGGCCATATCCCTGGAGCCAAGAATGTATTTTGGGAAACGACTTTAGAAGGGGAAGAGGTAAAGGTTTGGAAGAAAAAAGAGGATTTGGAAAAACTCTTTGCAGAATCCGGAGTGACAAAGGACAAGGAGATCGTTGTCTATTGTCAGACCGGAAGGGAGGCAAGCCATCTCTATTTCACCCTCAAATATGTGCTCGGTTTTCCCAATGTTCGTCTCTACCGGGGATCTTGGGTGGAGTGGTCCGCGGATAAGAACATGCCGGTCAAAATCGGAATGGACCCTTAAAATTTCTGGTTTTTTTCGAATTTAAGAAGAATCAAGAGATGAGCAAACTCCCCGAACTTTCAAAGAGGCGATCGAGAAACATCTTAGGTATGAACCACAGAAAATAAGCAAGAGTCGAATCAAAAAGTTACAAGGGATGAGTCGACCACAGTATCGATTGAGAGTTGATGAAATCAGGGTATTTTACGACGTTGTGGAAGCGACGGTTGAAGTCTTAGCGATCATACCGAAGTCCAAAGCCACTGAATGGCTGGAGGAAATGGGAGAAAAGAAATGAAGAGGATTGCACTGTCAGAAGTTAAGGACCGCCTTTCAGAATACTTGGATTTGGCGGAAAAAGAAGAGATCATCATCACACGCCATGGAAAACCGGCCGGTGTTTTAATTGGTTTCGGGTCCGAAGAGGACTGGTTTGATTACAGGTTAGAGCATGATCCCAGGTTTTTAGCGCGAGTTGCATCAGCCAGGGAAAGCCTTAAAAAAGGTAAAGGGATAAGAATAGAAAACCTATCAGACTGAACTTTTTCACTCTCTTTACAAATGACGCTCTGCGCTTTGCGGTCTGCGCTATGCGTGCATTTAGGAATATGCCAACTTTTTTGTGAATGACAGCGAATTTTTGAATAATTAGTTTGCATCTATTTGTTTTTCAAAGTGAATATGAGAACCGGTCCCAAATGAATTTTCCAGGTCTTCACGGGGAGTAACGACTTTGTACCATGGTTTTAGAGGCATATTTACTCCTCTCCCACCTTACGGCAGATTTCATTCACAAGGGTTTCTGACATCCATAGTCCAGCATTTTGAATCTTCCCCAGAGTTCCCCGAACCGAACTGATCATCCCCCTTTTCTTGGCAAGAACGACTATTCCGAGGGTCCCTATGTAATGGCATTGAAGGGAGATAGCGCATCGTCTTGCCTCCCGATCATCCATAACCGCAAAATATTCTGGGTTCTTCAAGGCAAACGAAAGGACGGCATTTTCTCCATCTCCCAAATCCCACGACGCTACACGAGGATCAATGGCAACATTACCAATTCGGCGTATCCAGCTATTTGAGATTAAAGTTTGGGCAGCAAAATCCACTGTCCCTTTTGCCATGACTTCATTGATCACAGCTTCAGGGACGGCCACATCCTTAAACAACGCAGGAAATAATTCTGCGAGGCCGCTCTTAAAAAGGCAGATAAGTGGAGAAGTATTGACGACAACGCGATTAATCAGCATTGCGCAGGTCTTCCGTTATTTCGTCGGCTGTGGACTGAAACGGGGAGACACCAAAGCGAGCCAGAGAGAATATGAAGTCGGCACGGGTGAGACCGGCAATCTCGGCGGCCTTTTCTTGTGATACAACCCCCATTTCGTACCACTTCACGGCTGCAGCCAGTCGCATTTCTGCTGCGAATTCAGAAGGACTCTTGCGAATCGCCGAAAACACGGATTCAGGCATATCAATCGTCAAAGCTACGGACATAAATACCTCCTCATTGCTCAATCTAATGGAATTATAACAAAAAAAACCATTAGAATCCTAATCCTTTTTTGCGCGCCAGCCATGTAGGGTGGATCAAGCTTATCTGCATAAACAGGCAAAGCGGATCCACGAAGATTTATTTCGCCTCATCCTTTTCTTGATGGTGGATCCATTCCGCTCGATCCACCCTACTTTGTTTCGCCACTACTTTGTACCAAGGCTTTAATGACATCCTAAAACCCCACATCAAAGCAGGCTAAATGTACCTGTATTGGTATCAATCAGTTATGAGCAATCAGCAATCAGCCATCAGCCATTTGTTACCATGCCACAGCAGTCACCGGGTCTCAAGCGTCAGGCGATAACACTCATCGAAAAGTGAAAATTTTTAATGACGTCCGCCGCTTTCCCCCCTACGCCATGCGCTATGCGTGCATTAGGAATACGCCAACTTTTTTGTGAATGACAGCGCATGCTGTCTGCGATTTTAACATTAAAATTGGGGTTCTAAGCCCAAAATCAGGCTCTTTCTTTCAGAAATGATTAATTCGATCAAACAGTTAACTCGGTCCGACCCCACCCTCTCTGCCATGCATGACATAAGGTAGGGTCTCAAGAAGCCAGGACCTCTTTGGCGGATGGGATGTAGTCATACGCCTTGAGGGTCGCCCGTGCTGCTGCTGAGAATTCCGCATATTCCCTCGTCATCTCAAAGAGTTTGATCTTCTCTCTATAAGCTTGCGCCTGGCATCGCCGTTTCCCCCTGCCAACTCATTTTCAAGTTCCTCAAGTGTCTCAGCGATCCTCTTGACCTCTGCACACACGGTCCCTCGCTTTGTCCTAATACTGATATCGTCAAGGGCTGACTTCTTCGGCCAAGGCTTCGAGAAGGACACCATGTTTCTCCAGTTCGGAGATAATAGCAGATTTCCGGTCGGCATGGGACCAGGCCGTCAAGAAGGCGTCGAGGGACTGGAACTCCTTCCGTACGGATTTTCGGGTATAATCCCGGAGAGACTCGGTAATGAGTTTGCCGTCTGTGCCGTAGTATTGTACGCGTTCAGCCACAATCATCACGGGAACGTCATCAATGATGTACTTCACACGTTTCTCGCCCGTGGGCGGATGAGGCATGTCCATGGGCGTTTTGCCTGCGACTTGTTCCTCCCCTATCTCTTCGTCCGGGGGGACGGGAGACTCGTCTCCTTTAGGTTCGTAGATTTGGACGGGGTCGCCATCAAAATCCGGATCGGCAAACAACTCGGTAGCCTTCTTGAAGTCCATGATGGTGAAGAAGAACTTATCATACTCCTCCCGGATGCGGGTACCGCGGCCAATGATCTGTTTGAAGAGCGTCATGGACTGAATGCGCTGGTCCAAGACGATGAGTTTGCAGGTCTGGGCGTCGACGCCCGTGGAGAGAAGCCTCGACGTCGTTACAATGACGGGGAACCGGCTCTCCGGGTCAATGAAACTGTCAAGTTCCATCTTGCCCTCGTTGTCGTCACCAGTAATGCGCATGATGTACTTGCTGCTGGCGGCCACGAGGTCAGCGTTTTCATTCACGAGATCCTGCCGCATGCGCTCGGCGTGGTCGATGTCCTCGCAGAAGATGATGGTTTTGTCGAACCGGTCGGTTAGGCGTAGGAATTCCGTTACCTTACGAGCAACAAGTTCCGTCCTTTTTTCGAGGACGAGGGTGCGGTCAAAATCGATCTGGTTGTAGATGCGGTCCTCGACAAGCCGGCCGTGCTTGTCGCGCTTTCCGGCAGGCGGACGCCAGCCTTGGAGGTCCTTGTCGATGTCGATACGGACCACCTTGTACGGGGCCAGGAATCCGTCCTCAATGCCCTGCCGGAGGGAATAGGTGTAGATAGGTTCCCCAAAGTAATCGATGTTCGAGACATCGCGGGTCTCCTTGGGGGTGGCGGTCATACCGATTTGGGTTGCGGAACTGAAATAGTCAAGAACCTCCCGCCAAGCAGAGTCCGCTGCCGCACTGCCACGATGGCACTCATCTACGATGACAAGATCGAAGAAGTCTGGAGTAAACTGCTTGTAAATGTTTTTCTCTTCCTCGTTTCCGGTGACAGCTTGATACAGCGACAGGTAAATCTCGTACGACTTGTCCACCTGCCGGTTTGTGATCTTGGTCATAGCCGACTCAAACGGCTTGAAGTCGTTGATCCGGGTTTGATCCACCAAAATATTCCTGTCCGCAAGGAAAAGAATGCGTCTTTTCGCACGAGCCCGCCACAGACGCCAGATAATTTGGAAGGCGGTGTAGGTCTTGCCCGTTCCTGCCGCCATGACAAGAAGGATTCGATTTTGCCCTTTGGTAATGGCTTCGATGGTTCGGTTGATCGCAATCTGTTGATAGTAACGTGGTGTTTTTCCTGTAACGTCCGCGTGGTAGTCCTGAGCGATGATGGATTCGGTGGTAGAAACGATTCCCTTCGCAGTGCAGTACCGTTTCCACAGTTCGCCCGGCGTCGGAAAGGAAGACAACGGAATTTCTCTCTCAACAGTTCCCTCCCGGCAAGTGCGGTCATGCTCTAAGAAACCGTCCCCATTCGAGCTGAAGGCGAAGGGCACGTCGAGTGCATCAGCGTACCCAAGAGCCTGCTGCATGCCGCTGCCGACGGAGTGGTTGTTGTCTTTTGCCTCGATGACGGCAATGGGCATATTGGGTTTGTAATAAAGGACGTAGTCCGCGCGCTGGGCGTCTCCTCTCTTGACCTTCGTTCCATGAACGAATATACGACCCGCCGTGAAGGATACCTCTTCCCGAATTTGGCTCTGGATGTCCCAGCCCGAGGACGCAAGGGCAGGCGTAATGTACTTCGTACAGATGTCACGCTCAGTAAGTTCTTTCTTTGACTGTTCAGACATTTCTGTCCACTGGGGGATCTGTAGAATAAGGGCCAGGAAACCGTAGCGAACTGTTCCCGTTATCTTCTATAAAATGCTCGCCTTTGCGAAGCAACTTTTCGACCCCGATCTTGGATTCTTTCGTCTGTTTCAATCACCCACCGGAAGTTGACCTATTTATACCAAAAATTGAATTTTATGGCAATTTCCAGATGGTCCAAGGTCATTGTTTAAAGATAGCTAATAAGGGTAAATAGCCGTGAAGCGTAAGGCGTTAGGCGAAAGGGGTAACTGCGGAAACAATAACTGATTCCAGGTTCGATAAGAGAGCGCAGAGCGCAAAGGGCATGGAGCATAGGGTAAGGACCCTGAAGCAGTCCGTCAGGTGCAAGGGATAACAACTCAGAACGTGGGGCATAACGGAACTAAAGACACAAAGGTCACTTTCATGGTTCAAGCCTGCCCGCCGGAACCTTGGTATAGGAGGGGGACAGCCCCGGCCATGGGTAAACGAAGGAATTAATGAGGAAGGTGGAGAGAAGGAAAAGATGGACACCATGGGGGAAGTGGACGGGGGCAAGGACGACAGGTTGAGATCCGGCAGAGGTCTTTGGGGGGCCGGGGAGGCGGGAGACGTATTATGTATCCGGGCTATTGACTTTTTAGATTATATGTATTACGTATAACACATGTAATACATTATGGGACTTGTTAGTCCTTCCAGCTATAGGTGGGGCATTTTAAGCCTTGCTACCTTAGGTAAGGAGGGTTTGTTATGGGAAAGGTTTTGAATGTAAGGATATCTGATGACCTTGCTGAGAGGCTCGAAGGGCTGTCTACGAAAACTCGACGGCCTAAGGGGTTCTACGTCAAAGAACTGTTGGAGGAGCATCTTGCTGAATATGAGGACCGATACTTGGCTCTCGAAAGGTTGAACGACAAGAACGCTAAGTACTACACGACGGATGAAGTGGAGGAAGTCCTTGGCCTATCAGGTGAAGTGGCACGAAAAAGCGGTAGAGGATCTAAGGGACGTTGAGAAGAAGAGCGCGAAGGGCCTAATTGAAAGGGTAAAAGAATATCTTCCCCGAGATCCTATGTCCTTGGGGAAGCCTCTTCACGGAGAGTTTAAAGGACTTTACCGGTATCGATACGGAAGGTATAGAGTCTCTATGCGATAGACAGGAAAGAAAACACCATCCTCATTTTGAGGGTTGGAAAGAGAAAAGAGGTATACAACCAGTTGTAATAGGGACAAGATCGCCGACCTCCAGCGCATGGAGCATAGCGCATGGCGTCACTACATAAACCAAGAGCCATTTTCATGGTTTCGGGCTGTAGAGTAATTCCCAGCCAGTGAACAGAACAATTGCTCAAGCAGGAGTTGGAGTCGAACTGTCCGTTCCAACGTAGGCATGCCGGATCCGACCAACTTCAGTTTAGGCTCCTGCTCGATGGCCGAATAGATCTCACGCATAACCCAATCATCGATGTCCGCAGCACTCTGCAAATCAACCGGAAAGCGCACCGTCACCTCAATCCCTGACGCTGTGATTTGCAGACGTGTTCTTGGCCTCAATTCAATCGCGGAGATTGATCGGACGGATTTTTTTAAAGTCACCTGTGACAGGGACGTTTGAGATTGCAGGGTTTGCAGGGTTATCGTAGCGGCAGTTGCCGTAGGCCTTGCCGAACGCGAACACCGTAATATCATTATCAAAGACAAGATCATGATAACCCCCCGGGTGGTAACATATTGCTCCAAAAGAGATTGAAGTCTTTAGAAACCACCTCACAATGTCAGATACCGTCGTTGCTATGCCTGCTCACCGTGATGAGTGAGAGATTTACGCCGCTGTCATTTTAATAAGGTCGTGACTATAGTACGCAGAGAAGCAAGCAAAGAAGCACCTTGTAAACGTGCTTGCCTGGCAGGGATTGACATTCCCCGCTACATTCGGTTAGTTAGCCGGAGTAAATATGACGAGGCTCTGGCAATTATCCGCGAAAGAAACCCCTTTCCTGCTGTCTGCAGCCGCGTCTGTCCCGCTCCCTGTGAGAAAGCATGCCAGGCACACCATCACCATGTGCATGGCCGGTGGCCATCAAAGTTTTGGAGCGTTTTGTCACCGAGCGAGCCTTAATGCCCAGGCAGCCACTGCTGGCGAAATCTTCGGGTAAACGGGTGGCCGTTGCTGGTCCGGCCCGGCCGGATTAACCGCCGCCTATTACCTCGCCAGGCTTGGACACAAGGTGACCGTCCTGGAAGCCTTACCGGTAGCCGGAGGCATGATGCGGGTGGGTATTCCCGAGTACCGGCTGCCCAGAGAGGTGCTGTATGAAGAGATTGACGGTATAAAGGGTATTGGTGTAGAAATCAGAACAAATACCAGGGTGGATTCCCTGGATGACCTGCTGGGGCAAGGCTACGATGCCGTTTTTCTGGCTCTGGGGGCTCACCTTGGCATCAGGCTGCCGGGGGAGGGGGGAGACAATCAAGGGGTAGTGCAAGCGGTGAGTTTCTTGAGAGAGGTAAACCTTGGCAAAAGGGTGAATCTTGGAGATAGGGTAGCGGTTATTGGCGGCAAATATGCGGCTATAGATAGCGCCCGAACTGCCCTTCGCCTTGGTACTAAGGAAGCTACTGTAATCTTCGCTGGTACAAGAGCGCAGATGCCAGCCAGGCCAGAAGACATAGCGGCAGCCCTCCATGAGGGTGTAAAAATAATCCA